>JBLHRR010000278.1:0-3051 GCA_047626155.1 Saprospiraceae bacterium | reverse complement strand
CTAATATTATTTCTGGATTATCTAAAACAACTCGTGAAATTTTATAAATTCTTAGCTCTTTGTAAAGATCAATTGTTGAAACCAGAAAAACGGAAACAACAATAGACAAAGCAGTTATAGATAAAATTAATTTTACGTTGAGCCGAACCAGCATGATGATAAGAAAAAACCCTGTAGCTGAAAGAAAGAAGATAATCGCTGTTGAAGACCAGGAGAGAAAAACCACCTGAAAAAGGATTAGAAACCCTAAAAGTTTACTTCGGTCATACCAATTGTTGATCAAATAAATTACGAAGAATAACCCTAACATTAATCCGTAGTAAGTGGGCTCGGTTGATAAACCCGTAACTCCCCTCCCATTTGATAAACCTCCACCTCGCCATCCATGGAGAAGAAACGAAAGAAAACTTGGGTATAGGAACATTTGTACAAGGCCTACAAAAAGCCAAATACATACCACTGAATAAAAGAATTTGTAGGGCAACCCATTGATGTAACGTAAGAAATTATATGCTGCGAACGTTACAAAAAACATTGAAAGGTAATTCGCCCAGTCTCTGAAAGACAGAAAACTTAAATCACTAATAAACAAAAATAGAGTAGCAAAACCGAAGACCACTCCGAATATAAATAATTCTTTGGGTAACCGATTTGACTTAATGAAAACGATAGGAAATATAGAAAAGATGAGTGCGTTGGGCTGAGTCGTGGTATTTATACCAATAATGCTCACATAAGGAAAAAAACAGAAAATTAAAAAAATCCATCCACAGAAAAGAAGAATAACTTTTTCGTGCTTCATATCACATCATTAAAATAGATTCAAAGAGACTAAAAGAAATGGTTTTAAAGTTGTTTTTCCAATAAATTTTCCTCATAAAGGAAGTTCCAACTGGAAAGTATTTTAAAATCCGTTTAACCCAGATTGCATTTGAACCTCTATTTAGCTGTACATAAGCATCTGCAATAGTTTCCCCGTGATTTTTTCTAAAAATTTTTGCAAGTTCTTTAGTTCGTTTGTCTCCCCCACTACCTGACTTATGATCAGCGTGAATACGATATACTGAAAAATCTTCTTCTACCCTTTGGAAGGGAATATTTTTATTGTGCGCTTTAATAAACCAATCCCAATCAAATCCAAAGTGTAAATTCTCATCTAATTCGCCAACTTCTTTCACTACAGACTTGCCCCAAAAAGAGCTCGGCTGAATAATGAAATCACAAAGTGTTATCGGGTGTTTTTGGGATCGTCTCGCAATGGTATTTTTTACAGATATTTGATACTTATCTAAAAGAAAAGTACCTTCTCCGTATAAAATTTTCCTATAGTTTTTATCCTTGAAGTAATTTGCAACCCTGTGAAGGGTATTTGGATAAAAGAGGTCATCGGAATTCAACCATCCTATAATGTCACCTGAAGCGGCCCTAAACCCTTTATTAATTGCATGACTTTGCCCATTATCTTCTTTGCTTTCCCAAAAGGTAATGTGCTTATCGTATTTTTTAATTACATCAACTGTATTATCCGTACTGCCTCCGTCAAAAATAAAATACTCAAGATTAGGATAATTTTGGGCCAGTACAGATCTTATGGTAGCCTCAATAAACTTTCCTTGATTATACGACGGCGTGATAATTGTAATCTTTGGATAATCGTCATTTAGCTCACTGGGGACATTAATTTCTTGCTGTAACCAATCTAATTTCGGAAGAGAAAGCATTTATTGATGACTTGAGGCTTCATGAAAGAATCAAACTTTTGCTTCTGCTACCTGAGAAGAAACCCACCCGTAAGCTTTTTCCATACCCAATCGCAATGGTTGATTTGGTTTCCAATTTAATTTCTCCTCTATTAGAGTATTATCTGAATTTCGGCCTCTCACTCCTTCCGGCCCAGGGATATTTTTGATTGAGAGGTTCTTACCGGATATATCAACAACCATTTTAGCAAAATCATTAATAGCAATCATTTCTTCTGATCCAATGTTTACCGGACCGTTAAAATCTGACTCCATTAATCTTCGTACAGCTTCCAAACATTCATCAATGTAGAGGAAAGAGCGTGTTTGTTTTCCATCTCCCCATACTTCAAAGGACGAACCATCTTCTGCTTCGGCTACTTTTCTACAAAAAGCGGCTGGAGCCTTTTCCTTGCCACCAGTCCAGGTGCCCTGAGGACCAAAAATATTATGAAATCTGGCTATTTTCACGTCTATACCCAGGTTCCGGCAATACGCGAGATATAAGCGCTCGGAGAACAATTTTTCCCATCCGTACTCACTGTCTGGTGCAGCAGGATAAGCCGAATCTTCAGAACATTTAGGGTTATCTGGATCCAGCTGATTGTATTCTGGATACATGCAAGCTGAAGAGGAGTAAAAAATCTTACCAACTTTTTCCAGATATGCACCGTGAAGCACATTCAGATTACACAGAGCCGAATTATGCATCACTGCCGCGTCGTTTTCACCTGTGAAGATGTAACCAGCTCCTCCCATATCAGCTGCAAGCTGATAAACCTCATCCATTCCCTTACAGGCTTTTTGAGCAGTTTCTGGATCTCTTAAATCACCAATAATGAATTCATCCGCATTCATATTGCCGTACTCGTTTTCCTTTAGGTCAATACCTCTGACAAAGTACCCTTCGCTTTTAAGTCTATTGACGAGGTGGCCTCCAATAAAGCCTCCTGCTCCGCATACGACTGCTGATTTTTGATTACTCATAGATTATATGTTTTTTTTGCTGAAAAATAGGATTAGTAGCGGTTGTTGTAAACGACTCTCTCTCCATCCTTAAGTTATCTCCGTAAACATCCTGACCTACACTGCTAGACAAATGCCTTGGGTGAGGCTCTGAAAAGATTAAAAAACTGAGCGGTTCAGTCCGTATCTTTTGAGTTCTCACACTCAGAAGAATGACCCCACCGCTCACTGACCAAGTTAGGGCAAAGTACCCGGATTTACCAAGCTGCTGGCTAGATACTTTATGGCTACTAATTCGCTGTATTCTCATCGCTCATACCACCAATTTGGCACGTCTTAGGGACGG
>JBLHRR010000277.1:0-3085 GCA_047626155.1 Saprospiraceae bacterium | reverse complement strand
TGCCTGGGAAGTGGGTGGCTTCGCAGGGGTAGATGGTAACACGGATACGTTGCAAACATCCAACACATTGTTATTTATAAATTACAAATTCATCAACAGGATGAGCGTTATTCCCTACTTCAAAAAACCGGAATCGTAATTCTTCCGCTGAAGCAGTACAATACATAGCCCCATAGTCTTCATTGTAGCAGAAAGAATCAAAACGACTTTCATCCAAGGAGTTTACCCCACAATCACGGATACTTTTACCACCAAGTCCATTCACAAAATAAACAAAGTCGGGATTTCCTTTTTCGTTAATCCGTTCATAATTGTGATCGTGCCCGCTAAGGATCGCGTCTGCGCCCCATTCTTTAAATGGCCATTGCATCGCTTCATCACTCCCATGTTTTCCAGAAGAATATGGTGGGTGATGGAAATAGACAACTTTGAAGGTTTTGGTAGAGGCCGTTAATTTACGTCTTAACCAAACCGCCTGTTCCGATTCACAACATTCATGATCGGTATCTTGCCCACTATTCAGCGCAAAAAAGTGAACGGGGCCCCATTCGAAATCATAAAATATCTCATTGCCTGGCAAGGAGAAGAAAGCCTCATAGGGACGAGTATCATTAGCACTAGATTGATCGTGGTTTCCTAAGGAAGGGAAAAATCGATTCTGTTCCGATTGGGTTGCTGGTCCTTCACATCGTTCTTCGGCAGGGGAATCCGGGTTATAAATAAAGTCACAATAATATTGACCAATGTTTTTTCCAATGGTCGAGAATTCTCCATCGTAATAATTGTTATCTCCAACAGTCAATACGAAATCTGGATCCCAACTCTTTACCAAATTGGAGACGTTTAAAGCATTGTCTCCTTCCATTCCGAAATCACCGATTACGGCGAAATCGATGCTTTCTGCTTCAATACTCAGGGGAGGTGTTGCATTTATTGGAACGGCTATCAATTCTGGCTCTTCTTTTTGACAGGAAGTAAAGAAGGAAAAAAGTAACAGGAAGGACATAAATTGTTGTTGATTCATGGTTTCAAATTTTGATGATATGATATGAAGTGGAATTTTGCTTTGACTAGGGGATAATCTAAAGACTTACGACCTAACGTATTTGGGGGCTTGGTTTATTATCTGAGATTTACCTTTTGACCAGAGATTGGCGATCTGCTTAATCTTTCTAAAGGATATTTTAGCTCGTATCTCACAAATTTGCTGGGGTTCTTTTTGATGCTGAGCTATTGCGGTAATAGGACTGTCTCCATTGGGTAATCTTTAAAACACTTAAGTCTTTAAAATATCACTAATCGCTTTTCTATAGTACACAACAAATTACTTTTTCAGTTGTTAAATACTGCGCAGTTGAACACCTCCAGATGGAGTAACAAAATAAAATGTCGATTTTGCTGCTGAACGGACCAACAATGAGGAAAAAACGAAATATAGTCTGGCTGAAAAGAGACCTTAGAACTCAAGACCATTTCCCCTTCTTAGATGCTGAAAATGCAGCGGAAGATTATATCTCTATTTACATTTTTGAACCTACTGCAATGGAATATCCGGATTGTTCCTTACGGCATCTGCAGTTTGTCTACCACTCCATAGGGGTGATGAATCAACAATTAGATAAGTTTGGAAGAAGCGTAATGATATTTCATGCCGAGGCGGAAGAGGTATTTACTTGCTTATGCGATTTGTTTGAAGTTGAGCATGTTTTTTCTCATCAGGAAAGTGGCACCCGGAATACTTGGAATCGAGATAAAATAATAGCAAAGTTATTAAAACGTAGAAGCATTGTTTGGCAGGAATCCCAAAGAGACGGGATTGTTCGGGGATTGAAAAACAGAGTATCATGGGATGACCAATGGCATGCGCACATCAATACTTCAGTTGTCAATAATCACTTTTCAAAAACGGAGCAGCTTCCAATTGATCATCCGTTTCAGTTAGATCAGGAATTAGAAATTCAGCTAAAAAATTATCCAACGGTTTTTCAAAAACCGGGGGAGTTATTCGCCTGGAAGTACTTGCATTCCTTTTGCCACGATCGAGGTAGGAATTACAACAAGCACATTTCCAAGCCGAAAGAAAGTAGAAAGTCCTGCGGGCGAATATCTCCTTATTTAGCCTGGGGAAATATCAGCATCAAACAAGCTTTTCAGTTTGTGAGAAATCATCCTAATTATCAATTTAATAAAAGACCTTTTTTGGGTTTCTTAACTAGGCTGAAATGGCATTGTCATTTTATTCAGAAGTTTGAGGCAGAATGTGATTATGAAACGCAGTGTGTAAATCGAGGCTACGAGTTGTTGGAGCGTCGCAACGATGAAAAATTGATAAAGGCCTGGGAGCAAGGAAAAACTGGATTCCCTTTGGTGGATGCTTGCATGCGATGTGTGAAAGCTACCGGATGGGTAAATTTTAGAATGCGCGCTATGTTGGTTTCTATTTTTTGTCTCCACTTTGATTGTGATTGGCGAAAAGGAATGTATCATTTAGCACAGCAGTTTTTGGACTATGAACCGGGCATACATTACCCTCAGTTTCAGATGCAGGCTGGGACAACGGGAGTTAATACGGTCAGAATGTACAATCCCATCAAGCAATCAAAAGACCACGATCCGAATGGCGTTTTTATTAAACAATGGGTACCGGAGCTAAGAGATCTTCCAAGTGGATTTATCCATGAACCCTGGAAGATGACGGCCCTAGATCGGGCATTTAGTGGAATAACAGTAGATTATCCTCCGCCGGTAATAGACTTGATCGCCACCGGTAAAAAGGCGAGAGTGAAAGTATGGGGACATCGTAAACATCCTCAAGTAAGAGCAGAGAATAAAAGAATAGTGTTGCTGCATGTAAGGCAAAATAGAAATAGAAAAGTAACGAATGAAATACCTGATTCCTGATGAAGAAAAGCGACTTGCCTACCAAAATATGTTTAGTTTGTAACAAATCATTTACATGGCGTAAGAAATGGCAGAAGAATTGGGCGGAGGTGAAATATTGTAGCGAAAGGTGTAGGCGGAATAAGAGGGTTTCTCGGGCTTAGAAGGGGAAGACGGAAGATGGAAGATGGAAGATGGAAGACGG
>JBLHRR010000276.1:0-3089 GCA_047626155.1 Saprospiraceae bacterium | reverse complement strand
AAGGACAAGAACAGGAGCGCCATCGGCTCGCTCAGGAAATTCATGACGGCATTGGACCAATGATGTCCACCATCCGACTCAACTTAGATGCAGTGAAAAGAGATCTCGGTGACATCCCAGAGAAGACACTCAACAAGGTCAACGCGATGGGAGATCTTATTCAAAATATTGCCACTGATATTCGCCAGATTTCCCATGACCTGATGCCCTCTGCTTTGATCGACTTTGGTATCACAGAGGCGCTAAATAGCCTTTCTCAAAAGATTAATCAGAGTGAAATGCTAACGGTTAACTTTTACCATATCGGTATAAAAAAACGGCTCGAACGAAGAGTAGAAGTCAACCTCTACCGCATTGTGCAAGAGCTTTTGAATAATGCCATAAAGTACGCAAAGGCCAAAACCATCAACATACAACTGGTACAACGCGACAATATGATTGTACTCACGGTGGAAGATGATGGCATTGGTTTCGACCAAAATAAAATAGATGAGTTTTTAGAGAATGGAATCGGTTTACGAAATATCAATACCCGAGTTACTTCTCTTAATGGTCTTTTTTCTATTGATACCCAAAAAGGAAAAGGGGTCATGTCTACCATAGAAATCCCTGTAATAAAGAAAAATTTATGATCAATATCCTAATCGCAGATGACCACAAAGTCTTCAGAGACGGCATCGTTTCCATTATGGATGAGGTAGCCGACATCAATGTCATTGCAGAAGCAAAAGACGGGAAAGAGGTGTTAGAGGAATTAAAAGAAGTAAGCCCAGATGTAGTGTTGATGGACATCTCCATGGGTGGCTATAATGGAATAGAAACCACACAGTTTATTAGCAAAGAGTACCCAAATATAAAAGTGCTGGTTTTATCTATGCATAATGAAAGCAATTATATTATCAAAACCTTAGAAGCTGGGGCTATTGGATATTTATTGAAAGATGCCGGTAGTACCGAAATGATAAAAGCCATTCGGGAAGTTGCTTCCGGAAACACTTATTATAGCCAGCAGGTCTCTGCCTTATTGGTAGAACAACTAAGGGCGGGTAAAAAGCGCAAGGACCGTAAAACTGACATTCCACTCACTCGCCGGGAATTGGAAGTATTACAACTCATTGTAGAAGAGAACACCAATTCCGAAATAGCAAAAGCCCTCTTCATCAGCATTCGTACCGTCGACACCCATCGACGAAATCTTATCGAAAAGGTAGGAGTGAAAAACACCGTTGGTTTGGTGAAGTATGCTATGAAACACGGTATAGTAGAATAAGGAACTCCCGATCAATAACTGTCCATCAATTGTCCATGAACTGTCCATGAACAAGTAGACCTGCTACTTTCCTCCCTCCTTTCCAATAGTCCAAATCCTAGTAGAAAACTACGCGATTCTCGTAGTTTTTACGCGAATCACTGATTTTAAAAAATCAGCATTTTTACGGTATTCTCCCCTGCTCTTTCCTACCATCTTTGCGTCAGAATTTTCTAATAAATGATAAATCTGACATGACAACTTTCAAAGAACTTAACGACGAACAATTGGTACTAACTTATCAGCAAACAAAAGAGCCCGCTGCCTTTGGTGAACTATATCTGCGCTACAATCAAAAGGTCTTTTTGTACTGCGCTAAGATATTGGGCAATCGAGAAAATGCGATGGACCTAACGCAGGATATTTTTGTAAAAATCTCTGATCAGTTAATTCGCTTAAAAGATCCAGCGGCTTTCGTCAAATGGTTGTTCCGGATTGCATATAATGATTGCATGGATGTATTGACCAAGAATAAAAAGCGTCAGTGTGCTGCGCTGGATACAATCAAGGAGCCGGAGGCAGACCTATTTGATGAGGAAAATACCATTCTGAAAGATAAGGAAATGGAGCAGATGGAAACCGCTATGACCCAACTTCCAGAGAAGGATAAATCCTTTCTTACCGAAAAGTACTTTGAAGGAAAATCAGTGCAAGATTTGATGGATAAATATGAACTCTCGAAAAGTGCGGTAAAGATGAGACTGGCTCGTTCAAGAGAGAAATTGAAACTAGCTTCTGTTGCGTAAGGGGAGATGGGAGACGGGAGACGGGAGATGGGAGACGGTTCCCACGATCGCGGGCCGTCTTCCGTAAAATCGTCTACCATATAGTATCAAGGGATTTGTACAAGGACTAACAAAGATGTGACCTAATTACTTTTTGCTGTCCTTAGGTAAATTAAATGTTAAGATTATGCAAAAAGTCATTTTATTCCCCTTCGATATAACAGAAGACAATCGGAAACGATATTGTGAAACCATGCAAAAGGCGAAAGCAGAAAAGGCTGCTTTAATTTTGTTCACTTCGCTACCTGAAGCTGCAAAGGAAAAAGACAAAGATGCCGTCTATTTTCATTTGCTCGAACTGAATGGCCATTACCAAACCGCTTATAACAATTGGACTTCCACCGCGGATATATCCATCCAACGAATGATTCACCGTGAAGACATGCTGCAAAACTTAAGCAAAGTTGTTCAATTAACTACACCGGATTCTATTATCATTAACAATGCTTCTCCGATTCTGAATCAAGAAAGAATCTCTGAAGTACTAGTATGATTTTAAGTTACCTATACCCTTTTACCCACCTAACCTTCCAGCCTTCTCTCTTACTAACTTTAGCGCTCCGACCTTTGAGGCAATTGGTATTTTCCTATCTATCTTATGGAACGGTGCTGCAGCGTTGATGGTGGGTATTCGGAGCGTGCGATGGGGAATACTTTTGAGTGAGGGAATAAGTAATACTTACCTTTTCAAAGGAATCCAACTGTTGATTATTTTATATAACAAAATAATTACAATTTCCGAAACATTCCAGATTTAAGTACCTCTTTTCCTCTAGTCACCGAGAAAAAATATAAGCCAGCATCTGCTAAATGAGGAAGCTCAACAAAAAAGAGACTTGACGATTGTCGGCTAATAATAGCACTAGCAGCCAACTGTCCAAGGGCGTTATAAATAAATAAATCGTAGAAATTGTTAGGCTCTCCTTCAAATTCTAAAATAGCGGAATCTAAATATGGATTAGGATAAACCAATGTTTGCCCCTGTTCTGCTATAG
>JBLHRR010000275.1:0-3275 GCA_047626155.1 Saprospiraceae bacterium | reverse complement strand
CCCTTTAAGATGGAGTCCGATTTACCCGTTTGAAAAAATCTCTTTAGCTGACTATAAGCTGTCTCATATTTTATGGATCTCTCTAAAATCTTACCTACTCGCCTCGCACATTTACTCAAATTCGTACGCTGTACAGCCAACATGCAACTACATATTAAGAAAAGTTGGCTTAGTTTTTTCTCTGAAAATTCTGGAAATAAGCTCTTGTATTCTTCGGAATTGTTTATTTCTAACATAAGCGAATAAAGGATTTGTCGTAATTTCCTTCTATTCGCTTTTTTTATGCCAACTCCTTTTTATACGTTCATATTACACTTTTTTACTGCTCAGTAGAATAGGGTTTAGTATCAAAAGCAAAGAATTCATTGTTTCTAAAACGCGGGGCACTACGATCGCGATTTTAAACACAAAGCCACATAGGACACATAGTCCCCGACTGTAAAAGTTCATTTAAGAAAAGGCTATTCGCCTTTTTACATAGTTCACCTAAGTCTTTAATTAAAGCAGTTGGTTTTCCATTCAAAACTTATATGAGCTTTGTAAAAAAGACTTCAGCTTTTTTCTTTGTGGGCTTTAATCCATTGAAACAAACTTCGCCAATAACCTATGGAAATGATGCACGCCCCTCTCCATTGTAGGAGAAAAACGTCCTGCTTTATAATACCTTGACTGTAATCCTTTATGCACGCCTTCTACTACGAATTCATCTTCTCTTTCCACTTTATCCAACAAGGCGCCAGCCCCACTTTGTCGTTTGGAATCGTCGTAAACATAAGTAACAAAAGATACTTTCGTTTTATGTTTATTAATGGGGCGAACTATATTAATTGACAATCCCCATGGATAAAAATTAAACATCATATTCGGAAAAACCCAATAGTAATAAGCAGCTACGTTCTTACCGTGGTCAATGTGATCAGCGGGCAAATCAAAAACCTCCTCTCCACTTTGCGCATAGCCGATTTGCAAATTGCAATAATCATAAAGTTCACTTTTGTAATTTCCGTAATCTAAGACCGCATTTAAATCGGGATGTACGAAAGGGATATGAAAGCCCTCCAAGTAATTATCGCAATACAAAGCCCAATGGCAATTGATTAAATAATCTTTTGAACTGCTTTTATCTAGTTTAAACTCAGACAATGGTAGGAACCCGATTCGTTCGTTCATCTGTTCAATAACAGCATTAAAATCAAAGGCTGGTTCTAACCCCGTAAAGATAAATGGTCCCCATTCTACTGATGCAAATTCACGCAACGAATCACAGGGTCTTGGAAAATTTTCTGCTTGCTTAAATTCCGGCATTGATTTAAAACTTCCATCCAAATCAAACCTTCGCCCGTGGTATAAACAAGAAAGATCTCGCACTTGTCCAGGATTTTGAACCACAATATTTCCACGATGTGTACAGACGTTAGAAAGGCATCTAAGTTGATTCTCCTTATTTCTGATCAACAACAAAGGTTCATCTAAGAAGTTTTCTAACAATAAAAATGGATATACCGATGTTGATAATGGAACCAAGTTTCGGTCTCCTATCCAATGCCAGGTTTTTGTAAAGAGCTTCTCTCGAAGATATTCGAATACGGTATCGTCTTTATAAAAAGATGCTGGTAGTGTCTCCGCTTTCTTAATGTCTGGATCTATATGATATTTCTGCATTTAATTGTTTTATTTAATCGTCATTTTGTAACTGTTCAGCAGTTAGCAGTTGGCTTCCCTATAACGCACAATAGTGGGAAGCTAACTGCCAACTGCTGAATAATTACGTCATTTTTTCTGTCCCCTTCTCAAGCAAACATAAACCGGAATTCCCAACATCAATAATAGGAATCCATAAAACACCACCTCTTTTCCACAGCCTACGATAATCCACAAAGAAAAGCAAAAAGCCAAAAAGGAAATAATGTAATTCCCATCATACCTCTTTTCATTTTTGGGTAAAAACAATACAAAGCAAGCCGTCGAGAAAATGTAGGGCGTTATTACAGAAAGAGTGGAAAGGGTCATCATAAAAGTAAAAGCACTGACCAAGGTTTCATGGTAGTTTATCATCATTAAAACGGATACCAGAATGCTAGACAATACAATCCCAATTGCTGGTGCTCCGTTTTTGTTTTTTCGTTGAAATACTTTTGGGAAAAGTTCATCTTGTGCAGCGGCCATTGGTATTTGTCCCTGCATCAATAACCAACCATTCAGCCCTCCCATCGTAGAAATGATTGCTCCAATGGCGACCAAATAACTTGCGCCCTTGCCCCAAAAAACTTCCGCTGCATCAGCAAAAGGGGCATGCGATTTTGCTAATACTTCCGCTGGTAAGATTCCCATAATCGCAGCAGAACTCAATATATAAATTCCAATGGCCACCGAGGTTCCCAGGATGGTCGCCTTTCGTATTGTCGATTCGGCATTCGCGACTTGTCCACTAGGAATGGTGGCGCTCTCCATTCCTAGGAAGGCGAAAAAGGTCATCGTTGTCGTAGCAGTAATGGCGGACCAATTACTTTCCCCACTTAAATTAAATGGTATAAAATAATCCGTATTTATAAAAAAGATACCGAATAGTCCGACCAGGAATATGGGAATGATTTTTAGAATAGTTGTGATCAATTGTACGAAGCCGACGGTCTTAATCTGTTTCGTATTTATCCAGGTAAAAAACCAAATAAAACTCAGTCCTGTCCCGATAGCAGCTAGGGGATTCGTAGCCAAAATCGGAAAGAAAACGGCCAGGTAACCAACGAGCGCAACCGCAATAGCAGCATTGGTACTCCAGATAGAAATCCAATATCCCCAGGCTACTAGGAAAGCAGGAAAATGGCCCAGTCCTTTTTTCGTATAAGCATAAGGCCCTCCATTCGCCGAAGGCATTTGTTTGGATAAACCACCAAAAACTATTGCTAGTAAAATAGCTCCGACAGAGGAGCAAGCCCAGCCCACCAAGCTGATTCCGCCATAGATCGCTAGGGAAGCGGGAAGCAAGAATATCCCTGAGCCGATCATGTTGCCAATAACGAGGGCACTGGTTGACCAGAAGCCAATTTTATGGCTAGCTATTTTTTGATTTGTTTTGATGAATCAATGTAGGGAAATAATTTCTTTTAGTGTAATTTTTTGCCAAGAGGAAGGAATCCTAATGATAGAATGGGTTCTTGGTCATATTAAGTGGATTTGGAATAAGGTACATAAGGGTTGATCAGGGTAGATGAGGGCGGATCAGGGTTTCCCACTTGCGTGAATTAACGTAAGGTGGCGCATATTAAGGGAACCCT
>JBLHRR010000274.1:0-3387 GCA_047626155.1 Saprospiraceae bacterium | reverse complement strand
AAAAAAAGCAACCTTGCATCACATTACCAAAATTGCCAAACAACTCAATATAGCCGAAGATGACCTAGAGATGTACGGAAAGTACAAAGCCAAACTTCCCTTATCTTTAATTGATAAAAAGAAAGTAGATCAATCCAATTTAGTACTTGTTTCTGCCATCTCTCCGACCCCGGCTGGCGAAGGAAAAACCACCATGTCCATTGGACTAACACAAGGCATGAATCGCATCGGTAAGCAGACAACAGTAGTGCTACGGGAACCTTCTCTCGGCCCTGTTTTCGGAATCAAAGGAGGTGCTGCCGGCGGTGGATATTCTCAGGTTTTACCAATGGAGGACATCAACCTTCACTTCACTGGTGATTTCTCTGCCGTTGAAAAAGCACACAATTTATTAGCTGCACTAATAGATAATAACCTTCAAAGTAAGACACGCTCTCTAGGCATGGATCCACGTACCATCATCTGGAAAAGAGTAATGGATATGAATGACCGCTCCTTACGGAATATTGTTGTTGGATTGGGTGGTACTGGTTCTGGGATTCCAAGAGAAACAGGTTTTGATATTACGGCTGCCTCTGAAATCATGGCCATTCTTTGTTTGGCAAATGATCGACAGGATTTGAAAAAACGCCTAGGGAATATCCTCATTGGTTTCACGATGGACAGAAGCCCTGTTTATGCTCGTGACCTTAATGCCGACGGAGCAATGGCTGCCTTACTCAAAGATGCCATTCTACCGAATCTGGTACAAACCATTGAAGGAACGCCCGCCATTATACATGGTGGTCCTTTTGCGAACATTGCCCAGGGAACCAACTCTGTGATTGCCACTCGAATGGGTATGTCTTTGTCTGATTATGTTGTGACTGAAGCAGGATTTGGTGCTGATCTTGGTGCTGAAAAGTTCTTGGATATCAAATGTCAATCTGCAGGGCTTTCGCCAAAAGCAGTCGTACTTGTTGCCACCATCCGAGCCTTGAAATACCATGGCGGAGTGGATTTAAAAGAATTAAAGGAAGCAAATGCAGCGGCGGTTGAAAAAGGCTTGGTGAATTTGGAAAAGCATATTGAAAATGTAAAGCAGTTTAATATCCAACCTGTAGTAGCCATCAATCGTTTTCTGACTGATACTGAAGAGGAAATCGCGGTGATCCAAAAACGATGTGCCGCGCTTGGCGTTGCTGCTGTAGTGGCTGAAGTTTGGGCAAAAGGAGGCGAAGGTGCGGAAGACCTTGCATATGCCGTAGTCAAAGCAATCGAATCTTCCAACAGTACTTTTACACCAATGTATGATTGGTCGGATTCTATAGAAGAAAAAATATTCAAAGTAGCAACAAAGATCTATGGTGCAAAGGATGTAAAATACTCTTCCAAAGCAAAAATGAACCTCCGTAGAATCGCTCGACTGGGACTTAACGGCCTTCCTGTCTGCATCGCCAAAACACAAAAGTCTTTATCTGATGATCCAAAGTTGATTGGGCGTCCTACAGGTTTTACTTTGACAGTTCGGGAAATTGAAATTGCTGCTGGCGCTGGTTTCGTGGTTCCAATTACTGGAGATATGATGCGGATGCCGGGGCTGCCTTCTGTTCCTAGTTCTGAGAAGATTAATATAGATGAGGATGGTGAGATTGAGGGGCTTTTTTAGATTCAGCTTTTCTTTTTATATTTATCTAACGTTTTTTTAATCACACAGAGGCCACAGAAAGCACGAAGCAAACGCGAGTTTTGCAGCTCGCTCTGTGGCCTTTGTTCTTTCTGTGTGAGCAATTACGATGCTTACGTCATTGTATTGTTATAAATTTACGCGAAGTACACGTAAGCGATAGTGGGGACCTTTACTAAAACTTCGAGCTTTAGTAAAGGTTTTACCGCACCATCTCACGTCATTTACTTACCATTAACTTCCAAAGCTTCACCGTTTCAACCGCCTCTTTAACATCATGCACCCGCAGTATCCTCGCCCCTTGTTGCAGACAAACCATATGTAAAGCAGTCGTTCCGTTTAGAGCCTCTTCAGCCTTGATTTCCAAAGGTTTGTAGATCATTGACTTTCGAGAAATACCAGCAAGGATTGGTAACTCCAATACTCGGAACAACTCCATATTTCGCAACAGCTCATAATTGTGCGCTACCGTTTTTCCAAAACCAAAGCCAGGGTCAAGAATCACATCTTTAATTCCCGCCTTTCGACAAAGCGCAATTCGTTCGATAAAGAAACGAAGCACTGTTTCACAAACATCATCGTATTCCGGTGCCTGCTGCATGGTTGCCGGTGTACGGAGCATATGCATAGCAATGTATGGCGTTTTTAAAGTACCCACCAATGGAATCATTGCCTCATCAAAACGTCCAGCACTGATGTCATTCACGATACTGGCTCCTGCTTCCACCGCTGCCTCTGCCACTTTAGCAGAAAGCGTGTCAATAGAAATTATCGTTTCTGGAAATTGTTTTTTGATTTGTAGAATGGAAGGAAGGACTCGTTTCATTTCCTCTTCCGGCGAGATGATCTCTGCACCGGGTCGGGAAGACATACCACCGATATCTATAATCGTAGCACCTTCAGAAATAAATTGATCAACCTTGGCAAGCATCTGTTTATCAGATTGATACACTCCCCCATCGTAGAAAGAATCAGGGGTCAGATTGAGGATGGCCATGACAATCGGTTGAGAAAGATCAAGCAATCGGCCACGGCAGTTAAGGGTCTGTTGTTCAAATAGCATAGTGGGCAAAAATAGAATAAAAAAGCCGTACTACTATAAAGTAATACGGCTTAATCATACTAACTATCTAAGAGATTCTTTAATGTTCAATAGCATTTTTTTGTTGCAGCTATAAGATAAACGGACAGACTTTGAAAAATGCTGCTTTTAGTAATTATACCTTTTTACGCTACAAAACCTGAAAGTATTACACAAACAGCTAAGATTTGGCTTTCTTTGCTTTTAAACACCTTCTTTGACTCGGATCTGGTTCCTCAAAAAGATTATCATAAGCGACTGTAGTGCAACGGAAGGAGCATTGAGAACGCTATTTGAGGAAATATAAAAACACGGAATCCCTCCCTATAGAGCCGACAGGTTCGTCAAAGAATCAAAAAATATTATTATGAATGGCCCTACTCTCGGTAAACTAATCATCTACACCTTCTTCATTTGTCTGGGTGCTTTTATTTTCTATAATTATTATCAAAACAATATTTCCGGAGGTAGCAGTGGCGGCGGGATTTCTGCCATCTTCCAACAAACCCCAAAAGACATACAAGTCAACTATGTTCCCAAGGAGTTCAATTTTGAAATGGATGAGGAAACTGCGCTCGCCGTACTCACCAATCCACAACGCTACCGCCGCGAATTTAATGAGATGATCTACGACCTCAAC
>JBLHRR010000273.1:0-3394 GCA_047626155.1 Saprospiraceae bacterium | reverse complement strand
CTCCACCTTATCCAAGGACTTCAGTACATTCTCATCCGTCCGAATAATATCCGTAGCCAATTTCTTTTTCTTTTCTTGTAGCTTCAAAATCTTTTCTTCAATGGAATCTTTACAAATCAGCTTGTAAGCAAAAACTTGCTTGTCCTGACCGATCCGGTGCGTACGATCTATCGCCTGTGCTTCCACTGCTGGATTCCACCAAGGGTCGAGGATGTAAACGTAATCGGCCTTGGTGAGATTCATCCCAGTGTTTCCAGCTTTGATACTGATGAGGAATATTTTGACTTCCTCATTGTCCATAAATTTATCAACTTCTTTTTGCCGCTTAGTCGTAGATCCATCGAGGTAAGCATATGAGATGCCGCGTTTGTCCAATTCTTTTCTGACAATAGTCAAGAGACTAACGAATTGTGAAAATACCAATGCATTGTGTCCCCCCAGATTCTCTTGCAAGTGTTCTAACAATATATTCACTTTTACGGAATCTGCATTGGCGCCGGAAAAAGTCGAGTTGACCAACAACGGAGAGTTGCACATCTGGCGTAGACGCAGAAGCCCATCCAGCATTTGGAACTTTGATTTATTGACCCCTTTTTCCTCAACAGCAGTTTCAATATCCTCTTTTATTTTTCGTTTTAGGTTGGTATATAATTTTCGCTGCGTGACACCCATTTCGCAATAGATGATGGACTCTGTTTTATCCGGAAGGTCTTTGGCTACCTGGTCTTTGGTTCGTCTAAGTAGAAAGGGGTGTATTAATTTTCGGAGTAGGTTGGCCGCTTCTTGGTCGCCATTGTTGTCAATAGGAATGGCGAAGTCATTTTTGAAACTCGTCTTAGTACCCAGCAAACCTGGAGAGGTAAAACTAAGTTGAGCGTACAAATCCATCGTGTTATTTTCAATGGGTGTTCCGGTCATTGCAAGTTTATTGTTAGATTGCAACAAACGCATCGCTTTGTAACGCTTTGAATCTGGATTTTTAATGGCTTGTGATTCATCCAATATAATGTAATTGAACTTAAAATCTTTCAATAACTCGATGTCAGAACTAGCCGTATCATAGGTGGTGATAATGACATTATAAGCCAGTAAATCTTTTGTTATTTTGGATCGACTGGGACCATGGTGGATGATATATTTTAGTTTTGGACAAAATTTATCAATTTCCGCTGCCCAGTTGAATAGCAAACTTCGGGGGACAATAACCAAAGAGGGCACGGCCTTTATTTGGTCGGCCAACAGTGAGATGACTTGTAGCGTTTTCCCCAAGCCCATATCGTCTGCGAGGATACCACCGAATTGGGATTCATCTAAAAACTTCAACCAGGCGTATCCGTGCTCCTGATAATTCCGAAGTTTTGCTTTTACAATTTTCGGAACTTTGTATTTCTTATTCAACTCCAGTTCCTCCAGGTTTTTCTTTTTCGCTTTAAGCTCTTCCACTATTTTAGTATCGTCAATATCTTCGAATAAATCTTCAATGATATTGTAGCGGTATTTTGAAATTTTCAACTCCCCCTTTTCTATATCGGCAACAGCCAGGATTTTCCGCGCCTGCTTCAGCCACTCTTCAGGTAAGACACCCAAGGTGCCATCTTTGAGGCGGACGAAAGATTCTTTATTCCGCAAAGCTTTTATCCAGTCAGCAGTCTTTATGTTTTCGTCTCCGAAGGAAACGCCCATGTCCACATCAAACCAGTCGATGCCCGAAGTGACGTGAGAAAATGTCACAGCGCGATTCGTACTATATTTGAATTGTGTCAGGTTTTTTTGCCCAAGTACCTCCACCCCTGCCATAGCACAAGCTTCATTAAAGTGGATGAACCAATAGTTATTTAACAATTCTTTTACATCCAAATAAACGTAATCCTGCGCTTGTGCATAATTATGGCTGGTAAAAGCAGGATGTGCATTTTTAAGAAAATCGATTAGAAACACACGGTCTTCTTCATTTGGTCGAAAGATCTTTTTCTCAATGTGGTAACTTTCTTTGTCAAAAGCATTGAAACTATAATCGCCGTATTTCAACTGTGGCTCAAAAAGGACGAACTGACCTACTTCGCGCAACAGAATCTGATAAACAGGATCAGGTAATATCTCCTCTTTCAAAATCATAGCCTTGGGGACGGTCACTGCAAAATGCTGACGGAAACCGCTGACCAACTTGGTGTATTCTTTTTTGTTGGTGAACGGAACGATAAGCATATCCTGCCCATTGAACAAATTCATGAATCCGCTAAAATGTTCATTCGCATGGCAAAACGCTTGGGTCCGTGTTGCACTAAAAACCTCGTTGCTATAATTTACTTTAGTATAATCAAAAGGCTCCCCATCTAAAGTTATCTCCCGTTTGATATTAACCAGTCCGTCTTTTCTTAAAATTTCGAAGCGACAGCTCAAAATACCCGGCTGAAACTTGACCATAGCCAATTGTGCAGCTTTGGGCTTTCGTCCATATTCAATATCTCCAGAATAAGTATATTGATAAATGCTATTAAGCGTACTTAGGTTCTTTTGAATTAATTTTTTCGCCTGTTCAAAACGCGTATTTGCATTTTCATCCCGAATTGCAAAATACAGCTTCTGTCCAAGTTTAAGCGCTTCTTTAGGAAAACCGGTAGGTAGACCGTCCACTTCCCAACTACTGGACTGAATACCCTCTTTTGTTTTCAGCCCGTTGCCTCGAACAAAATGTAATTTTGTTGTTGTGTTACTTCTAAGGCCATCCTTCAAACCCCAGAAGTACGCCTGCTTTTTTGCTCGCCCCTCTCCCAGCTTAGTGGTCTCTATTTTATTCATGTGTTTTCGATATTCCTGTTCTGAGTCAAGGTATTCTTGCGTCGACTTTATCCATTCTGAACCATGCAAATTATCTACTTTACCCAGTATAGAAAAACCATTCCTACCCATCTTTATGGTAAAATACTTTTCAAATGCTTCCAGATCTACGCCTGATTTTTTGCTGGTTTGTTTTACGATCCTATTATAAAAACCGTCCTGGTCTTTAAGAAAACCATTCTCCTGTTCTAGGATATGAGCAGTAGCGTCTAATAAAGTCGCTTGATGTTTGCAAAGGATCTTTATTTTTTGATCACAGGTCAGACATTTGACATACAATTTTTTGTCTTCTAATTTTATAACAATCTCTTGTTTTTCAAAACCATAGAAGCCATAAGAAGCAAGGCTCTCAATCTTCATTTCATTTTCAGACAGAAATATTCCTTCAAATTTTTCGTTCCAAGAGAAGGTAGGATATCGTTTTGGAGCGTACCTTTTTAATGCCGTAAGTATATTGTTATTAGTGAGAGGCAAGAGACGATATTCGGCAGTGGAATCACCAGAGAGCACATTGCTATTGTCCTTTGCTTTGGGGGTGCTTGACACTATAGCAGAG
>JBLHRR010000272.1:0-3401 GCA_047626155.1 Saprospiraceae bacterium | reverse complement strand
ATCATTATTCCACTGAGGGAGAAAAGTATCTTTCTTTTCATAGTTTATCGTTTTTTAACATACTGTGTGACAAATATAATTTCTAAACTCTTATGAACGGCTAAAACATATGCCTTTCCGCGTGATAAGAGGAACGTACTAAGGGACCACTTTCCACATATCTAAATCCCATCTCCAATCCTATCTCTTTATACTTAGCGAAAGATTCTGGGGTAACAAACTCTTGCACAGGTAAATGCTGCGGTGTTGGTTGTAAGTATTGACCTAAGGTCACAATATCAACCTTGGCCTCACGTAAGTCTTTTAGGCTGTCAATAACTTCTTCTTCCGTTTCACCTAAACCAAGCATCATACCCGATTTTGTGCGAGGAAGGCCTTGATCCTTTAAGTATTTCAAGATTTTCAGGCTGCGATCGTATTGGGCCTGAATGCGAACCTTGCGAGTTAGGCGACGCACAGTTTCAATGTTATGAGAAACTATTTCTGGGGCCACTTCAATGATACGATCAATATTTACCCACTCCTCTTTAAAGTCTGGAATCAAGGTTTCCATTGTCGTTCCCGGAACCATGCGGCGAACGGCTTGAACAGTCTCTTTCCAAATAATCGAACCGCCGTCGCGTAAATCATCGCGATCTACCGAAGTAAGTACCGCGTGTTTAATTTTCATTAACTTAATGGAACGTGCTACTCTTTCTGGCTCGTCCCAGTCTACCGACTCCGGTCTTCCTGTTGCTACAGCGCAAAAACCACAACTCCGGGTGCAAACATTCCCCAAAATCATAAAAGTGGCTGTACCAGCTCCCCAGCACTCCCCCATATTTGGGCAGTTTCCGCTTTCGCAGATGGTATTCAGTCCGTAGTTATCTACTAACTTTCGTACATTCTTAAACTTCTCTCCAGTCGGTAACTTAACTCTTAACCAGCGCGGTTTGCCTCTAGAAATTGTATTCACCTTCTTTTGCGTTTTTTCAAACACTCCTACTTCACTCATAATTTAATTAAGCTTGTAACCAAAGTTTACTGAGAGGTATAATTGAAAAAATCCTACCCAGTTTATATCGTCCTGTGCCTCGAAAAATATCGGCACTTCCGAAAAATAATAATCGTAAATAAAACCCATTTCAAGGGTACTTATATCATCATCAAATAGTTGATAATCAAAACTAATTCCTCCTTTAACATATATTCCTGGTTTCAAATTAGTTTCCATAATCCCGGTCAAATAGGAAGCCTCACCATTGATGTTCGCAGGATTCGTTTCTCCCGTATAACGGATAGTTTCCACACGCAGGTCGCCATCATCTCCAAATTCATTCACGCTTAAATATATGGGTTTAAGCAAACCGATAGAAGCACCTCCACTGGCAACCCAAGAAATAGAAATTGAACCGCGATCCGTTTTATCAAATAAAACTTGCTCGTAAGCATATCCTGCTCTCAAAGTATAAAATGAATTAATTCTCCCTTTCACAAAGCCTCGATAGTTGTTGAATATATCTTCAGACGAAATAGTTTCTTTTGGATGCCTGACTTTTGCTAAATCTATTTCAAAACCTTGCATACTATAGCCATCCACGTACTTTAAATATTTCCCTGAAAGTGCAAAGCCGCGGGTATTGAGATTGAGACCCCCTGAATAAGATCGGTCATAAACTTGTCTTTTAAAGTCAGCATCGGTAGACAATTGCCCCAGAAGGCTATTCCCTATTAACAATGCTAATCCTAAAAAAACAATTTTACGCATTAACTAAACTTTGAATTTCTTTGTGCTGAATACCTTGATGGGATTCATTATAAACACATTTACCTGCTTTAATTAACAGCGCTTGGGGAGATTCATGGTGAACATCGTAACGTTCTGCCACTTCCTGCGAAAGTGCTCGATAACTTATTAAGTCTAGAAAATAGACGGGTAAGTCATCTAAATCGCTGGACCAATCTGCTGTCAAATTGCTCCAAACCATTCTACTAATTATGCAACGTGAACTGTGTTTGAATATTAAAACACCTTTTCCCTTGAAAGAGTTCGAATCTACTTCGTTCAATTGAGTAGAGGTCGATAAATCGATATAATCCATTTAGGCTTTTAATACTTGGGGCTGCTCTATTGAGGAATATGCCGGACACTTTTCACTAGACCCGCATGATTGAAGAACTAAAATCCCCATGAATAGTGCTAAAATTGCCAATACTTTTTTCATCTTATCTTCGATTAATTAGTTAGCCTAGATGCTATCCAAGCAAAGTTAGCTATTTTGGCCTAACCACCTAGAGATATCTATAAACAGCTTATTACTTATTGTGGTATTCTATGAATCAACTTTTTAGTCTTCTTCCGTCCTCTTGGCAAAGTTTCCTTCGCAAGGAAACCGCTAAAGATTATTTTAATGCCCTCGATGATTTTTTACAAGATCAACGGAAATCTCATATCATTTACCCACTGGAATCCTCAACTTTTGAAGCTCTAAGGCTCTGCACTCCAAAGAAGACCAAAGTTCTTATTTTAGGGCAAGACCCCTATCATGGTCCAAACCAAGCGCATGGCTTAGCTTTTTCGGTAATTGCGGGTCAGGCATTTCCTCCTTCCTTAAGGAATATTTTTAAAGAATTAAAAAGTGATTTAAATATTGACCCACCTCTTTTCGGGGACCTTAGCCGATGGGGAGAGCAGGGCGTGCTGTTGCTTAACAGTGTATTAAGCGTGCAAGCCCAGAAAGCCGCTAGTCATCAAAACCAAGGTTGGGAAATTTTCACCAATGCGATAATTCAAAAGCTATCTCAGGATGAGGATAAAATCGTTTTCATTCTTTGGGGGGCTTTTGCGCAAAAAAAAACAAGTCTTATCGATCCAAGCAAGCATCTAATAATTAGCAGCCCTCATCCATCGCCGCTTTCTTCTTATCGCGGTTTTTTTAATTCCCAGCCTTTTTCACGTTGCAATCGTCAGCTTGAGGAGTGGCAGCTAAAACCTATTGATTGGAATCTATAATCCGCTATTTAAGCTTCTTTGTTTTTTGCAGCAACTTTATGCTGGCGCAGATGCCGTCTTATAAACTGATCTGCGAAAGCGCTAGTGATTATAAAAACCTCCATAGCATTCTAGAAAAAAGCTTCACCGATAGCACTTTCAATTGCCCGCAAATCGTACAAAGCCTCCAAGCGGAAGGTTTCTGGTTAGCAAGTTGTAATCAGAAAGATAGCTTACTAGTTATTGAGGCAAACAGCCCCTTAAAACTAGGAAAACTGAGACTTCAAAAGGTGAAGTACCTCGATAATGAAGATAATTATTCCGGTTCTAATTTTTTGCTGACTGATCAGAATTTAGAAAACCAGATGCAAGGGATTATTACCAAATTTAATGATCTTGGTTATCCCTTTGCAGTGATGGAGTTTACTGA
>JBLHRR010000271.1:0-3494 GCA_047626155.1 Saprospiraceae bacterium | reverse complement strand
CAGAAAAATGCGGAGGCAAAGCAAGCGGGAAAAAACCCCGGGATCAATCCCTTGGAACTTTTAGCTCAGGCTCCGAGCCAACGGATTACCAACTTTGTTTTTAGAAATAACAGCGACCTTACATTTCAAGATCGCTCTGATGTCTGGGGCTTCAATTTTGCAGGATGGACGCAGGGAGCGGCCTATGCTGACTTTGACAATGACGGTGATTTAGACGTGGTGACAAATAATATGAACGATCCTGCTTCTTTATTTAAGAACACCTTAGCTGATAAAAAATTGAATAACTTCCTGAGAGTTAAATTAAATGGCACTGGCAATAATCGCTTCGGTTATGGGGCAAGCGTTACTATTTATCTGGCAGATGGCACTAAGCAAATCGCTGAAGTTTCTCCGGTACGAGGTTTCATGTCCTGCTCGGAATCAGTTTTGCATTTTGGAATTGGCGGAGCCGCAGTAGTTGATCGTGTTGAAGTTGTTTGGACAAATGGACTACGATCGGAACTAAAAGATGTTTACGTAAATCAATTGTTGGAAATAAATCAATCCGAAGCAATTAACAAGCCCCCTCCTACTTCTAAGTCTCCTGCATTTTTTGCAAAAACCAACCAGAGTCCCCTACCCTTTACACATAAAGAAAACACCTTTGACGATTATTTAAAAGAAATATTATTGCCTTATAAGCTATCTCACCTAGGGCCTAAAATTGCGAAGGCAGATATTAACAATGATGGTTTGGATGACCTCTATATAACGGGAGCTGCCGGTCAATCGGGTGCGCTATACTTACAACAATCAGATGGTGGTTTTGCCCCCTTGAGTCAGTCAACCTGGGCTGCTAATTCAGATTCAGAAGAAACCAATGCTTTATTTTTTGATGCGGATGGAGATAGCGATTTAGATTTATACGTTACCTGTGGTGGAAACGAGTTTAAGGCCAATGATAAAAAGAACCAAGACCGCCTATATATTAATGAAGGTAAAGGCCAATTTAAATCTGCCAAATTACCTCCTCTAGCCGGGTCTCATTCGGTAGCCGCTGCCGGCGACATGGATGGTGATGGAGATTTGGATTTATTTATTGGCAACAGAAATATTCCAGGGCAATACGGTCACACCGGTGAATCCGTCTTATTGAAAAACGAAAAGGGCAGTTTCACGAAAGTAGAAAAACAATATGCACCCGGATTGACAGAAGTGGGAATGGTGACTGATGCCGCCTGGCTGGATATCGATAAAGATGGACGAATGGATTTGGCTATTGTTGGTGAATGGATGCCGCTTTCCGTATTTCAAAACAATGGAGATGGTTTGCGCAATGCCACAGCGGATTTCGGATTGGAGAACAGCCAAGGTTGGTGGAACAACATTCACGTGGCGGATATGGACAATGATGGCGACCTGGATTTGGTAGCTGGTAATCTCGGCACCAATATCAAATACAAAGCTTCTGAAAAAGAGCCTTTCAAATTGTATGCGAAAGATTTTGATCAGAATGGAAGTAACGATGTATACCTTGGGTATTATGATTCCGACGGCGTTTGTTATCCGGTACGTGGAAGAGAATGCTCTTCGCAACAAATGCCTTTCGTGAAAAAAGAATTTGGCACCTATAATGATTTTGCAACAGCAGATATTGAGTCTGTATTAGGCAACCGAAAAGATGGTGCAACCTTAAAAGAGGCTACCATTTTTGAGAGTTCGTATTTTGAAAATACAAATGGTAAATATATTGTTAGAAAACTTCCAAATCAAGCACAACTCTCTTCTGTACATGGTATTGAAAGCGTAGATTTGAATAACGATGGACATCTGGATTTGGTATTGGCTGGTAATTATCATCAGCGTGAGATAGAAACAACGCGGTCTGATGCTGGGATTGGGACGGTCTTACTGGGTGATGGAAAAGGAGGCTTCAAGGCTGTTTCTCCTGAGCAGGCCGGATTGAAAGCTTATGGTGATGTGCGAGATTTGGTTTTGTTAAAAGCTGGTGGAAATAAACAACTATTGGTAGTGGGAAATAATAATAAAGCTGTTGAAATATATAATCTGGAGTCAGGTGTATTAAAATGATTTATTGTCCAAAATAATTAGTGTTTCGTCTAAACTCCATAGACAATTTACTCGTTCCCAATAGATATTTTCTTACTTTTGCCGATTATGTTTTAACTCTTAATTTAAACTAAAAAAATCTTAAAGATGAAATTATTGAAATTGTCCCTAATGTTGGTATTAGTAAGCTTATTTGCCGCTTGTGGCGATGATGATTCTAACGAATGTACTCAATCTGACTGGGTAGGAATTTACACCGGGACTGCAATATGTGATGGCGTTTCAGAAGACGTAACCGTTACTATTACAGCAAGTGGAACTGACAAAATTATTATCACGTATGAAACAACTAATCTTGAAGCTGAATATGATCCTTTAGACTACAGTGGTTGTGACATTAATGAAGCACAATCAGCTGGTACAACAAGTTTAACAGTTGATGCTTCTATTGATGGCGACAACTTTAGCTTAACGGAGGTTATAACTATCGGAGCTGCCACTAGCACTTGTACTCTTACAGCATCTAAATAAGGATTTTGATTTATTCCTTATTTCTAAAAAAGAGAGTCTGTCGTTTTATTAAATGACAGACTCTTTTTTATGTATTCTTTTCCCCAGAGAAAACAGCACTAATTTTCTTACTTTTGTCGTTCATATTCTAATTCTTAATTTAAACTAAAATTATCTTAAAGATGAAATTATTGAAATTATCCCTAATGTTCGTATTAGTTAGCTTATTTGCCGCTTGTGCCGATGATGATTTAAGCGACTGTGCGCAAACTGACTGGGTAGGAACTTACAACGGTACAATAGAATGTGATGGCACTACAGAAGATGTTGTCGTCGTCATTACAGCGAGTGGAAATGTCAAAGTTGTTATCAAGTATGATACAGATACCGTTGGGGCTCAATATGATCCTTTAGAGTTCAACGCTTGTAATATTAATGAAGTAATTACTCAATCTGGAAATTCTCTCACTGTGAATATTAGCATTAGCCAAGATGGCAATAACCTTAGCCTAAGGGAAGTTTTAGTTCACGATGGTATCACTACCAATTGTCTTATAACTGCAAGTAAATAAGGAAATGGGATTCATTCCTCGTTTCTAAAAAAAGAGAGTCTGTCGTTGTATAAAATGGCAGACTCTCTTTTATGTATTCTTTACTCGATGCATAACGATACTCATTTAGCTTTTAGATTTCGACAACCAAAACACTCTTTAGCATTAGAAAAAAATAAGACAGAATACGTGCACTCCTTTACTTCACCATTACCGCTATCTTTTGGGGGCTCACTTTTCGATGGCTGGTTACAAAGCTAATAACAATATAGTTACAGTATATCCTAATCCAACTCAAGAAATGATTCATTTCGAATTTACAAACCCCGGCAATACAAAAGTCAGTTTAACAGATGTTTTTGGAAAAATAAATATAGATAA
>JBLHRR010000270.1:0-3602 GCA_047626155.1 Saprospiraceae bacterium | reverse complement strand
AATAGGTAGTTTTTTTATTGGTTATAGCCCTTATTTTGTTAATACCTTTGAGTATGCCCATCCTTTTTATCCATTAAATGAAGTGCATTTATTAGAAGGTGGAAATCAGGCAGATAATTTTAATGGCGCCAATAGGTTTTACAAATTATTTCATTCCCTTTTTTCTTATCAAGGTTGTGTGGTAGGTGAGGAGAGTACTATTCTGAAGCATCCAATTATTCAAGGCGTTATGCAAACGTATAAATTTCCGGATACGCGCATTGGAGGTTTTGGTCCTTACTTTGGTTTGATTGTGCTGTTTTCTATTTTTTTAGTTCTTTTATTAATTCGAGTTAATAAAAATAAAAATAAATGCACTTTATATTGTTTTAATAATTGCCATTAGTATTATCGTTCATCCGGAATCTTGGTGGGTGAGGTACATACCACAGATGTATTTAATTCCGATTATTTTATTATGTCTCTCCTTTATTAGTCAAAACAGAATAGTGAAATACTTAGGTGGAGCATTGTTAATATTGATGACAATAAATCAGGTGATGCTCTCTCGTTCTTATATTGAGCATAATTTAAAGGCAACGAAAATAGTAAGTGAACAACTCGAAGAAATGAAGAAGGGATTTACAACTATCTATTTATGTGAATTCAAAGCGTTGAGGTATCTGTTTGATGAGTTGGGAATTAATTACAAGGTGGTTGATGAGAAATCGGAATTGCCTTGTGAGGATTCGGAAGTGCTTTATACTTGTCCTTGTGAGCCTCTTTTTTGTGTAGAAGGGGAGTGGTAACTTGAGGGAGAATTTGATCACTGCTTGATTGTGCTATTTACTTTTTCGCTATCGCAATTTTTAATGCTAAGTTAACATCATTTTTCCTCCGTCAATTCCTTTTGAGAATTCAAGAATAACTTTTTCAAAGGCTAAATTCGAGTTATGAATAGACTTTTCAGTACTTTTCATTTCTTCCTTAATCCAAGTGTTATCTTTTCCCGATTTGATTTGGTTACAACCTAAGAAGCTTGTCAGTAATAGGCAATATATTATGGGTTTTTTAATCATTCAATATATTATAGTGGTTTTTTAAAACTCCTCCTCCCCACAAAATAAACACAAAAAATAAAAGTAACAAGATGTAACCGTTCTTTTTTATTGTTAGCTCGTTTTGTCTAATTCTAACTAACTTTGGGCAAAATTCACATCCCATGAAATACACCCTCTCCATTCTTTTCCTCCTCCTCACCCAACTAGCCTGCCGACAAAACAACGTCCCCACAAACCACCCAACACAAACCAACCACCCCGTCCACCCAATCGAAGTAGACGGCCTCAGTTTCGTAGCGCCTCCTCGAAAATTCAGTGTCGACCCAATGACAGAAATAAAAGCAGTAGGAGCCGATTGGATTGCAGTCATTCCATACGCTTATACAAGACAGGGGGAAACAGAAGTGCATTTCAATAGTAATAGACAATGGTGGGGCGAAAGGTCAGAAGGCGTCATCGAAACCATTCAACGAGCAAACAAGGCGAATGTAAAAGTAATGTTAAAGCCTCAAGTTTACTTCCCAGGAAGCTGGCCCGGTGGTCTCGACTTCGATAAGGAATCTGATTGGGAAGCCTGGGAAAAAGACTACAGAAAATACATCATGACTTTCGTTCCCATTGCAGATAGTTTGAATGTACCACTCTTTTGTATCGGCACAGAGTTTAAACAAAGTGAGGTAAAGCGTGCTGCTTTTTGGCGACAACTCATTAAAGACATCCGAGCTCAATATAAGGGCAAGCTTACTTACGCTTCCAACTGGGATTCCTACGGGGAAGTCCCTTTCTGGAAAGAGCTGGATTATATAGGCATAGACGCTTACTTCCCATTGTTGAATGAAAAAATTCCAAGCCATGAAATGCTGACCAAAAGTTGGAATAAATGGATTGGAGGTATTCGGTCCGTTCACGAAAAAGAAAAGAAACCGGTTCTGTTTACAGAGTTCGGTTACCTTAGCGTAGATGGCTGTAGTTATAATACCTGGGAATTGGAAGGGAAGGCTCGCAACTTACCAATCAATGAACAGGCACAGGCCAATGCCCTAAATGCACTTTTTACCGTTTTTTCAAAAGAGAAATATTGGGCCGGTGGTTTTTTGTGGAAATGGTTTCCAAATATGAAAGGACACGAAGGCTATCCTGCTCATGATTATACCCCACAAGGAAAATTGGGAGAGGAAGTTTTGCGGAACTGGTATGAAGCGGATCAAATTGCGGAGGAATAAGAATCATAGGGAGTCAAAAAAGAAGAACATCTATCCTGTCATCCAGGGCGAACGAGGAAGGAGTGGGTCGACGGATTGTCTTTGAAATTGAAATATCCTCTTGCATTAGCGATGACTACCCACCCAAAAGCCTTTTCCACTCGTTTACATTTGAACAAGATCCGTTTAAATTTTAACTTTGTTTTTTTATATCATATTTAATGATCTTCTTTGATAAACGATTCGTTAAAGAATCAAAAATGAAATAACACCCGATATGAAAGCGATGTTCCCTATGCTGTTCTGCTTGCTTTTTTTATTTGCCTGCCAAAACGACACCACGACTGATAAGCAAGGTACTACTGATACTTTCCCTGCTGCTGACAAAAGCAAAGAAGAACCCTCCAATATCGATGCCGCTGCAATTGATTATGATGCGCTTTCTACAGCTTATTGCAAATGTGCAGAACATACCGTTAGTATCAATGAGAAGCTGAAAGCCCTTTCAAAAGATAGTGATAGCGCTGCTTTCGACGCCATGCTCCCCGAAGCAGATAAAGCTTTCAAGGATGCCATGGAATGTTGCCGCGATGCAAAATTCCAGCAGACGACAGAGGAAGTAGATCAGAAAAAATTATTTGAACCTTTAAAGAAACGTTGTCCAGATTTACCTAGCCAGCTGATACTGAAAATGGTAACAGAGATCAAATAAAGCAGGAAATAATTTTTTGTGTAATACTTAATAGAGGTTATTCGGTTTCGGGTGTTCGGTTTCCGGCCGACCGTACCATTCTATTTGGAATAAGCTCTAATTAAGCCGTCTTCTCTTCTTTAACAAAAAGCTGCACAAAGAGCAGCATACCTATTCCAACCATAATAAAGACATCTGCAAAATTGAAAATCCCTGTTCGGAGACTACCGATTCCCATATTCATAAAGTCGACGACATGACCATTGTTGAGGAAGCGGTCTGCGATATTGCTAATCCCACCACCTACCACCAAGCTAAAAGCAATGGTCGCCATTAGAGGCATAGACTTCATATACAACAGGTAACCGAATAAACCCAAAAGGACAAGGAGTGGTAATATTTTCAACACCCAGAAACTTACAGTTGGGGCTAGGTCAGAACCTGAGCCTAAAAAAGCGCCAGTATTTTCTGCGTAAATTAGCTTAAAGAAATTGTTGAAATATTCGGTAGCGCGTTGGTTTTTTATATTTTCAACGGCCCAGATTTTCGACCATTGGTCTACGCCCACTACGGAGATTACGATGAGGAGGATGGTGATTATTCTTTTCAAGTTGTTGTTTCTTTTTTGTGTAAAATAAAATAGGAGGCAAAGGTAAAAATTAATTCCTC
>JBLHRR010000269.1:0-3753 GCA_047626155.1 Saprospiraceae bacterium | reverse complement strand
TTGCTTAGCTACGTGAGTCTTTTGTTTTTTAGCTTTACGTATGTCAATAGGCTCTCCACAACAGAAGATAGGCTTCAATTTTCCAGCAAGGACTTTATCTACTTTAGTTGCTAATAATTTGTCCGTTTCATTGTGGTACATTCTACGTTCGGAGTGACCGACGATGATATAAGACGCCCCAACAGATTTAGACATCGCTACGGAAGTTTCACCTGTATAGGCACCGCTGTCGTTAGCAGAGCAATTCTGAGCAGCTACCTTTACTTTTTTGTTTCCTTTGACGGCTTGCGCAACGGCATGAAGGTGAGTAAATGGAGTTCCAAAAACGACTTCTGCTTTATTGGTATCAGGCACCTTTTTAGCGATGGCTGTTGCGAGTTTTAACCCGTCTTTGAGCAGGGTGTTCATTTTCCAGTTACCGGCGGCGATTTTCTTTCTTGGCATTTTTTTATGATTTAAACTTATTGTGAAATTCTGTATTTAGCTGGCAAATATAAGCATATTCTTTATACCTCCAAAGCAAGCCCAAATAGTGTACGATCCTGCCATTTTTGTAAAATTAATATGATATATGCCGCAATCCTTTCACCATTTTATATATTTGGCGAAAGCACAATTTGAGACCCCAATTCCTTTTCAATTTATACTTATGAAATTTGGTAAACTACCCGATATCAGTTCAGTTAATTTTAGATTACCTGCTGATCCTCAACGGAATAGCGAATTAAAATCGGAAGCCACGAGCACCGAATTTTATTTGGGTGCCACTGGCTGGAGCATGAAAGAATGGATTGGCCGACTTTATCCGAAAGGAACAAAAGCAAAGGACTTCCTCTCTCAGTATACTAAGCACTTCAATACCATTGAGCTGAATACCACACATTATCGCATTCCGACCGAAGAAATCATTGAAAAATGGTTTAAAGAATCTTCTGATGATTTTCGCTTTTGTCCTAAAATCCCGCAGACCATCAGCCATAGCCGGGATCTGGATTTGAATGACAAATACCTCTCGATTTTTTGTAAAAACATTGTTGGACTAAAACATAAGCTGGGATGCTGCTTTATTCAGCTGCCACCCTATTTTGACCGTGGCAGTTTAGCCATTTTGGAAAATTTTCTGAATCGTTTTCCACCGGATATCCCATTGGCCGTAGAGTTACGACACGAAAGTTGGTTTGAAGGGGATAACAAAGAATGGGCTGATCTTCTGCAAAAATACAATCGGACAGCTGTCATTACAGATGTGGCAGGCCGCCGAGATGTACTGCATATGGAACTGACCAATAGCACCACTATGATCCGTTTTGTCGGAAATGATTTACACCCTAGCGATGAATTTAGGGCCGCAGAATGGGTGGAACGACTCAGTCGCTGGAAGGAGTATGGTCTTAAAGATGCTTATATATTCACTCATGAACCTGATAATTTACTGTCACCTGAGATGGCTGATATATTCGTAAAAAGATTGTCGGATGATATTGGTGTTAAGATAAGAGGGCCAGTTTTTAGAGATGAGAATGAGGGGTCTCAGATTAGTTTGTTTTAACGCAAATTCCTTTAAAATGCTATAAAATAAAGACCCTGATTAAGTGAGTAACGGTATACTGTGCTTCCAGTAATAAAATAGCAGAAAAATATTTTGAAGGGGCAAGGGATATTGGGCGCATTCTTTGTCAAGAGGATATACAGGTTGTTTTTGGCGGCGGCGGAAGCGGATTGATGGGTGCATTGGCCACCGCCGTATTGGATAATGGTGGAAAAATCACCGGGATCATGCCTCATTTTAGAAATGGTGGAACGATGTATTGAAGAGCAATTTATGGGGGAGCAACACCGGGGAATTTGGTCTTTTATTTCAGAGCCATCGGAGTTGATTGCTGCAATTGAAGGAGCAGAGGAATGGGGAGCCGATGCTATTACTTTTGCGAAAGCTTGATGCAACCTCTTAACTTTAACTCTTAACGTTAACTTTCCTACTAACGTAGCAGAAAATTATTAGAGTTAACTCGAAGTCAAAGTGTAACCTAACTGTTAGATAGAGATACATCTTGGAAGAAATAACAACTAAGTCTGCACTGAGCAAGTCGAAGTGAACAGACAACCAACTACAAATTAAAAAACCAGATTCAACATACAATGAAAGAACTTACAGAAGATAATATGCGTCACATTCATAGAGACATCAGTTGGTTGTCTTTTAATGAACGTGTTTTGCAGGAGGCGAAAGATCCCTCAGTGCCATTATTGGAGCGTGTGAAGTTTATGGCCATTTATTCCAGCAATCTTGGAGAGTTCTTTCAAGTGCGTGTGGCGAACCTGATGAATTTGGTTCGTATTGGAAAAAAGACAAAAGCACAATTGGACTTTGAACCAAAAACGGTTCTGAAAAAGGTACTGAAGATTGTCAATAACCAGCAGCTGGAGTTCAGTCGAATCATGAAAGAGGAGCTGATACCACAGTTGGAAAAGGAAGGAATAAAACGGAAGCGTTATGACCAACTGAATGAGGAGCAACGCGAGTTTGCAGATGATTTTTTCCATCAAAATTTATTACCATTCGTACAACCTGTGCTTTTGGTAAAAGGAAAGATTCGACCTTTTTTGAATAACGGTGCCCTCTATCTCGCCCTCCTTTTACAAGACAAGGAAAAGCCAAAAAGTGCGATAGAGTATGCATTGGTGAAAGTACCATCTAATCACTTTAATCGATTCATAAAGCTACCTTCCTCTTCTAAGAGAAACGACATCATCATGTTGGATGATATTGTTCGATATTCCTGTAGCTACTTATTTCCTGGTTATGTTATATCAGGTACTTATTCGATTAAACTGACTAGAGATGCGGAGCTTTATATCGATGATGAATTTACGGGCAACCTTTTGCAAAAAATAAAAAAGAGCCTTACGAAAAGAGACGTTGGCCCTCCTGCCCGCCTGGTTTATGATCGGTCTATGCCTCCCCCTTTGCTCGAATTTTTGAGGGATATGTTCGAGATGGAAGACCATAATTTATTAGCGGAAGGTCGTTACCACAACAACTTCGATTTATTCAAATTTCCTAGTTTCGGATTGGATCATTTGAAGCAGGAAACATTGCCTCCGATTCCTTACAACTTATTGGAAAAAAAATCCAAAGACTTCTTCAAGTCCCTTACAGAAAAGGATCATCTGCTTCACTTTCCTTATCACTCTTACGAGTCTGTTGTACGCTTTTTTGAAGCGGCGGCAAAAGATCCTGATGTCACAGACATCAAAATTGTGCAGTATCGAGTGGCGAAGAAATCACGGATAATGCGCGCCCTTTTAGATGCGGTGAAATCAGGTAAAAAGGTCACAGCCTTTATTGAAGTAAAAGCTCGTTTTGATGAAGAGAATAATTTGGTTTGGGGAGAGAAACTAGAAGCCGCGGGAGTGAACGTTCATTATAGTTTTCCTGGCTTAAAAGTACATTCTAAAATTGCATTGGTCAAAAGAAAAGAAAAAAAGGAAATTAAGGATTATGTCTTTTTGAGTACTGGAAACTTCCATGAAGACACAGCGAAAATATACGGAGACTTGGGCTTATTTACCAGCGACATCCGAATGACAGATGAAATAGCTCGTGTGTTTTCTTTTCTGGAAACTGTAAAAGTGCCCAGCAAGAACTTCAAGCACCTGTTGGTTGGTCACTTCAACCTTAGAGAGGACTTAAGTGCCATGATTCAAAATGAAATCAAGAATGCCGAAGCTGGAAAATCAGCGGCTATTGTC
>JBLHRR010000268.1:0-3940 GCA_047626155.1 Saprospiraceae bacterium | reverse complement strand
AGCTGATGAGGACTGGATTGGCCAAGGTCCAGATTTCCGGATATCGGGGCTCCACCAGAGCAGCAACCTTGTGCAATAATAATGGAGGGACTGCAAAAGGCCAGCACAAAAAAGACAGTATGTATAAATTTGGATATCATTAGGTTATTTAGCTATGTAGAAGTCACGGCTTTAAAAATCCTTAAATTGATAAACCTTTGCCTTTCCATTTACGATTAAGCCAAAGACTCTTTCTTTTAACGGAATACGTTCATCTTTATAACTGACTGGGTAAGAAAGATGGCTGTCATCAGATAGATATTCTTCATAAGGGTTAATCGAGTAGTCTTTGCTAAAACCTGTTTCAGTGGTCATTACATTTTGGCTGTTTAGTATAAGCTTCCAGCTGCTCCATGTGGTTTCAAATACTTGCCGTGTATCCATGTCAGTACCACTCAAATTTCCGTTTACACAAGATTGTTTCATTTGCGACCAGAGGCTTTCTGTTTCACGATCGAAGGCGATTACATTACCATTGTACAATAATCCTGAAACACCAAAAGTAGTGGTAATGCCATTGATATTTCTATCCCAAAGTACTGAGGTTCCGGTTATAGGACAAAAAGAAAGTGAAAATTCAAAGTCATCTATTTGGTCATTGACCACTTCATGCCAGTTTAAAACACGATGGGGATACAATCTTATTTCATTTCCGACGGCAACACCTGTAACCATATCATCTTCCTCAAGAAAGTATTCTCCAGTTTCAATAAATATTCGATTGTCGTATTCTTCAAAAACAGGGGCATCAACAGCTGGAATTGCATCCTGGCTCAATACCGCAAACACATTGTTGGTTGGGATGGTCCAGTTCTGTCCATTTTCTTCTGGAACATAATCACCAGAGTATTCTGGTCCGTCGTAAAGGGTGACGCCCGGGTACATACTGCCCCAAGCAAACCAAAAGCCGATGTAGCCATTTACACTTTTTAGTGATTCGCCGGTTCTAGGACCTTCCTTAGCTCTACCGAAAATATCCCATTTATTACCTTCTGTGTCTTCCAAAATAAGAGGTAAAGATTGTTGTAGTAGTGTGAAGTCAAGTAAGGTTCCGTCTTCCAACGTTCTTTCAAAGCCGGTAATAAATTGATTTTTTTGATTACCAACTATTATAATCGGTAAGCCTTCAAACTCATCAAGGATCATAGCATTAGAGCCAGATGCCACGGTGGATGAAATAGGAGGCGTTTCTTTTTCTTTTTTGCAAGAAGCAAAAAGTAAAAGAAGCGGGAGGAGGATTAAAATATACTTTTTCATAATCGATTATTTTACTATCCGAAAGATATACACTTTTGACGATTCTAATTGTCGTGTCAGGAACCTTACATGTAAGAAGGGAGCCGCCTTATGACAAGACGACACATCCCCCTAACGTCAAAAAAAACTTACTTCTCTCTCACTACCTCAAAACTAACATACCCAAAACAAGGCTCTCCCAAATCACTAAACCCCTGAACTAAAACCTCATAAAGCCCAGGACGATCCGGCGCATAAATAGAAATAGTTTCACTGCTCTTTTCCTGATTAAGCTGCAAGCTAGGTTGCCAATACACCACCGGCCGGAAATCCGGATAATGGCTTTTTTCCAGATGTAATACTTGCTCAAAAGGTTGAGCGATGGAAAAGGTTTTGAATTTTGTAAAGGCGACTTGGTCACCCCATTTGTAGGCCGCAAAATCATCCGTTTTGCTGATGATAGAAATGATAGCTCCTATGGTATAATCCCCGAGAAAATAATTTGACTTATAAATGTCAATAGCTTCGATTTTGGAAGGATCAATTTTCAATAACTCTGGGATATCGAAGATAGGAACATTATCGAGCAAAATCAGGGGGCTGTCAAAACGTTCTTGTGTTTTAGAATTGAAAACATTTAGACTTTCTTTTCCGTCTTTTTTGCGAAGTAAGACACCGGGGGTAATTTCTTCAAAAACCTCAGACATCGTTGTCATTTTAATAAAATTAGCTAACTCAACACGTCGGTCAGGTGCCAAGATGTTGGTAGATGCAATGTTTAGCGGATCTACTTGAAAGACGGCTTGAGTTTTATTTTGCGGATAAATTCGTTCTAATTGTTGATGGAGGTTTAAAGATTCTAAAAGATGATGAAGGCTTGAATCAAATTGTAATGGTATTGTTGTAATGTCAGGAAAGTTAGAATCAAAATCATTTCGTATCAAAATATTATTCTTTCCATTGGGCGTGCCTACGAATAAATTTTTTTGATCTTGCATGTCATGTAAACAAATGGTAAAAGCCCCATCTTCATCAGTAGTGCCGGTATAGAGCAAAGGCTTTTTTTGAAGAACAGAAACCATAGACAGTGCACCTGAAATCTTTTCTTTCTTTTTGTTTTGCACCAAACCACTTATCGTAAGTCCTCTTGTTTCCGGAAGCCATTGCAGTTGGTTGACATTTAAGGAAAGTGCACCTTTTTGTTCGCCCCCATTCGTTGAATTAGTCAACTCCCTTTTCGTAGAATAGGCTTCTCTACAAAATGGATCTTCCTGACAAGAGGGCAGCAACCATTGATTTTGAAGCACAACGTTCTGAAGTGGTTGATTGCCCAAACCTCGCAAACGAACAGCAGTGGAGAGTTCCGCTGTAATTGGTTCTAAACTATTTATAGTAAAGTCAATTTGTTCACGGGCTTCGTACTTCTCTTTTTTCAATTCTATTTGAAGTAACTTTTCAGAGCCGTTGCTGACATATGCTTGAGTCGGAATATCCTTTTGGCTTTCCACTGAATTAGCGTCCTCCGCTTGAATACTTTCTCCCTCAATAAAAGGGTTGACAATAGTAACCTTTTGGTAATGAAAATCGGCGGAAGAGAAGTTCCGCATGTAACGCGTGTAAGCCCTTAGAAAATAATGCTTACTGGGTACATCTTCCGGAATTCGAATAGAGCCGACTGCCTTATTATTACTTAATAAATACTTTTCTTGTACAATGACTTTTTGAGTTTCATCAAATATTTCCAAGTAAAGCACCTTACTCATTTCCGCTTCCAGTTGACCATCTAAGAAGCACCAAGCCTTAAACCAAATGGTCTCTCCTGCCAGGCATAAATTTCTGTCCAAATGTAGCCTCACCTGCTCCTGTGGAAGTGGCAGATCTTCACAAGGCAATTGTGCAAGAAGCTGAAAGGCACCAAAGAAAAATGTGCAGAATAGGAAATGTAATTTTATTGTTAGTTTCATATAAATCAATCTCGTGGTATTGTTTTTATGTATCTATTAGAGGTTATTCGGTTTCGGGTTTTCGGTTTTCGGCCGACCGTACCATTCTATTTGGAATAACCTCTATTCAGTATATGGTTTCTGGCTATTAGCTTTAGCTTCCCTATAACACGCGATAGCGGGAAGTTAAAGCTAATTGCTAAAGGCCACTGCTGAGCAGCTCTTAATCTTCCCAAAAATCCGGTCTATCAAGTGTCCCCCCACGCTCCCTACAATCAAAACACTCATCATTAGACAACGCTCGCTCTCCTTGATCGTCTTCATAAATATAAACTGGCCATACAGCCGCAGGAAGCAGCGAGATCAAACCATAAGACATATAGTCTGGAAAGCAAGCATCTTTTCGAATGTCTAATCCTTGAGGTGGGTCAACAAAAATCCTTTTCTCATTTTGTGCAGCAACCATAAAAAAGCCTAAAACCGTTTCCTCCGAATCATCAATATTGAAGAGATTACCTCGAATTTGAAAAGGTTGACTATTGTAAAGATTTTCTTGATTTTCGATTTGTCCTTGTATATTATTCCAGAAAGTGTATGCCTCTTTGTTGATCGTTAATTGTTTGACCAATAAACCATATCGGATATAGAGTTCGCGTCTGTCCGCTCTTGCAAAATTAATGGGAAGACGTTCTACTTTGGGCTCGGAAAGTACAGCCGTATTG
>JBLHRR010000267.1:0-4078 GCA_047626155.1 Saprospiraceae bacterium | reverse complement strand
AGGTAATTAGGGATCGGAACCTTCAAGGTCTACCGATTATCGCAGGGCTAACTTTCCTGAGGCAATTACAACTAAACTACCTCAGGAAAGTTAATCATGAGGTAATGCATGGAAGCCAAGTTGAATACGAGCCATAGTGGGAGGAGATAGGGATAGTGGAAGGAAATTAATTATCTTAGCCCATAAAAAAATATAATCATGCAAGACAAAGAAACTGTATATATGGAAATTAGTATTACCACGGGGGAAGGAAGTACCTCTTTTTTAGAGTTTGGAAAAGATGCAGACCAACCACATTGGAAGTCATTAGGGATGTTTACAGGCTCAGCATAACAAACACAAAAAGAGTTAGATAGAAGAGTCAAACAATATAAGAAAGAGCATAATTGGGAAAAGTAAATCCGTTGGCACCACCTCCATCACAAAGAAACACGGACGCTGGAATTACTCGCTCTGCGGTAGTTACAATTATTCAACTTGGCTTCCACGCGGACATGTTGCCAACCATTGCACTCAACACTTTATAACTTACTAGTTTTTATAATCCTTTACTATTGAAAGCAGCGTGTCTGTCTATACGGAAAAGATTATGGAAGCCTTCTGTAATACTTGGAAAAACCAACAAATAAAAATGAACGTAAAAAAAATTATAGGGATTATATTAATGACAGTTGCTGTCCTTATTTTTCTTCTAATGATCAATAGTGTTATTTTTTTATATAGTGATCCAGAATTAGAGAAATGGATTATGTCTTCTGCCATAGGGTTTTTAATATTATTTGTATTGACTTTTTTTCTGTTTAGGTTCGGAAGGAAATGGTATCGAAATAAAGAAGCAGAAGAAATAAGAGGAGATATATTAGATACATCAGATATGCTAGCCGCTACAGCGCTACCCATCTCGAAATATAACTTTAGAATGAAACCAGAGGGTTTTGAAGAAGTCAAAAGTGGAATGATCAAACGATCTATTCCTATAGGGATATTAGCAATCGGTGGCGGATTAGCCATTTCATTTTTCAAGTCCAGTTCCTCAGGAGATTTTGATTGGAACGTCTTATTGATCATGATACCGGTTTCATTACTGGCTATAGGTTATGGTTTCAAACAAGGAGTAGATCGACAAAGGCAAATCTTTGAGAGTTATGTCTTGAGTATCCATGAAACGACCATAGAAAGAAAAGCTTTTAACACGCCTGATATAATGATGGCTCACGCTAATATCAATGCGATCCTTAAAAATAAAGATGGTAGCTTTCTGATCAAATCCGCTACCTCCAAAGATATCATTGGGATAATTGCTCAAATAGAACGAAAGGACGAATTAGAAAAATTGTTGAATGAAATTCATCCCGTCACCTCCGATGCGCCAATATCGCTAATCGAAAAATATCGAACGCTATTGACCATACTTCCAGTTGGATTAATGGTGGTCACCTTTTTATCTACCCATAAATGGATAGTAGGAATAGCTGGAATTTTATTATTAGTTGCGCTGGGATATTCTTTTTTTGAAATACAACGGAATAAAAATGTTGACGAAAAAACGAGGAAAGCAAGCTGGTGGTTAATACTAGTTGTGATTCCAATCTTAGCTTCCATGTATACGAAAATAATAATGGGGTAGTCGCTGCCACTATCCACCGCTATCACAAAAAAAATGGATACTGAAATTACTCGCTCTGCGGTGGTTCCTAGTATACCAGAAGGCTTCCATCATCTTTTCCGTATGGACGGATACGCTGCCTTCAATAGTAAATAATAAAGTGGTAAGTAAATAGTTGGCAGAGCAAAGTTGAATACGAGACACTACCGCAGGAGCGGCAGCGGTCAATAATTGTTTAATCTTTAGTTTCCTTCCAGAAACAAATAGCTAATTTATTAAGAGCTTCTTGTTGAGTTGGCGCCACCGAGAATCCTATCATCCTTTGGACTGCATTATCTTTTAAATAGATAGTTGTTATTTTGTTGGAAGTTAACCAAAGTAAATCCTCTTGATCCAATTCAATCCAATGCTCATTGATTGTATTATTGGTCGGGGTAGAAACCGATTGAGATTCTCCAAAAGTAAAAGCAAATCTAGTCTTATCAGCTGCAAGGAAGATTACCTCATCTCTTTTCTTTAAGATCACACCATCATTAGAGCTAAGATAAGCAAGGATGTTTCCATTTCCTTTAGTAAACCTGATACCGTAATTATAATTATTTCGACGGACCAAAATCAACTAGTCTGATTGGACAGAAGTCGAGGAAGTAGTAATAATACTGTTACAATCAGAATAAGAATATGCAGCGCTATGGTGAAGGGTTTTTTCTAAAGAAAAATTATGGGCGGAAATTAATTGTGCTTGAGAAGTGGTAAAAATACCTATTGTAAAAATAGCCAAAATGAAAAAAAGACGCTGGTGATACTGATCTGCGGAATCTCGTATTCAATTTGGCTTTGCCAATCATTGCAATAAACACTTATCATTCACAGTTGAAGGCAGCGTGTCCGTCTGGAAAAGATGATGGAAGCCATATGGAATACTTAGAACTACCGCAGAGCAGTAATTACAGCAGGCTTGGCAGTACCATTAAAAAATAAGTTGTCAACTTTCGAAAGAGAAATTTTTTATTAATAAGTACCTAGAATTATAAGTTTAGGAAAACTCTGAATCTATTTAGTTCGCATTCCTTAGCTAGGTAAACATTCCTTTTGCAAGGAAAAGATAAGGAGAATTTATTAGCTAATAATCAATAGGATATTCTTCCATTATCAGTTTTACAGATGACCAAAATACTTGTAAAGCTTTGGTCGGCTTAAAAGCAAGATCAGAAAACATGCTCATCTTATCTTCGAAATTTTTTTTATCTAGCCTAGAAAAATCAGAATCGCTAAATGCATAGAAGGCCATACTCCAATTTGAAAATACTCGGCCTTCTGTTTCTCTTTTGACTAGTAATTTTACATCGAAATGCCTTTTGTCTTTTAAAATAGCTGAGAACAATTCATTGATGGTACTTTCTTCACCTTCTATGATTTGTGCAAATTGTTTGTTATGATATAACAAACAACCCGTTATCTGTTTTTCAAGATTAAACTTTCGAGCTGTTTTTAGAATATCGGCAACTTCTTTTACAGAAATATCAGGACGAGCCGTTGAAATATAAACGATTTCCATCTTAGTAGTTAATTTTAATTGTGGATAAATGAATAACTAAAACGTAATGACTAGGATAACAGTAAGTGTAAATTATACCTTTTGATAGCTTAATATATGTTGATAGTCTAATATATGTCTTTTTTTTCGAGAGAGCAATTTATATTATATAACTAAAATTTCATGAGCTAATTCTGAAAACCATAGCCCTACTCCTTCGCTGGCACCACGTGTGTCCTGAAAGCTATAAAGCTATGCTGTTAATAAGATGGAGGACTCGACCCTCCGCAGGCTGCTGGTCGTAGTAGGCTGCAAACCACCTTTTGGTACTTCGATTGTGAAGTCGAGGTATTGAGCGAAAAAGAAAAGGGTAGGCAAGACTACTCAGGTGAGATTAAAGGAGCTGAATGCAAATGAACCATTGACGATGTATCGAAAAGCAAGGATTACATCGAAACTAGAAAGAGTGGTGTTTTCTAGGATAATTGTAACAGGCGAACTACTTACTGGCTAAAAGGTTTACGGTATGGAGATGGCAGGAACTTTAATCAGGCTTATAAACGGAACAGGAGAGACCAACATTTGATGGTAAGAGAAAAGTACAAGCTGAAAAGCGAGGCTGAAAGTATCGAAGCAAATGTTGGAGTCGGACTATGTCATATTAGTGATGAAGATTCTGTAATGGAATTGGAGTTAAGGACATAGCTCGTTCAGTTTCAATTATGTTAACAACCATGAAATATGGGAGGATTAAAATGAAAGAAAAAAAGTCGCAACACGGTTTTAAACCGTGCTAAAGACTGAATGAGAAGAGCCGTATGAGCTGAGAGGTTCACGTATCCCGCTTTCTTGATAAGCGGGATGAGAGGTTCGGGGTGAAATTCTCCTTACCTACTCGACCTCTATCACAAAAAACACCGACGCTGGCGCTCTGC
>JBLHRR010000266.1:0-4145 GCA_047626155.1 Saprospiraceae bacterium | reverse complement strand
CAAGGTCGAAAAATAAAAATAATAAATGCCCGAGCATCTTCAGGAAGAATTGATATTTCAGAATTGGTAAAAGGCATATATGTTATTAAGGTTTACACGGATAAGAACACCGGAACTAAATTGATTATCAAGCATTAAAATTACGCTGAATAATAAAGACAACACATGATTAAATTATAACTAATTTAATCATGTGTTGGTGCTTTTAAGTGAGACTAAATTGCTATAAATTTTTACAACACCAAAAGATGAAAATATATTCGGGGAGAGACGAGAAAAAAGAATATGAGTATTAGCTACAAGAAAACAAGAGACAACCGACACATGCAAGAGTAAAAAATGCTCATCAGGTCGTTGTTTTGGATAAAGGGAAGATAGTCGAAGTAGGCACACACAAAATTAGTGGAACAAAAGGGACACTACGATAGGCTTGTTAAAAACCAATTAGAATTAGGAAAATAAGTGTCAAATAACAATTTAGATCGTATCGAATTAAGAAGTGAGGAAGTACAAGAAATCCTTACCGCAGTACCCCACTGGATGATACGCTGGGGCAGTGTTCTATCTTTAATGCTCATTCTTATGTTAATGGCTATTTCATGGTTCGTGAAATAGCCGGATATCATTTTATCAGAAGTCACCATTACGACTCAGATTCCACCGCAAAAGGAATTTGCTAGAGTGACTGGAAAATTAGAAGTAGTTCTAGTTGAAAACAATCAATTTATTCAAGCAAATCAGCCAATGGCTATTATAGAAAACACAGCTGATCATGAAGATGTTTTTAAATTAAAGTCAATAGTTAATAGCATCAAAATTAATAATGAGTCCTTTGAGTTTCCTCTTTATGATTTACCCATATTAAGTTTGGGAGATATCGAATCTCAAGTCGCCTTATTTGAGAATAGTTATATTCAATATCAACTGAATGAGAAACTAAGGCCATTTACTATTGACGCTATTGCCAGCGATTATTCAATATCCGAATTGAATCGTCGCCTTAAGAATTTACAGAATCAAAAAGGAATTAGCAAAAGGGAATTGTCACTTAAAGAGAACGATCTCAATCGAAACAAATCATTATTTGATAGTGGCGTTATTTCTGCTCAAGAATATGAATACAAACAATTAGAGTATGCTCAAGCGGAACGGAGTTATTAAACCTTTGAATCTTCTATTTCACAATTACGTGAGGCACTGAGCGGTGAACGTAAAACTTCAAAAGGAATTGAAATCAATCGAGTAAAAGAAGAAATGGTACTACTCAAAAGCGTTATTCAATCATTTATTCAGCTCAAAGAGGCCATCAAAGATTGGGAAAATCTCTATGTATTGCAGTCAAATATCGAAGGTAAAGTATCTTTTTTAAATTTTTGGAACCGCAATCAAACCGTAAATCAAGGAGATTTGGTCTCTATCATTATTCCAATTGAGAATTCGTCCTATATAGCAAAACTAAAAACACCTGCACAAAAATCTGGAAAGTTAAAAAAAGGCCAAAAAGTGAATATTAAACTTGCTAATTACCCAGATACTGAATTCGGTGTATTAATTGGAGATGAAAAAAATATTTCCCTAACTGCAGACAAAGAGGGTTTGTATTATTTAGATCCAGATTTGCCCGATGAACTCATCACATCTTATAAAAAAGAGATTAAATTTAAACAGGAGATGAAGGGGTCGGCCGAGATCATTACTGAAGACCTGCGATTAATAGAACGATTCTTTTATCAACTCAAAGAAGTGTTTCAGCGATAAGATATATTAAGTTGCTACTTGACAAAATTTACGGATCTATCACAAATATTTTTTCATTCAGTTCATTGGACTGTCGGTCTGGAATAAAAACCAAGGACCTCTCTCGCTCGGAATGACAGTGGAGGCTGTCCTTCATTTTTTATTCTGACCTTGAGCTAAGCAAAAAAAATGCAATCTTGGAGGAATCTGAGCTTGCGTTTTTGGTTTTCCCAAGTCAGTGAGCTGGCATTGGTGTCTGGCAAGAGTTCGGAAAGCCTTTTTGAGCGGTTGAATTTTCTTTGGCTTTAAGAACCCTTGCTGTGCTTTTGCCCGGCCGCGGGGTCCTCAAAGCCAAAACCCATTCATCTTTTCCAAAAAAAATGTAATTTTGCTCCCTTTCAAGATATTTAGTGAAAGCGACTAATTCACGAACTTTTTGTCGGGTAACATCGTAGAAAGTTCTTAAGCAGCAATAAAGCGAACACGTCAAAACATAAATCGATGATTAAAATTACTTTTCCCGACGGTATGGTGCGGGAATACGAGAAAGGAGCAACTGCAATCGACATTGCCAAATCCATCAGCGAAGGGCTGGCACGAAATGTTGTCTCCGCTAAAGTGAACGGAGAAATTTGGGATGGGAACCGACCGATCCACGAAGACGCCAAATTGCAATTATTGACCTGGAAAGATAAGGACGGAAAGAAAACCTTCTGGCACTCTTCCGCTCACCTCATGGCAGAAGCACTAGAGGCGGTCTATCCTGGTATCAAACTCGGAACGGGGCCTGCCATCGAGAACGGTTTCTACTACGATGTAGATGCAGGTGATCAAAAAATATCTACCGATGACTTTCCCAAGATCGAAAAGAAGATGTTGGAATTGGCGCGGCAGAAAAACGCTTTTGTCCGTAAGGATATTTCTAAAGAAGAAGCGATTAAGTACTTTACAGAAAAAGGCGATGAATATAAATTAGAGCTCATCGAAAAAAGAGGAGACGACTCGTTGACTTTATATCAGCAGGGTAACTTTGTAGACCTTTGTAGAGGACCGCATTTGAAGGACACTTCTAGTATCAAAGCCATTAAGTTGATGAAAGTGGCTGGTGCTTACTGGCAAGCAGATGATACTCGTCAGCAGATGACACGTATTTATGGTGTTAGTTTTCCAAAACAAAAAGAACTAACAGAATACTTACATATGCTGGAAGAGGCCAAAAAGCGAGACCACCGAAAGCTGGGAGCGGAAATGGACCTCTTTATGTTTTCTGAAAAAGTAGGCGCAGGTTTGCCAATTTGGTTGCCAAAAGGAACGGCGCTTAGAGCTCGTTTGGAAGACTTCCTCAAGAAGGAACAAATCAAGCGTGGCTACCAACCGGTTATCACTCCGCACATTGGAAAAAAAGATTTATACGTGACATCTGGTCACTGGGAAAAATATGGAGATGACTCCTTCCGCCCGATTTTGACGCCAAGAGATGGAGAGGAGTTTTTGCTAAAACCAATGAACTGCCCACATCACTGTGAGGTATACGGACACCGACCACACTCCTACAAGGAGTTGCCGATCCGTATCGCAGAATTTGGGACGGTTTATCGTTATGAGCAAACAGGGGAGTTGCACGGACTGACTCGGGTAAGAGGATTTACGCAGGATGATGCGCACATTTTCTGTATGCCATCGCAGTTGAAAGCGGAGTTTTTAGATGTACTGGAATTGACGACGATGCTGATTAAGAAACTGGGCTTTGAACACTTTACCGCTCAAATTTCTCTACGCGATCCAGACAACGGAGCGAAATACATCGGTTCTGATGAAAACTGGGAGAAGGCAGAATCTGCGATTATCGAAGCGACTAAAGAAGCTGGATTGGAAACGACTACCGCTTATGGCGAAGCCGCTTTCTACGGACCAAAATTGGACTTCATGATTAAGGATGCTCTTGGTCGTAGCTGGCAGTTGGGAACCATTCAGGTGGATTATAATTTGCCAGAGCGTTTCGAATTGGAGTACACCGGTTCTGACAATCAGCCGCATCGACCAGTGATGATTCACCGGGCGCCGTTTGGTTCTATGGAGCGTTTTATTGGTGTTTTGATAGAGCACTGTGCGGGTAAATTCCCGTTGTGGCTTACGCCAGATCAGTTTGCGATTTTGCCAATCAGTGAGCGTTTCGAAGGTTACTGTAAAGAGGTGGAAGCTAAGCTTGCGGAGCATGACATCCGAGGGTTTATAGACAATCGGGCAGAATCTATCGGGCGAAAAATCCGAGATACGGAAGTGCAGAAAATTCCAATTATGCTGATTGTAGGGGAGAAGGAGGTGGAGGAAGGAAAAGTATCTGTTCGAATTCAGGGTGATGGAGATAAGGGGGCGATGAGCGTGGATGAGTTTGTGACTTACTTTGA
>JBLHRR010000265.1:0-4149 GCA_047626155.1 Saprospiraceae bacterium | reverse complement strand
ATGATGAACGAAATCGAAAACATCAAAAACCACATTACTCCTAACGAGACGCTTTTTGTTGTAGATTCAATGACTGGACAAGATGCGGTAAATACTGCTCAAGCGTTCAATGAAAGAATAAATTTCGATGGCTGTGTCCTTACAAAGCTGGATGGTGATACTCGTGGCGGTGCTGCTTTATCAATAAAGTACACCGTTGGGAAACCCATCAAATTTGTTAGTACGGGTGAGACGATGGGGACCATTGATGTCTTCTATCCAGAACGTATGGCGCAGCGAATTTTGGGTATGGGGGATATCGTTTCCTTCGTAGAAAAAGCTCAGGAACAATTCGATGAAAAGGAAGCCAAACGATTAGAAAAGAAAATCAAGAAAAATAAATTTGACTTCAATGACTTCCTTGGTCAGTTGAATCAAATTCGGAAAATGGGAGACATCAAATCTTTGTTGAACATGATTCCGGGGATGAATAAGATGACTAAGAATCTGGATATTGATGATTCTGCTTTTGGAAAAGTCGAAGCCATTATCTTTTCTATGACACCAAGCGAAAGAGAGCATCCCGAGATGTTGAACATGAGCCGTAAGAATAGAATTGCAAAAGGTTGTGGACGTAGCATCCATGAAATCAACCAATTTATCAAGCAATTCGATCAGATGCGTAAGATGATGCACAAAATGTCTAAGAACCCGAACATGATGAAAGGTATGGGTGGAATGCCTAAAAAATAATAAGCTCTTTTACCATCCAGTATAGTTTGCAATCTTTTTGCAACAATATAACTACAATACTAATTAAAAAATTAATTCAAGATGTCAACACCTAAATTTAAAGCCGGCGTTTTAACCGGAGACGATGCTACTGCCTTAATGAATTATGCTAACGAGCAAAACTTTGCAATGCCTGCCGTGAATGTTATCGGTACCAACTCTGTCAATGCAGTTTTGGAAACGGCAAGAGAGGTAAACTCGCCAGTTATCGTTCAATTCTCAAATGGTGGTGCTCACTTTTTTGCGGGTAAAGGTTTGTCCAATGAGAATCAGAATGCAGCCATCCTTGGTGGTATTTCTGGAGCAATGCACGTGCATACAATGGCGAAAGCTTATGGCGTTCCTGTTATCTTGCACACGGATCACTGTGCTAAGAAATTGTTGCCTTGGATAGATGGACTTTTAGCAGCAGGAGAACGGTTTCATGCAGCAAGAGGTTATTCTTTATATAGCTCCCATATGATAGATTTATCTGAAGAGCCTATCGAAGAAAACATCGAAATTTGTAAGGAATACCTCAAGCGAATGGATAAGATCGGAATGACGCTAGAGATCGAATTAGGAGTGACTGGAGGAGAGGAAGACGGTGTAGATAACACAGAAATTGACAGTGCCAGATTATACACACAACCTGAAGAAGTGGCTTATGCTTATGAAGAGTTGTCTAAGGTCAGTCCTCGATTTACGGTTGCCGCTGCCTTTGGAAATGTTCACGGAGTTTACAAGCCAGGGAACGTTGAGTTGCGTCCAATCATTTTGAAAAACTCTCAGGAGTTTGTTCAGGAAAAATTCAAAACAGAAGCGAACCCAATCAACTTTGTATTCCACGGTGGCTCTGGTTCTTCACGGGAAGAAATTCGAGAAGCCATTGAGTATGGAGCAATGAAGATGAATATTGATACCGATATGCAATGGGCTTTCTGGGATGGTGTCCGTGAAACCTACGAAGGAAAACGAGACTACATGCAAACTCAAATCGGAAATCCGGATGGTGCAGATAAGCCAAACAAGAAGAACTATGATCCTCGTTCTTGGTTAAGATCTGCAGAGAGCTCTTTTGTTGAGCGCCTGAAGCATGCTTTTGAAGATTTGAATTGCATTAATAAGAATGCTTAATTTCGATAATTAAAAACAGAAAGGTCAGGAAAATCTACCCGATGATTTAAGACATCGAATGAAAATTTTCTGACCTTTCTTCCATATAGCCATTAGCTAAAATCAATCGCCTTTTACAAAGCCTCCTCCCCTTTTCCCTTTATGCCGTTTAGCTTTAAAGACAATCACTCACCCTCTGAAAATGATGATCCAATTCATTATGCTGGCTTTAGCGTAAGAGCCTTGGCTGCGATTATAGATAGTGCTATCTTCGTTCCTTTTATCTTCTTAAGTACCTACAACCAACTGTCCATAAAGTATCTTCCACTCGAACTAATCATTATTGTAATAGTAATGTTTTACAAACCCCTAATGGAATGGAAGTACCAAGCTACGCTCGGCAAAATGGCTATGAAAATAAAAGTAATAGCGGAGGTTGGAGGCCCTATGACTCTAGCTCAATCCTTTGTACGCTCTCTCATTTTTATTGGCAGCTCTGTCATTTCTGCTTTGATTGATCTTGCCGTTTTTTCACATCCTGATTTTTACGAAGTAACGACCTTTAAAGAAATGGTCAAGTTTCCACCCTATCTAAGCTATGGTTCTGCTCATGATAGTTTGATGTTCATACTTATGATCTCCATAAGCTTTGTAATTTTTGATCAGAGGCACCAAGGCGTTCATGATAAAATGGGAAGAACGTTGGTCGTGCATTGATGCGAATTCCTTCATTTAAAAAGTGTTTGCGTTAGAAGGCCACGCTATAGTTAGCTACTGATATCCCGCCGCTTGCAACTCAAACAACTCCGAATACAACTTCCCTTCCTCCATCAACTCTTCATGTGTTCCTTTCTCCAATATCTGTCCATCCTTCAATACAATAATCCGATCCGCCATTCGTACCGTACTAAAACGGTGAGAAATAATAATACTTGTTTTGCCTTTTGTCAAACCAATAAAACGCTGGAACGCCTCATACTCAGCACGGGCATCCAAAGCTGATGTGGGTTCATCTAAAATCATAATGGCCGCGTCTTTCATGTAAGCTCTACCCAAAGCAATCTTCTGCCATTGTCCACCTGACAAATCGGTACCTCTGGCAAATCGTTTTCCCAACTGTTGCTCATAACCATTTTTCATTTCCGCTGCAACCTGGTCAGCCAAGCTTCGAGATGCCGCAGATTCTATAACCTCCATATTGTCCACTTCAGAGATATTTCCAATGGCGATGTTCTCTTTTAAAGTAAACTCATAACGGACAAAATCCTGGAAGATGACTCCAAACATTTGCTGGTAAGCTGCTTTATTAAAACGTCGAATATCAATGCCATCTAACAATATAACTCCGGAATTGGGTTCGTAAAAACGAAGCAATAGTTTTATCAAGGTCGTTTTACCAGCGCCGTTTTCACCGACAAAAGCCATTTTCTCTCCTGCACGGATTTGAAAGCTGACTTTGTCTAAAACCAAACTTTCTGCCCCAGGATAACTAAAGCTAACTTCTCGAAGTTCAAAGCCCGTTTTAATTTCCTCTGGCAATGCCATAATATTATCTCTTTCTGGCTCACCTACAATTCCTAAAAAATCAAAATAGTCTCCCAATTGAAGAGCGCTTTCAGAAATTCGGGTAAACCGGGCCAGACTACTTTGCATATTGGCTTTCAATCGGCGGAAGGATCCCGCCAGGAAAGTCAATTCTCCTATGGTTATCAATCCACTTAATACCCTGTAAATAATAAGTACATAGGCCGCATAATAACTGAAGATACCTAGCAAGTTGAACACCGCTCCACGGCGAGTACGGTCAACAGCTAGCGTTTTATTTACATCATAATATTGATCGGATAAGATTCTAAATCGGTTGGCTATAAAATCAGTTAAACCGAAAAGTTTAACCTCCTTTGCTGTTTTAGCGTTTGCACCAATGAAACGGAGATAATCCAATTCCCGTCTCTCTGCCGTCCAACTTTTTGCTACGGAGTATCTGGAATTACTATATTTCAATTCATTAAGAAAAGAAGGAATAATAGATAACAGTAGTAATACAATCAACCAAGGTTCAAAGTAGATCAAAGCAAAAACCAGAGATAATATACCAATCAAATCCTGAATCTGACTAAAGGCATTGGTCATCAAAGAAACTCTTCGGTTGGTTTGAATACGGGCTCGCTCTAGTTTATCGTATAAATCAGAATCTTCTAATTGACTGATGTTCAGCTCCTCTGTTTTTCTAATTATTTTGATAGAGGAATCATTAGAATATAGGTCACCTAAAAGAGCATC
>JBLHRR010000264.1:0-4181 GCA_047626155.1 Saprospiraceae bacterium | reverse complement strand
GTTTAAATTTAAATTAGCTTTTATTGTTTCATTAAATCCTACTTCCGCAAAATTGATCATTCCTATTTCGGATACCGTCCCACATCCTTATGTTGCCAAACCAAGTTTATAATATCCCACTCCTCATTCAACTTTATCAAATGTAAATACTCCACCCAATTATCAGAAACCAACCTCACCGTCGCAATCCGATCATAAATATCAAGTATTGTAACCTGATTGTTAGGCTTCCACGGAAACTTACTATTCGATTTGTTCCAGTCTTTCGCAAAAGCCATCATTTGATCTCGTGTCGTTGGTCTAGCGACTTCCGCTTTTATCGATCTATCATAACCAATGGTTACTTTGTTCAGGCTATCGTTCATCACTTCATTCATCAACACCGGATCCATTTTTTGTAATGCAATTAAATAACCAAGCGATTTCTTTCTAATTTCTGTAGAATCTTGTGCCGTAGCAGAAGGACTCAATTCAATAGTAGCGTTGCTATAAATCGGCTGACTACGAATTAATTCACCCTGTGTATCAAAGCGCTCCAACAGAATGTTATTCCCCATTTTATCATAAGATTTTTGTCCCACGGCAAATTGCCATTGATTAAGTGTCAGCTCATTCTTAACATTATGGTAAGTATACTTAATGTGATTTCCCTCTAAATCGAAACTATCCTGATAAGATGCGACACCAATAGCATTATCAACCAGCTCTAAGTCTTCATTCAAATTATAATGGGCTTTAGGAGCACCTCGCTCATCTAATAAAATCCCAGTTACGCCAAAATCAAAATATGGAGATACATTGACGGGGGCCTTTTCTAAATTAAAACGTCGTTCTATCACAAGCTCACCTTTTCGTTCCCAATGATATGCTGCAACCTTCCAATTGGATTCCATGGGAGCTTCATTCAAATCATAAAAATTCAGTTGCGTCCTAAAGTCGTTTTTATCATAAGAATAAACCTCCTTATAAACGCCCCGATCATTACTTATTCGCTTTCCATTTGGATCATAAAAATTTCTTATCTCATTTCCTAGTTTATAATTCACCGCTAATCTATAGACCCCTAATGAGGCCAGGGCATGCTTTTTTTCACTGTGGTAATGATTGTTTATCACCTCTATTAGTCTACTGGAAGAATCGTATTTGAAAATATAATGAGATGTCGATTTCGCCGTTTCCTCATCAATTGGATGAATACCAACGATGGCAATATGAGGAGAGACGTGATTATATCTTAGTTGCCGGAAGTATTCTGTTTTCGAATTACCTTGGCCATAAAGAAATGAGGTGCAGAGCAGAAGAAATAACAAATGGAGGTTTCGATTCATGATTTTTTTGGTTTAATGAAATAGTAAAATTAGTAATGCTTTTCAACAATTCTTAAGATGCTTTGGCGAGCTGCTTTGGTGGGTTAGAATTTTACCTTATTTCGATTCAACACGCTCCGGCGTCAAAACTTGAAGCATAAGGCCTTTCAGAAGCCGACTCCTCCTTAAAAAAATTCTGAACTACATTTAAAACTGCTGGCACCTTGACCAATTCATAATGCCCATAACCTTCCGTTACCACCAGTGTTGAATCTCTCCAGTGTTTTGCGACATATTCCGATGATGTAAACGGAACGATCTTGTCTGTTTTATCATGAATAAGCATCACCTTTTCAACGCTTACTTTTTCCATCATTTTCACGGTATCCATTTCTGCTAGCGGAAGTTTCATTCCATCTTTAACTATACTATAGAATGCTTTTGCTACTGCTTTTGGGGCTCGAATTAATTTTAAGAAACCCTCCATAGCTGGTAATATTCGAGATGGGCTTGCAATCAACACCAGACGTTTTAGCTGCTGTGTCTGTTGCAAGTTGCTGAGCGCAAACATGGTGGCAGCACCTCCCAACGAATGAGAAACGATTCCATAGACTCCGCCCATTTGATTGATGATGGCTTTTATGGCCCCACCAAATTCTACCAAGTTCGTTTGCTTTCCAGCGGAGTTTCCATGTGCTGGCGCATCAAATGTCACCACTTTAAACCCTTTTTCTAACAATATAGGCACGAAAGAACGCAAGGCAGTACCTCGCGATTCCCAACCGTGTACCAACAAGACCGTTTGGTCACCACTCCCCCATTCATAACCTTTTAGTATCTTTCCCTTGAACATAAATTCAAAGACTTTCGCTTGTTCCATTACCAGGTCAGAAACTTTATGCTTCGCTCTTTTTCTAGGTGTAGAAAACAATTTGATGGCTTGTTTTGCGGCGGCGTTAGGAAAGAACGGACCGAAGGTAGAAAAGCCAAAACGTATCAACCTAAGATACCAAGGATACTTAGGTGGCCCATCAATAACAATTTTCTTACGTTTCTCTGTTTGGTCAGCCATTCTTTTGGGCAACTCAATTCTTTGGGTACTTTGGTTCATATCATTTTTATTTTAAACCGAAAGGTCTATAAATTTACTTATATCTTAATTCCTTCAATCATTTCCAACAGCTGTCCAGCCATCGCATTAAAATGATCTGTGTTCTTATGAATTCGGGAAAGTAGAATCCCTCCCTCAAGCGTTCCTATAAATCGGGTAGCAAAAATGGAAATGTCAATAGTTGGTTTGATCTCTCCCTTTTCTATTCCAATCTCCACTGTCCTGGAAATCCCATAATGCCAGTAGTCCATTGCAGCAACTACTTTGTTCCGCAAGGCAGGCATATTGTCATCCGCTTCAATAGCCGTATTCATTATCGGACAACCACCTTCCAAGGGAGGGTTTAAGATTCGCTCTTTGTAGAAATACACGATGGTTTTAAGCTTATCAATCGAACTATCGACCACAGAGGTTCGCTGCCGAATTTGCTCTCCTACAAACTTCACTGCGTATTCAAAAGCAGCCATGGCAATTTCTTCTTTCACACCCTTTTTATCACCACCATCTCTTTTAAAGTTTCCATAAATCCCTCCCTTAGTTAATGAAGTCGCCTCCATAATATCCGACATAGAAGTACCGTAAAAGCCCTTCTGATTAAAAAGTATAGCCGCCTTTTCGATAATTAACTTCCTAGTTTCCTTTGACTTACCCATTTATCTTTGTTTTAAAATGTCCAAATGATGTTCGGAATGAAACACCGTAAAAAACAACATTTCTCTCATTGTTATTTTCCCCAGCGCCGGATGAGGCACCCTGTATTTATCAAGGTCCGATTCAGACCATCCTTCTATCCTCTCCTCCAGCTTTTGCAAAATAGTGTTCCAATTTGCCAACATCTGCTCCTTTGTTGTAATGTCTTTACTCGAAGGAGTCCGTTTCGCATCTGCTCTCTGACCTGCTGCAAGTCGCTCCTTATACGCTTCCTCTAATTTGTCAAAAGTTCGTGATCCATTCTTAGCTGTTCCAAATACCCGGAATATAAATTTGTTCTGCTTCAGTCCATTGGCCACTGGAAAGGCCGACATAATCAAATGGGCAAGGTGCTCTGCATCAGACCATTTCTCCTGATATGGTTTTATAAAATCTACCTCAGATAAAGTTGAAAGGTAATCTGCTAGATCCTCAAATACGGAATGAAGAGCTAATTTGATTTCTTCTTTGCTTTGCGGGGGATGTTGCATAACTATGGTTTATTAGGTTTGATGACACAAAAATAAACCGTTCGGTCTTTTTATGCAAGTATTTACTCATTTTTTTTACCCGGAGTTCCGATTCCACGTAAATAGGGGCTGACTCCTCCAGAGTCTAGCGCGTGAAATATGAGATTTTTCTTTTCGCCCGGGGTTACGACTCCGGGCGAATGCAGGTATACCCCTTACCAGGATATGGTACGTACCAATACGCAAGACTCTGGAGGAGTCGACCCTACATTCACCCCGGGCCGCAGCCTGGGGCTCGCAAAAAAACAAAAAAAGCCAAACCGCAATGAAGCGATCTGGCTTTTTTCTTAAAATCATTTTCTCAATTACATCCTAATTCGCCTTCTTCCTCCCCTCATCCAAGCCCGCACGATCCACCTGCTCCTTTCTCCAAATGTAAATATCATCATGCCCCTGTCCGCCCTCTCTCGTGGAAGTAAAGAAACCTTCCTGGCTATTATTATAGATAGAAAAACCGAAGTCATCTTTTACAGAATTGAAAGGAAAACCTAAGTTGATGACTTTCGCCCAGGCCTCTTCATCTTCTGAATCGATCCAAACACT
>JBLHRR010000263.1:0-4207 GCA_047626155.1 Saprospiraceae bacterium | reverse complement strand
TTAATTGGTTTAAAACGCTAATGTATAGAGTGGTACTTACACTCATTCAATCTTCCAAAGATGCAGTATTTTATTAAATAAAAAAAATGCCTTTAGAGTTTTTTAGTAAAAAGGTTCCATATTAAGGCAGGAACAGTCAATGGAAGGAATAAAGCGATAAGCGTTTTATTAACTTTTTTAACTCTTATAGTATTTTCAACGGCATATTTATAAACTTCTTATTCAAAGTATAAATTTAACATTTAGAATCCACAAAAACTTGTCTCTCCTCTCTCAAAGCAATAGCAAATGGCCAATAGTTGACTTTTCGTTGTTACTCATTAAATTTTACATATAAATAATTACTACACGTATTGTACATGTTATGCCAGTCGATTTTACATAACAGCCTCTTCCCATCGTTCCTTTACCCCATAGACCTTAAATTTACATGCTGACTGTTTTAAAGAAGTTCGCTTCTACAGCGGAGCTGTAAGCGAACTTCGTTTTGGGCAGATAGGTTGAATCTGTTTCTTACTTTTGTGGTTCTACTAATACTAACTTAATAAATGAAGTCTCTTCGAAATCTATTCATTCTTTGTTTTTTCCTTTTACGGGCTAATTCTTCTTTTGCCCAAAGCTATGTACCTGGAAACTCCTATCTCGATTCTACGGGCTTCATTGAATATTTGGCAGGTAATCTTCCTGTGATTATTGCGGCGCCTCATGGAGGTTACCTGGAACCGGATAGCATTCCTGACTGTCCAAATTGTTCCATGTTTAGAGATGCCTACACGCAAGAAATAGCGCGCGGAATAAGTGAGACTTTTTATGAGGAGACTGGTTGCTATCCTCATGTGGTCATAAATTTATTACATCGAAAAAAACTAGATGCTAATCGAGATCTGGAAGAAGCGGCGGGTGGGTTTCCCATTTCGGAACAAGCTTGGTATGCTTACCATGAGTTTATAGATTCTGCGAAAGTTCAGGTTATGAATAATTATGGACGTGGTTTGTATTTGGATTTGCATGGACATGCTCATGACATTCAGAGAATCGAAATTGGGTATTTGCTGACTAAGGATGAATTGCAGTTAACAGATGTGGAGCTAAATACGGAGGAGTATATTCAGGAAAGCAGCATTCGTTCATTGGCTTCCGAAAACATTCAATCTTTAGATCATGCGGATTTACTTCGGGGCACTTCTAGCCTTGGAACTTTACTCGGTGATAAAGGTTTCCCCTCTGTTTCTAGTAGCGCCAGTCCTTATCCTTTGGCTAGTGAACCTTACTTTACTGGAGGCTACAATACCAGGAGGCATGGATCAAAAGAAGGAGGTAATATTGACGGGATGCAGCTTGAGTTTAATTCTTCTATTCGGTTTGATAGTGATTTAAGGGCAGCATTGATTGAAGCAGTAAGTCTATCTACTATTGAATACATTGACGCGCATTACAACAATGATTTTACAGATAATTATTGTAATTTAATTTCTCATACAAGGGAGAACAATACTTCTGACTTTATAGGTATCTTTCCTAATCCTACAAAAAATATTCTTCACCTTAAAAGTGAATTGAATAATATTGGGATTGACATTTATAATATTCTTGGACAAAAGCTAGGTGACTTTAATTGGAACGGTCAGGCGTTGGACGTTGGCTTTTTAGAAGAGGGGTATTACGTTTTGGTTTTAAGCACGAATGGGGGAATGAGAGAAAGCAGAGGATTGATTGTCAGTAGAAAATAAGGGCCTGCCCAACCCCACAACCCCTAAAGGGGAGGTCCGCCTGCAGGCATACCGGGGGACCAGAATCTATTTGCTAATGCACCCCCTACTCCACCACTATTTTCCCACTCGCCAACCAAACACCTCCCGACTCCATCGTAAAGAAGTACATCCCCGAAGCTAGATTAGCACGCTCCAACCAAACCCCTTCGTTATTCCCATTCGCTTGCTTCACCAAAGAGCCAGTGACATCAAACAAACGTAGTATAACTGGTTCATTTATCTCGACACCTTTCAACTGTATCCATGCTCGATCTTGCATTGGATTTGGAATGACTTTCATTTCCAATTCCGGCATTGTCTCGTTTACACTGACACTTACTGATTCGATCAAACCAGCGATGGTATGGAAAGCCGTATTTGTGATAATGGCCCCATTGAAGTCAAAAAAGATTGCTGTATTATTTTCAATCAAAGTACCTGGTTCTAAATTATAATCTTGAGCTATTGTGAAGGAAACAAAACCCTGAGAAGCATCAACGTTGGTTGTGCTATCCGGTAGCGCTATATCGTAAAAAGTGAAAGACAAGACGCCCTCGTCTATAAATCTAAATTCGTAAGGATGACTGGACGGTCCCGCCATAATAGTCGCTGGGTTTAGAACACTGGTAAGGGTATCTAAAATAACAACTCGGAATGCCGTATCGGTTCCTGTATTTTGAAAGCGAATAGTGTAGTTGATATCTGTATTTGGCAAGATTAAATTTTCGCCCGTGAATCCTGACGGATTGGCTTGTTTATCATTAGGATCAAAGGAACCAACGACCTCATCGCAAAAGATTAATTCGAAAGGTCCGCCAGCGAACTGAGGAAACTCTACCAGTAGAGAAGCAGTACCATTAGTACAACCCATTGTTCCAAGGCTGATCCATTCCGGCCCGGGAGCGCCTGGCTCTTGCTGTACACTTCACCAACTCAGCAAGAATGATTGAGAAACAATTTATTGGAGAGAATACAGGGGGTTGAGGGAATGGCGACATTCACTTTGGGTTTAACATGGTCCGAACATTTAAGTTAAAAGAACGGAGGTATTAGACCTTTTTGCCTATTCTTTTAAGGCATCCTATATTAACAGACAATTTAACTTTCCTATAGAAGCGAGCTTGGAATGTCTAAAATGACATACCGGGCTTTTTATTTTGTCTTTTAACCCTTTAGAATTAAACCTCATATACAGAAAGTAGTCTTAGCTTTGTAATTAATTAATATTTAAAAATAAATAGGGTTCATTCTCAAACAGTAATACAAGAATGTTCCTATTCAAAACAAAAAAAGATGAAAAATTTAATGATATTTGCCCTGCTCCTTCTTACTGCTACCTTCGTTTTTGCGCAAGATGGCAATATAGATGCGACAAAAAGAATCCAGAAAAAAATTGATCGAATGACTGAAAAGTTGAACCTTTCCGCTGAGCAACAAGAGCAATTTAAGGCCCTGTATACAGAACAACAGGAAGCCCGCCTGGCCACGAAGAAAGACAAAAGCGAAATGACCGAAGAAGAAAAGGCTCAATCTAAAGTAGAGCGAAAAGCGGCTCGAAAATATTTCGACACGAAGTTGAATGGCATCTTAACTGCGGAGCAACAGGAGATCTACAAAGCAGGGAAACAAAAATCAAAGGCTAAGGGAAAGCAACATAAAAAAGGAAAGAACAAGTCACCAGAACAAAAGGCAGAAAGAAAAGTAGCTAAGCTAACCGCTCAATTAAATTTAAACGATAGTCAGCAACAACAGATGATGGATTTGATACTGGATAGAGCTGCAGCAAAAAAAGCGACTGGTCAGGCAAAAAAGGAAGCCACTTCGAAAGAGGACCACGAGGCTTTAAAAGCAGAACGCAAAGTAGAAAAGGCTAATCACCAGGCTAAATTCGAAGCGATTTTGACCGCGGAGCAATTGGCGATTTATAAGAAAAAACAAGAGGAGAGGAAATCGGAGAAGAAAATGAAATAAGAATTTTTATTGGGTAGAGACCTTGTTTTGCAAGATCTCTACCCTTTTTTTTTCGTTGTTACTTCATCAAAGTCACATCTCCTTTCAACAGCTCCACTCGACCATCGATCCACTCCACTTCAGCCAAGTATACCAGAACACCAGGGTTTAGTTTCACTCCTTTGAAATAGCCATCCCAACCATGTGCTTCATCATCTAGATGAAAATCAATATTTTCAAAAACCAACGCTCCCCATCGGTTGAATACCCGCAAATACCTTATTCCTAAAACTGTATTCTCCTTGTTATACAATTTAAATTCGTCATTTGTACCATCTCTATTTGGGATGAACTTTGTAACCAGCCATCGAAAAGTGCCCCCCTCCTAAAATCATAGGATCATTACACAATATCGAGAAATGTCGATATTGAAAAATGATCACAATGATAGATAAACAAACCATTATCCTCGGCTATCACCGACATGGCAAATCCAAGAAGCAGCT
>JBLHRR010000262.1:0-4253 GCA_047626155.1 Saprospiraceae bacterium | reverse complement strand
ATTTTAAACTTTTTGATGGCGTTCCGAAAGCCATTGCCCAATTTACTCAACAATTCGATTGCATTGTAGTAGTGACCAATCAAGCAGGCATTGGTAAAGGTCTCATGACAATAGAAGACCTCGATGCCATACATGCACACATGTTGTTAAGAGTAGAAGCAGCAGGTGGTCAAATAGACGCAGTGTACCACTGTCCAGAACTAAGTGAAACCAATTCGGAATGTCGAAAGCCAAATTCAGGAATGGCCATCCAAGCTCAACACGATTTCCCGGACATTGATTTCGCAACTTCCATTATGGTTGGAGATTCTTGGTCTGATATGGAGTTCGGTCGAAAGTTGGGAATGGCTACCGTATTGATTGAAGGGAAAGAAGGGGAGGAGGAATTGTTGAAAGAAGCGAAGGTTGATTTTCGTTTTGATGCTTTGGTGGACTTTGCAAGTTTTTTATTAGTGTGAAAAAATGTCAGGTTGTTTATTCATAAATTCATATAAAGACAAATTTAGAAACTACGTAACAAGAGCCGCTGATCGGTGTCCGCACTAATAAATTCACCTCTATGTTTATGGCAACCTCAAAATGGCAGGTCAGAAATTTCTACTTTGATCACCTCAAAACAAATGCCTTCGGGATGAAAGAGGATTAAATTTTTTAACAGAATTTAATGGGTCTACTAAGCGGGCGTATCTCCCCTTTAAGGCAGGGGCAGCGTAGGCAATCAAAACAAACCCTAAATTCCAGAAAAAAATGTAGCGCTTTCGTTGCGCCGTTGCTGTTACCAAAAATCTCCATTACACCGGCCTGCCATAATCAATCAACTCCCGATAAACCTTATCCGTCCGCAACACCTCCGCATTCCCCAAAATAACAAGATGCTCCCGCGCCCTCGTCAACGCCACGTTCAACTTCCGATCCACCCCCTCGTCAGAATGCGAAATCAAAGATTTCAACTGGCGCATGTGATTCGCGCAAAGCGACAATAAAATCACATCCCGGGCTCCACCCTGATAACGTTCAACCGTATCAATTGTCACTAATTCATCAGGAATGTTTTGCTCCTGAAGCACCTGTTTGATCTGCGCAATTTGTGCCCGATAAGGCGTGATGATACCCAAAGAGCTTTTTGTAAAATCCTTGTTATTCTCTTTGTAAATATTTTGAAAACTCAGAATCAACTCCGCGATCCGCTCCGCCTCATATCTATTGGTCTTACGGTTGCCATTAGCAGCAGAGGAAGGCGTTGGAAGAAATAAAACCCGTTGTCGGGAAAGCATCGTTTCCATTGGGCTTGGTGATGCTGGCAGTGACCAACTAATAGCTTCAATCTGTTGCGCATGTCGGTCTGTTTTCTCAGGTAGCACCTTCAAGGTCTTTCCATAGAAAGCATCACTGCTGAATTTCATAATCTCCTCGTGCATTCGTCCCTGGTGGCTCAGTTGAGCATAAGCCCAGTGCCAGTTCTCCGCCTTACAACGTTTGTACAGTCGTTCAAAAAGAGAGTTTCTTAAGTTGTTCAAACCAATCTCCTTCAAGTCCGTGTCCGTAATGTTAGAAGCTTCAGAATTTTGAACGACCACTGCTGGTAATTGCTGATGATCACCAATCAAAATGAAGCGTTCAAACAGCGGTAATAGTCCCAAAATAGCAGGTTCCAAAATCTGAGAAGCCTCATCAATAATCACCCTAGAGAATTGCTTGAAATGTAATAAATCAAGTTTGGAAGCCATAGAAGATACCGTAGCGACTACGATCCGATGCGAGTTTAGCATCTCCTTTAGCTCCTGACGATTCTTTACATTACGCATCATATTATTGAGCAAACGATCTTGATATGCAGCGGCTGTAGAGGTACGTGAACCAATACGGATGTATTCATTTCGAGCCAGTTTGTCTATGTTCTCAATAGAGGCACAAATCTCATCCACTGCTTTATTAGTGTAAGCCAATAACAATATACTTTCATCTGTTTCATTCAGTAAATAACTGACAGTGTGCTTCAACACAACAGAAGTCTTACCCGTGCCTGGAGGTCCCCAGAGAAGAAAGTAATCCGGAGCCGAAATCATCTTCCGATAAATTTCACCTTGTTCTTCTGTGAACTCTTTAGGGAGTACAAGTTCTTCCAATTCTGCCTGTTTTGGAGGCGCCAAAGTCAGTAATAAATCTTTCTTTACCTCAGGGAATTGCATGAAGGCAAAAAGCCCCCGATACATTCCCGTGAAACTACTGTCCATCGAGTCATGCTCCAGGTTCCAGTAATTGGCCTCTTCAAAGATTCGAGTGTTTGATTGCTTGTAACGAAGTCGTAGTGTAACCTCATTGTCGGTCACTTCTGTGATGCTGCCTTTGAAAATCTGATTGGTTAAAACGGTATCTCCTCGTTTATTGTAAGGATAAAGAATCGCAATATCCCCCTTTCGGAAATTAGCGAGCGGATGCGTGTCTTTTGTTTTTTTAAATACAATTTCAGGAGAATCACTTTGTACGTCCAGGCGCTCGATTTCCAAGTGGCTGAGGATGTCAAAACTTTCGGTTTTTTCCTCAAAATCATTTAGCCAGAGAGAGGCCAAGCCGTTGATGTTTTGCATACCCTGAACACCCGTTTTAGCCAGCATATGCTCCCGTGCAATGAATGCCGTAAAGGCATGGAAATATTTCCGTTCAATGCCCCGCAAGTTCTTATAAACCGATTCAAAGAGCGTAAGATCACGAGTAACGAAGCCTTTTTGATTCGGTAACAAATTTGGCGTAAGCCGCTGGAAAATTCGACTGTCTCCAGTTGCCATAGCCTTTTCTATTCCAACAAGCTGATTACGAACCTGAATGGCTTCAAACTGTTGGGTCTTTGTGACTGGCGCAAAACGCAGTAGTTTATCGTCTACGCCCGAGTAAAGTATAAAGTTGGTTGGCGTTAGTTTGTTGTTGAAAACGGACTTTATCATTAAATCGTACAACAAAGTTTGCACGTAATGATTTTGGTTGATGCCCCATTTGTTTGGCTTAAAAGTCTTCCCCGATTTTAATTCTACAATCGCAGACTTTAAAGGATCTTCCGGGTCTAGGTAGAAAACATCCAAACGCCCTTGTAATCCATAATTATTAGTATAGAAACTTGGTTCCAAAAAACAATCACTAACCTGTACTTCCGACTCCGAAAACCCTTTTTGAACCATCAGCTTTAAGCTCAAAAAGTGCTTTTGAGCTTTAGACATTATCTCCCTGATTTCTCGGTCTTCCAAAATCGTGAAAGCCAAAGGGTTCATTTGAAAAACTTTAGGGAAAGTTTCTTTAAAGGTCGCCTCCGAATTGTTCATCAATTCGTCCAAAAAGAAATTGGCGATATTTCCAATCATCAAAGGAACGGAAGTCGTAAAAGGAAGGAATTTTTTCAATAAGTAGAGTAGAGGTTCTGATCCGAAATCTTTGAAGCATTCGGCCACCGCAGAGACATCCATTAGGTAGTCTGGTTCTACCACAAAAGCACGGGGGCGAAAGACATTATCTTTTCCAATTTCTACATCCAGCAAGTTGATAATAATAGGTAAGTCAAAGTATTGTTGGATAAAATGAACACTCGCATTAAAATTCTCATTCCGGTCTGCGATATTGTATTGTACCACAATGTCCTCCTCTGCATGCTCCTCTGCTCTAGCGATCATCTGATGGGCAGTAGGATCTATTTCCAAAATAGCCACACGTAACATTGGCAAGAATTGTTGAACTTCCGTTGGACTACTTTTGTAGAAACCATCCGGCGGCAACAAATCACCAACTTCTTTAGGAATGGACCGTTCGTAAATTCGGGCGATGGAAGTAGCTAAGGCTTTGAGGCCTAAAGGGTAGAGTTGTAAAGGTGGAGCGTTATCGTCACTTTTTCGAAGTAGCTGTTGCGCTTGCTTCCTAAATTCATGTACATAGAATTGTAACTGCCGACTGAGGTTGAATTTATGCCCCGCATAGGCCACCCGTGCAAACAGTGTTGTGAACTGCACCTGCTCCTCTCCTGTAGCTTCCACGTAGAGCCGATTCATGAGCCGGTATAGCTCCTCTATTTTTGCACGTTCGCTGAGTCCTTCTTGCTTTGTTACTTTGACCAATTCTCTGAAAAAGAGACGAGCCAGTTCTTGTTCCTTCATAGAAGGTAAAAATAAGACTATTTTTTCTTTATCCCTAAAAAAGTTCAACAGCACTTTATCGACGATAGAAAAGGGAAAAAAATGATATATTTTATTTTATTTAACGAATAAACGGTT
>JBLHRR010000261.1:0-4291 GCA_047626155.1 Saprospiraceae bacterium | reverse complement strand
TACCCTCATATTCCTCCTTACTTTTTTGATTAATCCGAAACTTCATGCCCAAGACGATATTCTTGAAAAACTGAACGAGATTGCGATTATTGATCAAAAAGTGATGGTTCCGATGCGAGATGGAATACGCTTAGCAACCGATATTTATCGTCCTAAAAATGTAGACAAGGCTCCTATTATTTTTTCTAGAACACCCTATAATTTTAATTCATGGAGAGATGGAAAAGAAAACACTCGTACGGCTAAACAGGCCTATGAAGCTGTTAAGAGGGGGTATGCTTATGTTGTTCAAAATGAACGTGGACGGTATTTTTCAGAAGGAGAATGGGATATATTAGGTGTACCACTTACCGACGGTTTCGATGCTTTCACTTGGATGAAGGATCAGTCTTGGTCTAACGGTAAAATAGGAACGTATGGTTGCTCTTCCACTGCCGAATGGCAAATGGCAGTAGCAGCTTTGGATCATCCCTCACACGCAGCTATGGTTCCTCAAGGATATGGTGCAGGAGTTGGTAGGGTTGGAGATTATATGGAGCAAGGAAATTGGTATCGTGGAGGAGTGGAACAACTGTTGTTCTTTTCGTGGCTGTATGGTGTAGAGCACGATAAATTCAAACCTCGAATTCCTGCTGGAGCTTCACAAGAAGACTTAATTCGGATTTCAAGATTCTATGATTTGGCACCTGAAAACCCAAAAATGGATATGGCAGAAACTTTAAAGCATCTTCCCATAAAGGATATGCTTCAGAATATGAATGGGAAACGTGAAGTCTTTGATAAAATGGTGGTTCGTAAACCAAATGATCCGGATTGGTATACCGGAGGTCTTTACCACGATGATATGGAGATAGGAGTGCCTAGTTTTTGGTTTGCTTCTTGGTACGACGTATCAATAAGTCCTAATTTAGCACTCTTCAATCACGTTAGAAACAATTCAAAAAACAAAGAAATTAGAGAAAATCAATACTTGGTAATTGCACCTACTTTACATTGCAGATACACAAGAGCTACCGAAAATACGATTGTAGGTGAACGCAGTGTCGGAGACGCTCGTTTAAACTATGAAGAACAAATTTATAGTTGGTGGGATCTTTGGTTGAAAGGAGAAAAAAATGATTTTAAGGAAAAAACTCCTAGGGTTCAATTTTATACCATGGGAAGCAATAAATGGCAAGCTTCAGAAGAATGGCCGCCTGCCGATACTAAAATGGTTACCTATTACCTAAATAGTAATGGCGATGCAAATACTTTATTTGGAGGAGGTTCTTTGACTGAAAAGAAACCGTCTAAAGATAAGCCGGATTCTTTTGTCTATGACCCAATGAATCCTGTCACTTCTTTAGGAGGAAACGTTTGTTGCACCGGTAACGCGGTTAAAGGCGGTGCATTTAATCAGCAGTCTATGGAAGTACGTTCAGATATTTTAGTCTATACCACAGATGTTTTAACTGAAGGGGTTGAAGTATCGGGTTTTATAGAAAGCACTCTATATGTATCATCAGATGCTAAGGATACCGATTTTACAGTAAAACTTATAGATGTTTATCCCGACGGAACAGCTTACAATTTGGATGAAACAATCCAGAGGGCACGTTTTAGAGAAGGTTATGATAAAGAGGTTTTTATGGGGGAGGGGAAGGTTTATAAAATTGACTTAACACCCTTGTCTACAAGTAATTATTTCAAGAAAGGACATCGTATTAGAATTGAAGTTTCAAGCAGTAATTTCCCTCGTTTTGCTCGAAATTTAAATACTGGCGGAAATAACTATGATGAATCGGAAGCTGTTGTGGCTCATAACAAAGTTCATCATTCAAAGAAATACAGTTCTCAAATAAAATTGCCGATACGCCAAAAATAGTGCTGAAGTTATCGTTTAAGGTTATTTAGGTTTTTAAAAGCTTGACAGTTCTTGGACTTCAGAGACGAATATTAAGTCTACGTAATCTAAAAGCGCCTTTATTTTCGAAACCGTTTGCGTAAATATATTGTTATAATGTCTTTGTTAATCACGTATTTTGACATAATCTTTGTAAGTTTAAAATCTAGTTAAGTCTATGGATATATTGCATATTAGTGCCGAGTGTTATCCGGTTGCCAAAGTTGGTGGCTTGGCAGATGTTGTTGGTGCTTTGCCAATTTATCAAAACGCGCTTGGATCGCGAAGTCAGGTATTGATGCCTTTCTATAATATTGCCTTCACTCAGAAGAATACCTTCAAAAAAATATATACATCAACTATAAAATTTGGAGATGAATTCTTAAATTTTAAAGTGCTGACTCTAAGAGAGAATGCACTTGATTTTGATATATTTTTTATTGATATTCCAGAGTTGCTATATGAAGCATACGTATATTCTGAAGACGATACAGATCGGTTCCTGGCATTTCAAATTGCAGCCTTAGATTGGATCGTACAATTAACAAAAAAACCACAAATAATCCATTGCCATGATTATCATACCGGGTTAATTCCCTTTATGATGTCTCAATCCAACGATTATAAAACGCTTCGGAGGATACCGTCGGTACTAACCATTCATAATGCGCAATATCAAGGGTGGTTTTCACATAGTAAAGTTAATTTGATTCCTGAATTCGATTTTTCTAATGTCGGATTACTAGATTGGAATCATACTATTAATCCATTAGCAGCTGCTATTAAATGTGCCTGGCGAGTAACAACTGTTTCTCCAAGTTATATGGAAGAATTGAAGTTGAATGCAAACGGACTCGAGGGTTTAATTCAGGCGGAAAGTTCTAAGTGTGTTGGGATTTTAAACGGAATTGATTCAGAGGTGTGGAATCCAGAAACAGATTCATATGTTATTAAAACCTATTCCGAAAAAACCGTAAAAAGTGGGAAAAAGGCGAATAAAGCATGGCTTTGTGAGGAATTCGAACTGGATCCTAATAGACCATTAGTTGTTTTCATAGGTCGATTAGTTGGCGAAAAAGGAGCTGATCTCTTTCCTCAATCTTTTAGATTAGCAATGCAGCATATAAATGTTTCTATTCTTCTATTAGGATCGGGTATGAAATCGGTTGAGAATGAGTTGACTAGAATGAAAGTGCCTTTTAGAGGGATTTTCAACACCTATATCGGGTATAACGAAACACTGGCACACAGGATGTATGCAGGAGCAGATTTTCTGTTAATGCCTTCGAGAGTAGAGCCTTGTGGCCTCAATCAGATGTATTCTTTACGATATGGTACGGTTCCAGTTGTTAGTAAGGTGGGTGGATTAAAGGATACAGTTATTGATATTGATAAAGGTGGCTTTGGAATTAGCCATAATGAGATAACGTCTGAAGAAATAGCAAATGCTATACAAAGAGCCGCTGACTTTTACAAAAATTCTAAAAAATTTGAAACTAATAGAAAGAAGATCATGAAAATTGATCATTCTTGGGATGTTTCAGCAGAGCAATACCTGAATTTATATAAATCTTTAAAAGAATAATTATGATTAACGATGAAGTACTGGGGATTATCTTAGGCGGGGGGCAAGGTTCAAGGTTATATCCGTTAACCGAAACGAGATCAAAACCTGCCGTACCTATTGCCGGAAAATATCGATTAGTCGATATTCCATTATCAAATTGCATCCATTCTGATATCAAACGAATGTTTGTGTTGACCCAGTTTAATTCGGCTTCATTGAATAAACATATTAAGAATACCTATCATTTTAGTTTCTTTAGCTCAGCTTTTGTCGATGTTCTCGCTGCCGAACAAACAATGTCGAGTGGGGAGTGGTTTCAGGGAACTGCTGACGCTGTAAGGCAAAGTATGCACCACTTTTTAAGTCACGACTTCGAGTATGCACTCATTCTTTCTGGGGATCAATTATATCAAATGGATTTCAATGAGATGATTGAGGAGCATAAAAAAAGTAATGCGAAAATATCAATTGCTACCCTGCCTGTAAATGCTAAAGATGCTACCAGCTTCGGAATTCTAAAAACTGATGACAAAAATGTGATTACTTCATTTGTCGAGAAACCGTCTTCCGACTTATTACCGGATTGGACTTCAGAAGTAAGCGATGATATGAAGGCAGATGGGCGCAATTACTTAGCCTCGATGGGTATTTATATCTTTAACCGTGATTTGTTGGTTGAATTAATGAAGGATCCAAGTACCATTGATTTTGGAAAAGAAATTATCCCTCAATCGATTGATACACATAAAACAATTAGTTATCAATATGAAGGGTATTGGACCGATATAGGAAATATAGATTCGTTCTTTGAAGCAAATATTGGCTTAACTGATGATATTCCT
>JBLHRR010000260.1:0-4292 GCA_047626155.1 Saprospiraceae bacterium | reverse complement strand
GCTAAGTTGAGAAATCAACCATTCCTTCTCAGCGACTCCTTTTGCTAAAGTTATTTCCTCTAACAATGCTTTTCGTTCGGCCTTTCCTTTTGCAGCTCTTTCTAATACCTGTCTGGTAAAATAAATTCGAGTAAAGCTCTCGATGATAACCGATGTCTTTTTTTCGGCGGATATAATTTTGCATCGCATCCATATGAGATTCTAATAAATCAATTTCACCCAGCTCAAAATAAGTTTTTAATGCGATCGTTTTAATTGCTAAATTAAACAAGATGTCTTTATAGTTTACTTTTTGTAACAATAGAAATACACCATCAAAGTTTTTCCTAGAATAAGCCAGACGAGCCATATTGTAGCTATAGGAACTTTCCCGATGTTATTTTTCTATATGACTTTTGTAATCTGCATTAAACTGTTCCACCCAATCATAATCTTTTTGAATCAGTCCCATCGTAGCAACATTATGATAGGTAAAAAGGGAGAGTACTCCGCTTGTCAATAAGTATTCCTGACGAAGTCCTTCTTTGTAGAGGTCAAGTAAGTCTGGAACGAAGAGGCGATTTCCTTCATTGAGTCTTTTTACGCAATAGTTGATGGTCAATAGAAAAAGGTCTTTTATTTCCTTTTCTGGAAAAAGGAAGGCATATTTAAACAAGGCGGTTTTTAGCTTTTCAAAATAATGCAATTCGGCTGGCTGAGTCAAAGCATTGTAACAATAATAATACATTTCGATAGCCGGAATCTTTAATAAGCCTTGCTCTTCTATATAATGAATCATTTCTTGAAGAAGGCCAAAATGATACTCTGTTTTATAAACAGCCTGATGGGATAGTGAAAAACAGGTTTGCCTTAATTTAATGGTCAGGTACGCGATGTCGATGTTGTTACTAATCTCCTGTGAGTTCTTCGCACCAGTTCTTTGTTCGCTGAGGTCAAATTGATATTCCTCCAACAATATTTGAAAATGGTCATTATAGTAATCTGCATTTCTAATTGAATCAAGAAACATATTATTCAAAAACAAAAAACATGATCATGAAGAACTACATAAACCTAATATACTGCCTACTTCTTTTTACAATTTCACTTTCCGCACAGGGCTGGGAGCAAACATATCCGATAACCAGCTCCGCAAAACACATCCTTCCTCATCCGACTGAAGGCTACATGGTTTTAGGAAATGACAAACTCAGCCACATTAATAATGAAGGAGAAAGTATATGGAGCATTTCTCAAGGCGGGCAATATATGATTGAAACCAGCGACGGTGCTTTTTTGATTGCTGCAAACCCGAGTAGCTCTATTCAGCTTTCTAAAGTTTTCCCTGATGGCACTTTTGGGAATAGTACCAATATGAACAATCAATTTAACCACAGGCTCAGAGGAATTGTAGAGATGGACAACGGCGACCTTGTCATGACTGGTATCGAAAATGAGTCCACTCCTGCCACTGGGAATGTTTTTATTTTACGAACAGATTCAGAGGGGAATTTTATTTCTGAGGAAATCCTAAATGGATACTTCGCTGTAGGGGGAGTTGGAGGAAACTTACTAAAAGATGACAACGATAACATCATTCTAACTGCTCGGCGTGCAGATATTGTTGGAGGATTTACTGTTCATACTATGGTGCTTATGAAATTCGATCCTGCCGGACAATTACTTTGGGAATCATCCGTGTTTGAATCAAACCCTTTCAGTATTGAAACAGCTCAAACGCTTATTTCAACTAATGATGATGGTTATTGCCTGAGCTATTTATATTACTCAACCTCTGATACCCTTAGGCTAAATGTTATTAAATTTACTTATGATGGAAATCTAGAATGGACAAGAGACTTTTCTGAGATCTCCTCTCAAGATGCTTTCGTAACTGGACACAACTATTACACCTTTGGAAGAGGACTGACAGAAACCCTCAATGGAGATATCTTAGTTAGCAACAGGATTGCCGATGCCTCTTCAAACAGTGAAATCTCTCGATCTAACATAGAACTGCGAAGACTTTCCTCCGACGGGTCGGATATATGGAACAGAGAAATAGGCCAACCTGGCACAAGTGACTACGCTTATGAGCTATTAGAAGACAGTGATGGAAATATATTGTTAGGGGGATTAAGAAGCAGCAATAAATGTTTGATCATAAAACTAAATAGTGATGGATACATTTACACCAATGTTATCTCTGGAAATATAGCAGAAGATCTTAACGGTAATTGTCAAACGGACTCCGGTGAACCAAATTATCAGGGTTGGATTGTGGAAGCAACAGGTTATCAATCCTTCTTTACCTTGACAGACGAGGAAGGTAATTATGAACTTCGAGTCGATAGCGGAACTTATATTGTCAATGCCATTCAACCAAATCCATACCGTAGCTCTTGTGTCCTTGATGCTCCCGCGAACTTCCCCTTATTCAATGGAGCAGAAACCATCGACTTCCCAATAACAGAAGATATTGACTGTCCTTATTTAATTGTTGACATCGGAACTCCTTTTTTAAGACGATGTTTTCCAAATATCTACCACGTCAATTACTGCAATTCAGGTACGTCGGAATCAGAAGACACCTTCATTGAAATAGATTTTGATTCAGACTTAACTGTAAATAGCTCTACTGCAAATTACGCTGTGGTAGACGGTACTTACATCTTTGACATTGGAACTTTAGCAGCGAGCGAATGTGGTGACTTCACCGTTAGCGTCACGGTAGGTTGTGATTCTACGGTTCTTGGACAGACCCATTGTGTGGAAGCTCGTATCTATCCAGATAGCATTTGCTTGCCCATTGACCCAAATTGGTCCGGCGCTAGTCTTGATTTTAGTAACATTATGCTTCCGGATAGCAACATCAACGAAATGGCTTCTCATGGCTTTGTCAAATTTAAGATCTCGCAACAAACTGATAACCCTATTGGATCAATGATCCATAATGAAGCGGATATTTATTTTGACAACAATTCACCAATTTTAACCAACGATGCTTGGCATACCATTGGAGAAGATTATATCACCACCACTGTTTCTTCTAATGAGGTATTTGTACCAAATGTCAGCATTACAAACTACCCAAATCCTTTTGGAGAGTCGACAACATTTGAGATTTCGGGTAAGCAATATGATAAAGCTACGCTCCGTATATATGATGTTATGGGTCGAAGCATCAGAAGTGAATCTTTTGAAAACAATAGCTTACGTTTTCTGCGGAATGGTTTGGTGAGTGGACTTTATTTTTATGAGATTATTGGAACGGAGAATTTGATCGGAAGTGGGAAGCTTGTGGTAGAGTAAGCGGCTTTTAACTTCCCGATCGTCTATAAATAACACAGAGCTGGCACGTTGAATCGTGTCGGCTCTGTGCTTTTTTTGCGAGCCCCGGGCTGCGGACCGGGGTGAATGTAGGGTCGACTCCTCCAGAGTCTTACGTAGCGAACGTCTGCTAAATTCTTGGGTCAACTCCTCCGGAGTCTTTTGTAGTATTAGAAATTATATGCGTCGATTACGAATTCAGAAACCCAATCTTGATACGCTTCAAAACCATGATTTTTCCAATGCTGCCTTAGCTCCATATCACTCTCGACCTCTTGCATGAAATTTCGGACAGGTTTCTTTCTATTCAAAGCATTTGACAATTGTTTCCGCTTGCCTCTGTCAGCTACTTCTTCTAAAAAATCGCGCATGATGACCAACAAGTCCTTCTCAGGCATTGGTTCTATTTTCAAAAAGCGCTCTGGCTTTCCTTCCAGCCCAACCTGTATTTCTTTTTGGGCTGCAATTTCTTCAGCGTCTTCAGAGTCGAGGTTTATGACTGTAATTTTAGCGCTTCGTTTATGGATGAAGCAGGTGTAGCCATCTGTTAGCTCACGAGTTACTTCTTTTATGGACGCGGGTGATAGTATGGGCATGTGTTGTTATCTTGTTTTGATGCTGCCTTAGCTGCTTTATTTTAGGATTCTGGGGCGAAGGTAATGGATTTTAGTTGTATCTGTGATGAGATTTGGTGAAATCTAAAATTTGAGGCTAATCCGAACAGTTAGAGCAAGGGACGATTTGCTAGATTTTCAAATCCTGAGCTTGCCGAACGGAAGGTGCGAGCGAGTCAAAAAAGGAAGAACACCCGCCTGTCATTCCGAGCGAGTGACGATAGGAACGAGCCGAGAAATTACTCCACCACCACCTTCCCTGAAGCCACTTCCCCAGCCTCATTCCGCAAAAACCAAAAATACCCCCCCGCATCCATCCCTCTCTCTAAAGCAACACGCAACTGTCGCTCTCCCTTCACCGACTGAGAC
>JBLHRR010000259.1:0-4334 GCA_047626155.1 Saprospiraceae bacterium | reverse complement strand
GGATAGTTATGGCTAGAGACATACTTATTCACTTTTATATCGCCACCTATATTTTCACCGTTGGCATTGGGGCCGTTGACCCTTAGTATTTTATCACAGGTACCATCTCCCCAACAAATTTCGAGCGTATCCCGATCTGCGGGAGTACTACTGGCTTTGGTGTAAGTCGTGATAGTCGCTTCTATAGTTAGCGGTCCCGTTTGCCGATAAGTGATTTCTCCCGCTCGGTTGTGTGTCGCAAAACTAGTGTTGCAAATGGTACAAAGGAAAAATAAGAGGGTGAGTTTTTGTAATAGCTTATGCATTGGTCAATTGTTGTTAGGTGTGTCGCAATGTTCTCAGAAGAAAAAAAGATAATCAAAATTTCAATGAAAATCAAAATCAAAAAACCAATACGCGAGATTTCACGATAGAAGGTTTAGGTTTAGATTGCCATTTTTATTTTTATTTTAAACATTCGAAATTGAAGTTTGTCTTTGAAAAGTGTGTAGTAGTTTAACGGAATATGACGTTCTTCGGTATAAAACTACTACGAAAGGAGGGGATATAAGTTATAAACCAGCGTAAAATAATGTCTTGGCGACGAATGACTTTAGCGAAGTGGGCCATTCGGCTATATAATCAGTCACTTCTTGGTGTTTCATCGCCTTAAAGGTTCATGCCCAGTGCTTCTAAACATCTTGTCAAAGCATCCTCCCAATGTGGAATCTCAATCCCTGTCGTTTTTTTGATTTTCCCCTTGTTCAAAACAGAAAAAGGAGGTCGTTTTGCCGGGGTAGGATAGTCTACTGTTTCAATGGCTCCTACGGAACAATCCGTCTTCGTTGCTTTGAAAATAGCTTGCGCAAAATCATACCAGCTGCTAACGCCCTCGTTGCTGTAATGAAAAACACCGTAGCAACTGCTCTTTAATAAATTGTTACTTTCGATTTGTGAAATTATTGTTAGAATGGCTGACGCTAAGTCGCGTGCATAGGTAGGTGTTCCGATTTGGTCAAAAACAACATTCAAGTGGTCACTTTCTTTTCCAAGTCGTAACATTGTTTTTACAAAGTTGTTGCCGTAGGAAGAATAAACCCAGGAAGTACGAACCACCATAGTGGTCAGATTGATTTTCATTGCAGCTAGGTCGCCATCCAATTTTGTTTGAGCGTAGACTCCTTGAGGACTGGTAGCATCCCCTTCCTTAAATGGAGTGTTTTGCTGATTGTGGTAAACGTAATCTGTTGAAAGTTGAAATAGAAAAGTATTGTTATAAAGACAAGCCTGTGCTAAATGTTGAGCACCAGTAACATTTATTTTAGTAGCAAGTTCTGTCTCCGATTCTGCTTTGTCAACAGCAGTGTATGCTGCGCAATTGATACAATATTCAAAACCGTGTGTTCGGAAAAAAGCGTTAACCGCGTCCGAATCGGTGATGTCCATTTCCGCTACATCAGCAAAGACAAAATGATGATCAGAATTCCTGGAAAGGAATTGTAATTCTTGTCCGACTTGTCCTTTGGATCCAGTTACGAGTATGTTGGCCATGGGCTTAGTGCTTGTTGATTGATATTTGGTAACCGCTACGGCGCCACGAAGACGCTACGTTTTTTCGCGTTTGATTTAATAGACTTTATTCTAAATAGAATGGTACGGTCGGCCGTAAACCGAACACCGGATACCCGAAACCGAATAAAGTCTAATATGTATTTGATTCTTATACAAAAGATTTCAGCATAAAGTCTAATCTAGGAAGAACTTCTTATGTTCGCCAAAACTAGGGTTCAATTTGTCTTTCTCCGACAAGATCATATCCTTTGTGGGGATCTTCCAGTCAATGTCAAAAGCAGGTTCGTTAAAACGAATGCCGCCTTCACTGTCTTTAGAATAAAAATTGTCACATTTATAACAAAAGACTGCCGTATCGCTAAGCACAAGGAAACCATGCGCAAAACCACGAGGAACAAATAATTGTTTTTTGTTTTCTGCACTCAGTACCGTGGTGAAAGACTGTCCGTAAGTTGGCGAACCTTCCCGGATGTCAACCGCCACATCTAATACCTCCCCTTCAGCCACTCGTACTAATTTTGCCTGAGCAAATTCTCCTAATTGATAATGCAAACCCCGAAGTACGCCATAAGAGGATTTCGACTCATTATCCTGTACAAAGACAGTGGAAATTCCCGCATCTTCGAAGGTGTTATAGTTGTAACTTTCGTAAAAATAACCCCGGCCATCTTTCCAGACTTTGGGCTCAAATATTTGAAGACCCTCAATTGGAGTCGGTGAAAAGGGCATATGATAGGTATTCTAGCTTGTAAAAGTAATGATCAGTAACAATGAAAAATTAACTTAGGCCACTGCCATCATTTAGTTAAAGTTAAACGACTTAAGGAGAGTGCTTTAGCTAAATGATGGAGTGCCTAGTGGCCTAAACCAGCCCGTTCCGGTCAGGCGGGTTATTTTTTGTGTAATACTTAGAAAATGAAGTCAAAGATAATATTCCTTTATTCAAACCCCTAATTCGAAGAAAAAAGATACGCCCTTAATGGCCATCAATCATATTTTTCCTAATTTCACGGCTTAATCAAATATAACCTTGGGGATTCTATAGACTTCCCATTCAATACCAACACCTATGTTTGCAGCAGATACTTACGCTCAAAGAAGAGACGTACTCAAGAAAAAAGTAAAATCAGGCCTCATCTTACTCGCCGCCAATGGGGAAAGTCCGATGAATTACACCGATAATATATATCCTTTCCGACAAGATAGTACCTTCCTATATTACTGTGGTCTTGATCAACCGGGGCTCGCTGTACTCATAGATTGTGACAACGGTGAGGAAACGCTATTTGGAACGGAGCTAACTATAGACGATATCATTTGGACCGGACCGAAGCCTGCTCTTCATGCATTGGCAAACCGAGTTGGAATTAAAAAAACTAAAGCGCTGGTGGATCTGCCTACGGTTGTGCAGGAGGCAATAGAACGTAATAGAAAGGTACATTATAAGCAGCCTTACCGTCACGATAAACTCATCGCAATGAGTGAATGGATGGGAACGACATTGGCATCTGTAAAGGAGGATTTTTCTATGGATCTAGTCAATGCGATCATCGCCCAGCGTTCTATAAAGACAGAAGGAGAATTATTAGAAATTGATAAAGCAGTTACAATTAGCGGACTTATGCATACCAAAGCCATGCAGATGGCACGTCCCGGTATGAAAGAAACACAAATTGCTGGTGTTATCGAAGGTATTGCGATTGCCTCAGGTGGACGATTGTCTTTCCCGGCTATCATCACGGTGAATGGGCAGACTCTGCACAACCATTACCATGGCAATATGTTGCAGAGCGGGCAATTGGTACTCAATGATTTTGGCGCAGCCAATGAACTCCATTATGCCGGTGACATCACTAGAACCTTCCCAGTAGATAAGCGATTTACAGATAAGCAAAAAGAAGTGTACCAGGTCGTTTTGGATAGCCAGATGGCTGCCATCGAAGCACTGAAACCAGGAGTGGCTAATAAAGACATTCACCTACTCGCAGCTAAAACTATATTCGAAGGATTGTCTGCTATTGGCCTGTTGAAAGGAGATGCAGAAGAGGCAATAGCGGAAGGCGTGCACGCTTTGTTTTTTCCTCATGGTCTTGGTCATATGTTAGGACTTGATGTTCACGATATGGAAGATCTTGGCGAAAACAATGTAGGTTATAATGAAGAGATAGAACGCAGCGAGCAATTTGGTTTACGTTCATTACGCTTAGGCAAAAAACTAGAAGCAGGTAATGTAATAACCGTAGAGCCTGGTATTTACTTCATCCCGGAATTAATTGAAAAATGGAAAGGGGAGAAGAAATTTAAAGACTTTATCAATTATAAAAAATTGGAAGAGTATGAAGATTTTGGTGGGATTAGAATAGAAGACGATTTGGCGATTACCAAAAAAGGATATCGAGTATTGGGTAAGCCAATTCCTAAGACCGTGGAGGAAGTAGAGGCGATTCGAGGTAATGCGTTTTAGATAGGGTAACCGCAACGGCGCGCAACCTTTTAATTATTCGAACCTAATAAAATGGTTCCAGAAGTATGTCATATCTCCCTCTCGTGTTGTAAGGGGATATGGCATATTTTTTTTGAGGACCCTCTCCATTTTGCAAAGAAGGAAGAAATAAACCCTTCCCTGTTTTCCAAACCCGGAAAAATTCCTTATATTCAACTTGCAAAATCAACAAGTAAGTTGAACTATGAGAAAATTACTCCCCCTAGTATTTCTACTATGGCCGCTTTTCCTCGTTGCACAATTGGATTCTACTTCTCTGGCGTATGCTAAGAATCAATTG
>JBLHRR010000258.1:0-4419 GCA_047626155.1 Saprospiraceae bacterium | reverse complement strand
TTAAAACCAAATTAAAATGTCCAAAAAACTCGTCATCGTCGTCAGCGTCGATTGGTTCTTCCTTTCCCATCGACTACCGCTCGCAGAAGAAGCACTTAAAAAAGGTTACGAAGTAGTCGTCGTCGCAGTAGAAGAAGGAAGAAAAGGAGATTACATCCGCAGCTTAGGAATGGAATTTTATCCACTGCCCACCACTCGTTCGGGGATGAACCCTTTCCGGGAACTTCGGGTGCTATTGTATCTCATCTGGGTTTACCTCCGAGAACGTCCAGACATTGTCCATCATGTAGCCGTAAAGCCGGTGACCTATGGCTCCATAGCTGCTAAGCTAACCGGCGTCAAAAGAGTCGTTAATGCTCTATCCGGAATGGGATTTCTATTCATCAATGCCAATAGAAACAGACTGGTTCATCATTTCCTATTAGCCTGTTTTAAATTCGGATTTTCGAATCCCAACATTCATTTTATCCTCCAAAATGAAGACGATTTCCAGATGGTAAAGGAGCTGGGAATCCTGAGCCCCTCCCAATTATATATGATTAAAGGCTCTGGGGTCAACTTGGCTAAATTCCCATTTTCTAAAGAACCAGAAACAGAAAAGGTTCGTGTACTTCTCCCTGCGAGGATGTTATGGGATAAGGGCGTCGGAGAGTTCGTTAGAGCAGCCGAACAGCTGTATCCCAAATACAAAAATCAGGTGGAATTTGTCCTATGCGGCGGATTTGATGAAGGCTACAAACTGAGAATCGAAGAGGAGGAATTGCAGATGTGGCACGATCAGGGAAAAGTTAACTGGATCGGTTACCAAGACAATATGCCGGAGGTTTTAGCACAAGCGCACATCGTTGTTTTGCCTTCTTACCGGGAAGGTTTGCCCAAGTCATTAATAGAAGCTTGTTCTGTCGGAAGGCCTATCATTACAACCGATGTGCCAGGCTGTAGGGCCGTGGTAGACGAAGGGGGTAATGGCTATTTAGTGCCTTGTAGAAACCGACAACTTTTGGCGGAAGCGATTGAAAAATTGATTGTTGATAAAGCGCTAAGATTGAAAATGGGAAAAGCCTCTCGGACAAAAGCAGAACACTTATTCTCTCTTGAACAAGTAGTGGATCAAACATTTACGATCTACGAAGATGATAATCCTCAACTTAAATTTGTACTTGAATAAGCTGTTAGTTTTTCCAAATGAAAGATTCGTTTATGTAGCTAAAGACCTTCGTTTGGTTTAAGTCCACGAGGGGGGGTAATATACTTAACTGCTTCCCCGAGTGGATGCTTGATTTTTTTTGAAAAACCATTCACTAAAACTCCTCGGATTTTGATAAAGTCAAAAGTTAGATAATTTCACATGTAAATTGTTATAACAATATAAATTCATTTTGAAATTACCAGGCCTTTTTAATGCGACCCTGCTGGGGTCGGAAATATGTTGTTGGAAATGATAGGCTGACATAATGTAATATCTCTGAGATATTCAATTTGTTTTCAAGAAAAAAACATAAAAGATAAACTTACCGCAAGTTTTAATCGGATTGAATTTTCTCGGCCTAGAAAAAATTTGCTAAAGTCTGTCTGCCTCTGGTAGAAAACAAAGTTCTATTAGCATGTAATAATATACTACTCCTTAACCAAAAAAAAAAACATGAAAAAATCACGATTTAAACGGGTTATCCAACTCGAATTGAATGAAATATCCTATCCGGTCATTGCCAAAATGATGGCCAAAAATGAATTACCCAATTTTCAAATGATAAACCGTCGTTGGCATTTTCACGAGACAACAAGCGAAACGGATTACGATAAAATTGAACCTTGGATACAATGGGTTACCGCACATACGGGTAAAGAATTTACCGAACATGACATTTATAGATTAGGAGATGCACATCAATTGAAGCATCCTCAATTGTGGGAAACGCTAAGTGATCATGGAATAGAATCGGGGATCATCGGGAGTATGAATACCATTAGAGGGAACACTAATGGAGGTATGTTTTTTCCCGACCCTTGGGCCGTCAAAAATGATACCTACCCTCAAAACATTCGCCCCATTTGGGATTTAATTTCTTCTCGCGTAAAAGGACATGCCACCTCCGAAGTTTCTATTATAGATATGCTGAAAGGATTACAAGCCTGTATTTCTTTGCGGATACCGCCTCGGATTTACATTACGATTGCGAAGCAAATGTTTTTGCAAAAAAAGAATAAATTATACAAATGGCGACTGGCAGCAATTTTTGATTTGTTTCAAGCGGAGATATTCAAGAGCATTTTGAATTCTACGAATTATGGATATTATACTCTTTTTCTCAACTCCGTTGCACATTATCAACATCACTACTGGCGCAATTTTGATCGTTCTCCATTTGACCCGAATATTAACTATACCGACATTGGTGCTGATCATGATCCCATTAGATTTGGGTATAAAATTATGGATCAAATTATTGGGGATGTTTTTCGAATGGCCGATGGCGATAAAGATACTTTAGTACTCGTAAGCTCTGGTTTGTCACAAGAGCCTTACGTCGAAAAAGAAGCAATGGGGGGAATGAACTATTACCGATTGAATGATCATTCCGCTTTCGCTAAAAGAATTGGACTTGATGAAGGATATGAAGTATTTCCATTAATGAGTAGGGATTGGCAAATTAAATATAAAGGCGAACAGAGACGAAAAGAGGCATTGAAAAACTTATCCGGCCTTACGATAAAGGGAGAACCCTTGTTTGAAATTAAAGAAAATACTAAGGGCTTTATCTTTATTGAAACCAAATTCTACAAAGGTAAAACGATTGGTGAATTTATTATGGATCATACTGGAAAAGCAATATGTCTTTTTAATGAAGTGTTTTCCAACACGGCAATCAAAAGTGGTCATCATCGCGGTGAAGGCAACCTCTGGGTTTCAAAGGGCGGATTTTCAACAATTTTACAAGAACATAGCTTTCCCTTGGCTCAGTTGTACCCGCTAACTTTAGAGGCACTCGGCATAGATCTGAACGCCGACTTCTTGCAAGATGAATTAGACAAAATTGACCTTAATAAGCTAGCTAACTAAACTGATATTAGAGTGCTATAAAACAAATGATGTCACTAGATCCCTCCCAAAAAACGACTAGGTTTCTGCAAAAGCACCTTTTTTATTTATTGTTCCTTATTCTTCTCTTTACCTACGCACCCTCACTGGCTCAAAACGACAAGATAGGAAAAGAGGAGCCAGGAGCACCACTAGATTCAAAATGTTCTAGAGCATGTGACTATCTTTTTCAAAGAGTAAATGACTTGAGCTTTGAGTGGCAACGCTATCAAACTAATGGACTTGCGCTGAAGTTCATTGCCAAAAATCGTTTGGTGGTAAATTCGTCCGACGTAATTCTTTTTGGTTCTGAACTAGATTCTCAAACGCTGCTTTTTACGCGATTACAGTTTGATAGGAAAGGCCAATTGAAAGAAATAAAGTATTTTTTTTATGGGCCTTTTTCACCACTTCGCTCAGAGTATTTAAGGATAAGAGAAAAGATGAAAAAAAGGATAGGCAAGCCTCTAAGAACGGATCCTGTCGGAGCGAAAATAGAATCAACCTGGATCATTGGTAATACTAGCGCAGTATTTACTTTTGAAAAGGAATCAGTAAGTAGCAATGGAGTTATTTCCCTTTTGGTTCGTAAAGTACTCAGTGGTCAAAACAACGTTCAAGTTCTTGACTCAAGGACCATATCAAGAACGAAGGCTAAGCCATCAACCCCAATTGAGACCTCTTATTCACAAACCGAAGGGATAAAGGAAGTAAAAAAAGAAAATAATTCGACCACTCCAGAATTAGTTGTAGGGACTGAAAGGTCGGTGAAGGAGAAAACAAGTGTGCGATCTGAGGGAAGAGACAGCGCTCCTGTTCTCTTCAGAATAGATGTCGATGATACCTTTATTATCCTCAAAAGTGAGTACAACTTTTACTGGACGAAAGTGCGCTGCAAGGACAGGGAAGGGTGGGTAAAAACTTCTTTGATTAAATAAAGAGGGATTTAACTGGTATTACATAAAAGAACGCCGATCCGAATAAAATTTGGTTCGGCGTTTTTCTATGTCCCGTATAAATTTTCGTTTTTGTCTTCTATCATTAAGTGTAACCAGTGGAGTAATGGAGAGACAACAGAGGATATTGAAATCACAGATCAAGGTACTTATACTGTAACTGTAACGGATGCACTATGTGGGGAAGCTATTTTAGATGTACTCTATGATAGACCTATAGATATCTCCCTACTTTCTGTGATTCCATCAACGACGACTACTTCCAATGATGGAGCCATCGATATTTCGATTCCGTATTTGTTTCCGCCTTACTCCTTTCAGTGGAGTAATGGAGAAATAACAGAAGATATTTCTAACCTAGCTCCAGGGTCATATTCTGTTACA
>JBLHRR010000257.1:0-4492 GCA_047626155.1 Saprospiraceae bacterium | reverse complement strand
AGTTAAAACCTACTATTGGTTCCGAAGAACCGGAGATCTTTCCTTAATTGTTCGCTCTTCTAATTCGATGAAAATCATCGCATCTACATTATTTTTTTCCTCTTCTTCTCTCTTCCTCTTTCCTTCCAGATTTCAATGAACTTTTTTTGCCGTTAGTAAGATAAGTTAGTTTTTAACAACCCCTTTTTCTTATTGGCGACTGCAAAGGTAGTACTTTTAATCACCCAACCAAACTTATAAAGCTTCTTTTATTATTATTTTTCACGCCCCTATCCTAATACTTTGATTATCAAGGGATTAAGTTTATGTTTTTTTTTGAAAAAAATGCACTTTTTAAAATACAGGCTATTCGAAGGAGTAAAACAACAGTAAATCACTGTACAAGCCTTGATGAAGAGCCCATCATTATTAGTGAAGCAACCCTACTTATTTATTACTAAACCAAAAGTAAACAACAAAGAGTCTTTTATAAGGGCCCCTACCATATTAATATGTACAGTATATACTATCCCTTTAGAGGTATCGTCAACTTATTACAAAAAAACCTATTTTTGCAATACTATATGGAGACCATCAATGGATCGGCTTTCCAAATCATTTCAATAATAATATTTTATACACTTCTAAACATTCAACTACGTATGAATACCGTGACTGCTAACAATATAAAAAAACACAACTTCAGCGCTGGACCAGCCATTCTTCCTCAAACAGTTATCGAGCAAGCCGCTGCTGCCGTTCTGAATTTCAATAATAGTAATCTTTCGATACTGGAAGTTTCTCATAGGGGTAAAGACTTTGTTGCTGTAATGGATGAAGCAACAAGGCTGGTTAAAGAATTACTCGGACTAGGAGAAGAGTTTGAAGTACTGTTTCTAACTGGTGGAGCCAGCTCTCAGTTTTACATGACGGCTATGAATTTATTAAATGAAAATGAAACGGCCTGCTATATAGATACCGGAGCTTGGTCTACCAAGGCTATCAAAGAAGCGAAGATGTTTGGAAAGGTCAATGTATTGGCTTCTTCCAAGGATAAGAACTTCGGTTATATTCCTAAAGGGTACGCCATACCTGCGGATACAAAGTACCTGCACCTAACAAGTAACAATACCATTTATGGAACACAGCTACAAAAACTACCCGATACAAGTACTCCAATTGTGTCTGATATGTCCTCTGATATTTTCAGTCGCCCAATAGACCCTAGCCGCTATGACTTGATTTATGCTGGTGCACAAAAGAATCTGGGTCCTGCCGGAACTACCCTTGTCATAGTAAGAAAAGATATACTGGGTAAGGTATCTAGAGCCATTCCCACTATGCTAGATTACAGCACCCATGTAGCAAAAGGATCAATGTTTAATACGCCACCTGCTTATCCTATATATGTATGTATGCTAACGCTTCGTTGGTTGAAGGAACAGGGAGGTCTTGAACAAGTGCAAAAAATGAATGAGAAAAAAGCGGCTTTACTTTATGATGAGATTGATCGTAATCCACATTTCAAAGGTACTGTAGCTAAGGAAGATCGTTCTTTAATGAATGTTACTTTTATGATGGAGGAGGATTCTCTTACTGAAAAATTCATGGCAGCTGCAACTGAAGTAGGATGTGTTGGTTTGAAGGGTCATCGTTCTGTTGGCGGCTTCAGAGCTTCTATATATAATGCAATGCCTTATGAGAGTGTGTCTGCACTAGTGGAGGTGATACACAATTTTAAAGGGTAAGATTTTCAACTTCAAGAGCAATCTCAACTTCATCTGCAATTCCCTTAATTCGGGAGCGAATTGCATTGAATTTGAGGTTGTCTTGTCTTTGCATAAAAGGAATTCCTTATAGTTGTCTTACATATCCTTCACAAAATGCCCTATTAAAAAAACATAATTTAATTTCGGCTAGCAAACAAAATTGTATTCTGGATTTTCTAATACTTTTCTGCATCTTATTAATGGCTACAATTCAAAAAACTTTTCTGGACATTAGTGGTAAAGCTTTGCCTGCTAAGATTTATCGGGAACGACGTGGTAACGTACGGGCTTCGATAGGAAAGCGGGCAGTTATCTTAAGGCTTCCACACCGTATGACAGCGGCGGATGAAGAAAAGAAGATCAATTGGTTTATAGATTGGGTTCGGACGCGTTTTGAAGATGATCCAAAGCTACACACGCATTTCTTTGGAAAGGGATATCGGGACGGAGACGAGTTGGTCGTTGGAGAAAGACGCTATACCGTTCGCATTCTCAAAACAGAAAAGAAAACGCATTCTGCGAAACTGAAAAATGGGATCATCCAGCTTTATTTAAGTAGTGGCGATTCCGAAAGTCATTTGCATAAAAGCATTCAACATCTACTCAGCAGGGTGGTAGCGCAGGATTACTTGCCGGATATTATTCGCAGGGTAAATGAATTAAACAATCTTTACTTCCGCCAACCAGTACGAAGTGTCAACCTAAAATACAATCATACGAATTGGGGGAGCTGTTCTTCCAAAAACAATCTCAATTTATCTACTCGTCTCCTATTCGCTCCAAGCGATGTGGTTGATTATGTCATCGTTCACGAGCTGGCTCATTTGATTGAGCTCAATCACTCTTCTCGATTTTGGAAATTAGTCTCTGATGCAATGCCGGATTATAAAGAGAAAGAAGACTGGTTGGATGCGAATGATCACCTTTGTCATTTTTAAACCTGACCCCATAAAGTAAATGTACTGTTATAACTAACATTACCGCTGAGCAATGTTTCATTATGAGTAAAAAAGAAAATAAAGGGATTAAAAACTACAGGTACATATAGCTCATGTAGCCATTGAAAAATAATATCCTTTTGATTTAACTCATTTGCAGATATTCTATTTGTGGAGACGAATCAGAATTACTGCAAATTATACATTCAAAACCAAACCCTTCTACTCTCTATTCCCCTTCGACATATGGAATCTCAATTGCCTAATAAGCAAATTCGATGGATTAAAAACAGAGTAAACCAAAAGAATTAAATGGCTATTATCTAATTTCTCCTGTCAAAAAAAACTATTCTATTCTCTCTTAGCAAAACAAAACGATGGCATCCCTATAGCCAAGCTTCCTATTCAGTCTAGCCAGCTAAGGTTAAATCTCACATTTCTCTTAATCTTTTTTCCTCCCTAAACATAGGGTCAAGACCCTAGTAGCCCCCTACCTAGACCCTAATTTCAGTCCTAAAGGCTGACCTACCTTTGCTTCTAGAAATTTATTAATCCGTTACTCTAATTAAACAAAACCATGAAACGATCTTATTATTTGCTCTATTTGCTATTACTACCTTTCCTCGGTAGCGCACAGATTATCGTCACCAGTACAGCCAGTAGCGGCCCCGGAACATTGAGACAGGCGATTCTAGATGCTAATGCTGACCCCGCTGAGGATAATATATTCTTTAATATTAATGGAGGCGGAGCGGCCACGATTACCCTTAGCACAGCTTTACCTAACATTTTAGATGATGGGATTATCATTGATGCAACGACTCAGCCAGGCCATATCGATAGCCCATTGATAACACTCGACGGAAATGGATTGCCTGTAACAGGAATAGCTGTCTTTGCGGATTTCTGCGCTATCTCAGGTTTGAAGATCATTAACTTTGGACTTTATGGAGTGAGTGCTGCTGATTGCGAACAGCTTTCTATTTTTGACAATATCATCACTGAAAACGTAACTAATCAGATTTTACTATCTACCGCATCCAATTGCTCAATCGTAAGGAATATCCTAAACATTGACGAAAATGGAACCGCTTCCTCCATTGATGCACGAGGGATTCGACTTCAACTCGGATCGACCCAAAATTTTATCTTAGAAAATACGATCGGGGGTTTGAATAATATAAACAACCCACTAATTTTAATATCTGAGGTAGAGTCTGAATCCAATATAGTCGAAGATAATTTTATTGGAACCAATGCAAATGGAGATAACTACGGAAGCTCTTTTCAAGTAGGTATTGTGTTATATGCCGCCCGTATTAATGACATCATTTCTAATGTCATTGCTTTCAATAATATAGGGATAAGCAATACTTTTGGAGCACAGGATAATTTGTTTACAAACAATAATTTTAGTTGTAACATAAATAATGGAATTTTTAATGAACCAGGTTCTAATGGCAATATCCAACCTCCGGTTTTTACGCAAGCAACAAATGTTCAGGTGACAGGAACGGCTAACCCATTTTCTACAATCGAAATTTATTTACAATCAGATCTAGATTGTCCAGGTACTGCTTGCCAAGGAAACATTTTTGGAAACGTTAGCACAGATATTAATGGGGACTGGACTTTCATACCAACTGGACTGCCTTTAGGTTCAGTCATTACGGCCATTCAAATCGAGCAAAACCTTAGTGCAAACACTTCTGAATTTGCGGCCTGCGCAACGATAGTAGAGCCTTGTGATTTAGATACGGAGGGTCCGGTCTTCTCTGGTATCCCGATGAACATCACGATTAGTTG
>JBLHRR010000256.1:0-4501 GCA_047626155.1 Saprospiraceae bacterium | reverse complement strand
AACTAGAATTGATCTCAAACCTGGATATAATGCTTTCTATGGATAGTGGAAACGGACATTTAGCAGCGATGTATGGCTTACCTGTAATCACTCTTTGGGGTGTTACACACCCTTTTGCTGGATTTGCTCCTTTTGGGCAAGCTGAGGGTAATTCTATACTATCCGATCGAGAACAATTTCCATTCATCCCAACATCTATCTACGGAAATAAATTTCCTGAGTGCTATGAAGAAGTGATGAAAACGATTGAGCCTAAAACTGTGGTTGCAAAAATTATAGATTTGCTTTAATTTTTTTTGAAGTGTTTTTTGTCATTCAGAATGAAGAATGACCGAAGAACCACTTTTTGTTTAATCGTTTATGTTTTTAAAAAGAAAGATTACTGCGCTGTGCTCACAATGACAAAAAGAGACTCTTTTACAGTTACAATATTTACAAGCAGCTCAATACTCAAGTGAACACTTTAAAAAAGGTGCTAAAAAACACACAGAACTAAAGGTGTTATTTTATTATTTAGTAGTTTTCCTCGAAGCCGATAAAAAGACGCCAAATCGATCGTTATCGGTTAGCATGCCCTGATAAACGAGCATAAATTAATCAATATAATAAGTTACCCATAAGCGAAAAAAAATCCAACAAACCATTAAAAATAGCACCAAACTCCCCACCGCGCAAACAGCACATTTATTTTTCCCACCCGCATCAGCCAACGCCGAAAAAAACAAAAGAGCTGTTTTTGCCTTTGCGCTCACCTTTAGACTTTAGAGAATCTTTTGTAAATATTTAAGGAAAACTAAAACTTGCTAAGTCTTTTTTTTTACTTTCTATATAAATTTTATTTTGTGTTACAAAACAAAATAATTTTCGAATATTTGTCTTCATGCAATTATGCTAATCAACAAATAATTATGAGTTGCAAACCTCTTACGAACCTTTTACTAAAACTTTAAACATGAAAAAAATTACACTTTTATTAATACTACTCTTGAGTTTCGTTGGCTTTAGCCAAGCGCCTCTAGCTCCTAATGCAGACAATAACAGGTATGTTGCTACGCTGCAACAAGCTACAAATCAAAATAGTTCTTTAGAAACTTTTTCAACAGTCATGGACAGTTCCGTTAAAAATCACCCCAAACTTGACGTTGCTCTTTTGGAAGGGAGTGTTCAAGGGGTAACTAACCGTGGCGATTGTATCACAGAAGATTTTGAAGGTTATCTACTCCCACCAGGTAGTGCAAATTTTCTGCCTGGTGTTACAATGCTTGATGAGACTACCGTTGTAAATGGTCAAGGACCAGGTCTTGTAGAAGATGGCTGTGTTTATATCTCATTGGCTGGTGACTTACAGTGGAATGGTGTAGATTATTATGGTCAAGAGAATCAAACTATCATTGCAAGCAGTACCGACGGTACACTAACACTGCAATATGATTTAACAGTGGATGCCGTTGATTTTGAATTGAGTGCTTTTGATGGTTTTCCAGATTCTGTTACCATTGAAGCCTTAGATGATAGTGGTGCCTCTTTAGGTATTTTAGGGCCAGTGGCTGTGCCAGAAAGTTCACTAGTTCCAGTTTCTTTTGCTGTTACTGGTATCAAAACAATCAGAATTGTTGGTATGTATGACGGAGTTAATGGTTTTAGTCCACTACTTAATAATCACGTATTTTGTCCAGATGGAAGTGCCCCTAGTAACGACCTTTGTGAAGACGCAGTTGTAGTTGTCTGTAACGGCACGTATATAGGAGATACTTCTATTGCTACAGATACAGGAGGAAATGCTGCGCCAGACCTTTGGTATTCATTTACAGGAACTGGAGTTGAACAAGATATTACCTTATCATTATGTGATGACGGTACAGACTATGACACATACTTACGTGTTTTTGATGCCTGTGACGGTACTGAAATTGCTGGAAATGATGATTTTTGTTTCACGTCATCTGAACTTACATTTACTTCTGATGGTACTTCAACATACTTTATTATGGTAGAAGGTTTTTTAACCCTTTCTGGGAGCTTTAATTTAGCTGTTTCATGTAACCCTGATGATCCAGCTGAAAATGATCTTTGTGTAAATGCAACTCCAGTTGCCTGTGACGACCTTATTTTAGGAGACACTTCTTCTTCTACAGATACGGGTGGAAATGCTGCGCCAGATGTTTGGTATTCATTTACCGGCGATGGTGTTATACAGAATGTTACGTTATCATTATGTGATGGTGGAACAGATTATGATTCAGTGATCAGAGTATTTGATGCCTGTGGCGGTGCAGAAATAGACACGAACGATGACTCGTGTGGCCTACAATCTGAACTTACATTTACATCTGATGGGACTTCAACTTATCTTATTATGATAGAAGGTTTTGGGCCTCAGTCTGGTGCATTTAGCTTAGCGGTTACCTGTGCATTTATTACTCCAGATAACGATATTTGTGAAGATGCAATTGCATTAGCATGTGACGAAACCGTTACAGGGGAAACAAACTCTGCTTCAGATACAGGCGGAAATCCTGCGCCAGATGTTTGGTATTCATATACTGGAGATGGAGTTGAACAAAATGTTACTTTTTCATTATGTGATGGTGGAACAGACTATGATTCTTATATTAGACTTTTTGATGCCTGTGCCGGTTCTGAAATTGCAACAAATGATGACTGGTGTGGCCTACAATCTGAACTTACATTTACATCTGATGGGACTTCAACTTATCTTATTATGATAGAAGGTTTTGCTTCTCAATCTGGTGTATTTAGCTTAGCGGTTACGTGTGAGGATATTTTAGGGACTAATGATAATAATCTTTCAGCCCTTACTTTCTTCCCTAATCCAACAACAAATATAATTAACTATAGTGCTAATCAAAATGTTGAATATATTGCTTTATACAATATATTAGGACAAAAAGTACTTGAGCAATCGATTAACGCTATTTCTGGACAATTGAATGTTTCTAACTTACAAACTGGAACGTACATTATGGAAGTAACAGTTGGTTCTAAAACAGGAACGTATAAAGTGATCAAGAAATAATAATCTAATAGAATACTATATAGTTAGTTAAAATTAGTTGCTAAAGCCGTTCCTATTTCATAGGAATGGCTTTTTCTATTGGGATGAATCTGGTGGGCACTTATATCAAGAAATGAAGAACCTAAGACGATTAGCGAAAGAAATGCCAGTTAATTACTAGAGATTTTTTCATGAAGCCTCTTGATCCCGCAGATTATAAAAATGGATTCCCAGTCAGACTTCGACATTGCTCAGCTAAAGTCAAAGAATTACTAAACGATACTTCTAAAAAAAAAGCATAGGAATTGCTCCTTTTGCAGCCTATACTAGTAAAATGTATCCATTAGATTTAATGCAAAAAGTGATTGCTAGTTTGGATCAGGAACAAAAATTCAACATCTTTTTATTTGGCGGCGGCACCAATGAAAAAGAGGTTTTAGCAAACATGGCTTCTCAATATTCATCAGTGACAAGTATCGTTGGAAAATTAACATTAACCGAAGAACTAGAATTGATCTCAAACCTGGATATAATGCTTTCTATGGATAGTGGAAACGGACATTTAGCAGCGATGTATGGCTTACCTGTAATCACTCTTTGGGGTGTTACACACCCTTTTGCTGGATTTGCACCCTTTGGGCAAGCTGAGGGTAATTCAATCCTTTCTGACCGGGAACAATATCCATTGATCCCAACATCTATCTACGGAAATAAATTTCCAGAAGGTTATGAGGAAGTGATGAGAACTATTGAGCCAGATACTGTGGTTGAGAAAGTCTTTAAAATTTTAGATTATTCCCCTATACATCATCATAATCAATCACCAAAGTAGGCGTAATTGCATGCGATTGGCAGGTAAGGACCAAGCCTTCTTCTAATTCGCTATCGGTAAGGATTTGGTTTTTTACCATGGTAACTTTTCCTTCAACCACTTTGGCAATACAGGTACTACAAACTCCACCTTGACACGAATAAGGAGCATCAATTTTTTGTTCTAAAACCGCATCTAATACCAGTTTCTTTTGTGACATGTCGAAGCTTATTGATTCATCGTCAACAATCACCGTAATTTTAGTCATTCCACTAGCTACGTTAACAGGTGCTTCACTTTCAGAAGTAGTAAATAACTCAAAATTTATTTGATTATCATGAACCCCATTTTCTTTTAAAGTATCTGTTACTTCATTGATCATGGTTTCTGGACCACATAAATAGAAGGTGTCAAAACTTTCTCCTTTGTATTTATTTTTCAGAAAATAGTTGGCATTTGATTTGGAAATTCTTCCAAATAAAGCACCGTCTTCATCGGTTTGGCTAAAGACATATTCTAAAGAAAAACGATCTGGATATTTTTCCTTTAAATCCTTTAATTCATTGTAAAACATAGTTTCAGAAACCGATTTGTTTCCGTAGACCAATAAAAAAGTACTTTGAGGCTCTTCTTCCAATACTGTAGTTAGTATAGAAATTACAGGAGTTATTCCA
>JBLHRR010000255.1:0-4633 GCA_047626155.1 Saprospiraceae bacterium | reverse complement strand
CACTACTTGCATTGGTTGCTGAAAAAGGTGGCGGCTAATAAAATTACGGAAGAAGCTGTGGAATGGCTGCCGCATCGGATTGGTCCTGAAATTTTGGAAAAATTTGAAGCGGAGGTGAAGGGAGGCTTACGTTAGAGTGGCTGCTACTAGGCCTAGTATGGTGATGCTATTCATATTGTAAAAGTAGAAGCTCTGATCAAAGGGCTTGTTAGGCAGAAAGTTAAAAACAAAGATAAGAACATCCATTTGTTATCAAAACGGGTTACACACAATGATTCTACCTTTAAAATATTCTATTCATTTTTTTTATCTTCGCAGCATTCTGGCTTAAAAATTAATCTTCTTTACTACATTAGAGGTTATTCCAAATAGAATGGTACGGTCGGCCGGAAACCGAAGACCCGAAACCGAATAACCTCTATTAGACTCAATTCCTATGTTAAAGACCAACACAAATACAATGACTCGTCATTTCGATTACCTGAAAATAACCCGTGCTAATTTACTCAAAGCTACTGCTGATTTGAGTCTAGAAAAATTGAATCATATCCCCACTGGATTTAATAACAGCATCGCTTGGAATATGGCGCATTGTCTCGTTACGCAATACCTATTGTGTTATGGCCTTTCCGCGCAAGCCATTCCTTTAGAGGCGGAAATTGCTGATTTGTATAGAAAAGGTACTAAGCCTACTAGTCCAATGAGCACCGAAGATGTGGCTTTTTTCCGAAAGGAACTGGCGGCTTCTCCCATCAAAATGGAAGAGGATTATACGAATGGCTTGTTTACTCAATTCAAAATATACACAACGAGTTATAATATAGAACTACAGTCAACGGAGGATGCCATCCAATTCAATAATATCCACGAAGGACTGCATTTAGGTTATGTAATGGCCTTGAAGAAAGCGAGGTAAAAAAGAAAAACTGTTACTATTCCAGTAGTACTTACGTATAAATAGAGAACTTATTTATCAAACCTTTTTAATTAGATTAATTATGTTAGACAAAATTATGGAAATGGTTGGTGGCGATGCTATCAGTGCGATTACAGAAAAAGCAGGTATTTCAACAGATCAGGCGAAGCAAATGCTTCCTTTTGCTCAGGAAAGCTTGCAAGAAGGATTAATGTCGCAAGTAACAGGTGGCAATATGGATGGTGTCCTTGACATGTTTAAGAATTTTGCTGGTGGCAATGCTGCAAGTGATGGCATTTTCGGAAGCATCAAAGGAATGTTTATGAAGAAAATAATGACCAATATGGGTATTCCTGAATCTATTGCCGGATTGGCAGCTGGGGCTGGAATGTCTTCTATCATCGGTGGTTTGACGAGTCAAATCAAAGGCGCTGGTGATACAGATGATATCGATGCAAGTAGCTTGATGTCTGTCCTTGGTGGCGGAGGTGGCGCTATGGATATGTTGGGTAAGGCTGCGGGTATGTTAGGCGGTTTTGGTGAAAATTCTGCTGACAAAGCTGGAGACGCTGGAAATGCTGCTGGAGGACTTGCTGATAAGGCAAAGGACTTGTTGGGCGGATTTTTTGGTAAGTAATATTTACTGAATTCTAGCTTTAAGAAAAAGGCCTTTGATCTTGGATCGAGGGCCTTTTTTGTTTTTTTTCGAGCCCCGGGCTGCGGCCCGGGGTGAATGTAGGGTCGACTCCTCCAGAGTCTTGCGTGGTGGGGGGCGACTCCTTCGGAGTCTTACGTGATACCATCTGCTTTTAGGTGTTGTAGGATTTCTTCTGTTGTTGCTTCCTTGAACCATTTCCAGTGTTGGTCTCTTCGGAACCAGGTTAGTTGGCGTTTGGCGTATCTGCGGCTGTTTCGTTTTATTAGTTCTACTGCTGTTTCTAGGTCTTGTTTGCCGTCAAAATGGTCAAATAGCTCTGCGTAGCCTACCGTTTGTAAAGAGCGTAATTCTTTGTGTTGCTGTAATTCGCGGGCTTCTTCTAACAATCCGTTTGCGAGCATTAGGTCTACGCGACGATTGATGCGGTCATATAGTTTTTCCCGATCCATGTTTAGGCAAATGTAATGTGCTGTGAAGGGGCGTGGGTTTGTATTTTTCTTTAAAAAGGAGGAATAGGGTTTTCCACTGCTTTCGCAAATACATAAGGCACGAATGAGTCTGCGAGAGTTTTGTAGATCTACTGTTTTATAATAATCCGGATCTGCTTTTTCTAATGCTTGTTGCAATGCTTCCAGACCTCCTTTTTCAAAAAGTGCTTCGACCACTCCCCTCGCCTCTTCGCTCACTTCCGGAAATTCATCCAAACCTTCACAGACTGCTTTAATGAACATTCCTGAACCGCCGGCCATTACGGCAACGTCTTGTTGGGAGAATATCGTTTCTAATATTTGGAGGGCTTCTTTTTCGTAATCACTTACGGTGTAAGGCTCTGTAACCGAGCGGGTATTGACAAAATAATGCTTGGCTTGAACCAACTCTTCTGCCGTGGCTTTGGCCGTACCAATGGTCATTTCGGTATAGAACTGGCGACTGTCAGCAGAAAGGATCGGCGCATCGAAATGCTGGGCTATGCCTATCGCCAAGGCTGTTTTTCCGCTGGCTGTCGGGCCACCAATGACAATTAGATGTTTGTTATTAGACATGTGGGTGAAATTACGGAAAGCTATTGAGGGTTTAATATTTAAGTATGACAAAAAAATATCTCGCCTGACCGGAACGGGCTGATTTAGACTCCTATACACTCAACCATTTAGCTAAAACACTCTCCCTGTGGTCGTTTAATTTTAGCTAAATGATTGCAGTAGCCTAAGTTAATTTTTTGTTGTTACTAAAACCTGTATTTTTGTGAATGCTACAGCCCCAAACACTACTCCGACAACTGGTTCACTCTAAGTACGTTGATCTATTCGGCGCCCTACTAATCTTAGGCGTTTGCCTGTCCCGTTCTTTTCATGAGACCTACTTTTTTAATGGAGAAATCCAATTCGGGATACCGATCTCTGATTTACCGAGCTTTGTAAAACAGGGTGCTTTCCCTCTTGGTATTTTATCCACGATAGGTGCCGTTTTTTCTATGCTCGCTACTCGGCTGACTGGTAAACAAAACAATTGGGGTAATATTATTGGCTTAATCACGACTGTCAACTCAGGCGTGCTGGATTATTTGTTTGGGAATGGTTCGGCAGTGATTACTTACCCGCTTACCTTTTTGATTTTTACGGTGGCGGTGAAAAACTGGGCAGATGGGGAGAAGATAAGAGAAATAGATTTACGTTATTATCTGATTATGTTTGCCGGACTTGTTATTGGTTTTGCCTTGGTGCATTTGGGTGCCCACTGGTTTGGCGGCAAAACGGATACGGCTTTTCTAACGGTAGTTTCCGTCACCTTTGGAATCTCTCTTGGCGCTAATACTTGCAATGCGCTGAAGTATAAAGAGACTTGGTTGGGTTGGATGATTTATAATATTGTGCAATTGATTAAGAATACGATGCAGATGAATTTGGCAAATGTGGTGAAGTATGCTTTTTATATGGGGAATGCGCTGGTGACTTGGCTGGATTGGCGCTGGAATGGGGATGTGGTGACCGGGAAGGATTCGTAATTTAAAAAGCGACCTGATCCTAAGACCAAAGTCGCTTTTTGTGTGTGGAGGATATCGGAGTCGAACCGATGACCTCTTGCATGCCATGCAAGTGCTCTAGCCAGCTGAGCTAATCCCCCAGAAAAAAAGGAATACAAAGACTCATTCTAATTTTAGAGCAGCCCGAAACTACAACATTCCCTTAAGCTGTACAACCAATTCCGAAATATTTTCTAATTGTCAAAGAGAACTGGGCACTAAGAACATTTCTAAACATCACCTCACCCCCAAGTCCAAAGGAGGTACTCATGGCAAAACAGTTATGCTACATAATATCTGCCATCAGAAAATTCATTCCTTATTTACTAAAAAGGAACTTGCCCGCGACTTGGACAGCATTGCAAATCTATTGGAAAAAGAAGAGTTGCAGAAATTTGTGAAATGGGTTTCCAATAAAGCTCCAGGCTTTTATCAACGGAATATGACCACGAAGGATAAACGAAACCGAAAAAGACAGAAAGGAATTAGTGGATACATGACTTAGTGCACTTAGGATCATTAAAAAAGCCTTCCCAAGCTATTGCTCAGAAGGGCTTCATCTCATGAAAAAAACGAATAATAACTGTTTGTCTCTGGCGTAAAGGAGCCACATGATGAAAATCATCTTTAGCTCCTTTATCTAGGGTATCCTATTCTCTCAAGACTCCGTAGTCACCAAGTTTCTTATTTTAAAATTCAATAGGTATTAGAGTTTATTCCAAAATAATTTGTGTGTTCTCAAATGCTAATTCTCGCCAGCACTTCTCATCCCTTCCGCTTTGCGGTTAAATCACTTGACTCTTCACTGAACAGTCACCCTTTGGGATCGCTCTTTAATATTCGCCCGTAGCTAAGGCTACGAACTCATAAAAGAGCTTCGTTCTGACAAAAAATCTATTTGATTCCTATACAAAACATTTCAGCATAAACTCTATTATTTCTTTAGTAAGTTACCTATTCGTTTGATCCATGTTTGTCGTTAAGTCAGTGGCAAAGAAGAGATATATGGCGGGTTTTTAAAATACATCGAATTGAT
>JBLHRR010000254.1:0-4639 GCA_047626155.1 Saprospiraceae bacterium | reverse complement strand
AAAACTTAACTAATCGTTTAAACTTAACTAATTAAAAACAACTATTATGGAAATCAACATTTTACTAGGAGAATTTTTTGGAACAATGATTTTGATTTTACTGGGCAACGGTGTTGTCGCCAATGTACTTTTAACGGACTCTAAAGCTAAAGATGCCGGATGGATGGTCATATCAACGGGATGGGCAATTGCCGTGCTTGTCGGAGTATTTGTAGCCTTGGCTTTTGGTGCGCCCGCACATATAAATCCCGCAGTTACAATAGGCTTTGCCGTTTCAAGTGGAGACTTTTCAAGCGTCTTACCGTTTATCGGAGCTCAATGTTTAGGAGCCTTCGTTGGGGCAATTCTTGTTTTTCTCCATTTTGGACCACATTGGAAAGTTACTGAAGATGCAGGACTTAAGTTAGCCTGTTTTTCTACTGGACCAGCTATCCGTCACGCTGGGTGGAATATAGTAAGTGAAGTCATTGGAACATTTGTACTTGTATTGGGTGTCGCTGCCATTTTTGCAGGGGAGATGTCAGCAGACTTGGGCCCGCTCATGGTAGCAGGTCTTGTCTGGGGTATAGGTTTGTCTTTAGGTGGTACAACAGGTTATGCTATAAACCCTGCTCGTGATTTAGCTCCTCGAATTGCACACGCTATATTGCCAATACCAGGGAAAGGAGATTCAGACTTTGCCTATAGTTGGGTTCCCGTTGTAGGTCCTATTCTCGGAGGAATTGCAGCAGGATTATTCATAACTTTCTTTCCTGTTTTTTAATCTAAAACATTTTTCAAAGATTTTTTTACCATAAAAAAGGAGCGGTGATTTTGTACAGGGAGTCTAAATTCGGCTTCTCGTACGAAATCGCTAGATCGTAAGTTTTGCATGGTACTTAACTTTACGACCTTTCTTTATTTTATCCAAATTTGCAGATACTAGCTGCACAAGCTATTGCTAAATGGATTTAACATCAATCATTATTCAAAGCATACTTATTTTTATCGTAGGGGTTATTGCGTTATTATTATATGTGCTCCCTTCCGGAAAGAAAACCAAAACCTTCCTTTGTGTTTGTTTTTAGTTATCATTGGGCGCAAACCAAATCTTCGTATACAAAAAAGCTTAACTTAAGATAAAAATACAAAAAATGAAAGAAGAAGAATTTTTAAAATTAGCAAAAGCGAAATACGCAGAGATTAATGAATTAAAGAAAGAGCCTACGTTCTTAGATTATGAAAAAGGTTTTCTAGAGATATGGCAAGGGTTGGGCGAACAAGTAGCCCAAGCAAATCTAGGGGGGTCAAGGAAAAGATAATCGTAAAAAAAAAGATTAAGAGTACCGTTGGTAAAATAGAACTAAAGAAAGATCATCCCTATATAAAAGGAATGGCACACAACTTCAATATTAGTCCGTTACTCCAAAGTCACGTCTTAGAATTTGGCTATCAATTACTTTTTGAAAGGGCGATGAAATTGTTAAATACGGTTTTACCTATCGTGAATATGGGGTCGTCACAATCTCAGCGTTTAATGCATCATTTTGGTCAGTTATCAGAAGTAGAAGAAGCACTGATTACAAAAGGATTTGAGACAGAGCAATGCAGCAAAGAGAACAAAGAAGTTCTATACGCACAAGTAGATGGAGGTCATATGTTGACGGATGATGGTTATCGGGAAACTAAAGTTGGAAGAATATTTAAAGGCAGTGATATAAAACGTATATCAACTGATAATGAAGGAGTTGAACTGCGAAACAAGCTCGAACAATCTGACTATTTAGCCAACTTAGGCTACTATCAGTCTTTTACTAAACGATTTGATCAGCTAATAAAAAGTCATTTTAAAAAGGATAAGTATACTCTGGTTTTGATTAGTGATGGAGCAGAGTGGATAGCAAATTGGCAGTTAGAAAAGTATCCGTCTGCTATTATGATTCTGGATTTCTATCATGCTTTAGAACACTTAGGAGTGTATGCAAAAATGATATTTAATTCAGCTGAAAATAAAGAGCATTGGATAGCGAAACGAAAAGAAGAATTATTAAATGGAGAACTAAACAAAGTAATTACTGCCATTCAAAAAAAGAGTTTAGGTAGACGTGCTGCCATTCAAGAAAAAGCAAAGACACTCATCACTTATTATGAGAAAAACCGTTTTCGAATGAAGTATGATCAATATTTAAAACAGGGGTATTGCATTGGAAGTAGAGCAATTGAATCCGCAATAAGTACAGTGGTTCAGCAAAGATGTAAACTAGTAGGACAACGTTGGACAAAAAGAGTGAAGGCTGTTCTCAATATTCGAGCCTTGTGTATGAATAACAAAAAAGAGAAGCTATTGAAAATTATCAATACTCAAATGGGGCACCTTATCGCTGCATAAGCGAAGATTTGGTTTGCGCCCTTTTTATTTGATAACCATTTCCAATGTTTTAATGTAGTGACAAAAGTAAGTTTTGTATTTGAGCTGCCTATTCAGCATCAGATTCTATTAATACTTGTAATTCTCGAACAATATGAGCGTTGCATAATCCGTGAGCACAATCTTTTAGTTTAAAATAGGAGGAAAATAGTTGTGAATTAATGCCCTTGTATATTCAGGTAAAACAGATTGCTCGGAATTAATAGCTAGTGATCCTCTTTTATCATGGCAAAACATGTAAGTATAAAATTCGCTCGTAAAGCATATGCTATTTATATCATACAATAATGATACAGCATTCGATGTAGTTTCATCAGAAGGTTACTTTTTTTTTGATTTTGGCCTTTTTAGACCCTCTTGGGCTTTTTTGTCCACCTTATTTTGTTTTCGTACTCTATTTTAAATAGTAGATTCGTTCTGATTAATATTAACATAAACGAGTATCGGTATCCGGTTGCTATCACAATGTGTATACACTTCGGACATTTTAGATTTCACCATTACCTTTTTTACTTTTAGGCTTAAGTATTTAAATTTAAAACGCGAAGGTGCAACACGACGTCCTTTCGTTTTAGGTTTGTGCATTACAATCCGAAATCTACTTCAAATTTGGAATAATTCCGCATGAAACGTAACCACGTTCCAGTTAAAATTCTGAAGACCACCACATCTTGTTATAATCAGGACTTTTGATACCGTTTTGTTTCTTAAGATAGATTCAATGCAGTAGTAAAAAAACAAAAATAGTACAATTTTTTAACCAATCCATAGTGTAATCTACTATTGATCAAACGCATAAAATTATGAATAATAAAAATGTACAAAAAAACTTTGTCGGTTTTAACGCCTCCAACCGACTCCCACTTAAAAGGTTTCTTTACACATTAGTATGGTTAATTAGCCTGCTAGCTGTACTTCCTATGCAGGCAACTACCATTTACGTAAACACTGATGCAGTCGGTGCCGGTAATGGTGATTCCTGGACCAACGCCTATAGCGATTTACAAAGTGCCCTGGCCGCTGCCAATTCAGGTGACGATATCTGGGTTGCAGCAGGAATTTACTACCCAACCAGTACAACTGACCGTATCATTTCTTTTGTTATGAAAAAAGGTGTAGGGATCTATGGCGGTTTTAATGGTACAGAAACAGACCTATCTCAACGCAATTGGACAACTAACCTCACCACCCTTAGTGGAGATATCGGCACCTTAGGCGACAACAGTGACAATAGCCATCATGTTATTTATAATTTCAATGCTCCTGGTGACCCCGCTGCCTTGGACAATACAGCGATACTGGACGGCTGTATGATTACCTCAGGAAATGCCGACGACGATACAGGAATGGGACCCTTCGGAGGTGGTCAAGGTGGGGGAATGTTCAACCTGGGAAACAGCCCTACGATAAGCAACTGTATGTTTATAGACAATAACGCACAGAATGGTGGAGGCGGGATGTCTAATGATGTCGGATCTTCTCCAGTTGTAACCAACTGTAACTTCATAGGAAATACAGCAAATAATAGGGGTGGCGGGATAAATAACGACAGCCAATCCTCTCCGAACCTGACCAACTGTTCATTCAATAATAATATGGCAGGCTCTGGTGGTGGTTTTTACACCAGTTTTGGTGATCCGTCTTTAAATAATTGCTCATTCAGCGCAAATACAGCAAATGGTTCGGGTGGCGGAATGACTAATGGAGGGGGCACTTCAACCATGATCAACTGCTCTTTTAACGACAATACGGCCCAACAAGGAGGCGGAATAGCTGTAACAATTGATAATGGCGACCCAACAACCGTGACCAATAGCATCCTCTGGGGTAACAGCAGTGGAATATATGTGAATCCTAATGTTATCGACCCTATTATTAATGTTAGTTATTCAATCATACAGGACGGGTATCCAGGTACTGGCAACCTGGACATGGATCCACTATTTACAAGTCCAACTAATCTTCAGTTACAAGATGGATCCCCTGCCATAGATGCCGGTACCAATACTGTAGTAGCTCCGGCAGTAACAACTGATCTGGCAGGCCAGCCTCGAATTGTTAATGGAACCGTGGATATGGGTGCTTATGAAAAAGATCAGGGAGACCCCTGCGCCAACCTGGCAGACTTTGCAGGAGGAGGCTTTGTATGTGATGGGGATGAAATGGAGTTGGATGCTAGTCCTGCACAAGGTTTTACGCCGGCAAGTTATGAATGGAGTAACGGAGAAACCA
>JBLHRR010000253.1:0-4653 GCA_047626155.1 Saprospiraceae bacterium | reverse complement strand
GTTCTCTTTTAAATACCATTTGTTTTGTCGAATGAATTCATACATTACTTCATTGAGTTGAAGATTATACCGCACATATTGCCTATTCTGGTCTATTAACGGTGCCGAAAAAGCTTCGTTTAGAGCGTTCGGATTATGACCTTTGGATGTAAGGTCTAGATTAAAAGGTCGCTCATATGCCAATGCATCCCATGATGGAGGCTGAACAGTCAAAGCTGTCTCGTTATTCGGAAGGACAACATCAAAAGTCCGGAACGACTCCCAAACAACTGGTACACGATTCGACTTTGCGCTATCTGTCGTATTATACTTTTTGAAATCTGCGGAAGTCACACTTTGATCTGCAACCCCTCTTGCTTGAGCATCCACCGGCCAAACTAAGCCAACAAAGGTCTGCCAAGCAAAATAATCAAAAAAAGTTCTGTCCTCAACATCGGTAAGAACCAGACGGGAGTGCGGCCTCAATTGAACTGGAACGTTTGGCGAAAGCGTTGGAATTACTTCTTTATAGGGTTCCGGTACCCGAGTATTGTGAGATGGCTCATAATCGGAAGCACTTGTAGAGGTCACCGCATAATTTTTGTTTGGATATAAGGTTTGACCAGCCGAAAGTGGAGTCTGAGAATCATAAGATGAACCTATATCTTTAGGTTTGCTAGTAAATTGAAACATGATGAATGCTATGAGTAAAAATGTAAAAAATGTTAGATACTTTTTCATGATTAAATTTTTAAAGTTTTAACAATGATCTAATTATCCATTTGTGAGTATTCGACATTCTAAAAGTGCTTCCAACCAAACATGATAATATTGGCGAAAAAGTTGCATTATTATTTAGATGTTTAACCTCATATAAGCGTTGGTTTGTAATAGCAACCACGCCTTTTGTTGGTGAGCATAGATCTTAACAGTTTTCTGCGTACGTATGAAAATAAATATTTTCTTTCTGAAAGAAATTCCAATTGTAACTTCCAGTTTAACTTTAGAAAAGAGTGAACATAAAGAGTCTAAAGTAAAGTGTGAGGCCATTTTATTTTGTTACAAAATGGCCTCACACTTAAGGATTTCAAAGCATAATGAACACTAGACTTTGAAATCAATAGATGTTTACTATTTGTATTCTGGCGGATCAGGCGTATAACTGCAATTCTCAGGTGTTGTAGAACCACTACCAAAGGGACAACCATTATTTATCCATGTACCTAACTCATTAATTTGATCAATAGTAAAGAAAGGCCCTCCTGCTGGCATTTGTCCTGGTGGGCTAGCATGCCCTTCCAAAATTTTAACAATCATGGAAGAGGTATCGCCACCTGGACCTGGATCACAGACTTTATAGTCGTTACCATATACTCTAAGTGTTCCTGTCGTAAAGAAGCAATAGTTATCCTCATCTGCACTGTAATGGTCCCACCATACTCCATGTGGAGAAGCTCCAATTGAAGTTTGCACTACACAATTATTAAAAAAGTCTTTAACATCAGACCAGGAAGTAATTGATTTTGCTTCGGCTCCATCAGGGCAACCTGGTTCAATTGGCCCCGTAAATTCAGGAAAGGAAAAGGGAGCTTTTGCAATTAAAAAATTAAAATCAGTTCCTAATGCTTGCGCATTTCCATGGCAGCCCATACAGCCTCCCATGTTAATTTTTGGTTCTTTACCATTGACGATGTTATTATTGGGATCTGGGCTTGCCGTAGTCCCAGTAAAAGTCTGGAGTTCTTTATTAGACTCAATTACAGAATTGGACAAGTAGAATGATGAATTTGATGGATCGATTATACTGTCTAAACTAGTAGTGTCAACAGATGATACATCCATCGGTTTGGCCTGTACATTAATCAATTTATAGTATTGCCATACTGAATGCTGACTATTTAGGTATTGTTCGACCATGTCATTTACAGACGATATGGAATTAGGGATAGGGTGCGTCCTGAGAATATTATGAACGGTTTGTGCCTTATCACCAAAATCTGAAGTATTCTCAATTTCTGTATATACCAAACGCTTATTAGTGGTTGTATCCACATCAAGGTTATCTACATGCTCCCAAGTGGCATAAACAAAATTGGGGAAGGTTTTAGTTTTATGAATAATATGTAGACCGACCAAACCCATGGTATCAGTATAGTAGGACTGTTGTAATTTGCTAGATCCCGGGATCGGTGTATTGTGATAATAAATTACATTCTGAATGTGGTATTTATTGCTGTTGGCTTCATCTGATGTCAATTTTCGCCAAGCCGATTTAATTTCAATATTTCCCTCAATACCAGAAGAAAGGTCACCACAAGGAAGACAAATATATTGTGTCGGATCTGCACCGCAAACTCCATTGGCTGAAATGGCAGCTACAGTTTGGGCTTTCAGTGTACTCCGAGTAGAGTCAATATTAAGCCCATATTCATTGATATAATTGGATCCATCAAAATTCATTTTTGCTTCATATAATACCTGATAAGTGGAATCAACACCACTCGTATAAGGATGAGAAGTAACAGCAATGGAATGTGCGAAAACCGCATCTTCACCCAATTCATTGATCTCATCCAAATTGTTCCATAAAGTGTAGTCTCCATTTCCTGCCCCCCCATATGGATACGAATTAGTGTATTGGTAACGTGGTGGCGTTGTATCTTTGATGGATGGAACTACAGGCACGCTATCTGTCGCTGGAAACAATTCATTTCGGTGCCAATAGGTCTGCCATACAGGCGTATAGGTAGAACTGCCTAGCTGACTCGCGGATATAAAACCATTTTTTTGATTGGTATCTGGTGCTCCACGACCATTGCTGACCGCTGGCCAATTCAAAGCGATAAATTCTTGCCAAGCGAATTGAGCCAACTCTGTGGAACTTGCAGTTTGGCTTTGGGAAGGAACATCGGGTGGTGGAGTAGATTTTGTATAATCAATTCCTGAATTGGTGTCTGCAACAAAATTCGCAGAGATCTCTTTTGGTGATGAATCACAATTCGATAAAATAACTACCAAGCTCATCATAAGAAATGTGCTGGTTACCAAACGAATTGTTTTCTTTAAATAGGATGAAGTTAGTTTTTTGGTCATAATTAAAATATTTATTAGGGGTTAATAAAATTGAACTGTAGTAATATACATTGAATTAGCGACTTTTAATAAAGGAAACATCTAAAGACATTCGGGGCAGAGGTAATCTAGGAGATGTCCTGTAATCTCTAATTTCAGATAACGAGAAGGCTCTGTCATTTGCCGAGTGGATAAAATCGAAAGAAATAAGTGTCATTATAAAATCGAAAAAACGCAACCCCAAATTAATGAGATTGCGTTTCTGTCTTCTTTCTTCTTCGTAGTTCTTTCGCTATAAAGCGCTGCAACTACTTATATTTTTCCAATAGGAATCTTTTTTTGACACTTCGGGTGTTCTTTCTTCTCTAATTTCTTCCCATTTTCTAATTCCTTTTTGGACTTTCGGTGTGTCTATTTCGTCAAATGTTAGTCCTCCTCTGTTGTGCGTTACTTTAGTCTCTTTTTTTAATTCCTTGATAATAAATGTTTTACTGAAAAATAAGCTGTCACTTTTATAACCTATTAAACCTATAAATCGTTCAGTTTTGTAACATTAATATTATCATAACACTGCAAAAAGCTAATAATTCCCCAAATCCAATTAGGGAATCTTTAGAAACTGGTCTGTAATTCTACTACAGAAAATGATTATAATATACCTCCCAAAATACCAGAAGTTATACTTACAATTGCAGCCAATGCAAGAGCCCACCAGAAATTCTTAACCTCAAATCCAGGTAAAAACCAATCTGCAACTTGAATAAGTACAGCATTTAGAAACCACGTAAAAATCCCTAAGGAAAGAACCCCTAATGTCACTGTCCTTAGAAAGGCACCTAATGTAAAATCAAGGAAGCCGACTAACACTGCTACAATTATACATTGAACAAAACTATTCATCTTAACTCCAGACAAAATTAGTCCTCCTATATAGAATGAAGCGCCTGCCACGATTACATTTATTATTGTTTCCATTTTTTATTCATTTGAGTTTAAAACCTAATCTACACATTTCGGTCTAATATCTGGCATAGTAATGTCAATAATGTTGGATGTAATTCTTAAAACGACTAAATCTCAAAATGATGTGCTTGCGCAAAACACAATAACTTAGCACATCATTTTGAGACTTAGCCTAAAATTAGTAGATTTTGATTCTATTCTTCTATTCTTCTATAAATGCCTGTCTTGCCAGACGGGTCTCCTTTTTTTCAGCTTAGGCATCTTTGTTAAAAAAGTGCCCAACAATAAAACTTGTTCAGTTTCACTAGATGAAAAAAAGTAGCAAAAATGCTCGAAGAGTAACGCATGTTTTCTGCGAAACGGGTGTTTTCTGCGAAAGTCCCCCTTACTACTATCGCCTACCTGAAATCTAAAGGTGATTTTGTTCCGCTAAAGCTCCACAAATCACGGTTCCGATCAATAACACGCTTATCCTACCTTCCTGTTCATTTTTTCGATAATCTTGTTTCTTAAAAACAAGGCTAGTAAATGTTAACAATGATTGTCAAACGGCAGACGCGATTCCATAGATTCCAGGTGCTCGTTTTCTGCGAAAGCCGATCAATAACACGCTTATCCTACCTTCCTGTTCATTTTTTC
>JBLHRR010000252.1:0-4685 GCA_047626155.1 Saprospiraceae bacterium | reverse complement strand
GTACATATTTAAATTGGACTCCTATTTTGAAGGTGAATCTTTTGCGGAAAAAATGGTGGAGAAGAAAATATTAGAAGATGATCTATGGTCTTTGATTCGCTTAAACCCAGAGCTACTTCCGGTAGGTGAGCAGATGGTTATTCCAGCATTGTCTTTTCTAAGATTAAAACACGTAGCGGTCAAAGCTTATAAAGCGACCATCAGTCTGACTGAAACGACAAAAGGCCGCAAGGAATATAAAGTGGAATATCCAACATTAAATCGTACTATTACCATTAACTTTGCAACGGAAATGCCGAATGTTATTTTAGCTTGGGAAGAAAGTCATTATAGTGGTTATGGTGCGGGGAAGAAAATTTTGACTTCAAAAGCAGAATTGATGAAAACCGTAAAGACGGATTATTGGAATCAAAACGGGAATAAAGATAAGGAGTGGAGGGAGAAGTTGGGCTTGTAGGTGAAGAAATTGGATTTGTAGGTGTATTGTTATTAATTCCTGCGCTACCCCCAGCCCCTAAAGGGGAGCTTCAGCGCGCAAGTGCTTTCATTAGGATTTCCAGGAAACTGTAATCCTCATCGCTCCCAAAAAGATCAGTAAACCAGAGACTTAAGATTTGAAATTAATTTTTATCAACAACCTTAGCTGTAAGAAGAACAATGTTTTAATATTGCTAAAATGACTCTGGTCTCTACAAGCGGGTAGTGGCTCCCATTTAGGGGCAGGGGGTAAGAAGAGTTTTGTAACCAAATTGTTATAATCTATATTGAAATGGGTATTCCACGCAATTGTATTTTACGCCCTTACCGTAAAATCAATTTATTTCAAAAGGGAATGGAATAACGAAACAATTAAAAACAAAAGGATGTCGAACAAAATAGAAGACCAATCCAAAAACGACTTAGAACAATACTGGTCAAAAAGGTACGTAGACGAATCTACCGGTTGGGATTTGGGCCTTGTGTCCGTTCCCATTCGGGCCTATGCTGATCAGCTACAAGATAAGAACATCAAAATTTTAATCCCAGGCGCTGGCAATGCCTACGAGGCAGAATATCTTTACCGATCCGGTTTTATAAATACTAATATTGTCGATATTTCAACAATACCCCTACAAAATTTTAAAGAAAGAGTACCCAGCTTCCCAGCTGATCAAATCATCCTCGGCGATTTCTTTGAACTACAAGGTCAATTCGATCTGATCATCGAACAAACCTTTTATTGCTCCTTCCCACCAATTGACAACAACAGAGCGCAATACGTCCAGCAAATGCACAAGCTATTGAAACCCAATGGCAAATTAGTAGGCCTCTGGTTTAATATCCCACTTACCGGGGACTTAGAAAAACGACCCTTTGGAGGCACCGTACCAGAATATGTAAAACAGTTTGAATCACATTTCGAAATGCAAGTATTTGAAGAAGCCAATAACTCGGTAGAAAGCAGAGCAGGGAAGGAGTTGTTTGGAATTCTGAGGAGGAGGGGTTTAGTTGAATAGTTAATGGGGCATTCGTTAATTGTTGCGGTTAGCATAGCTCACTATTACGTAGCGCTCCGTAGCGTCGTTGCGGTTACCACTCTATATCCCATAACCAATCCCAACACTCAAAACCAAATCCTCTCTCAAAAAAGGAAAAGCACCAAAACCCCAATCACCAGCCACAAAACGTTCTCCCTCAGCCAACCACGGCTTAGTCAATGGCAAAGCCAAGTCAAAACGGAAAATAACAAACTCAAAATCTAAGCGAAAGCCCATCCCTGTGCCGATGGCCAATTGCTTATAAAAGGTATCGAATTTGAAAGTTGCCAATTCGTTGTCACTAACGCCGCTATTGAAGAGCCAGGTGTTTCCGGCATCCACGAAAAAGCCCAGTTCCAGCAAGTTGGTGACTTTAGGACGCCATTCGATACTGCTTTCTAACAATATGTCTCCGGTTCCCGTAAAAAAGTAAATTTCATCGGTTGGGACTACAGAGCCCGGGCCAACAGCGCGAGGGCGAACGGAGCGAATACTATTTGGGCCACCAGCGGTATAAAGGTCGAAAAAAGGAAGAATGACTTCGTTGTTGAATGGAATAGAAGCCTTTATCGAAAGACGAGTAGCGATGGTTTGTCGTCTGGAAAAGCGGCGAAAATAGCGAATGTCATTTTCTATTTGGAAAAATTGACTCTCCGATAGGTTGGAAGGAATTGCTGAATTTGAAGATAATAAACGATTGCCAACCAAAGCCATCTTACCCCGGTAGTAATAATTATGTGGCCTCATTCTCTTGAGCCGACTGTCATAAATAAAAGTATAACTAGGTTTTAAAATGATCATTTTTTCCAGACCCAATTGTAAGTCCTCTGATTCATTATCTACTTGTGTAATACTTAATAAAAGATCCCGTAGTTCCGCTTCTTCATAAATTGGGTTCTGAAAAGTAATATTTATAGGTGACAGCTCGTGCTGAATATCCGGTCGGTGTCGCCACTGATAACTAAGAACGGCAGTCATTTTATTGAGTGCAACAAATGGAGCGAAACTGTTGTCTTGATTTAATAATTCTAATAAGGTGTCAAATTCTTTTTCTACTAAAAAGGCTCGTGTACTTTTTAATGGTAAGCGCACCAGGTTTCGGTTATAAGAAAATTCAAATTTTGTATTCGCAACTAAAAAATGATTGGTTTTATTTTTTCTGAAAGGAATAAGTAAACTCGGCTTGGTCAATGAGGTGCTAACATTCTGTTCACGTTGAGAGGGAATGTCATCAATCAAAGGGAAATTATAAGTTCCCGAAACCGTCGCTTTGAATTGTTCGGCACCTCTGAAAATGTTTCGGTTAAGGTAAGTCATTGAAACCTCCGGGCCGGCATAAAGGCCAGAATTCAAAGAGAAACCAAGAGAACCTTCAACGGCATCTCGTTTTTTTGGACTTAGTTTTACAAATACATTTAATAAACTATCTGCTTTTTCAGATTGTACAAAACGAATGTCAATAAATTGATAATTTCGCAGATAACTTAATCGCTCCAAGGAATGCTGATGTTCGGTGATGGAGTAGGGGCTTCCTTGCTTTAAGGTAATAGCATCTCGAAGGACAGAATGCTTCATCAGCTCTCGTTTGTAAATGAAAGTCAATCCCTCTAAATTTATACTATCTTTTTTTGTATCATTTTTTTGTTTGGTATTAAAATCAGGATAAATAATTATTCTATCAATACCTTTCGGCCCTAAATGGGCGGGATCAACTTCCTCTTTAATATTCATGGTTAGTTGAACCTTGCCATTGCTTTTAATCGTGTCGGCTTTAAATAATAAATAATCTTCACTAAAGAAATAAAATCCTTGTTCCCGAAGAGATAATGCAATTCTCACACGCTCTCGCTTTAATTTATTCAAATCGTATCGCTCTCCAGTTTTTAATAGTGTGCTGCTTTGAATATTACGAATACGTGTTCTTAATAAAGAATCTTGAATTTGATTTTTGATAGAAGCCAAAGTAAAAGCTTCTCCCAACACAACCGTATATTTTACCTTCACTCGCTTCCTTCTTTTATTTACTTCGCTAGTAACGACTACATTGAAAAAGCCCTCATTAAAAGCCTTGCTCTTCATTACCTTTCTGGTTTGTTTTGTGATTTGTTCACTATAAATGACAGGAGGCTCCCCAATCAAATCTTTCTTTTCCTTGGCAATTCTTTTTTTATTTACTTTTATAAATAGATTATACTTCCTCAATCTAAATCGAAATCCCAGTCGCTTTTTATTTGGTTTTTGTTGTTGTACCACATTGTTAAAAGTGGATTCCAGTTGTTTGGTCCTTATTTTTTTATCCTTTTTTACCACCTTTATTTTTGATTTTACATAAAGGTAGTTTCCTTCTGGGATAGAACGGCTGAGCGAGCAACTGCTGAGTGCAATTGTCACAAAAAAGCAAAGTAAGAATGTTGTTATTTTATATGTTGAATTTATTTTCATATGAAATTTGTAAACAAAAAACTGCGCGTTAGAAGCTGCGTTGAACGTTTACTATACTTTAAAAGTTTAGTAAACGTCATCACGTCATCCCCGAAAACCGAAAACCGAATCACCGTTCTTTTATCCGAAACCCATTAAACTCTTTAGAAAAAACAAAAGCACCTCCCACCTTAACACCCGTCCCTTCAATAAAGTCATCGTACTCTCGCTTGTTATAAATCTTTATTTTAAAACGCCCATCAGAAGTCAAAGCATATTCCACCGTTACATTATCCAGATAGCTCTGAGAGCCACCTTCTTCGTTTCCGGAATCACTAGTCGTCTTGCCATCCAGACTAATAACCAAGCGGTCATTTAAAAAACGCTTTTTGATGCTGACGCTAAAATCTGCCGTCAGGTTAGAATTTGCATCCGTGTCTGTATCAAGGTTGAAATCCAAATCTACAAACTTAATGTAACGGTTGGCGATGTTATTTAGCTGAGATGTAATTATATTGTTAATATTCCCAGAGAGGTCAATAACTTTAAAAGGGGAAGGGCCGCCTTCGTTTGCAATGAAACCATTAAATAAAATTATGGAAAAAGCCTGAGTGTTTTGTTGTCCAGGATCCTGATTGATTTGATCAATGGCTGCCTTAATGTCTGTATTGTTATCGTTGCCCTCTCCTTCAGGATATTCCAAAGCGGTGCTTATCTTTGTTTTATTCAAGGTGCCGTCAATATTTA
>JBLHRR010000251.1:0-4690 GCA_047626155.1 Saprospiraceae bacterium | reverse complement strand
TGGAAGATGGAAGATGGAAGATGGAAGTTCACTAAATATTAAGGCTTCCTACTTTCTACGCTCAACTTCCCTTTTAAAATTGATAAGCCAAACCCAGGTTAAAAGCGGTACCTCTTTTAGTAGCGTTTGAAAAATCACTTGTTCTATTATTTAAAAAATTATAATTGTACGTAAAGGCGGCTTTTGCATGCCAATGTCCCGCCAAATGATAATTGCAACCCAGCCCGGCATAAGCACTCATAAACCGTTTGGAGTCTTTTGCTCTGCTCTCTATTCGACCTCTTTCTACTCCAATAAATTGCCGCCGTGAACTGGCAGTGGCTTCAAAACTATAACCACCAAAAACGATTTGATTGAATTGTAATCCGCCCTGCCATAGCCATTGCAATTTGTTTTTGCCTTGAATGTATTCTACACCTATCGGAATCTGCCAAACCTGAATAGATTGTATCTCAATAATGTCAATTTCAAGAAGGTCATCTTCATTCAATTCTGTATCATCTGGAATGCTAATGCTAAACGAAGAATTTGTCTCAGCATAAGGTGTATTAATGGACATCGACAGTTCATTGGTTCTAAACCCAGGTCGCATCTCTTCGTTGGTGGGATCATAAGCGAGTACAACCGTGTTGCGACCTTTAACATCAAAAGATGCGAAACGGAAGCCTGTACGTATCCACCAGTTACCCTTAGGAGAGTAGGCTAACAACAGACCGTGTGCTGCAGCAAAGGTTTTTTTAGAGGCAAGTCTTCTGTGAGGTGAACGTTGTCGTGCAAAAGATCGATCAGCCTCCAACTCAAATTCTAATGGACTAAACTCATAACCAATTCTAAATCGTTGATGCGCTTTTTTAAACAATTGATCTGTTGGTATGATCAGTTGATTTTTGGTTGACTCATTTGGGGAAGCCCAAGGTTGTTGTAAAATAACTGGTAGATCTCTAAGCACATCCGCCAAGTATTGAATTACGGCAACACCACTATTTGAACGATCAGAAACACCATCCGCGATAGTACTATCGCCATTGAAATTGCCATTTTCACCCTGCTCTATCTTAACAAGCAAGCTCTGCTTTTCTTTCTCAAGCTGTGCAATAGCTTCTAAATGTGCTTTTGTTCTTATTTTAGTTTTCTGATGACCACTGCGTTCATTTAGTAAAGTGTTTTTCAATTGCGCTATCTCGGTTTCCTTTTCTTGAAGGTCTTTTACTAGTTGTTGAGTTTGTTGATTTAGTTTTGTAGTTGTTGTTTCATACTTTTGGTTTAAGCCGTTTAGTTGATTCTCGAGTTGTGAAGTTTGGTTTGACTGAGCGACAAGTGTGTTGTGCAAGTCCTGATTTTGCTGATACAAATTCCAAAGGTAGCCCCCCGTTGTGAGTACAAGCAGCGCAGCTATGCCTAGGTAGATGAATTTAGCATAACTTCCTTTTTGCGTCGCAAGTGGGATAGTGGTGATCTGCTCCAATACGGAAGCCTTCACCTCTTTGTCAGGTTTCCCCCAACGGCCCACTGGCTCATCGGAGTTGTCCAATTTTTTCCGTAGAAAATCACCAAGATTGTTATTGTTGTCTTCCATGAAAATGGATTTTGCAAGTGTATTTTTTATCTATCACGTCTCCTAAAACAAAAGACTTAATTTTTGTCGCAGCATTTTTTTTGCTTTTGAAAGTTGCGACTTGGAGGTACCCACTGTAATATTCATTGCTACTGCTATTTCATGGTGGGTGTACCCTTCGATTTCGTGCATATTAAAAACTACTCGGTAACCGGAAGGTAATTTTTGGATAACTTCTATCAGTTCTTTTGCAGATAGCTTCTCTAAGGTATTTTCAGATCCATCGATTTTCCCCTCCGCCATTTTCAAATCTTCAAATGATTGCTGCCACTGATGTTTCTTTAAATAATTTAAAGCTGCATTGACAATCACTTTGCTCGACCAGCTTTTAAATGCCCCTCGCTCTAGATCAAACTTATCTAAAACCTGAAACAAGCGCACTGCACCTTCCTGAAAAATATCTTGTGCCTCCGATCTGTTACGTCCATAGCGCAGGCAAATTCGAAACCAGTAGGATTCGTATCGCTCGTACAGCTGTGTGTTAGCCGCCCGGTCGCCTGCCTGTATCATTTGAATAAGTTGTGGATCATTTTGATGCATGTAGTACGTGCTGTGTTCTATGGTGTATATTGCAAAAATGGGGTAAAGGGTTGCCTGTGGTTGTGAAAATAATAAAAAAAGTGCTTGTAGGAGGCTTAGTCCTACAAACACTAGATTAAACGCATCAAAATTGCTATTACTGAATGTCAACTAGAGGTTATTCGGTTTCTGGTCTTCGGTTTCCGGCCGACCGTACCATTCTATTTGGAATAACCCCTACTAAACACACAATTTTATTTTTCTAAATTAGAATTTACGTATGAAAAAATTCTACACTCACCCGCGCACAGATATAAAGGCATAATTTTATGTCGTGACGTAAGTAGAAAATATACACCCGGTGGAAAATTATTTAACGATACATTACTGTTATAACTTCCTGATCGTATTACTATATCTGTTGTATTTATTGCCTTGGTCTTATTTCTTTTTTTTCTTTACGTGTAGGTTGATTAGCTCAAAATTTTCTTTCTCAGATAAAAGGCTAGTCATTTGATTTTCTACTAGGTCAAAAATATAGGAACTTTCTAGGGGATCTTTAAATTCCATGGCAAACTGTAAATAGTGTTTTGCTTTATCAAAATCATTTGTTGATTTAAATTCCAGTCCAATAGTATAAAAAGCCAAGCCAAGGTTATCTTCTATGGAAGTCCCCTTACCCAAACTGGTTTTGAAAACTAGATTCGCTAATTGGTTCGGTGAACCTGATATTTTAAAACCGTTTGGTTGGACGTAGGTCACTTTTTCTAATAGGTTCCCATTTTCCCAATAACTGATCATCGAGGAACCGTCTGCAAATTGAAAAATACCTTCCTGATCCATAATACCATTGTTCCAGGTACCATGTAATGTGTCTCCGGTTTCCCAAGTGATAATACCTTCCCCATGGCGTTCACCACCTTCATTCATGCCCGTATATTTGCTGCCATCCTTTCGGACTAACGTACCCTCTCCGTGGCTCTTTCCATTTTCCCAAAATCCGGAATAAGATTCTCCGTTGCTCCATAAAATAGCACCTTCCCCATGTACCTGGTCGTTCTTAAATTCGCCAATATATTCATCGCCTGTTTCAAAAAGATAGTAACCTTGTCCTTCTTTTTTCTCAGCCACCCAATCGCCTTCATATTTACTCCCATCATAAAATAATTGAATACCAAACCCATCTCGAAGTCCCTTTGCAAAATGACCAGTATAAATATTGCCATTTGGCCATTTGAGGATCCCATCCCCATGAGGAATACCAAATTGAAATTGGCCTTCATAGACGACTCCATCTAACCATTCGGACTTTCCATTATGATGCTCTTTGTTTTTATCAAAAGAAGAGAATACTGAATCCGCTGATGAATATGGGTATTCGAATAAGAATTCTAATTTGGTGGTATCGATTGTCCGAAAACCGAGGGAGAAACCAAATGATGATATAGGAGTGACTAGAAGGATAAAGGTTAATATCCGGATTGGATTCTGTGCTATATTCATTGTCTATTTTTTTATAAAAAACGGATTCTTGAAATATCAATTATCGTAGAGTGAGCCTGAATACGTTGCCTATTTAATATTTGTCAATAAAAATTTAACGAACCTCCTGCTTGTCTTTAAATAAAAAAATAAATACCATTTTTTAAATAGAACTTGTTTGAAGTTTACTTCTGCTAATTCAAATTTTTTTATTTTTTTGAACTCAATAGCCACTGCATAAGAGGCAAATCCGAGCTTAGGTTCTAAGTTAGCCATTTGACTTGTCAGTGTGTTCGTTCGATGATAGGTGATGTTCAATTTTGGCACCAAGGGAGTATCTCTAGCAGTAGGAACGATAGGGTTCTGTGACGGATGGTATTTGAAAAAAGGAAGGTTTCTAAGGTTAGGAAGGGGAAATGGAGGGCTTTTATTGACGGAGTTACGTGTTTCCATTTTGAACCCGCTATAGTCAATGCTACTTGGGTCTAGCGCCTGGTCGAATTCAAAAGTAATTGAGGTTGCCGGAGATGCTACAAGGTCCTAACTTAGTTTACAGTGCACTTAGTGGGTTTGCACTGAGTTCCTTCGGAGGCTGAGTTTGAGCGATAAGAAAAATTGGAGTAAGAAGAAAGATCAAAAATAATGGCTCTTCAATAATGGTAAATTGAAGTTGTCTAAAGTTTTCCATCTACTTTGAAAAGTAGTTGCAGAAAGTTATTAATCAAAAATTAGTACCTCATTTAAGAAAAGGCCTTCGGTGTCCTAAATGTAAAGTTGGCTTATGGCGAATAGTTAGAGCCATTTTATATCGTTTGAAAACAGGAGTTCAATTGTTAATAAATATTTCACGAGCCTCCTGCTTGTCTTTAAAATAAAAAATAAGAAAATAAATACCATTTTTTAAAGAAGAAACATCCAGATGGCCTTCATTATTAATTGGAATTATTTTATCTATATTTATTTTTCCAAAAACATCTGTTAAACTGACTTTTGTATTGCCGGGGTTTGTAAATTCGAAATGAATCATTTCTTGAGTTGGATTAGGATATACTGTAACTATATTGTTATTAGCTT
>JBLHRR010000250.1:0-4712 GCA_047626155.1 Saprospiraceae bacterium | reverse complement strand
CAACAAGTAGTAGATGCATTGGCTGAATTGGGTGAATTGGTTAAGAAGCCAGAGGCAAACATCATTAAATTGCCGAATATTTCCGCTTCTATTCCTCAACTCAAAAAGACTATTGAAGAGTTGCAAGGAGACGGATTTGCTGTACCTAATTATCCAGACCATCCTACTAACGACGAAGAAAAAAGCATAAAAGCAACTTTCGACAAAATAAAAGGAAGTGCTGTAAATCCTGTTCTAAGAGAAGGTAACTCAGACAGAAGAGCCCCTAAGCCAGTAAAGGCTTATGCTAAGCAAAACCCGCACTCTATGGGTAAATGGTCTGCAGATTCTGCTACTCATGTATCTACTATGGAGTCAGGAGATTTCGCATCTAACGAAAAATCAGTCACCATTGCTCAAGCGGGTAGTGTGAAAATACAATTAGTAGGTGCTAGTGGAACAATAGTTTTAAAGGAGTCTGTTCCTGTTATTGATGGGGAGATTATTGATGGAACATTCATGAGCAAAAAAGCATTGGTTGCTTTCTTAGAAGCGCAAATGGCAGATGCTAAAGCTAAAGGCGTATTATTTTCTCTACACCTGAAGGCAACGATGATGAAGGTTTCTGATCCTATCATATTCGGCTACGGTGTAAAAGTATTTTTCAAGTCTGTTTTCGAAAAATTTGGAAAAGAATTGGACGAAGCGAGTATTAATGTAAACAATGGATTTGGCAACTTATTGGGTAATTTAGATAAGCTTGCACCTGCGGTAAAAACAGAAGTGGAGGCTGAAATAGAAAAGTGTTTTGCTGAAGGTCCAGATTTAGCTATGGTTAATTCCGACAAAGGGATTACGAATCTGCATGTACCAAGTGATGTGATCATTGATGCTTCAATGCCTGCTATGATCAGAACCTCTGGTCAAATGTGGAACAAAGACGGTAAGTCTCAGGATACTAAAGCCGTTATTCCAGATAGTTCTTACGCGGGTATCTACCAAGCAACGATTGACTTCTGTAAAGAAAATGGTGCTTTTGATCCTACGACGATGGGTACTGTTCCTAATGTTGGTTTGATGGCTCAAAAAGCGGAGGAATATGGATCGCATGATAAGACATTCGAAATTCCTTCGGCTGGTAAAGTACAAGTAGTTGACAATGCAGGTACAGTATTAATCGAGCATGAAGTAGAAGAAGGGGATATCTGGAGAATGTGCCAAGTAAAAGATTTGCCTATTCAGGACTGGGTTAAATTGGCTGTCAATAGAGCAACTGCTACTAAAGTTCCTACCATCTTTTGGTTGGATGAAAACAGAGCGCATGATGCGCAGTTAATTCAAAAAGTAAATGCTTACCTACCAAATCACGATACGACTGGTTTAGACATCAGAATTCTTTCACCTATAGAAGCTACTAAAGTTTCTATCCAGCGAATGAAAGACGGGCAAGATACAATCTCTGTTACTGGAAATGTTTTGAGAGATTACAACACAGATCTTTTTCCAATCCTAGAGTTAGGTACGAGTGCAAAAATGTTGTCCATTGTTCCATTGATGAATGGAGGTGGTTTATTCGAAACAGGTGCAGGAGGTTCTGCTCCTAAGCACGTACAACAGTTCAACAAAGAGAATCACTTAAGATGGGATTCTTTAGGCGAATTTTTGGCCTTAGCTGTTTCTTTAGAGCACGAAGCCAAGACGAACAATAATCCTAAAGCACAAATAATAGCAGAGGCATTAGATAACGCTACCGTTTCTTTACTTCAGAATGGGAAGTCTCCATCGAGAATAGTAAATGAACTTGATAATAGAGGTAGCCATTACTATTTAGCTTTGTACTGGGCACAAGAGTTGGCAAAGCAAACAGCTGATGCTGAGTTACAAGCTAAATTTGCTCCAATAGCGGAATCTTTGCTTAGCAACGAAGCCAAAATTGTGGAGGAGTTAAACGCTGTACAAGGAGTGGCTATGGACATTGAAGGTTACTATTCTCCTAGCCCATCAAAAACTACAGAATCTATGAGACCAAGTGCTACTTTGAACGCTATTATAGACGCGATCTAAGGTTGGTGTGTGGTTGAAATTATGAAATTATAAATAATGAAGGCGTAGCTTATGGCTGCGCCTTTGTCATTTTAGTGCAGCTCAGAAGCAAGTGACATCGCTACTTTTAATATTGGAAACAGCTTCAGTCAATTGATGATTGGTTTTGACTTTTCAATTGAAGCAGTCCATTAAGCTCCGGGTCAAGGAAATCGACAAATTGTTCGACACTATATTTCCGTAGATAAAAACCTATACGAAGGTAATTTTCATTAAATTAGCTTCTGAACTTATTTGTCTAACCAATGACAACTAACGATTGGTCCACTTTCCTGAGTCTGTATCGAGATACTGAGCTAAACTCTTTTCGACAAAACAGCCATCAGTAAAAAAGCTTAGCCGTTAATGTCCGTGGATTAATTAACCCTAATAATATTTACAGATTGATTACCAAAAAATTTTACTCGACTAGAATCATCCTCTTTTTCTCCCTGTGCTTTACCTTTGGTTTTACTTTCGCTCAAGACTGCGGACCGCTTTCTTTAGATTCAATTAGCAACCCCGGAGCATACACCTATGGTTCACTAACAGAAGCGGACGGTATCCGAAATGGTCCTGATTATAACGGGGCAACCATCTATTACCCGACTAATGCAACAGCTCCTTTTACAGGTATGGCGATTGTCCCTGGATTTATATCTCCACAATCATCGATTCAGAACTGGGGACCATTCTTGGCCTCTCATGGCATAGTCACAATGACGATTGGAACGAATAGTCTTTTCGATCAACCTGGAGATAGAGGGGATGCTTTGTTGGATGCATTAATAACATTGAAAGAAGAAAATACCCGTTCTGACTCACCACTTTTTGGCAACATGGATACCACTCGTTTGGGGGTAGGTGGTTGGTCGATGGGTGGTGGCGGCGCTCAACTTGCCGCAGCAATGGATACAACTATAAAAGCGGTGATGGCTCTTTGTCCTTGGCTGGATAGTGGTCAATTAACTGCTGGCGATCTTGATCATCCTGTCCCTGTTTTATTCTTTAGCGGTGAAGATGATACTGTTGCTCCACCTGATGTTCATGCAGCTGTTCATTATGATTATACTCCGCTCACTACAAGTAAAATGTTGTTTGAAATCGCTTCAGGTGATCATTCAATTGCAAACGATCCTATTGGTGGTGGAGAATATGTTGGCAAAATAGCCGTCTCTTGGTTAAAGCATTTTTTGGTCGGTGATCCCTGCTATTGTCCCTTGGTGGTCGATGCGCCGCCCACCGCATCAACATACCTTTTGAATGTTGAATGCCCAGCTATAGTTTCAACGGAGAGAGTAATTGTTAAGGAAAATTTCGAATATCAACTCTATCCAAACCCTACGAATGGGAGCATTAACCTGGATGTAGAAAACCTTGAAACTGGAACCAGCTATCAGATTCATGCGATGACTGGAGCTAAAATTACAGCGGGTGAAATTTTAAATCAATCAACAAATATTTCTCTTGAGGGTTTCGCTTCGGGAATTTATTTTATTAACGTAAGAACAGCAGAGGTTTCAATGCAGGCTAGATTTATTGTAAATTGATAACAAGACATGAAGTACTTAAAATCTGATGGAGAAAGTCTTGACGGAATTGATCCCGCTTTTACTAGCTCTATAGCCCGCGTTCGCTCGGAAAATGCTTTGCATTTCCACCGAGTCGTTCTATGGCCTTTGCCTACATTGAAGAACTGTAACAATAAGGCTACAGGGCTTAAAGGATGTGAATTAGGTTTACTATTTCCTGTAGGAAGAAAAAGGTGGCTAGAGGCCACAAGTCGGGACGGTTAAAATGCAAAGCATTTATCGAGCGGTTCTAAAGCTGAAGAAAGTAATTGGTTGGAGTGGAAAGAATTGAAGTAAGAATAACTATGTTGAAGATGTAGTGTACTACTCAAGATGAAAACGCTCATTAAAACAATTGAAAACGCTACGGCCACAATCGATCTTGCATAGGCAATTATAAAATCACCTTCGACATTTAAGCTCTTTAAGAATATGCAGTTCTAGTTTTCGAATATCTGAACATCCCCTCACTCATTATTCCTATTCAACCACTTCGCAAACTGATCCTTAGTCTCCTCATCCGAAACAACCTCTCCCTCATCCACCGCCGTCAAACCACGCTCCATCATTTCCTTTTCCTGCGTTGACAATGAATCTTTCCTTACAGGGGCTGAACGAAGTAAGGTTAATGCCTCTTCGATCTTTTTCAAAAAACCAATATCATTCGTCTCGTCGATGAGTTTATGAAGGTTGGTTTTTAACGCTCTGGTAGTCATGAAGCTGATGTTTAAAATTAAAGGGAATAGCCTGGTCTTAAATGTTTCTAAAGTCCAAAGGGTAAGCGCTTTGATGAACCGTTAATATGTCAATTCGATTATCAGAAACGATATGGTAAACGACTCGATAAGACCCAATTATCAACTCTCGCACATTTTGGTATTCTAAATCAGGAACGACACGGCCCAGTCGGGGTAAACTGGTAAGCAGTCCAACTTTTTCAAAAATCCTTTGTATTTGAATTTTAGCGTAAGTTTCAGATTGTGGAGCTAGGAGTTCAGCAAGATTATCAATATCGTTATTGGCTTGGTCAGTCCAGTTTATTTAAGCCATTTTTTGAATCGATCTTTCACTTGTTCGTGT
>JBLHRR010000249.1:0-4724 GCA_047626155.1 Saprospiraceae bacterium | reverse complement strand
CTGATGGCAGGTATTACAATTGGTCGCTTCAAAACCTACGTTTCCAGCCCCACGAGCCATGCCGAAATAATGCGGATGACTGTCTTCACCTTGTTTAGGAATATTATCACTTGGGTGGCAATTCATGCAACGCTTGTGCGTTAGTACGTTCATCATTTTGTTGAAGTTCTCTTCATCGGAAGCAGAGGTAGAGGTGGAAGCTTTCGACTTTGCAGCTGTAGGATCGCTATTTTTATTATTGCTAAAATCGGCAGCTAGTAAGATAGTAGCAAACAGAAAAACGGATATGAGGTAGAGCAATTTTTGTTTTATCATTAGGTGTATTGCATGTTTTGAAAAGTTCACTGATTCCTTAAGGTAGGAATTAGATTTTACATTCATAGTATTCACAAAAAATGCTATATTCGATTTTTACATTTCTGAAATAGAACCTTTGACGAATCTACATAAATGAATATCACCTCCTTTCCTGACGCATTAAATCTAAAGATCAACAGGCCGATTCAATTATTTGAATATCAAAAAGACGCTTCTACTTGGCGTAATAAAATCAGCCTTACTTGTCATACCATTAGTTTCCTGCGAGAAGGATCAAAAGGATTGATTGCCGATAATAAATCGCTGACCATCAATAATAATGAATTCCTGATTATGAAACCAGGGAATTGTTTGATGACAGAAAACATCTCCACTGGAAATAAAACCTACAAGAGTATGCTTCTGTTTTTTACAGAGGAAACCCTTCTTGATTTTATCAAACAACAAGAATTTGATTATTCCCCTTCTGGAGATTCTAAGTTTTACTCCGTTTGTAAATATGACGATTATATTGAACACTTTGTACAAAGCCTGAAAAACATCAGTAAGTTAAACGAGGTACTTCAAACAAAACTATTACAAGTAAAATTTGAAGAGATCATGATCTACTTAATCGAAAAAGAAGGCCCGTCTTTTCTGAATAATATATTAGGGACTTACGACGACACAATACTGCGATTGACCAACGTGGTAGAAAATAATAAGCTAAACAAACTGGGCCTCCAAGAACTTGCCTTTTTGTGTAGTATGAGTTTGTCAACTTTCAAAAGAGCTTTTAAAAATCATTATGAACTCAGTCCGATCAAATGGTTTCAAGAACAGCGATTAGAGCATGCAGCCTTTTTGTTAAGCATGCAAAAAAAGCGACCTATAGAATTGTATGAAGAGGCAGGCTATGAAAGTTTATCGAACTTCATCCAAGCGTTTAAGCAGAAATACGGCACAACTCCTAAACAATTCCAAGGTTCATAAAGTAAAGCTGAGTGAACTATGTAAAAAAATGCGAGTAGCATTTTTACTATGTGTTCTTTTACGTTAGAAGGCTTATGTGCCTTTGTGCCTATGTGTTAAAAAATTGCGATAGTAGTGAGTCGCTTACCAGTAAATGGTATACGGGAATATTTGAACTTCTAGCAATACTTTTTGAACTTCATTTACTTCGTAAGCAACTAAAAAGAGTAGACTTTTGCAGTGTTAAGTTTTCTATAATCGTAAAATTAAAATCATGCAAAAATCAATTCTCATTTTAGTTCTCTTGTCCGCTTTTAGCTTTTATGCATTTGGCCAAAGTACCTTCACCTTGAAAAGTAAAGACGTCGGAGGAGAAGCAACAAAGACCCAAGAGTTCAACGGCTTTGGCTGTACTGGAGAAAACACCTCTCCGCAATTATCCTGGACAAATGCACCGGAAGGAACGAAAAGTTTTGCCATTACCATGTACGACAAAGACGCACCTACCGGCAGTGGATGGTGGCATTGGGTGGTGTTTGACATCCCAGCGAATGTTCATGATTTAGCGGCCAATGCCGGAAACATAGCTGCGGAATTAGCACCAGATGGAGCCATTCAAAGTCTGACCAATTATGGAGTTGCTGGTTACGGTGGCCCTTGTCCTCCAGAAGGTCATGGTCTGCATCAATACGTGATCACCGTTCATGCCTTAAAAATCGATAAGTTAGGATTGGACGAAAATACCAACCCCGCCATTGTAGGTTATTACTTAGGAAACAATACGCTGGCTAAAGCAAGTATTGTGATGTATTATGAAAGAGCTGCAAAGTAATTCTATCCCTTAAGTAGTTGGCTATTGGTTTTCCTAATGGTTTCTTATCGGGAAGCCAATAGCCACTTCAGCTCTCGTTTGTGACTAATGATTGTAAATAGAGGAGATTTATTATCCAAATAAAGACATATTGGTAATCCAATAAATTTCCTCAGCCGAAAAGCAAAAGGAAATCCGTAATTTGCGCCCTCATCAAAACAGAATAAAAATGTTACAACGATTCATCTTACTTTTCCTGGGTATTTCTTTAGTGGCCTGTCAAACAGACAAGGAAGCTACTACCGCTAATTCATTCACATTGAGCGGAATCATTACCAACGCCAAAGATAAAGCAGTGACTCTGTCTAGGGGTGATTTCAAACAAGCTATAACACTGGACGAGACTGGCAGCTTTACTACGGAACTTTCTAATATTAAACCTGGAATTTATTCTCTGGTTAATGCAAGAAAAATGTTTGTTTTGTATCTCGAATCTAACGGAGATTTGAAGATGACTGCAGATGCTGGCAACTTCAAAAGCACTGCAAAGTATACGGGTGGGTTGGCGTTGCAGAACACTTACCTTATGGAAAAAGGTACTGCGAAAGCAAAGGTTAATATTAATTATAAAACCTTGCTTTCTGCTAATGAATCCGACTTCCTTTCTCAAGTTGATGAGCGGGTTAAAGCATCAACTGATGAACTAAATAGTTTTGAGGGACTGCCAGAAGACTTCAAAGCATTCGAGGAAAAAGGCTTTGATTATGAGCGCCTTCATTTTATTAGTCAATACGAACCTGGCCACCAGTACTTTACAAAAAATGATAACTTTAAAGCTTCTGACGATTTGAAGAAACCATTGGAAGGCATTGATTATGACAATGAAGAGAACTTCCTGAATTACCAAGATTTTCAGAATTTGGTTATGGGGGCTTTTAATGACGATGACTTGATGGTCAATATAGAAAAATTGAAAACCTTTAAGTCTGAAAAAATTAAAACATCTGTTGTTGGAAACCTGAAATACATGTTGTCTCCAACAATGGATAATTTGGAGGAGTCTTACAACGCCTTAGCTGGCTTAAGTAATGATACGGATATGAATAAAGATCTCGCTGAAATTTACAATGTGTTGAAGGCACTGACAAAAGGTTCTCCATCTCCAAGCTTCAATTTTGTAGATCGCAATGGGAAGGAGGTTCAATTGGCAGACTTGAAAGGAAAGAATGTCTACATCGATGTTTGGGCAACTTGGTGTGGCCCTTGTAAGGCGGAGATTCCATCTTTGAAAGCTTTAGAAAAAGAATACCATAACAAGAATATTGAGTTTGTTTCGATTTCTATTGACAAACAAAAAGATGCGGATAAATGGAAGGCTATGATTGAGGAAAAAGATTTAAAAGGTGTTCAACTGATGGCTGATAAAGACTGGAAATCTGACTTTGTTCAAGGCTACGGCATCAAAGGCATTCCACGTTTCATTATGGTTGACGATAAAGGCTTGATCGTATCTGCGGATGCGGCAAGGCCTTCTGATGATGAGAATGTGAAGAAACTTTTTTCTGAATTAGGGATTTAAGTAACAACAAAAAATTAAATCCTGATTTGGAAACGATTATGTAAATCAAAACGACCAAAGGGAGAGTGATTTATATAATCGTTTCCACCAAAGAAATCGGGAAACCAGCCCGCCCGTCTACGACAGTCGGACTGGTTCCGGTCAGGCGGGTTATTTTTTGTGTAATACTAAGCAACTTAGATTTGCTAAAATTTAAGAATGGCTATCAGCTTCTATAAAAGAAGTTGGTAGCCATTTTAATTATGGACCAAGGGCTACCGTTATTGATCGAGCGTCCTTTACGGATGTCGTTTTTTTAAACCTCTTTCCAGTTCTTGTGTTTGTACATTTAGATTTGTTCTTTTACTTATTTTGTAAAAAAGCCAGTTGAATTAACGTTCTTAAAAAGAGTTGAAATCTATCAAAAATAGTACTGCAATAAAATAATTTAAAATGAAAAATAATTCAAATTTAACCACCTACTTCACCTTATTCTCCATCTTCGGATTACTAGGGTTCATCAGTCTTGTTTTCTCTTGCACCAATTCTATGGCCGCTTCAGAAAACAATTTATCAGAAGCAATTAGCCAATCCAAATCAGATTCACGTACCGTCACAGAAGACCGTAAAAAATATTGGTATGGCGGTACAGCCGAAATATCCAGTTACAAACTGTCACAGGCTAGATATGGTGAGCTCCATGAAGGAACGGCGGTTTTGGTTTATGTTACAGAGCCTTTTTCAAAATCCTCGAACACAAAAGCAGATAGGAATTCGGACGCAAATATCTCCGTATTAAAATTGAACACGACTAAGAAGTTCACAACAGGTATCTATCCATATTCCATAATGACAAGTACTTTCTTTCCTTTTGAAAATGGATATGCTTCTGTAAAAATTTCCTCTTCCATGCAGGAATGGTGCGGCATGACTTACATTGAAATGAAAAATAAAAAGAAGTACATATTTAAATTGGACTCCTATTTTGAAGGTGAATCTTTTGCGGAAAAAATGGTGGAGAAGAAAATATTAGAAGATGATCTATGGTCTTTGATTCGCTTAAACCCAGAGCTACTTCCGGTAGGT
>JBLHRR010000248.1:0-4754 GCA_047626155.1 Saprospiraceae bacterium | reverse complement strand
AACGTTGTAAAGCCATTGGGTCTTTTCTAAGATCCATAGACTCTTCTGCTTGAAACTCATCTGCTAACCAATTGATAATTTTTTGATCTACATCGTCACCACCTAAGTGAGTATCACCATCTGTAGATAACACTTCAAATACACCGTCACCTAATTCAAGGATAGATACATCATGTGTTCCTCCACCAAAATCAAAAACTACGATTTTTTGGTCAATACCCTTTTTGTCCATCCCATAAGCAAGTGCTGCTGCGGTTGGCTCGTTTATAATTCTACGTACTATAAGACCTGCGATCTCACCGGCCTCTTTAGTAGCTTGTCTCTGACTGTCATTAAAGTATGCAGGAACGGTAATTACCGCTTCTGTTACGTCTTGTCCAAGGTAATCTTCTGCTGTCTTCTTCATTTTCTGAAGAATCATAGCACTCAATTCCTGTGGTGTATACATTCTACCATCGATATCTACACGAGCTGTATCGTTGTCACCTTTAACTACTTTAAAGGCTGCGCGATCTGCTTCTTTTTTAGATTCCGAATACTTATTCCCCATAAAGCGTTTTATAGAAGAAATAGTTTTTGTTGGGTTTGTTACTGCTTGTCTTTTAGCAGGATCGCCTACTTTAATTTCCCCGCCTTCTACAAAAGCAATAACAGATGGTGTTGTTCTTTTCCCTTCTGCATTAGGAATTACTGTGGACTCGCTACCTTCCATTACAGCGACACAAGAGTTGGTAGTTCCTAAGTCGATTCCAATTATTTTACTCATAATGTTATAGTTATATTTTTAATATTCAATTTTAACTTGCGATGTGTTTAAGACAAGGATTATGCCAGTAGAATCTTTCTGACATACTGTCAGAATGTGGTGAATAGTGAAGGGTGAGTAGATTGTTGGATTCTTGGATTGCTGGATTATTGGATTGTTAAAAGTTGAATCGTGTAATCGTGTAATCGTAGTTTAAAAGAAACTTTTGTTAATATTCGAGAGTTTGAGAATTGCAAAGTTTTAGAGTATATGGGTGATTATGTGAGTTCCCCCTTCGAAGGGGGCTAGGGGGATGTTTTGTTATGTCAAAGTTTCAAAGTCACAAAGTTTTAGGGTTACTGAGCGGCCTGTGCTGAGTGTAGTCGAAGTACCTGTGCTGAGCTTGTCGAAGTAAGTTGAATGTACAGCCTGTTGGATTGTTGGATGGTTGGATGTTCAATGTTTGCACCAACCAATCGTATCTCAATTTGATAATCTTGTCCAAACGAAAATAGGTTACTCATCAACACTATAAAGAATATTATTTTTTTCATCCTGAACTATTTTATTTAAAGATGGGAAAAACATGTTGAAAACTTTATTTTGTAAACTTGGAATATTTCCATAATTTTGGAATAATTCCATTTTATGTTTATAAATACTCATAGTTACTATAGCCTCCGCTACGGCACCATTAAGCCTGAAGATCTGCTTATGCTAGCACAGCAGCGGGGACTTAGCGCTTTGGCACTCACAGACATCAACAATACGTCAGCTTGTTTGGACTTTGTACGTTTGGCGCCTAAGTATGACATAAAGCCTGTGTTGGGGGTTGATTTTAGAAATGGTGCCCGACAGCAATTCGTACTACTGGCAAAAAACAACGAGGGGTTTATGGAAATCAATCGCTACCTCTCCTACTTTCTTCATTCCGAAGAAAATATTCCAGAACGCTCCAAAATACTGCCACATACCCTTGTTATTTATCCCTATGCTTTCTTTAAAGGAGACCAACTTTCAGAAAATGAATTTCTAGGTATCAAAATAGAGGATCTCAATCGGCTAAAGTTTTCACCCTGGAAAAACCGTTTGGAGAAGCTGGTGATTATGCAGACTGTTACTTTTATCAATAAAAAAGGTTTCAACACCCACCGCTTACTTCGGGCAATTGATAATAACACCCTTCTAAGCAAACTTCCGCTCTCTGAACAAACCAGTGAAGCTGATCTATTTTTGTCTTCGGAAGAATTAGAAACAGCATTTCAAGACTTTCCGAAGCTACTAGAAAACACACGAAACCTACTTGCACAATGCAATATCGATTTTGATTTCTCGAAAGAGACACCTAACAATCAGCATTCATATACAAACAATGAAGCTTTGGATTTTCGGCTGCTGAAAAAACTCGCTTATGGCGGAATCACCTATCGTTATGGCGTGGCAGATGACAATGTGTTGTCTCGTATTAAAATGGAGCTAGATATCATTCAGCAAAAAGGTTTTGTTTCATACTTTCTCATCAATTGGAAAATTTTAAAATATGCCCGTAGTAAAATCTATTTCTACATTGGCAGAGGAAGTGGTGCCAATAGTGTCATCGCATACCTCCTTCGTATTACCGACGTAGACCCTATAGAACTCGACCTTTACTTTGAACGTTTTATTAACCTATATCGAAAAAATCCGCCCGATTTTGACATCGATTTCTCTTGGCGAGACAGGGATGATATTACTGAATTTATTTTCCGAAGTTTTAAAAATACAGCCCTTATTACTGTTTACAATACTTTTAAGCACAAAGCCTCTGTAAGAGAGTTGGGAAAAGTCTTCGGACTCCCAAAATCTGAAATTGATATGCTCTCTAGCGGACATTATCACTATCCTAGTCTGGACAAGCTATCGCAATTGGTGATTACCTATAGTAAGTACATTCAAGGCTTCCCTAATTATTTGGGGATTCACGCAGGTGGAATTATTATTTCCGAAAAACCTATTCATTATTATACCGCCACTTTTATGCCTCCCAAAGGCTTCCCTACGACCCAATTTGATATGATTGTAGCCGAGGATATTGGCTTGTATAAGTTTGATATTTTGAGTCAGAGAGGCTTAGGAAAAATAAAAGACACAGTGAGTATCGTACGCTACAATCATCCGGAGCTCCCTCCTATTGATATTCATGACATCAAACGTTTTAAGCAAGACGAACGCATTAAAGACCTGCTGCGTAATGCCAAAGCTATTGGTTGTTTTTATGTAGAATCACCTGCAATGCGCATGTTACTTCGGAAACTTCAAGTGGATGATTATTTGGGTTTGGTAGCCGCAAGCTCAGTAATTAGACCTGGAGTAGCGAAATCGGGAATGATGCGAGAGTATATTTTACGGTATCGCTTTCCCGAAAAAAGAAAAGAAGCCCATCCAGTAATGCTCAGCATTATGCCTGAAACCTACGGAGTCATGGTATATCAAGAAGATGTCATTAAAGTAGCGCATTACTTCGGGGGGCTTAGTTTAGGTGAAGCAGATATGCTCCGCAGAGGAATGTCTGGAAAGTTTCGATCGCGGGAAGAATTTCAAAAAGTGAAAGATCTGTTTTTTGAAAACTGTCGAAAAACTGGAAAACCCGAAGCACTCACCAAAGAGGTTTGGCGGCAAACCGAGAGTTTTGCAGGTTATGCTTTTGCAAAGGGACATTCCGCTTCCTATGCAGTAGAGAGTTACCAAAGCTTATTTCTAAAAGCTTATTTCCCTTTGGAATATATGGTCGCGACCCTAAATAATGGCGGGGGATTTTACAGAGCCGAACTATATGTACACGAAGCTCGAATGCATGGTGCCTCCATACTTCCACCCTGTGTCAATCGTAGCTATACACAGACAATTATTCACGGGACTAACATTTACTTAGGTCTTGGTTTTTTGCATTCGCTGGAAGCAAAAGTGATTAAAAAAATTACTTCGGAAAGGGATAGTAACGGCTACTTTTTAAGCCTTGATGATTTTATAGCCCGAATTTCAATCTCGATGGAACAGATTGCAATTTTAATAAAAATCAATGCTTTTCAGTTTACTAAAAAAAACAAACGAGAACTGTTATGGGAAGCCTATATGAAAATTAACAAAATAACCTTCAAAGAAGAGGTTTACACTCTTTTTAAAGCTGAAAAAATAAAATATCAAACGCCTAAATTACCCAATACACAATTGGAAGATGCTTTTGATGAAATGGAATTACTTGGTTTTCCGCTTTGCGATCCTTTTGAAATATTACTCACGCCATCTACCCACAGGATGAGGGTAAAACATTTGTCAGGTTATATTGGAAAGCATATCACTATTGAAGGCTACTTAGTTACAACAAAACATACAGTTACCTCTAATGGAAAACGCATGTACTTCGGAACCTTTTTAGACAGAGACGGCTATTTTATCGATACGGTACATTTTCCAACGGTAGCAGAAAAATATAAATTTCGAGGCAAGGGTATTTACAGCATTACAGGAAAACTAATAGAAGAATTTGATTGTACTTCTATAGAAGTGACCAAAATGGAACGCTTGAGTATTGTTGAAGACCCTAGATATAGTGATACTTCACTAGAAGTCAACTCAGTTAAAAATTTCAACCGAAGAACATCTGGGGATTTTAAAAACAAACCTGTAAATGGAACTTAAATAAACACAACATTATGAAAAAGTACTATGTATACATTTTGAAATGCGCAGATGGAACTTATTACACCGATTTCACTTCCAATCTTGAAGCAAAAATAGAGCTGCACCAATCGGGCAGACGGGAAGAATTATACACTTTTGAACGTTTACCTATAAAATTAGTATTCGCAACCGAATTTGCAGTTCCAACCTTTGCTATAGCTGCAAAGAAACAGATTAAAAGATGGTCAAAAGAGAAGAAAGAGTCTTTGATTAATGGAGACTGTCAGTTCGAGTGAATTATAAACCGCAGAGCAGGTTTGAAATTTGTATCGAGAACCCGCGTAGAAAA
>JBLHRR010000247.1:0-4926 GCA_047626155.1 Saprospiraceae bacterium | reverse complement strand
TGATGTGATAATAAAAAGCAGGGGAAAGTGTTGTTATATCAGATTTCGCTTCATTCAACTGGCCCAAAACGACCTTTGCCCAGTAGTTCTCATTATCAATTACCCCCATTTTATCTTCTTGATAAACATGAGTAGTCGGATCAATAAATTTATATTCTCCAGGCATATTCAACCAAATTTGGAAGCCGTGGTAACTGCCTCCATTCTCATACAATTCACTACCCGATTCTTCCATATGTATCGCTCCTTTTCCAGAACTAAACAACATGAAATCACCTTTCGCTATTTGAAAATCATAATTCAAACTGTCTTTATGATGCCCGCTACCTGAAAGAAAATAGGTAGTCGGAATGACGCCAGCATGTGGGTGTGCATCCACCCGTAAAGGATCATCACCTGGTGTGACGGTCACAGGCCCGAACTCATCAAAAAGCACAAAGGGAGAAACAAAGTCTTCATGGTCACCAGCGAAGGCGCGGTAGATTGGAAGTGTTCCTACCTTGGTCTGACTCGCATCCAAAATAGTATAAATTTTACGGTTTGTCTTTTTGGTAAACATTCCGGAACCATGTTGCATCAATAAAGGAGTGGTAGCTGTTAAGCCAACAATCGCGGATCCTTTTATAAATTTTCTTCTTTTCATATCCATTAAGCTTTAGTTTAATTCCTTGATATTAAATTTATGTAATACAAGTATAGCAATAAATAGCTGTACATACAAGTAATTAACTTAGTGCAATATAAAAAGTAAAGATTCCCGTCTTGTTTAAAACGAATAACTATATTTGCCGCTTGAAAAAGCAGACGTAGTACACAAGTATGAAAAAATCGTTTTTACCTATTATTAAGGTTATTGAAGAAGCCTATGTTATTCCTCAACTAGGAAGAGAGCGGAGGATTGCGGCCTTATTGCCACATAACTATTATGAAACAGATAAAAATTATCCAGTTTTATATCTACATGATGGTCAAAACTTATTTGACGATAACGCCCCTTATGGGAATTGGGGCGTCGATCATTCTTTGGCCTGGATGTCCGAAATGGGCTTGCCCGAAGTTATCATCATTGCTATAGATCATGGCAATGTGGATCGACTAAGAGAGTATGCTCCATTTTCTAACCATCGAGTTGGAGAAGCTGAGGGGGCGTTGTATTTGCGTTTTCTATTAGAAACGCTACGGCCTTATGTCAATAAAAACTTTCGGGTACTGACCGATGGAGCCAATACAGGAATCGGCGGAAGTTCGATGGGTGGATTGATTAGTTTATATGCTGGTCTTCATCGCCCAGAGATATTCTCCAAATGGATGATCTTTTCTCCCAGTCTTTGGATTGCTCCTCGGATTTTTGAAAAGTCGAAATTATTCACAGATGTCTATTTCCCAACATCACTATATTTATACGCAGGAGGGAAAGAGAGTAAAGAACATTTACCAAATGTATTACGTCTCGCTAAGCATTTGAAGCGAGATGATTTGAAAGAACAACGATTTCGAATGCAAGTAGCCGTTAACCGAGAGGGTACCCATAGTGAACATTATTGGGGGCAAGAATTCCCTCGTGCAGTGTATTGGTTATTTGGACAATAACTTTCTTTGACAAAAATATAAGACACCCAAAACCAACTGGAATAATTAATAAAATCCAACAATGAAATTACAGTACAAGACTTCCCCCGATCAAAAAACAAAAATTACGCTTCTCCCCTATTTTGACAACGATGTAGATTACAACTATATCAAGTCCATAACTGGAGTTAATGTCGGAAATGAATTTCAAGGAAAGCGCAGAAGCTCTCTTTTAGTTTATTCCAAAACCAATAACAATAAGTATTACTTGTTGGGTTTAGGTGATCCTAAAAAACAGACTCGCCAATCTTCTGATACCTTTCGTCACCTCGCGTTTAATCAGTCCGAATCCTGGCCAACCACTGTGGCAATTGACCTGCGTCATCTCTCTACTGAGATGGCTTATCATGCAGCCCTGGGCATCTGCCTCTCTAGTTATCTGCCTGATGATTTAAAAACAGAGAAAAAGGGTCTAAACGCCAATCTAAAAAAGATGAATCTTCAAATCATCCATTCTGATACTTCTGCAAAAGTCTGGGCTAAGGAAGGGCAGCTAACAGGGGAAACACAGATGGCAATGATGCATTTGGTGAATAGCCCTGCTAATGTAAAAACACCAAAATATCTTGCCGCTTACGCAAAAAAATCAGGTAAAGCTAACGGGTTTAAAGTGGATATCTTACAGGAGGCAGAACTAAAAAAACAAGGTTTGCACGCCCTTCTAGCTGTTGGCCAAGGTTCTAAGCATGACTCTGTTTTAATAAAAATGGAATATAAACCTGCTGGAAAAAAGAAATCCAAGAGACCTCAACTAGGGCTCGTCGGTAAAGGCATTACGTTCGATACTGGTGGAATTTCCATCAAAGGGGCTAACAACATGCACTACATGAAGAGTGATATGGGAGGAGCTGCTGCGGTGATGGGAGCGATTGAACTTGCTGCTAAGTTGAAACTCAATATTCACATAGTTGCACTTATCCCATCTGCCGAAAATGCCGTGGATGCAAACAGTATACTTCCGGGAGACGTCATCAAGTCTTATTCTGGAAAAACCATTGAAATAATTGACACGGATGCAGAAGGGAGGTTAATCTTGGCGGATGGATTAAATTACATCCAAAAAAACTACAACCCAGAAACAGTTCTTGATTTTGCCACACTTACTGGCAGTATTGTTCGTTCATTAGGTTATACCGCAGCGGGTCTGTTTACCACAAATGAAAGGCTTTCTAATGCCCTCCAACTAGCGGGTACGGATACCCATGAGCGCGTCTGGCCTTTCCCAATGTGGGATGATTACGATCACGATATTAGTTCTGATGTAGCGGACGTTCGAAACTTCAGTGGACGGGCTGTAGCAGGTGCCATCAGTGCTGCAAAATTTTTAGAATACTTCATTCCTGACCATCCGAGCTGGGCACACCTTGATATAGCGGGTGTTGCTTTTGGGAATTCTGATTATACTAAAATGAAATCCGCGAATGCATATGGAGTTCGTCTTTTGATTGCTTTTATGCGGGGGATGATCTAAGTTAGCTCTAGCTCTGGGGCGCGACTTTACCACGGAATAAATACCTTAGTGGGATTCATTGAACCGACTAATAAATTAAAATAAAATTCGACAAATTAACCAACCACTGATATGAAAAACAAAGCCCTCAATATTCTATGCATCTCTCGTTACTTCAAAGGAGAGACATTTATTCAAGCCGCTAAAGCAACAGGGAACAACGTGTACCTACTGACCTCTTCTCAGTTAAAAACAGAGTCCTGGCCCTGGGAATCTATTGATGAGACTTTCTACATGGATGAAGACGAAGAGGGGAAATGGAATATGAAGCATGTCCTCAATGGCTTGGCTTTTAAGATGCAGAAAACCAAGTACGATGTCTTAGTTGCCCTAGATGATTTTGATGTGGAAATAGTAGCACATATCCGGGAGCATTTCCGCATACCCGGAATGGGAGAAACCACTTGTCGTCACTTCAGAGATAAACTGGCGATGCGAATAAAAGCTCAAGAAGCAAAAATTCCTATTCCATCCTTCACTTCCCTATTTAACGACGAAGACATTTCTAATTTTTGTCAAACCGTTCCTGGCCCCTGGTTGATCAAACCAAGGACTGCAGCTTCCGCAATGGGTATTGTGAAATGCCATACAGAAGAGGAGGTTTGGAAAAGCATTGAAGCACTAGGTGATCAACGACACCACAATCTTATGGAGCAGTTCGAACCAGGTGATGTCTTTCATGTAGATGGTTTGAACGCAGATGGACAGGTCGTCTTTGCCAGAGCCAGTCAATATTTAGACACTCCGATGGAAGTAGCCCAAGGTGGCGGTATTTTCCGTTCTCAAACCGTGCGATTTGATAGCCGGGATAACAAACAATTATTGGCCATCAATAAAAAACTGATGAAGGCTTTTGGAATGAATTACAGTGCAACACACTCTGAATTCATCAAAAGCCATAGTGATGGAAAGTTCTACTTTTTGGAAACGGCATCAAGAGTAGGCGGTGCTAATATTCCAGAAATGGTAGAAGCTTCTTCCGGAATAAATCTATGGACAGAGTGGGCCAGAATTGAAGATGCAAAGTTCAAAAATAAAAAATATAAGCTGCCAAAAACAAAAGACTTACATGCAGGAATTATTGTATCTTTAAGTAGATATGAAAATCCGGATATGAGTTCTTTTGACGACGAAGAAGTAGTTTGGAATATTGACAAAGAATGGCATATAGGAATGATTATTCGATCAAAAGACAGAGATCGAATTTCAGAATTACTAGAAAGTTACGGTAAGCGAATTGCTAGTGAATTCCATGCAAGCTTGCCTCCGGAGGATGCACCGAAGCATTAACGCTGCTTCCATTTTTTTTAAAACAAAACGTCTGACATTCCTTATTGAGTGTCAGACGTTTTGTTTATTTAGGTCTATTTAAGTTATTTTTTGTGTAATACTAAGTTATGACGGTCACTTCTTAATAACCAAACTTCTGAACCCAACAGTGAGGCATTGTTCCTACCATTCCCACTTTATAACAAGCAAGGTACTTCCAGTTTGCATTTAACAAAGCCTTCCGGTGTCCTCTGCTTGGAATGCCGTCATCGATCAATAAAGTAATAACAGTTTCCCTTACATTATCCATTCCTCCCGCCAAGTTTTCAGTCCCGTCCCTGAGGTCAGGGCATTCATATAGAATACGATCCATTGGCATTTTTCCATCGCTACCCAGGTGGTTAGTGTCTCCCATTTTAATCTGATCTTGGCCATGTTTTTTAGCAGCAGTATAGACACATTCTTTTGGTTGTAACAGTCTTAAAGCACCCATTATTTTCAACGCTCTTTTTAATTCA
>JBLHRR010000246.1:0-5036 GCA_047626155.1 Saprospiraceae bacterium | reverse complement strand
GGATCAATTTTCGTTCAGGATAGCTACGACTTTTCAGTGCTCGCTCCAATGCGACTACACAACATTTAGCAGTCATCCGCCTTGAAAAATTATAACCCATTACCTTTCTTGAATAGGCATCTGTTATCCACCTTTCTTAAAGCTAACGGCTTTGACATCTACTTTAATCGCTTGACCACCTCCTTCTTTTAGCATATAAAAACCATCTATATCGAAACCCTGAAAAACTTCTGCTTCTGAATTGCCAGGCCAAAACACCTCGACTTGTTTGATTGCGGTAGCGGCACCGACACCTTGCTCTATGCGTAAGGTATTTGCGCCAAAGCTTCCGCCCGACCTTACCCGTTGATAAAATGCTTTTTCTCCTTTCCCCGTCTCTACAACCGTTTTAACCAATGCACCAATTGCAGCTTTGTTTGCTGTTGTTCCTTCTAATTTGAGCGTCAAAAAATGCCCATCGGTGCCTGGATTCTGAAATAAGGCATTCATGAAATTATCCCCTTGATAAGAACCACCTAACACCGCATACACGTCCTGGTCTCCATCTGAATCCAAGTCTCCAAAAGCAACGCCGTGGCCTTTTTGTAAATGACCGAAACCACCAGCCGTCGTCACATCTTTAAATTCTTTTCCGCCATCATTTAAAAACATGCGATTTGGAATCAGCGCCCTGAAGTCTGGGGTGCCAGTGGCGGCATAGAAATCAGGATAGCCATCATTATTCAAATCACCGACGTTACAACCCATCGTGTATAAAACTTTATCTACTTTTGCGACAGCAGAAACATCTGTGAATGTGTTGTTGCCATTATTCCTATATAGCCGCGGTTTTTCTGCCTGAGTCTTTATGCCCAGATAGTCTTTTGCGACTTCTCCTGCTGCGGATTCAAACTGCTGAACATCAAAACCGCTTACAAAAATATCCTCCAGTCCATCCTGATTGTAATCGAAAAACCAGCAGGGGAAACTATTGTTAGGTTCTGTCGTATTCGATTGTCCTGCGATATCGGTAAAGCTAGTCCCTTTGCCATCATTGAGCATTAAAACGTTGGAGCCAACTATGTTGGAAAGGTACAAGTCGGGCCATCCGTCTTGATTGACATCTCCCCAGGAACAACCTTTGTAAAAGCCTTGTTTGTTCAATCCCAGTGCAGCTGCTTTTTCTGTAAACGTACCATCTCCGTTGTTATGAAACAACTCACAAAAAGCTGTTACCGAGCGAGTTGATTCATTCGCAATAAAAAGGTCAATATGGCCGTCATTATTATAATCGCCCCAAGAAGCGGTCTGTGTGGGGTATTTAGAATAGACTCCCACTTCCTTCGTAACGTCTCTGAATTTGCCATTCCCTTCGTTTTTCAACAAGGAATTTGGATGCAACCCTTCTCCGCCCATCCATCCTCCGCGAAGGACCAGAACATCTATCAGGCCATCGTTATTATAATCAGCCTGAACCATATTGAGACCACTCCAAAGTCCTAGTAAACCAGCCTCATTCGTTTTGTCAGAGAAACCTCCCTTCTTATCGTTTTCAAAGTATTTTAGTTGGTCTTCCAAACCATATGAGCTGACCATAATATCCAGGTAATGATCGTTATTAAAATCTTCTAAAATAACAGATCCGGAAATATCATTGACCGCAACACCCAAATCCATTGCTACATCCATGAACTTTTCGAGTGTCGCTTCTGACTTAAAAACTTTAGGATCAATTCTTTTATCAGCAGCTACCTTGTCGGGGTAGTTACCCAAAGTCATTTGTGCGATATTATACAACCACTTATTTTGCAAATTATTCGGATCGTTTTTCAGCAGCTCCTCATAGATGCTAATCGCATCCGTTGAACCAGATCGGTTTTCATGTTGGCCTGGCCCGGAGATGGGAAGCAGACAAGAATAGGCATTGTGATTTTCCAGGCAGTTTTCTATTTCTCCTTTACGCATGTAAGCAATTGCATGGATTTCTTTGAGTGTGCTGAATTGTGGGGCCGGAAGATCAATGTTATTTTTCTTTAGGTATTCAAACAATGAGTTCATTAAAGATATAGAACGATCATAGTTTCCGGCGTTGAGCCATTGAAAAGCGGCCTGGAAAGTAGTAATGATCCACGGACCAGGTTGGTTTTGAAGTTGAGGGCGTTGGGCTTCATACTTCTTTGCTTTTTTAGCGTTGAGGTACCACATGTCTTCATTGGTTGGATCTTGTGCGATAGCTCTGAGTTCTTCTGCCATTGCCTTTGTTGAAGCGTCTAGAAAAACAGGGCTTTTCGTTTTTTCCGCATACTCGTGAACTGCGTGCGCATACTGTTTATTAGTTTTCTTTTCCGTTTGTTCGCAGGAGTGTAGGAATAGCGCGACTAGGAAAAGGAAATGTAGATTTTTCAATTGTTTATGTTTTATCCTTTCTGACGAATAATTTAGTTCCACAAAATATTCGTCAGAAAACCGGTAATATTAATTACAGCGCTTTTCTCTGAAAAAAAAGAAAACGCTTTTTGCGATGGATAGAACAGAGGCTTTGGTGATAAGGTTTTAATTAGATCTCTATAAATAATTTTTCATATTCAAATGCAATTCTTTTGATAGATTTTCGATTAAAAACATAAACAAAATGGAATTGAACTTTAGCTAGCAGTGTCTTTATGAGGTGAGTTCTTCTGTAAGAATGCTAACGAAACGAATACATAGCAGGCATTTCTGCGATAGTCCCTTTTTTGTTCATACGTTTGTAAAAAATGCCCCGTACCATAGCTGGAAAAAAAACGCCCCGGCCGGCCAAACCAAAAGCCCAAGCCACTCTAGCTGTGCTACAAAATCCGGTGGATTAATTCCAAAATAATATGAGGAGGATGAAACAACCGAATGAGACGAGGAACTAGATACTCGGGAGAATGCTGAGCAAACGGAGCTTTTTCTGCCAATAGACTTGGTGCGTTTTGTTGGACGTTAGGACTTGTGTTGGGTGAGGAGCTAAGGTCGGAAGTTTTAGCTATTGGGTGGGGGAAGGAAATAGGCTTAGGACTTGTTAGTTCTTGAGTATAAGGAACTAATAAAAAGAGTTGGCTTCCCTCAAACGCAAAAGAAATGCGTTCCAGCGAAGCCAACTACTTGTCCTTAAAACAGTCTATAGATCATGGAAAGGGTCATCGCTTGTCATACAATACTAAGCCACCCTTCATCGAAATTAGTCTCTCTTCTTGTTGTTATATGCCATAATGTTCTCGCATCTTTTGATTACGATTAAATAATGGTCTCTAGCTTTTTTCATTAATTCAATATCTGATGGATTTTCCAAAATTTCTAAGAAGTAAGGATATTTGTTCATATCCAACTCCTGGGAAGTTACGTATTCCTTAGCCGCATTAAAAACTTCCTCTTTAGAAGAAAATTCAGAAATTCCCAATTGATTACCGACCACAATATCAAGAGGAGGAGAGCTCGTATAGTGATTAGCATTCAGATCAACTTGACCATCTACATCAAAATAAGTAGGCTGGAAGTTTGGATTAATATCTCGCATAGCCATTTGAATTTGGTTAATTACGATTTGCATGTCTTCCATCGTTTTTGCCATATCATTGGAGTTGATACCTACCGCAGTTGTGATGTAATCGAATAATTCTTTCCCATCAGATTCTGACCAAGCAATTCCAACAATCCGACCATAATCTTTGGCTTTCATATTATCTTTAGAAACCGCAATTGCCATTCCATCATTATTTCCAGAAGGAAGGATATAATCTCCTCGGTTAACTGCCCCGATAACCTTTACAGGAACTTGTCCCATAAATGCAATCTTTTCATACATCGATTCTCTCCCTTCAGATGGCATCGCACCGATAATTGTTGGGCTATTAGAAATGACCATAAATTTATCCGCATCAATAAAATCTTTAGAAATAATTCCACCTTTTACACCTACTACTTCTCCAAAATAAATCTGTTCCATTGGTGATGCTTTTTCTAACCATTCTGCATAATCGGCTCCACCTGATTCAAAGGCCGCACCAATATTTATCTCGTTGTACGCAATATATCCACCTAACTGAATTCCCTGGACAACGGCATCAACAACCGACCAAAAAACATCATCACAATCTCCAGCAATTCCTACCCCAACTGCGCAAGCAGTAGCGTTTGTGGCCACTTTTACTATTCCATTCGCTAAATCAAGTGTTTCCATGAGTGCTCCAACAGCATAATCATTATTAAAATATTGTGCAACAGAAGGAGGTACATCTGCTGGATTCCCTGATGGGGTTGAAGAGTCCGTAATAGCACCTACGATAGCATCTACCAGGTTCTGCAAAATCCCAGTTAGCCCTTGAAATCCTTCAATTCGTCCCATTGCATCTCCATTGCCATCAAAGACAGTTAAAAAATTAGTGTTCCGCTGAGGAGTTATTCCATTTACTTGAATGGCTACACCATGATCCCCTCCTTTTACTAAAAGAGGATATTGAGTAATATCATCTTGCATTCCTCCAGTTACAGCAGCGTTGATGATAACTTTTCCATTTAAATTAGAAGTATTATTCACGATAGTGGCTCCACTTATAGTAGTTGCTCCGTGGATATTTGTCGAACCTCCTTCAATATTCAAATGTGTACTTGCATCTACATCTAAAGTATTGTGAACCGTGGTAGGACCTTCCACTACTGTCGAACCTCCTTCAATATTCAAATGTGTACTTGCATCTACATCTAAAGTATTGTGAACCGTGGTAGGACCTTCCACTACTGTCGAACCTCCTTCAATATTCAAATGTGTACTTGCATCTACATCTAAAGTATTGTGAACCGTGGTAGGGCCTTCCACTACTGTCGTACCTCCTTCAATATTCAAATGCGTACTTGCATCTACATCTAAAGTATTGTGAACCGTGGTAGGGCCATTGATAATGGTTTCACCGCCTTCAGTATTCAAATAAGCATTTTCTTCCACGGTCAATCTGAAAAGGGTTGTTTCACCCTCAACGTCCAAATTCCCATAAATCAGTGCATCGTTTTCAACGATTAGATCCACGATAAGAGCC
>JBLHRR010000245.1:0-5053 GCA_047626155.1 Saprospiraceae bacterium | reverse complement strand
GAAGAACAAAATCCACTAATAGAAAACACACCAATATTCAAAAAAACAAAACTCAAAAAAAACATTACCTTTTTCATAATCAAAGTTTTTAATATTATAAAATTCACTCTTTTTCATAACAAAACACACCACCGTCCCGGGCCGGAAGGTGCCGATGAAAAGAGTGAATCACGAGGGTAATGTAAGGCCCCACACGCAAGGTTTACAGCTTATAAACCTCTTCTGTGGAGATTACAAATTAGTTTTGGGACTTTCATGCCCTTTGTTGATTTCACTCTTTTCATACCTTAATACCGGATTCCGTAAAAGTGTAACCAGTAACTATGAAAAAAATTAAAATAATTGCAGTTGATGGGGATTTCTGACGATAATGACGCTAATATACAAGGTAATCGAATACCTTTAACTTGAATACAATTGATTCGATTACAATTGATTCATTACAATCTTCAATTAACTGGACATTGTTGATTACACTTTCCTAATTTAGCGTATTAACCCTTGAATCACAGAAAAGAGTAACCTTGAACACAACCAACATCATAACAAAACTGAAAGCCAGTGATGCTCGAATTGTCGACCAGGCTTTTTCCCTCCTCTACCGGGAGCACTATCCTGTTATTCGTTCCTTCATAACGAACAACAGTGGCTCTGAGGAAGATGCCGCTGATATATTTCAGGATGCCCTGATCGTATTATATGATAAAGTTCGGGATGAAACGTTTGAATTGAAATGTGCCCTTAAGACTTTTATCTACTCGATCTGTAGAAATCTATGGCTCAAAAAATTAAACGGAAAAAAACAAGATGTAGTTAAAACAGAAGCTTTTAGTAGCATCGAATTGGAACCAAACATTGCTGACATCCTGGAGGATACTGAACAGTCTCGATTGATAACAAAGTACTTACAAAGAATAGGAGGCGATACAGAAAAGATATTAGTACATTTTTACTTTGACGGAATGAAAACGGAAGAAGTGACCCAACGTATGGGTTACGCAAACGAACAGGTTACTCGAAATAAGAAATCTCGCTGTCTGAAAAAACTACGTGGATTATTGTTAGAATCTACATTATTCAAAGATTTTAGAGCTAAGTATTAAAACCAACAACACACAAGAATATGCCCGTTAACAACGACCAATATATTGACAATTATTTACTTAACAAACTAAGTGATAAAGAACGTATGGATTTTGAAAACAAGCTTTCCAAAAATGAAGACTTCCAAGAAGAGGTCGAACTCCGCCGAAACATCATCAAAGGAGCGAAAAACTTGGGGCGTGACAAAATGAAAGAGCGCCTAAAAAATATCCACAAGGAGGTAAATAAGCCTCCAACAATACGTAGACGTATATGGCCATTCATCAGTGGAGTGGCCGCAGCCATTGCTTTACTAGTAGTGAGTTGGACTTATTTTTCTACCAATACCGATAATAGTCCTCAAGGCTTATTCGCCGCTAATTATCAACCTTATGAATTAAGTCTCACCAGCAGAGACAATACCACTGAAGAAATTGCAGAACTGAACGCACTATACAATAACAAAGAATATAAAGCTACTTTACCTTTATTTGAAAAAGCGCTAAAGCAAAATCCAAATGATGCCCGTATGCTTTTAGGTAGCGGAATTAGTTTGTTAGAGTTGGGAGAGTTGGAGAAATCCCGAAATTACCTAATAAGAATTTTAGTCGCTCAGGATCTCCGCTTATCAAATACGGCCAATTGGTATATTGCCATGTCCTATCTTAAAGAAGGAAAGGCGAAGGAAGCCCGAAATGCTTTAGTGACCTTAATTGACAATCCGATGGCGGATCGACATAAGGAGGCTGTCCTTCTTTCTAAAGCACTTTTATCTACAAATACTGATTTATAATATTCTCAAACAACTCCTGTCTTCCACTACTAGCCGCCAGTTCTTTTTTACCAACCAGTTTTGCTAAATCCGTCAAGGACATCTTTCCCTTTTCGAAAGCTTTTCCTTGTTTAGAATCGAAAGAACCATAGCGGTCTTTACGGAGTTTTTTGTAATCTGATTTCCGTAACACCTCATCTGCAACAATAAGCGCACGTGCGAAGCAATCCATCCCTCCGATGTGTGCGTAGAAGATATCTTCGAGGTCCGTGGAGTTTCGTCTCGTCTTCGCATCAAAGTTAACACCTCCGCCTTTTAAGCCGCCAGCTTCTAAGAAGATCAACATAACTTCTGCCAATTCATACACATTGTTAGGAAACTGATCGGTGTCCCATCCATTTTGGTAATCCCCTCTATTGGCATCCATGCTTCCGAGCATTCCGGCGTCTACGGCTACTTGCACTTCGTGTTGGAAAGTGTGTTGTGCTAAGGTGGCGTGGTTTACTTCTAAGTTTAGCTTAAAATCTTTGTCCAGTCCGTTTTCTTTTAAAAATCCAATAACGGTTGCTGCATCAAAATCATATTGGTGTTTTGACGGTTCTGAAGGCTTGGGTTCTATAAAAAAAGTGCCTTTGAACCCTTGCTTTCTGGCGTAATCTTTTGCCATGTGTAGAAACCTGGCCATGTGGTCCAACTCTCTTTTCATATCGGTGTTCAGCAAGGACATATACCCTTCTCGCCCACCCCAAAAGACATAATTTTCGCCGCCTAATTTGATGGTCGCGTCCAGTGCGTTTTTAACCTGCGCTGCGGCATGCGCTACTATTTTCATATCCGGATTGGTAGCCGCACCATTCATATATCTAGGATGAGAGAACAAGTTAGCTGTCCCCCATAACAATTTAACTCCGGAAGCCTTTTGTTTCTTTTTAGCGTAAGCTGTCATGGCATTCAATCGCTTGGTTGACTCCCTCAAAGTCGCTCCTTCTGCCACCAAATCATAATCATGGAAACAGTAATAAGGAACACCCAACTTGGTAATCAACTCAAAGGCCGCATCCATCTTATCCTTTCCTTGTTGAATCGGATCTTTTGCTTTTAGCCAAGGGAAGTTTTTAGTCGGCATCCCAAACGGGTCACCGCCCGTACCGCAGAGGGAGTGCCAGTAAGCAACAGCAAATTTAAAATGCTCCGTCATCGTTTTCCCTGCAACTACTTTGTTGGCATCATACCATTTATAGGCCAAGGGATTGTCAGATTTCCGTCCTTCATAATTTATCTTCCCAACGGATTTGAAATATTCTTTATCGCCAGTGACTATGTTGTTTTTATTTTTTGATTTTGCCATTTTGTTATGTTGTTTTAAATGTGCTATACGTTTTTCAAAATAAATTTTATTCCTTTTGGGGTTCCGAACGCGCCCCCCGGCCCCTAAAGGGAGACCTAACGCAAGCCCTAAATTCACCTTGATGTAATCCTCTCAAATCCGCCAAAATGTAACTCCCCTTCAGGGGCTGGGGGTTAGCCATTGGAGGTTTCAAATTGACTTACTCAATACCCCCTCAAGGTCTCTTTCCCAAAGATCATAAGCCGCTTGATACTCTTCTTTTTCCGCCAATGGAATATAGCTCATCGCCATTTCATTATTCGACATCGCTTCTTCGAGGGAGGCGTAAATTCCAGTAGCAACTCCTGCAGCTTTTGCGGCACCGATCGCCCCGGTGGTTTTCATCACCTCTATTTTACTATCCACTAAAGTAGCAATAGTTGTTGAAAAAGTATGGGATTGAAAAAGATTATCATTCCCTACTCTGATCACAGATAGGTTGAGTCCCATTTCTTTCAAAATTTTCATACCGTAGACAAAGGAAAAAGCAATACCTTCCAAGCCCGCACGATAAAGATGAGCCCGATCATGTCTGTTGAAATTCAAATTAATCATATGAGCTCCTGGTGATTGATTCGACAACATCCGCTCTGCGCCATTTCCGAAAGGGAGGATACGTAGGCCATCCGCCCCCACAGGAACCTTAGAAAGCTGTTCTTCCATACTTTCGTAAGACTCTTGTTTGTGAGCCACCTGATGCTTTAACCAACTGTACTGAATACCCGCGCCATTGATACATAATAAAACGCCGATATGCGGGTTTCCTTTTTCATGATTGACATGCGCAAAGCCATTCACCCGAGATTGGATATCGTAAGAAGGCGTATCCACTATGCCATAAACCACACCAGAGGTACCGCCAGTAGCCGCTACTTCTCCGGGATGTAAAACATTTAGAGAAAGGGCATTGTTAGGTTGATCTCCTGCGCGATAGGTAATAGGAATCCCCTCCGCCAAGCCCGTTTCTAAAGCAGCTTTTTTGGAAACAGTTCCCTGTAACGAAAACGTATTCTTAATGTTAGGAATTAAAGACTTATCAAATCCATAGTAGTTCATTAAAGGGTCAGAGATGGCATCGTTTTTAAAATCCCAAAAAATACCTTCTGACAAACCGGAAACGGTAGTGCAGATTTCACCTGTCAATTTCATGGCAATGTAATCGCCTGGCAGCATGATTTTGTGAATGCGTTCATAGCGTTTAGGCTCCTGGTCTTTGACCCACTTCAATTTGGAGGCGGTGAAGTTCCCTGGCGAATTTAGGAGGTGAGATAGGCAGTACTCCTCCCCCATTTCTTGAAAGGCTTGTTGCCCTATCTGTAGCGCGCGGCTATCGCACCAAATGATAGAAGGCCGCAGTACTTTATGATCTTTATCTACCAGAACGAGGCCGTGCATTTGGTAAGCGATGCCGATGCCTTTTATGTCCGTAGCAGCGATTTTGCTATTTTGTAAGAGCTTTGTTGTTACCTTACAAAGGTTCTCCCACCAGTCTTCTGGTTGTTGTTCTGCCCAGCCCGCTTGTGGAGCCATTATGTCCATTTCCTTTTCGGGATATTGGACAACGGATATTTGGAGGCCGTCTTCTGCGCGGATGAGTGCTGCTTTTATGGAGGAGCTTCCTATGTCGTATCCTAGTAGGTACATGGTTTTGTTTTTTGCGTCAAACTTAGTAATTATATTTGTAACTGTCCAGTGGGGTGTAGTTTAGCTATGGATGCGAGAGAAGGATGGAAGATCGAAGATGGTTGACGGAAGACGGAAGACGGAAGTTTCCCTATAACGCGCACTTTGAATTTGACACTCATTTAGTG
>JBLHRR010000244.1:0-5102 GCA_047626155.1 Saprospiraceae bacterium | reverse complement strand
GGAAAAACAATAGCAGAGAATTTATTGGATGTTGCCGATCTAACTGAAGGGCAAGACGTCATAAAACCAATAGAAAATCCGATTAAGGCGACGGGGCATCTACGGATGCTCTATGGAAACTTGGCTACGGAAGGTAGTGTTGCGAAAATTACTGGGAAAGAGGGGTTAAGTTTTAGAGGAAAAGCAAAAGTATTTGAAGGTGAGTATAAGGCAAATGATGGAATTCGTGATGGAAAAGTGGTGAAAGGAGATGTGGTAGTAATTCGTTATGAAGGTCCAAAAGGTGGCCCTGGAATGCCAGAGATGTTAAAACCAACGGCTGCAATAATAGGGGCTGGACTAGGAAATGATGTTGCCTTAATTACAGATGGGAGATTTTCTGGTGGAACTCATGGCTTTGTCGTAGGACACATAGCGCCTGAAGCACAAGAGGGTGGCGTAATAGCTCTGATTAAAGATGGTGATTACATTGCCATAGATGCTGAAAGTAATTCAATTACTCTTGAAGTTTCCGAAGAGGAACTTGCTGAAAGAAGAAAAAATTGGTCCCCACCAAAACTGAAAGTCGAACGAGGTGTTTTATATAAATATGCAAGAACTGTTTCGTCTGCGTCCAAAGGGTGTGTCACAGACGAATTCTAATTCCAGCGAAATAAGAAATTATATCATATGAGAAGTTAAGATTATGAAAGAAACACAAACAATTGAAAAACAACCTGAATCAATAGTATCTGCAACAGGTATTACTGGTGCTGAAGCTGTTGTTAAATGTCTAATAGCCGAAGGCGTGGATATATTATACGGATATCCTGGAGGAGCCATAATGCCGGTTTACGATGAGCTATATAAATACGAAGATAAAATCCATCATGTACTCACGAGACATGAGCAAGGAGCAACGCATTCTGCGCAGGGATATGCACGTATTTCAGGTAAGGTTGGAGTTGCGATGGCAACATCTGGTCCCGGCGCTACCAATTTAATTACGGGAATAGCTGATGCTCAAATAGATTCTACCCCGATGGTGTGCATCACGGGGCAAGTGGCTTCCCATCTTTTAGGAAGCGATGCTTTTCAGGAAACAGATATTGTTGGTATTTCAACGCCGGTTACAAAATGGAATCATCAAATTACCAAAGCTTCTGAAATTCCCGAAGTAATGGCAAAGGCATTTTATATAGCGAAAAGCGGTCGTCCGGGTCCTGTATTAGTCGATATTACGAAAGATGCTCAAATGGAACAATTTGATTTTGAGTATAAAAAATGTACTGGAATCAGAAGCTATACTCCAGCACCTATTATAGACGTAACCACTATTAGCGAGGCAGCCGAGCTAATAAATTCAGCAAAAAAGCCATTGGTGGTTTGGGGACAGGGTGTTATTTTAGGGCAGGCAGAAGAAGAATTTAAAGCCGTGATTGAAAAAGCCGGAATCCCTTCCGCTTGGACTATTTTAGGAGCTTCAGCTTTACCTACAAAGCATCCTTTAAATGTCGGAATGCTTGGAATGCACGGTAACTATGCGCCTAATGTTTTAACCAACGAATGTGATTTATTGATTGCAATTGGAATGCGGTTTGACGACAGGGTTACTGGTGATTTAAAAAAATATGCCAAACAAGCTAAAGTAATTCATTTCGAAATTGACCCTTCAGAAATTGACAAGAATGTTAAAACAGATGTAGCAGTTCTTGGAAATGCTAAAGAAAGTCTAGCCTTATTATTGCCTCATTTAAATAAAAATAAACATACCGAATGGCATCAAAAATTTAAGGATTTGTATGCTGTCGAATATGAAAAAGTTATAAAAGACGATCTCCATCCTACGAAAGAAGGACTTACTATGGGAGAAGTAATAAATGAGATTAACCTTATAACAAAAGGAAATGCTGCGATTGTCTCAGATGTGGGACAACACCAGATGATTGCCTGTCGATACAGCGAATTCAATAAAACCAAAAGCAATATAACTTCAGGTGGTCTAGGTACTATGGGCTTTGCATTGCCTGCGGCCATTGGCGCTAAAATGGCTGCGCCCGATCGTGATGTGATTGCAATTATTGGAGATGGTGGCTATCAAATGACTATTCAGGAATTGGGTACTATTTTTCAAACAAAGGTCCCTGTGAAAATTGTGGTTTTAAATAATGAATTCTTGGGGATGGTACGACAATGGCAAGAACTGTTTTTTGATCGACGATATGCTTCTACAGAACTTATAAATCCGGATTTTGTAGCGATTGCAAAAGGCTATTATATCAATGGTAAAAAAGTGACTAAACGTTCTGAATTAAAAGATGCAGTTGCAGAAATGATGGCTTGCAAAGAGGCATATTTTCTGGAAGTATGCGTAGAAAAAGAAGGAAATGTTTTTCCAATGATACCAACAGGAGCATCGGTGTCGGATATGAGATTAAGTTAGATGTTGAATCTTTCAGAAAAAAAGAAAGAGAATAGAAGATAGAATAGGATGAATAAAAATCTAATTATGGTAACTGAAGAAGCCCTTCCTCTTTGTTCTTTTCTCTAAATAAATTATTATGAGCGAACAAAAAAATACATATACTGTTTCAGTTTATACTGAAAATAACATCGGATTGCTAAATCGTATTTCGGCGATTTTTCAACGAAGACATTTCAATATTGAAAGTTTGAATTCGTCGGTTTCAGAAATAGAAGGGGTTTCACGTTTTACTATTGTTGTGAAAATGACGGAGGAGCAAATGAAAAAAATAATTGGTCAGATTGAAAAGCAAGTGGAAGTCATAAAAGCTTACTACCACAGGGATGAGGAAACAATTTATCAGGAGTCCTGCCTGTTCAAGATCAAGTCTGATTTATTGTTTGAAGAGCGTCAAATTCAGAATATAATAAAGGAAAGCAACGCAAGGATTGTGACAGTTAATAAAGAATATTTTGTTTTGGAGAAGTCGGGAAGACGTCACGAAATAGAATTATTACATAAAGAGCTTAGCGTTTTTGGAATCTTGCAGTTTACGCGCTCAGGGAGAATAGCGGTTACTAAAGAACCGATGGAAGTAACACAAAAATTAGCATCAATTAAACAATAATATAAAAATGGCAAATTACTTTAACACCTTATCACTAAGGAAACAATTAGCAGAGTTAGCAAAATGTAGATTTATGAATGCTTCAGAATTTGAAGATGGAGTAACCGTATTAAAAGGAAAGAAAATCGTAATTATTGGTTGTGGGGCTCAGGGTCTTAATCAAGGATTAAATATGCGAGATTCAGGCTTAGATGTATCTTATACTTTAAGAGAAGCAGCTATCAATGAGAAGCGAGATTCTTATAAAAATGCCACACAAAACGAATTTAAAGTCGGGACTTATGAGGAGTTGATACCCACAGCAGATTTGGTTTTAAACTTAACGCCCGACAAACAGCATACACAGGTTGTAAATGCGGTCATGCCCTTAATGAAAAAAGGGGCGACTTTATCGTATTCTCACGGCTTTAATATTGTAGAAGAAGGAATGAAGGTTAGGGAAGATTTAACCGTAATTATGGTAGCGCCCAAGTGCCCAGGAACCGAAGTCAGAGAAGAATATAAAAGAGGATTTGGGGTGCCTACTCTTATAGCAGTACATCCCGAGAATGATCCAAAAAATAAAGGATGGGGGCAAGCCAAAGCTTATGCTGTAGCCACTGGTGGGCATCGCGCTGGAGTTTTACAGTCATCGTTTATCGCTGAGGTGAAAAGTGATTTAATGGGGGAACAAACGATTTTATGTGGCGTTTTGCAAACCGGGTCAATACTTTCTTTTGATAAGATGGTTGCTGAAGGAATTGATGCTAATTACGCGGCAAAATTGATTCAATTTGGATGGGAAACTATTACTGAAGCTTTAAAACAAGGGGGTATTACAAATATGATGGATAGGTTGTCAAATCCCGCAAAGATTAAAGCTTTTGAACTTGCTGAAGAATTGAAAGTAATAATGAAGCCTCTATTTGAGAAGCATATGGACGACATCATTTCTGGTCATTTCTCTCAAACTATGATGACAGACTGGGCCAATGATGATAAAGATTTATTAAGATGGAGAGCAGAAACCGGTGAAACAATTTTTGAGAAAACGTCGCTTACTTCAGATCATATTAGTGAGCAAGAGTATTTTGATCACGGTGTCCTATTGGTGGCCTTCGTGAAATCTGGTGTTGAACTTGCATTTGAAACAATGGTGAGTGCAGGAATTGTTGAAGATTCGGCCTATTATGAATCATTACATGAACTTCCGTTAATCGCGAATACCATAGCGAGGAAGAAACTTTATGAAATGAATCGTGTGATTTCCGATACTGCCGAATACGGGTGTTATTTATTCGATCACGCCTGCAAACCCCTACTAGTTGATTTTATGAAATCGGTAGAAACTGATATAATTGGAGCACCTTTTGCAAAATCGAATGCGGTAGATAATGTGGATTTAATTGAAGTGAATGAGGCCATTCGAAGCCATAAGATAGAGGATGTAGGTAAGCGTCTACGTCATGCTATGACTGCCATGAAAACTATAAAAACTACTACTAAACCTATAACGGTTTTATCATAAAAAGTATGCATACTACTCTAACATATTTCCCAACACTCAAAGCTATTGAAGCTGCAGCTATAAAGTTAAAAGGCGTTGCATCTATTACTCCTTTAAATCGGAATACAAGGTATTCCAAAGATTTTCAAAGTAATATATCTTTTAAACGTGAGGATTTACAGGATGTTCGTTCGTATAAGATAAGAGGGGCATATAATAAAATGTCTTCCTTAACGGCTTCAGAAATTGAAAATGGGATTGTTTGTGCCAGCGCTGGCAATCATGCGCAAGGGGTAGCTTTATCGTGTAAATTATTAAAGGTGAAAGGAACTATTTATATGCCTGCGCCAACGCCTAATCAGAAGATAGATCAGGTAAAGATGTTTGGTGAAGACGCTATAGATATTATATTAGTAGGTGATACCTTTGATGATGCCTATAGTGTTGCTAAACTTGAATGTGAACGATTGAATAAGACTTTTATTCACCCATTTAATGATGAGAAAGTGATTGAAGGGCAAGCTACAGTGGGGCTTGAAATTTTA
>JBLHRR010000243.1:0-5120 GCA_047626155.1 Saprospiraceae bacterium | reverse complement strand
CTCCAATTCATTCTTTATTTACTAAGCATTCAATATGTTCAAAAAATTAAAAGGGCTCTTTATCTCAGAGGATGAGAACGATTTACAAAAGGCACTGGAAAAAAAGGCAGTACAAGAGACTGCTGATCAAGGAGATGCTGCGGCAACCGTTCAAGCGGAAACGCCTTCTAGTTCTACAGCACCTACTGCGGCCAGTTATGAAACGCCTGCCAATACTACAGGAGCAGTGAATGACAAATTCATAAACATCCTTTTTGGGGCAATGGAAAAAGCCAATAAGCCGGGCTTTGATTATATTGAATACAAGCAGTCTTTGCGAAATTTGGCAAAAATGCCAATGGATGAAGCCACTCGTTTCAAATCGGCTTACGCGACTGCACAAACGATGGGTGCAACTCCGCAAAAATTAATAGATGCCGCTCAACATTATGTAAACGTGCTTTCTGCCGAAGAGCAAAAATTCAAAGTGGCCCTTACCAACCAGCGTTCTAAGCAAATTGGAGATAAGGAGCAGACTATAAAAAACATGGCGGGTCAGATAAAAATGAAGGATCAAAAGATTGCTGAATTGACCAAGGAGATAGAAGCAGATAAGAAAAAAATGGAATCTATGAATTCCGAAATTTCTGGTGCTTCTGTAAAAATGGATAAAACGCAAAATGACTTTGTCGCTTCTTACAACGCTTTGGTAGGACAGATCAAGACGGATGCAGAAAAAATTAAACAATATTTAATGTAATCGTTATAATAGAGGAATCGGCTTCCTTCCTATTGTTTTTACAGACCTTCCGCGCAGTACATTTCTGGGAGACAGAAATGTGAAAAAGTAGAAAAATGTCTGGCAACTATTCTAATAATTAAAAATTTCTCATTAGAACTCATATGGATAGCAACTACAAACCTAAGTCTTTTTGGAAACGCCCTGAAGGGGTTACCGGTATTATTTTTCTTACGGCTCTGTTAGCTGGTGGAGCGTTTCTTTTCACTGTGGCACTTCCGACTCTGATCGTCTGGGCCTCAAACACCCTCTACCTCGCAGGAATGATGATGGTACTTGCAGCCATCGTGTACATGGTGTTAGATCCGAAGATGCGAAACCTGGTGGGTTATATGTACAAATCTGTCATGCGGTGGGTTACCGGACTCTTTGTGCAAATTGATCCCATTGGCATTTTGAAATCTTACGTAGAAGATTTGAAAAACAACTTGCGTAAAATGAATCGGCAGGTATCTCAGCTTCGTGGACAGATGCACAAGATGAAAGAGCTGATTGTAAATAACCAAAAACAAATCGCTTCTAACCTTGACCTTGCTTCCAAAGCGAGAGATAAGGATAAGAAAAATATTATGATCCTGAAATCCAGAAAGGCTGGACGATTGAAAGAGTCGAATATCCGCCTGGAAGATTTGTACAAAAAAATGGAAGTACTTTATCGAGTACTCACCAAGATGTACGAAAATTCAGAAATCATGCTGGAGGACATTAAGGATCAGGTCGAAATAAAAGACCAAGAACGTAAAGCCATTCACGCTTCTAACTCTGCAATGAAATCTGCCATGAGTATTATTCAGGGAGACAAGGACAAACGTTACATGTTCGATATGGCCCTAGAAGCTATTGCGGATGACGTTAGTCAGAAAGTAGGGGAAATGGAACGCTTCATGGACATGTCTGCCAACTTCATGCAGTCCGTTGATTTGAAAAACGGAGTCTTTGAAGAGGAAGGATTAAAGATGTTGGAAAAGTGGGAAAAAGAAGGAACATCCCTACTCCTTGGAAACGATAAGGAAACCATATTACAATCTGAGGAAAGTCTCGATTTGAATACCCGGGTGCAAAAACCGCTACGCGCGGATGGGCACCAGAATCAATACGATTCTTTCTTTGACTAGAACAAAAAACAAGAAACGGTAACCGGTTTCCGGTATGTCGGTATTCCGGCGACCGTAAAACCGATTAAAAAACATCATTCATCAATTATAATTCATAATTAACTAAAATGGCACAACGACTCACAACATTCTCAAAATTTTTAATCACATTGCTTATCGTAGGCGCCATCGGCTTCGGTGTCAGCTATGCTTTAAAAAATACCGACGCTGGACAAAAGCTACAGCAACAAGCGGAAGAACAAGTAAACAGTGGCAATGCCGATACCGGAAATACTAACAGTGCTCCTACTGCTAATTCTAACAGTAGTTCTACAAATTCTGACGATGTACTCACCGTTCAGGTATTTACCTGGGGTGGAATTGCGCCTGGTTTATACTTCAATGCAGGAGCAGAACCAAACGTAAATTCTCGTTTCAAAAAAGAATATGGCTTAGATGTCAAATTCGAATTGATTGACGACTTCGATGCCTCCCGTCAGGCTTGGATCGGAGACAAGGTAGACGTTCTCTCTAACGAAGTTTCTGCAATGAACACAGAAATGGAAAGACTGGCGCCACACAACCCACGTGTCTTTATGCAATATGACTGGTCTCGTGGTGGTGATGCCGTAGTTGTTCGACGTGGAATCAAATCTGTAAATGACTTACGTGGAAAGAAAGTTGCTTTTGCAGGTTTCACTCCTTCTGTTACCTTCTTAGTTACTATGTTGGAATCAGCTAACATGACGATGAATGACATCGAAGCGGTGGAAGTTCCATTGCCAACCGATGCAGCGAATGCCTTCAAAGGAGGAAAAGTTGATGCAGCTATCGTTTGGAGCCCAGATGATTTGGCTTGTGAAAGAGAAGTACCTGGTACTACTATTTTGCAATCTACTCGTGAAGCTTCTAACATCATTGCCGATGTATTTATGGTAAAAGATGCTTACGCTAAAAAGAATAAAGACAAGCTGGAAAAATTCTACGCTGGTTGGATGAAAGCTGTTGCAGAAATGGCAACCGAACAATCTAATTACAAAACGGCGGGTAAGTACTTATCTGAACTAACCGGACTTCCAATGGTAGATGCTATCGGAATGATGGACAATGTTCGTTTTGTGACGCATGGTGACAATAAGGATTTCCTTGGACAGAATACTTCCTTTAAAGGAATGACTGGACAACGTTTGTACGAAAAGATGGGGAACGAATTTGCCAAGCTCAAACAGGCTCCTGCCAAACGTCCAACCTGGAGACAGATTAACTACCCAGGCGCAGTAAACGCAGCAGCTAAGCTAACTGGAAACGGTTTCCAATCAGAAGGACAAAAGGCTTTCAAACCTGCTCCTAAAGCACTGGAAACGGCGCAGGAGATTTCTTCTAAGCCTATTTCTATTTCTTTTAATTCTGGCAAATCAGCCCTTACGGAAAATGCTAAAACAATCATTGATCTACAGTTTTCTGAAGTAGCTAAATCTTACTCCAACACTCGTATCCGTGTAGAAGGAAATACTGACAGCGATGGTAACGATCAGATGAATAAGAAACTTTCTCTAAAACGTGCACAATCTGTTGCTGATTACTTAGAAAAGCAATACGGCATGAACGGCAATCGTTTCATCATTCTTGGAAACGGAGAAGACAGACCGGTTCCTGGTTGTGAAAAGAATCAGAATGCAGATTGTAAAGCGAAGAATAGACGGACAGAGTTTCAGTTAGTAGCTGGATAATCCCTCGACTCGCTGCGCTCGCTCAGGATGACAGGTCTCCCCTAGTGGCGAGGTAAAGTTATAAGTTATGAATTCCTCTTAATATTTAAGTATTACACCAAAAATAATTTCCCGATTTCTTTCGTGGAAACAATTATATAAATCACTCTCCCTCTGGTCGTTTTGATTTACATAATTGTTTCCAAATCAGGAAGTTAATTTTTCGTTGTTACCAAGTGGAATTCATAACTTTTACTTTTGCATTCGATATTCAAACCTCTCCGGCCCTGACGTTCTCTAAAAGAGCAGATCCTTCTTTCGAATTTCGCTCTCACCAATCAACTACAAAAAATGTCCCTATTCAAGCTACGTGGCACCCTTCCCTCTTCTACCCGAATCATTTTAGAAATATCCGGAATACTATTGTTATTATCGGTCTGGCACCTCATTACAATGGGAGCCGAACCAATGATGAATCCGGCGATCTTCCCGAGTCCGGGAACCGTTTTGGGCGCTTTTGGGAGTTTGTATTCGGAGAGTGATTTGGTGACTAATACTTTTCGATCAATGGGTTTGAATCTAGCGGGCTATGTCGAAGCAATTTCCATTTCACTGCTCATTGGTTTTACCGTTGGCTTATTTCCGCTTTTCAGAGGATTGTTTAATCGACCGATAGATGCCTTTCGATATGTGCCATTGACGGCGATGACCGGTTTGTTCATTACCTGGTTTGGTTTGGGTATTCCGATGAAGACGCACTTTTTGGCTTTTGGTATTTTGATTTATTTGTTACCGATTGTGGTACAACGGATTGACGAGGTCAATGATGTTTATCTAAAAACGGTTTATACCTTAGGCGCTACCGATTGGCAAACAATCCGCAGCGTTTACATCCCTTCTGTGATGTCCCGATTGTGGGATGATATCCGAGTACTAACCGCTATCTCTTGGACCTATATTATCATTGCAGAAGCACTTGGAAATCAAGGTGGACTGGGTTCTCTAATCTATCGACTGGGGCAACGGCAGGGAAAGGTAGATGTTATCTTCGCCTTGCTACTTATCATCATTGCCATTGGTTTTTTACAAGATAGAATCTTTACTTATCTCGACCGAGAATTTTTCCCATATAAATATCAAAGTGGTAAAAACAAGGAAAGAGCTGCGAAGGAAGGAATCGGAGAAAGTATTTGGAATTTCGCTTCTGGAATAATTGGTTGGAGTTTGTGTGCTTTATATGTCTTGCTTTTCATCAATGAATTTGTAGGCTTCTACCCGGTAAAGGTGTTGGATAATTTCTTTGGAGAAACCGTTTGGGTAATTCATTTATTGGGTTGGTCGGTGATTGTTTATAAATTGAATTCTTTGTATCAAAAACATACTAACAAGCTTATTACAAGTCCAGCCGTTGCTGACAATGGGGAACCGGTGGTGAATAATGCGCCAAAGATAAAAACGGAGAAGAAAGAGATAGATAAAAAAGAAATCGATAAAAAGGATGAGGGAAAGAAAGACGAATGGAAGAAAGACGAATAACTT
>JBLHRR010000242.1:0-5139 GCA_047626155.1 Saprospiraceae bacterium | reverse complement strand
CGTTTTTAAAAGTACGGTTGAAATAAGAAAGACTTTCAAATCCTGTTTGATAACAGGCATCACTCACACTCTTTCCAGACATTAAAAGGCGCTTCGATTGACTTATCCGGTACCGGTTTAAAAATTCAATAAACGTATAGCTGCTCGCCTTTTTAAAATATCTACAAAAAGCTTCTTTTGTCATATTGCTAATCGCTGCTACTTCGCTTAGCTTTATTTTTTGATGGTAATTATTATCCACAAAAGCGTAGATACTCCTTAACCGCCCCTGGTCTCTTTCGCTAAATTTATTGCGATAAGGCTGTTCATGTAGTAAATCAACATCTGGAACATCTGCCAGTAGCTGCAAAATTTCAACTATTTGAAGGTACTGATGAAAGGGATCCGCTTTTTCCAGGTTGAATATTCTCTCTCCAATTTGCTTTTTAATCTTCCCGTTAAAAGCTAAGCCCTGTTTAGATTTTTCAAAAAGCTTGTTGATTGGAGATAATTCGGGTACGCCATGAAAGTGCTTTTCAATAAATTCCTTCTTGAAATGAACCACTACTTCTCGATAATCTGTCTCGACTCCGTAGTCGAAGTTTAAGTGAGGAATATTCGGACCTATCAAAGCTAAATCACTCCCCTCATAGGTAGAGATGTGTTCTCCTATGTGCCGGGTTCCTGTTGCACCTTCGATGTAGACTAGTTCATACTCAGGATGAAAGTGCCAATAAAATAAATCACTTAGCCGGGGATTAAACATCATGCTAAATGACCTGTCCTGTCTGGTGATGGATTCAAGTTGGATTTTCATTTTTCACAAAAATGAACAAAAAAATAACCTAAAGCCACATGTATTGTCAATATTGTTCAAGTTGTTGCTAATTTTTGTGAAATTTTCGGCGACATAATCTCCGAACTTTGCAGTGTTATCTAAAACGAGAAAAATCGTCACTCTTCAAAAGAACTAACTGATGCTGGCTAATACGACTCCAAACAATCAACACGAAAACATTCCAGGAAACCCTTCTACCTCAAAAAACAGCGACGTAGCCTTAAGGACAACAGCTACAGCAGATACGCTCAGAGTGCTGACAATAGAGCAGTGGAACTTTTGGAAAGAGTACGGTTATGTGGTGATTAAAAACGCAGTTCCCCGGGAACAAGCAGAACGAACGGCTAATTTCCTTTGGGAATTTGAAGAAAAAGATGCTGGTAATAAGGAAACGTGGTACACGCCCCCTCGTGCTAAAATGGAAATGAAAGAACTGGTCGGAACGGGTATGGTGGAAGTCTACAACAACCAACACCTTTGGAATAATCGGCAGATGGAAAAAGTATATGATGCCTTTGTAGATATTTGGGGGACTGAAAAATTATGGGTGACGATTGACCGGGCCAACTTAAACTTCCCTATGCCTTCTGGATCTGAGTACAAAGGTTTTATCCATTGGGATTATGACCCAGAAACCAAGCCGCAAAATGTACAAGGAGTGTTGGCCTTAGCAGATCAAGATGAGGATACGGGAGGCTTTCAGTGTATTCCGTGGTTGTTTAAAAATTATGACACTTGGAAACTGACACAGCCTGAAGATAGGAATCACTTCAAACCAGATACCACCGGGCTAGAAGACAAAATTGTAAAAGTGCCAATGGAGGCAGGCGACTTACTGATTTTCAACAGCTCTGAACCACATGGCATTCGCCCCAACCGTTCAGAGGATAAATTAAGAATTGCACAGTACATATCCATGGCACCGGCTCAGGAAAGCAACGAAGAACTAAAAGAATGGCGTGTTAATTCCTGGGAAAAACGCATCTCTCCAGAAGGTTTTGCTTTTGCTGGTGACCCTAGAAATTGGGAGCAAGAAAAATATGACAAGGCCGAGTTGTCGGTTCTGGGTGAGAAATTATTAGGCTTAAAAAAATGGTAACTTAGCATGGATTTACAACTGAAAGGAAAGACAGTATTCATTAGTGGTTCTACTTCTGGGATTGGATTTAGTGTCGCCAGAACCTTTCTAAAGGAAGGGGCATCTGTTTGCATAAATGGTCGAACGGAAGAGTCTGTTGCGAGAGCAGTTCACCAGCTTAAAGCAGATTTTCCTAACGGAAAAATAGAAGGCGCTGCTAGCGACTTTTCCAAAGCAGAAGAGGTCGAATCTTTGATTGAAAAGCTGCCCGAAATAGATATTCTAATCAACAATGTCGGAATCTATACGGCCAAATCATTTTTTGACACAACGGATGACGACTGGAACAGGCACTTCGAGGTGAACGTCATGAGTGGCGTTCGATTATCGAGGTATCTTTTGCCAAAAATGCTAGAAAAAAACTGGGGTCGAATTCTCTTTGTTTCAAGTGAATGTGCCACTTTAGTTCCTGCTGATTTGATTGCTTACAGCAGCACTAAAACAGCAGTTTTAGCCATTTCGAGAGGTTTAGCACAATTAACCAAAGGCAGTAGCGTAACCGTGAATTCGGTTATTCCTGGTTCTACCATGACGGAAGGTGCGGAGCAATTCTTATTAGATCTTGCCAGGTCGAATAAGAAAACGACTTCCGAGGTGGAGGCCGATTTTTTTAGTGAAGCACGACCGAATTCCTTGCTGCAACGCTTTGCAAGTGTGGAAGAAATTGCAAATACAATTGTGTATTTCGCAAGTCCCATTGCTATTGCTACCAATGGATCCGCTATCAAATTAGATGGCGGTAGCATGGGTGGAATAATCTAATAAGGCACTTCAAAACTATTTCACGTCCCTTAATTAAAAAAAAAGAATGATCATCCAAAAATAGTTACTGATGTTCATCCTGATTTTTGTGAGCCTCAAATTCACTTCAGGTAAAGAAGTCGACACACAAACAAAGGAAGTAGCAGATGGAAAAGAATCGAAAATGAAAAAGGCAGAAGAAAACCAAAAACTACTCCGGCACCTAGTTATTTTTAAATTTAACGACGCGTCTAGCGACGAAGATGTCGCTCGGTTGAATGCATCTTTTAATAGATTGGCCACGGCCATTCCTGTTGTCAAAGATTTTGAATGGGGTCTCAATGATAGCCCCGAAAATTTTCACCAGGATTTCACACATTGTTATCTGTTGACCTTTGATTCGGAAGAGGACAGAGACTCCGTTTATACACCTCACCCGCAACACCAGGCATTTGTAGCAAGTCTGCAAACGCATGTGGAAAAAGTTTTTGTCGTAGACTACTGGACCAATCCATCATCGAAATAAGTTGAACTATGAATTTTATCGACTACTTAGTTATATTCTCTTACTTCGCCATAATATTGTGGATTGCAAAGTGGGCTTCCTCCAATAAGGGCGATTCGACCTTCTCGTCTGTTGATTATTTTTTAGCCGGTAGAGATCAAGGTTGGTTGGTTATTGGCGCTTCGTTATTTGCCTCCAACATTGGTTCCGAGATCATCTTGGGTGTATCGGGAGCAGGCGCAAGAGCAAGTATGCCAATGGCAAATTTTGAAATCATTGCTGCACTGATTTTGATATTACTTGGTTGGGTATTCGTTCCATTTTATCTACGCACGGGAGTTTACACCATGCCTGAATTTCTGGAAAAACGATATTCAAGTGCTTGTCGTAATTACTTATCGGTCGTCTCCATACTAGCATACGTTATTACAAAGATTTCACTCATCATCTTTGCCGGAGCACTGGTTTTTGAAGTTTTGGGAATCCCGTTCTGGACGGGGGCAGTACTGACCGTCGTTGCAACAGGCTTTTATACCGTGCTTGGTGGGCTAAAAGCTGTGATCTATACGGATATGCTTCAGGCCGTTGTCTTGATAATAGGAACTGCCATCATTTCTATTTTTGGACTGTACCAACTGGGTGGCTGGAGCGAGATGATTAGTACTATTTCGTTGGCTTCTCTAACGGAAGGCAACCCTCCCGTAGACCAGTTTTTCAATCTGTGGCGGCCAACGGAAGATACCGAATACCCTTGGACGGGTATGTTGTTTGGTGCGCCTATTTTGGGGATTTGGTATTGGTGCACTGACCAGTTCATTGTACAGCGGGTATTATCTGCCAAAGACATTAACAATGCCCGAAAGGGTGCTTTGTTTGCAGGTTACTTGAAGTTGCTGCCTGTCTTTCTCTTTTTCATTCCGGGCGTGATTGCTTACGCTTTGATGCAAAAAGGAATGATTAGTTATTCTATGGACAATGCAGACAGTGCTTTACCTGTACTAATAACGGAGTTTTTGCCAAGTGGGTTAAAGGGGTTTGCAATAGCAGGTTTGTTGGCAGCCTTGATGAGTTCCTTATCTTCTGCTTTTAATTCCAGCTCAACACTATTGACAATCGATTTCTACCAGAAATACCGGCCTAATGCATCTGAAAAGGACTTGGTCCGTTTCGGGCGAATTGCAACTATTATTTTAGTCCTTGTAAGCCTAGGGTGGATACCATTTATGAATGCCTTAATGGGAGGTGGCATTTTTCACTACCTACAAAGTGTCCAGGCCTACATTGCTCCACCTATCGCGTCGGTCTTCTTACTGGGCTTGTTTTACAAATGGATAAATGCGCGTGGTGCAATTGTTACGTTATGGACAGGATTTGTAATTGGTATTTTTAGACTCGTGATGGAGTTTATGTCGAATAACAACAGTATTGTTGTTGCAGAGGGTAGCGCTTTGGAGTATTTCTTAGGGATTAATTTTTTACACTTTGCAGCGTTCTTATTTCTGTTCTGTTCTGCTCTTTTGATGGTAGTGAGTAAATTGAGTACTCCTCAATCGGAAGCATCTTTGGAACTAGTTACGTTTCAAAAGGGAGCAAGAGCAACGCCATTCAAATGGACAACCGATGTCGTATTGACCATTGTATTAGTGATTTTGGTTCTGATACTTTGGGGCATCTTTAGTCCGCTTGGGTTGGGATAATTCTATCTTTTAATCGGTAGTAAGGCCAATCACTCATTGCGTGATTGATCAATATTACTCCCGTAAGTCAATATAAATTTACGTGGTTGCTGAATATTTTCAGCAACCACGTAATTAAGGAACGCGAACAAAATAAAACCAGATTTCTGACCGTCTTGTTTTGCCCCTGCTGCCGCCAAAAATAATTTCCGTAGCGATGCTATGCAAAGGATTTTTGGCGGCAGCAGGAACAAAAACGCCA
>JBLHRR010000241.1:0-5151 GCA_047626155.1 Saprospiraceae bacterium | reverse complement strand
CATATCAATACTAAATAATTATCACGTCAGTCTCTGGCGAACGAGCCAGTATTCGATCTCTTTTATTAACCGAATTGTCAACATTTTGATTTGCCCTCTGGAATATAACTTGGTTATAAACGTACCACTTCTTTATAAAACTTCCCACTTCCCCATCACCTCAATAAACGAACTCACTAATAATCAACAACTTGATCAATTTCACTAGCCGCGGAATTAAGAATATTCTCTGAATAAAAACGGTTATCGTTGCAATTGTTATTTAGTAAGTCTACAATTCCTTTTAATCATTTTCATAAAGCTTCAATCTGTTGTTAAGGACATTTAATTTATTCCGCAACTTCCGTTCCTTCTTCAATAAATTAAACACTACATCAATGCCTTCTAGGTTCATGTTTAATTCATTGTGAAGTCTGATTATTTTTTCTAGGTCACTAATTTGATCATGATGTACAAATTGATTTTGCTCAATAATTTGGATTTGGATGAGTCCCATTTTGTTTAAAGCATCTACAAATGAAATTTCTATGTTATAATGCGAACAAAGGGTTTGTGTCGATATTAAACGTTTATCATTCATTGCGCTTTAATTTTTTGTAGTTTCTTGAATAACTCCTTTTCTTGTTCACTTAGATTAGTCGGTGTCTTTAAATGATAAGTGATTATCATATCCCCAAATTTCCCTTCCTTTTTGTAAATAGGAAATCCTTTTCCTTTCAACTTTACTTTCGTTTCATTTTTCGTTTCAGGCTTTATCTTGAGTTTGACCTTACCGCTAAAAGTATCTACAGTGATTTCTCCACCCAAAATAGATGTGTATAGGTCCAAATCCACATTCTGATATAGATTATTTCCTTCTCGTTTAAACAGTGTTTGATTATCGATGATAAATTTGATGTACAAGTCACCATTTGGCCCTGCATTGATTCCTAGCCCTCCTTTTCCTTTAATTTTTATCACTTGACCGTTTTCAACTCCTGCGGGAATTGTCAGCCTGATTTTTTCACCATTGACTGTTAGGACTTGTTTTTGAGTAGTGTACACATCTTTTAGAGTCAGATGTAATTCTGCATTGTAATCCTGACCTTTATATTTCGGATTCCTACCTTGGCTGTATGATGATCTTCCTCCTCCGAACATTGATTCGAAAAAATCCGAATATTCTTCGTTTGAGTAACCTTGCTGACTAGACTGAGACTGCCGTTGCCTTTGCCGCTGAGCCTTTGCCGCTTCATATTCCTCTCCGTGCTTCCAATCTTTCCCAAACTTATCGTATTTCTTACGATTTTCAGGATGACTTAAAACTTCGTTTGCCTCATTTATCTCTTTGAATTTTATCTCAGATTTCTTGTTATCCGGATTTAAGTCAGGATGATACTTGCGGGCAAGTTTCCGAAAGGCAGATTTAATCTCCTTCTCGGTTGCTGTTTTAGAAATTCCTAAGATTTTATAGTAATCTACAAATGCCATGTATTATTTTTTATTTTCATGTTCGTTTTATTTAATTCTGACTACCGTTCGTTAAAACTATTATTGAAGTCATTATCAATAGTCCCATTTTCCTAAATTAACCATATTTTATAAATCTTCAATACCTTTTCAAGCGAATTTTAGTTTTGGAATCAATTTACAGTGGAAATCTTTATAGCCTTGCCTTTTTAAAAATTGCACATGTTCATCTTATGGATTTTATGTAACGGTTTGTTCATGGCTATTTGCTTGACTCTCGAATCTATTAAAGCATAAGGAAAAAGAACTTCAGAAAACCCTACTGATATTCTCATTTTGACCTTAATTTATTTGTCGACATAAACTTAACTTAAGAGTAGTACTTTTATGCATGCCTGGAAAAAAGTATGGGTAAAATGAATTTTAACTCATTTCACCCATACTCATACCTTGATCAACGTTTTTTTGTTCGATTTTTGAATATATTCTTTATTGAATAATAAGCGTTTGCATTGCATGTGGGGGAATCATTACTTCCACTGCTTTTGATTCAACATATAGCTTATAAGTAATTTCCAGGTCACTTTGATTCATGACCACAGTTGCCATTGTACCATCCTCATTTAAAAATGAAGTACTTAATAAGTGACTTCTACTACTTACCGTACTAATCCGTTTCGCGTTAGGTCTTACAAACTTGGAAAAATGACCGATATAGTAATAAGTCGGGGTGTAAATCAACTCCCCGGAATCAGTATCTGCGTGAATGGGCGCAAAACAAAAATTACCAACATGGTTTGGTCCTCCATTGTGATCTAATAAAATATTCCAATCCGTCCAACCTACAGTACCTTTATTAAAATCAGTTATCATCGAGCGTCCATATCTCTCTGCATTAGGCCAAAATTGATATTTTTCATCAGAAAAGCTCTCATTACATCCTTCAGTAAACAATAAGTTTTTTGTTGGGTATGACTCTTTAACATTGCCTAAATTGTCAAACATGGGTTTTCCTCCAGCCCAATTCTCATACCAATGAAAACCAATTCCCCAAGCATATTTAGCCGCTTCCGGATCATCAAAAATTGTATTGGCTCGATGATTGATCAAGTCCCGGTTATGATCCCATACCACAATTTTCTTATCACCTAAATCTTCTTCTTCCATAGTTGGACCTAAATAATTCTTAAGAAAATCCCTTTCTTCCTCAGCCGTATAGATACAAGATTCCCACCTTTGAACAGCCATCGGCTCATTTTGAATGGTAATTCCCCAAATAGGCATTCCTTCGCTCTCATAAGCTTTGATGAATTTTGTATAATAAAGTGCCCATGACTTATAATATTCGGATAGCAAGCTCCCTCCCTGAAGCATATCATTATTACTTTTCATAAAAGCCGGAGGACTCCAAGGGCTGACGTAAAGCATCAGTTCTCCACCTGCTGCATCAATCGCTCGTTTAATCATTGGGATACGATATTTACGATCATGATCGATATTAAAGGTTTTCAACGCTTTGTCATTATCGGTGACGTAGGTGAAACTTTCACTGCCGAAGTCACAACTATGAATGCTCGTCCTGCTTAATGAATAACCTATGCCCTCTTCTTTATCGTAATAGGCCTTCAAAAATTCTTGTTGTTTGTTTTCAGGTAGTTTAGCAAATACCTCAGCTGAAGCATCCGTGATTGCCCCTCCAATCCCCAAAAAGCTTTGGAACGTTTTGTTGGGATTGACAAAAATAGAAACTTCGGATTCAAGTGGTTGTTGGGCAGTGGCAAATTCCTTGGTTCCAGTGCTACTTAACCTTAAGTTCGTATTGCTTGCTGTAGTAATTATAGATACCTCCTTACCCGCAGTGGAAAATGAAGATTGTGACTCCACTTTAAGGGCTTCTACCACAAGAGGGCTTTCACTTTTTTGGCCACATCCACAAATTAGTAGAACGAAAAATACAACGGTAAAACTTTTTTTCATGTTATCGATTTTAATGATTTTTTTTTGCACCAGAGACATAATATCTCGTAAAACTGACGTAGCGTCTGGAATAGACCCAATAAGCTTCATTACTTTAATTAGAAACCATTGGTAGCCTTATTTGTGATGGATAAGTTGAAGAGTGATGCACCTTATTATGAGCGATTACACCTTCTTTTTCATCATAGTTATTACCTCCAGTATTCAGATTTCGCGCAAAACGAGGGAAATTACTACTAGATATTTCAATACGTATACTATGACCTTTCTCAAAATAATTACTTGTTGACATAGGCGTCAAATCTACTTTATAAACCTGATCTTTTTCCATGAATACTTCTTTGTTATAACCTTCACGATATCTTACACGCTGTATGGTTTCATCCAAATTGTATGCTTTTCCATCAGGATATACATCGATAAGTTTGATCGTAAAATCTGTATCTTTTGCATCTGAAGAAACATATAACGTAGATTCAATAAAACCAGAAATTTCTATACCTTCCTCCAAAACATCTGTGGTATAAACCAAAATATCATTTCTGGTTTCCATTTGTTGTTGATCAAAAGCACCTCCCTTAATAGCATTTCCAGTACAACACACATTACCTCCGTAAGATGGCACTGGTTTCATTGGGTCATAAGTGAAGCCATCTGGATTATCAGAATCCGCTTTTGATGTTGTTAAATTCCCATCTCCAAAAAAGCTATTGGCATTGCCATTACTGTTTAGGTAATAAGTTGTTGACTTAGCTTTTGCTGGTGGCCAAGTTTCTGATGCTTGCCATTCGTTACTCCCCATTGTGTAATACTGAACTCTAGGTGTTTTCTCTTTAAAGTCGTTTTGCTCATTTTTTAGCCACAAATCAAACCAAGCATAAATTTGCTCCTCGTAATTAAGGGTAGCATCGCCAACACTGCGTTCGCCAACAATAGTATTTTCGGTTGCTCGGGTATAACCACAATGTAAGGTTGGTGCAATAACCAAGTATTGATTATCTCTTATTGCTGCATCTTTAGAATTATTCCTAACATGATTAAATAAAGCTAGGTTTGGTGTGATAGACACATCATACCATGAAGCAAACCAAAAACTGGGTACACCAATTTCCTTATCATCATGATAAATCCCTCCATTAAACCAAGCTTCATCATTCGGTGTACGACGGATCATTTTATCAAAAATTTCATTTTTACCATTTATATTTTTTAAAATATCCTGAATAGGTAAATGCTTAAGCGCTTCTGCCATATCAACTTTCGGGTTCTCAGGTGCTAAATCGTAAAATCTAGAAATTCTAATCAAATCTTCTTGCGTTGCTCCAGCGGGAATGCGCGGCTTAAATTTATCATGCTCTACACCATATAACCAAGAAATGAATAACATCTGTTCCACTCCTCCACGATACCAATTCCCTTGTTCGTTAATCTTGCCTACCCTACCTACACCCGCACCATACCCTTGAGGCACCATAGCTGCATGTGAAGGATGATCTAGCGCTGCAACAGCCATTTGCCATTCGGCGGTAGAAGAACAACCAAGTGTCCCTATCTTGCCATTAGACCAAATCTGATCTTTCATCCAGGTAAATGCATCATAGCCGTCAGTTAATGGAACTCCTAAAATATCCCATTCTCCTTCTGAAAAATATCGCCCACGTTCATTTTGGACCACATACGCATACCCCCTTTTAACCGCTTCTAAAGCTCTTTGGGCTGTTCTTG
>JBLHRR010000240.1:0-5312 GCA_047626155.1 Saprospiraceae bacterium | reverse complement strand
TCTCTGAAAATTCTGGAAATAAGCTCTTGTATTCTTCGGAATTGTTTATTTCTAACATAAGCGAATAAAGGATTTGTTGTAATTTCCTTTTATTCGCTTTTTTTATGCCAACTCCTTTTTATACCTTGATATTACACTTTTTTACTGCTCAGTAGAATAGGGTAATCGTTAATTTATTACCTTTACTATCTATGATAGAACCGAGTTTATCTATGCGTGATTTCTTTATAATATTCGGGATGCCCCTGGGTATTATTTTGGGTTTTGTTTTTCTATTCTGCATTTAAAAAACAAACAGGTACCACGCCGTCTTTATATCGTAAGTCACAGATTGTAAGTAGTTAACTAAGTCGTTTCTTATCCTTAGCTTTTCATTTTTCGTTCGTCGTCAACAACTGGAAGATCAAACCTTATTTACGTGTTCAGTACTAAATTAGTAGGATAACACTATATTTTTGTAAAGTCGGAATTCAATGCTTTATTATGAGACGGTACTATAGCCAAATCATTATCTGTTTAAACTTACTTAACCGCCCCCTTCCCCAACAAATACTTTACAACTTCCTCATGCTTCCCCTTTTTCGCCATATTCAAAGGCGTTCTTAGCTCAGAATTCAAGTAATACCCATCACGTGCAGAGAGGTTCACATCAGCACCTTTTTCAACTAAGTATTTGACCATTTCCAAATGACCATAACGAGCCGCATTAATAAGCGGTGTTTCATCACCGATAACAACAGCGTTTACATCAGCACCTTTCTGGACCAATACTTTTGCAACCTCAAGTCGATTGTTGGCCGCTGCCATAATTAGCGGATTACCATCACCTTTTATTCCCTCATTCACCTTCGCGCCGTTCTCCAACAATACTTTAACAACCTCAGGTCGATCACCCTTTATAGCCATGATCAAACATGAGTCCTCCCAAAAGTAAGGTGTGTACGTAAAGATTTGGAAAGAAAGAACCTCCTGTGTATTTTTGATTATTCTCACACAATCAAAACACAGGAGGACTTATGTTTAAAAACATCCTACAAAGTAGAAATAAAGAACCAATTAACCAAAAGTCAGGCGAGTTCATACTAAGCCAAGCCGACGTTTATTTATCGTCTCTTCAGAAGGCGCTTTCCAAAAAGATAGACGTTCGTTACGTCCGAACCTTTTACGATTTATTTATTGCGATTTAGTAGTAAAGCCTAGCGATTGACTAGAATTCGACCTGGTTTCTTCAGTCCACCAGGAAAAAGGATATATACAACGGGTTATAAATGGACGGGGGTAAGTTTATCAGCGTTGGGAGAAATTCCATCGGTTTTCCATATGGCGTGGTGGACAACTAGAGGGAAGCATAAAGAGCATGGGACAAATATCGTTTATCTAATGTTGAAAAAAATAAATAAAGAAATTGGTAAAAAGGTATTGCATGTTCTAGATAGAGGGTACGCCAATGCAAACATGTTAGAGTGGTTAATAAAATTCGATCAAGACTTTCTTATCCGCTGGAAAGGCGATCACATTTTTTTAAACGAACATGGTCAATCGAAAAAGATATACGATATAGCTCGATCCTATAAAGGGCAAAAAGATAAATTAGTATATGATAAAGAACGGAAGAAGATGAAAAAAGTATCTATTGCTTGGGGCCCAATAAAACATCCCGAATTCCCGAATTATCAGCTATATCTGGTTATTATTCGAGATAAAAATAATCCTAATCCACCGATTTATTTAGTAACAAGTGTGGCTGTTGAAGAAAAGGATACAGCTTGGGAAATGTGTTTTTCCACCAAGGTGAAATGTATAATAATTAGGGAATTATTTCCATTTCACCTTAGTCCTTAAAAGTTACCTTTGTGGTAAAATCGTTCAATGGAATTATTAAAGTGAGAATAAAAATTATCAAAATGAAAAATGCACAACTTAAAATAAAAAATTCAAAAGGACATATCTTAAATGCAAGATTGGAATTGCCTGCCAATCAAAAACCTAATGATTATGCGATATTTGCTCATTGCTTTACTTGCAGTAGCAGTCTGAATGCAGTCAGGAATATCAGTCGCTCCCTGACTAATCATGGCTTTGGAGTGCTGCGTTTTGATTTTACAGGTTTGGGAAGAAGTGAGGGGACATTTGCGGAGAGTCATTTTGGCGCAAATATCAATGACCTGTTGGATGTTCATCAATATATGAAAGAAAACTATGAAGCACCTTCGCTTTTGGTAGGGCATTCTTTGGGGGGAGCAGCCGTAATTGTAGCAGGCTCAAAACTGGAAGAAGTAAAAGCCATTGCGACTATCGGGGCACCTTCGAGTGCAGAACATACCAAAAAACACTTTTCTCACCACTTGGATGAAATAGCTGAAAAAGGAGAAATAGAAGTAAATATCGGAGGCAGACCTTTTGTGATCAATCAAGAATTTTTGGAAAACTTTGGTAACACAGATCTAATAACTACAGTTAAAAATCTACGGAAACCATTATTGGTTTTGCACGCTCCTTTCGATCGAATAGTTGGTATTGAAAATGCCCAGGAACTATTCATTAATGCTCATCATCCCAAAAGTTTTGTATCCCTCGATAATGCTGACCACCTCCTGACAGAACAAAAAGACAGTCTCTATGCTGGTGAGGTGATTGGTTCTTGGGCACAACGTTATTTGAAACCGAAAGAAAATATAATGCTTGACCCAAATGGGGAACAATTAGTCGGGCACTTAAATATGTTGGAAGATAATTTCACCACTTCTATTCAAATGTCTAAGCACTTCCTAATTGCAGATGAGCCAGCTTCGGTAGGAGGTGATGATTTTGGAGCGGCTCCATACGAGTTATTAAATGCTGGTTTAGCTGCTTGCACTGCCATGACTTTGAAGCTTTATGCCCAACGTAAGAAATGGGATTTACAAGAAGTATATGTTTATCTGACTCATTCCAAAAAACATGTACAGGACATGAATAATGATACTGGAAATTCAAAGCCTGCTTATCTTGACCATATATCTAAAAAGCTAAAATTTGTAGGGGAACTCACAGGCGAGCAGCAACAGAGATTAAAAGAAATTGCCTCTCGTTGTCCAGTACATCGAACGTTAATTAGGGAAATAGAAATTGAAACAAGTATTGTAGATTGATTGTTAAAATTCAAAACCAAGATGGAATCCTACAGTGTATTCAACTCCTTCAGGAGTATGACTGATGTCCTGATTTATGAAAGAAAACTAAGTCTTCCTTATAAAGAATTATTGAAGGTTCTTTGATTTTTTTATGCTCAAACCAAAAAAAAACATATGCCCACCTACGTCTCATTATTCCTACTATGCTGCCTCCTTTGTATCTCTTCAAACCTGAGCGGTCAACAATATGGATACAAGACCAAATTAATTTCCATATCAACAGCGAGACCGTTAAAAGCTAAGCAAGGTTTTATACATACTATCAATGGAATATTATACGAAGCAGAAGTAGGTTTGACCTCCTTTCTTTCCGTAGGCGTCGGAGGTAATATGATTGCGGATAGAGCTGTTTATCGGATGTCGTTTGGTAGTAATGATAGATCTAATGCTGGATGGGGAGTGAAAACCAAGCTGGCTTTTCCTGTAGGTAAATTTGTTTTCCTAGGAGTAGGAACGCATCTGCTGTTCAACGATTATCGTTTTGAAGAAAAGAAATTTAACCACATTACGACAGGTCTTCTTAGCATTGATTTGTTTGGGGTGCAGCTGGATTTTGGAGGAGGATTTATGTCAAGAATAGATCTAGCGAATGAAGAAAAACCCTACACCATTTTTACAATAGGAGCGATTATTCCAATATGGAAAGAAAGACTTTTTCTCATCAGTGAAAATTCGAAACTGGGATTTGTAACCAACCACACAGATGATGGATTCATTATTTCGGCTAGCCTTGTCCTTCGTTGGCATTACAAACAATTTTCGCTGGAGGGAGGGGCCATTCGTCGCATTGTCGAAGATGGTGACGGAACGTTTGCAGAACTGAATCCAACGGGTGGGTTGCGGTTCTTTTTCTGATATAGTGGATTTAAATAAAAAAGCATTTAAATGGTATTACTACGGTGTTTTTAATCTGAAAGTTAACGTTGTAAATGCCTTATAAAAGTATTAGAAGGAATAGGAATAGGAGTGGGACTCTATTGTAGTACAAACTCAGTTACCGCCATTAAATATAAACTATGAAAAAACCAACTTCATCTTCAGCTCTTGGACTAGGTACCGCCTCCATCGGTCGCCCACACTATATCAATATCCGGCAAGAAACTACTTCTGAATTTTCTTTGGATTCCTTTAAGAACAAAGGTCTAATGGTGCTCGATGATGCGTATCGGAAGGGAATCAGATATTTCGATACCGCACCAGGTTATGGCATGGCGGAGCAATTGCTTATGGATTGGGTCATGGAAAAGGACGATGCTAGTATAGAAGTCGCCACAAAATGGGGTTATACCTATGTCGCAAATTTCGATGCCAAGGCCAAGGTGCATGAAATAAAAGAGCACTCCTTGGAGAAACTCAACGAGCAGTGGGGGAAATCAAAAACGCTGCACCCTTTGCTGACGACCTACCAAATTCATTCCGCTACTTTTGAAACAGGCGTTTTGAAAAATGAAAGAATCCTAAACCGTTTAGCGGAACTAAAAAATAAGTACGGCTTGCTTATGGGAATCACTACGACAGGAGCAAACCAGATAGAGGTGTTAAAAGAGGCGCTGGATGTTGAAGTGGAGGGTGTTTCTCTTTTTGATGCCTTTCAAGTTACGTACAATTTATTTGACCAAAGTTTCGCCACTATATCAAAAGAATTCTCTGCTTATAACAAAAGACTTGTAATCAAAGAAGCCCTCGCTAATGGACGGGTTTTTCCTAATGAAAAATACCCTCATTATGCAAAGGTTTATAAAGTGTTGCAAACGCTTGCAACGAAATACAATGTAGGACTAGATGCTATTGCGCTGAGGTTTTGTATGGATGGTATCGAACCGTATAAAGTATTAAGTGGTGCTTCTAACAAAGTGCATTTATCAGATAACATTAAGGCTACCCAATTTGAATTGGAAGAGAGTGATGTAGCAATGTTAAAGGAATTTGCAATTGAGCCGGAGGAATATTGGAGGGAAAGAAAGCGGCTTGGATGGAATTAACCGCATATGTAAGAGTCGCTACAAAACACCAACCACAGAAAGAGAAAAAACATCTCTTTACATTATAGGAGATTAATAGAAATTATGCTATTTTTGTAGCCGAATTTGTGCTCTTATATAACACTGTTCTTCCAAATAAACGAAAGTTGATTTTTTT
>JBLHRR010000239.1:0-5331 GCA_047626155.1 Saprospiraceae bacterium | reverse complement strand
AAAAAAAATTACCCCATCTTCTCCCAACCAACCAGAAAATCCTCATCATAAAAAGATTTCTTTTTCGGATTATACCTCCCCAAATCCTCCAACCACTTCAACTGCGTCGGACTCAAATAAACCCGTCCATCTTCCCGGTTTTTTAAGGCACTATTAATCTTAGTTTTCTGAATAGCAGTCAAAGGCAAATACTTAAAATCACTATGCTTCAAATAATACTGAGGATCCTTATCCTTTCGAAATTTCCCCTCAGAAGAAACCTTGCTGCATTGCGCTTCCTTGGCATAAGTCTCTAACTCCGTCTCACTAATCACCTCCGGATCATAATTCACTTTCACCACTTCATAACCATTCATAAAGCCAGCCTCCGTAGCAACAACCCCATCCGCATTACCCAAATGACTCTCACCAGACCAAAAGCAATACATCTTAAAAGTAGCTTCCTTAGTCCCAACTTCCACCGCACCAATATCCTGTTTTAGCAACTGCATAAACTCAGGAACCTCCTTCCCTGATTTTATCAAAGCGGCTTCCATTGCCTGATACAACCCTTTCTGAGAATAATTACCAGACACCCTTTTGACCAAGTTAGTCCCTGCCTCATCTATAATACGTACCACCGGGTTGTTCCAAGTCGGTTCACTAAATTGCCGTAAAACGGTAGCGTCCGCTCCTTTCTTATTATTGTAAATCGCTAAAGGAATAAACAGATGCTCAATCGCATCTACCATCAGCGGATTGCTCAAAACATTTTGCCCATAGTTGCGACAAGTCATACAACCCGGTACTTCCTGAAATAAAATAAGCACGGGTTTACTTTCCTCTTTTGATAACGTAATCGCACTGTTATAATCTCGATGCCAACTAACCGTTCCTAATTCCTCAGATTGATTAGATGAGTTCGTTTTTTCCTGAGCCTGAACGCTCAAATCCGAAAATAATAGTGCCATGACTAGAAGGATTGAATTTTTCATGATGGAATGATTTGGTTCGTTTCTATAATTGCAAAAGTAATGCGTCTGTTGTTTGGAGGCAATTTTGTAGCTGTCTTAGTTGAGACAGGAGTAGGGGATTAAAGGAAGGGATCTGCCCCTAAAGCGGAGCCGCTGGCCTGAGCAGTCCCCAAAAAGGTACGTTAGTAAATCCACAGAGTCAAACCAAAATACATAAGTTTCCTTTACTTCTTCGGCCTTATAAGATTGGCCGTTAAGAAAATCAGCAAAGGGTGGCTCTAAGGGCAGTCCAGAGCCTTTTAAGGCGACCTCGGACTGCGAGCGAGATGGCTGCTGGTTTTTAGGCCAAGATTATAAAGCCTTGGATTTTTGGTGCTTTTTTTCCAAGAAAAAAGTACGAAGAAAATAACAATAAATCTACAAAAAATTAATTCTATCTACAAACGCTTACTAAACTTCAAAGATTTGGGCTCCCACTGGAAAACCAAAAAGAAGCTCACTTTGCAATTTTGAATTCGTATACAATGGACATTGGTAGTCGTTGTTTTCCACAGTAGGGAAGGGGGGTGAAGATCCCCAGCTACAAAATCTTTGGGATGGACAATCTTCCGAGCGTCTCCTTTTAAATCAGCACAAACCTTCACTGGGTTTTTCCCCGCAGAGCTGGTCACCCGAAAAAGGTGTCGGTCAGGAAGGCTCGGATAGTTGCGCATATATTGCAAGCCGCAAGTACGCATTGCCTTTTCAATACCCTTGTAACCACCCTCTAAAACTGTCCTCCACTAAGCTAAACCTAGGTTCTCGTTTCTTTTTTTGTTGATTCACCGACTTCTTTTCTGCTTTTCACTAGTCTGCATTGTAATATTTATTATTTTTACCTCCGAAGGCCTTAGTAGCATGAAAGCGATGAAGAAGGAGTTTTGAGTAATCACACAGTTCACCCAAACAACTTACCTCTCCGCTGACCGATACTTTGGTCGTTATTTAATTTTTTAATCAAGTAAAAATTCTAATTATGAAAACATCCTTTACGCGATGTATATTCTTTTTATTCCTATTGGGAATGACTACAGGGCTAAGCGCTCAGATGGTATTTTGGGGCGATGAGCCAGGGGAAGGCGACTTTGATGGCGGACTGAATGGTTGGGTTTCCAACACCGTTTCCACTACTGGGATTGATACAACCTGGGAGTGGGTAGCAGATGGGTTGGTTATCGGCGGTTCACTTAGTGGACAAAACGTAACGATTGCTTCGCCAACTGCTGCTAACGGAGCTATGGTTTTTAATGGAGACAAATTCTCTAACGCTGCCAATGGTATTCCAGACCCTCCATACCCACAGTATGTTGAAGAACTTATTTCTCCAACCATTGATTTGACTGCGGTACCTGCAGGAACAGCTTTGGCTATCGAATTTTCTCAGGTTTACTACTGGTTTCAAGTAGCAGATGACAATGACTTCTTTTCTTCTTATTCTGTAAGTACAGATGATGGAGCTACTTGGTCTGATGCTAGAGATTGTAACGTCGGAGCCCCTGCGGCTTTCGCCAATAGTGGAGTAGATCCTTTGAATAATACTCTTGCGGTTAGAATACCTGTGGCGCTTAATGCTGCTGGTTCAAGCACGGTACGTATTAAATTCACTATTGCTGGTAACTATTACTACTGGGCACTTGATGATGTGAAGATTACAGAACGCCCAGGTCAAGATGATATGGCTGTGGCTGAAGGATGGTATGCAACTTCTACTAACAAGATGGTTCCAGTTACTCAATTAGAGGGAATGGTTTTTATGACAGACGTTGAAAACTTTGGTGGAAACACTGCTGAAAACGTTGTCTTAAATGTTTCTGTTACTGATGATTCAGGTACTGAGGTATATTCAGAAAACGAAAATTATGGAACAATGATCGCTGATTCTATAGATGAAAACCGAGTTTTTGGTGACTTTACGCCAACTACCTTAGGGGACTATACTGCGACTTATGAGGTAAGTGCGGACTCTATGGATCAGAATACTGTTAACAATACGCTTTCATTTAGCTGGGAAGTAACAGAAGAAACTTTCGCTAAAGAAGATGGACCAAGTTCTGTTATCCAACCTGCAGACAGCAACTGGGACGAGGACATCCCAAAATCATGGACTTATGGAAACCACTTCTACGTTGTAAATGGTGATGACCTTAGAGCGAATAATGCTGAATTTGTAATTAACAATGCCAGTGGAGCAACGGCAGATATTCCTGTATATGTTAAGTTGTATAAGTGGGATGCTCCTGTTGATGATTGGGCAGCCGATCCGGGGAATGGAACTTACACTTGTGCACCAGATGCAAGAACCTTAGTTGGTCGTGCTACTTATACTATCGAAGGTGGTGAAGATGATGATGAATTTGTTTCTGTAGACTTACTGGATGAATTGTCATTATTACAAGGGGTAACATTGGAAGACAATACCCACTACATTCTAATGATAGAATTAATCGATTCAGGAAATGACGATGCTAACGTCGTTGAACTTGGTGCAAGTCGTGCTACAGATTATTTACCTACCAACTTTGCCTACCAGCAAGCAGGTTTCCCTAGATTTGGTAGCATGATTGGTCTAAACGGATCTGGTTCTGTTGATGATGCAACTTATAACCCAACGGGATTCGGTCCTGACATCGTTCCTACTCTTCGTCTGATTGTTGGCGAACCAATAGTAAGTAGCACCGTCGATATCCTAGAAGGTATTAAGTTGAATATCTTCCCTAGCCCAGCGGATAAAGATATGACTGTAGCTATTGAATTGACTGAAGCGCACAATGATGCTACAATTAGCGTTATTGATGCAACGGGTAAGATTCTTTCTACTCAGTACTTCGCTTCATTGCAAGCAGAACGCATCTCTTACAATACAACGAATTGGGCCAATGGTAACTACTTCCTAAGAGTAGCTACAAAGAATGGTGTAAAAACAAAGAACTTTGTTGTACAACACTAATCACTAATACGGCTTAGCCGATATGTAATTGACTCTTACAAATTCTTTTGTAACATAAAAGACAGCCAGAACGTAATTCATTTACTTTCTGGCTGCTTTTTTTAGTATTCAAACGTTCCTTCTGAAAGGGCTACTAAAGAAAGAAACTTGCGTTATTGGGATACGATATAAGGGCACGTTATAGTGGCGCGCTGGGAATGGCAAATCAGGAGGGTGTGGGAGCCGGCTGGGTACAAGAGCCTTTGATTTGCCGAGAATTTTGCATACTTTTTTTTCGACTGAAAAAATATGTCCCCGAAGGGCCTGCCGAAAGCCTTAAATTAAAAGGCAAATCTCATAAAAAACGAGAAAGTAAATTTCATAAAAGCCAAAAGAAAGGGTTCTTGGTCATATTTAGTGGATTTGGAATCAGCCCTGACCTACCCACTATAAATGACAGAGTATCAAAGAAAGTCTACTGGAAACTCAAAAATAAAATCAAAGCACTGCCCTTCTATCTACTAACAATTCAAAACCTCTTAGTATGATCAACACAACTACTTTATGCCAAAAGCTGCTTTGTATATGCTTAGCTTTTATTTTTTCTAACAATATACAGGCACAGATATTTTGGGAAGAAACATTCACAGACTCTGTCGCCGTATTTCCCGAAGGCTGGTCTACCTTTGACAACAATGCTGGAGGAGGTGTTTGGGAAGTAACCAATGTTGGTCCAACCGGAGCTTACGCTGCTCCAGATGACGGCTGGCAGATAGCAGACACTGACAATCACTGGATCATGTTTGACTCTGATTCCGATTGTTCTGGTGATCAGGATGCTTGGATTGTAACCTCTGCCATAGATTGCTCAGACAAAGAAGGAGTGTGGCTAAGATTCAATCAATACTACCTAAATTTTTATTGTGAAACTTATGTTAGAATTACAACAAACGAAGCTACTCCGCTAGCAGACTGGGAAGAGATACAATTGAACATTGCTTCTGTCAACGAAGAAGGACCTCCAGAAATACTAATGAATATTAGCGACTATGTTGCTTTAGAAGATACGGTCTATATTGGCTTTGAATTTAGAAATGTAGCAGGACAATCTCCTGCTCCTAATTTGGACGGATGTGGATACAATTGGCAAATTGACAGCATCCAACTTTTGGATGAAAATCCAGTGCCAGATAATGACCTGGCTATCTACAATAACTTTTTCGCCATAGCACCCAACGTCCTGTGGCCGGCCTCTCAAATGGAACCCTTTGGTTTTATGGCCGATGTGGTCAATAATGGAAAAGTGGATCAGGCTGGCGTCGAAATAGGATTGGAAATAAAGGAACTCGTTTCGGGGACTGTTGCCTATACCGAGATGCTTAGCTTAACAGATATTGGATTTCCATCCATTGG
>JBLHRR010000238.1:0-5372 GCA_047626155.1 Saprospiraceae bacterium | reverse complement strand
CAAGCTGGAATTTGATAAAATATTAGACCTTGTACAAGAAGAATGCCTCGGAGAACTCGGGCGGGAACGTGTACTAGCTATTGAACCAGATACCAAAGCGTTTCTCATTCAGCGAAAGCTAACAGAGGTAGAGGAATACCGAAAAATGCTGGATGAAAGCATCGGATTTCCCATCACAGCTTATAAGGATATTTCCAAAGATCTGGAATACCTCGAAATTATTGATTACGTACTTTCCTTGGAAAGCTTGCAGCGTGTATATATTGTTTTGCACGCCACTTCTAAGATCATTAGCTTCTTCTCTGGACCACGTCGAAATGAATACCCTACTTTGTATTTACCAGTCGAAAGAATAGCATTTGATGTGGCCCTAGGGAAGGCCATTGACAAAGTAGTAGACGAAAAAGGGAACATCAAACCAGATGCTTCGCCTGTTCTGTTGAAGATCAGAAGGTTGATGAGTTCGAAGATGCAGGAATTGGATAAGAAATTTAGGTCTTTAATTATCGAATACAGGAAGAAGGGCTATTTAGCTGATACTGTGGAAAGTATGCGAAATGGACGACGTGTATTTGCTGTATTAGCAGAAAGCAAAAGAAAGATAAGAGGAATTATTCACGATGAATCTGCTTCTGGAAAAACCGCCTTTATCGAACCAGATCCAATCATCAAAATCAACAATGATTTATTCGATTTGGAGAATGAAGAGAAGCGCGAGATTTATAAAATACTAAAAGAACTTAGTGGGTTGCTACGGCCTTATAGCCAACAATTGCGCAACTATACACAGGTTATCGTTCACTACGATGTCATTCAGGCGAAAGCTCAATTTGCAAGAAGCATCAACGGCGTAAAACCAAAAGTGAAAGATGTATCTTCCTTGCACACCCTTAGAGGTTATCATCCATTACTATTGTTAAAAAATAAAGCACTAGGAAAAAAGGTCGTTCCTTTTGATCTGAATTTGCATGATCCTAATAGAGTATTGGTTTTGAGTGGACCCAACGCCGGAGGGAAATCTATTACCATGAAATCAGTAGGTTTATTGCAATTGATGATGCAATCAGGTCTCTTAGTTCCCGTAGATGAAAAATCGGAGATGGGGATATTTCATGGCCTTTTCGCGGATATTGGCGATCAGCAATCTATTGAAGATGATCTAAGTACCTACTCTTCACGATTACAAAATATGCGGGTCTTTTTAGAAAAGGCAGATCAGCGTTCCTTAATTTTGATTGATGAATTTGGCTCCGGTACAGACCCTAAAACGGGAGGTGCCATTGCGGAAGCCATTTTAAAAGAGTTGAATCACCGAAAGGTTTATGGCGTTATCACTACCCACTATTCCAACCTGAAAATGTTCGCTTACAAAACCAAAGGCATCGTCAATGGTTCCATGGTTTTTGATAAAGACGACCTGAAGCCGACCTATGAAATGCGGGTTGGAAAACCGGGTAGTTCTTATGCTTTTGAAATTGCGCAGTCTTCTGGTTTGCCTGAAAATGTATTGAGCTATGCTCGACATAAAACGGGAAAGAACGAGCGAGCTGTAGATGAATTGCTCATTGATTTACAAAGAGAAAAGCAAGAGCTCGAAGCCGAAACCGGCAAAATGAAAGAACGCGAAGCCAAGCTCGAAAAGCTCATTAAGACTTACGATAATATGTATCGCGATCTGGAATTCAAAAAGAAGAAGTTCAAACTAGAGTCTAAAGAACAAACCTTACAGGAGGTCGCTGGCTCGAATAAAGATTTTGAAAAATTAGTAAGAGAAATTCGGGAAGAGAAGAACCTCGAAAAAGCGAAAGAACTGGCTGCTCAGGTAAAAGAGGAACGAAAAACACTGGCTTCTGAAGTCACGAACCTCCGAGAGGACGTTTATTATAAACCGACAGAAGCAGCACACGCAAAGAAAGAAATCCAAGTTGGCGATTTCGTCAAGCTCCGAACGGGTGGCACCACTGGAACCGTTGAATCTATCAATAAAAATAAGGCCACCGTTATCATGGGAATCATGAAAATGACTGCCCATCTCCGTGACCTTATGCCAGCTAATGAACCATTGGAAATTAAAAGAGGCAAATCTATAAACCTAAGAACGCTGCAGGACAAAGTTGCCTTCGAATCTAAGTTAGATATCCGTGGCTTGCGTAGAGATGAGGCTTTGAAAATCCTGGAAGTGTTTGTAGATAAAGCGATTATGTCTGCTGCAACGCAGCTTCGAATTGTTCATGGAAAAGGAGATGGGGTATTACGTAAGGCTGTTGTTAAGAAATTACGAGAATACGATGCAGTAGAAGGAACAAGCCACCCGGAGGCGAAAGAAGGAGGGGATGGGGTTACGATTGTGGAAATGGGGTAGGGGAATTAAAATTTGAATCAAAATGAAAATCAAAAGGCTCAGGGCGCGGGGTAGTAGTTGTTTTTGTTTTTGATTATTTTTGACGTTTAGACTACTGTACAAAAAAAAACAAGCTTCTGTTTCACCGATATGTAGCTCCCCTTTAGGGGCTGGGGGTTCCGAATGCTAGCCCCGACCCCTAAAAGGGATACCTAACGCGCGACCAAAGTTCACCGAGAAGTAGCCCTCTTTAAGGGACAGGGGGCAGCGATGGTGAAAAGCGTATAGTAATTTAATTAACGGTTAGATTTCAAAAGTCCGAACTCCGCTGACCCAAGTCTGAGTTCTTGATCTTTGCCGGCTTTCCGTCCTTTCCTTTGTTGTGTTGATCTCTTCTTGGAATACTAATGATGAATTGAGTCCCTTCGTCTTTCTTACTGTTTATTTCGACCTTTCCATTTAGTAAATCAACCATTCGAAAGCAAATTTTCAAACCAAGTCCATAGCCTTTTTTGCTCTCTGTCCCTGAGGTAGAATAGGCAGCTACCTTTTGTGTAAGTATTTTCTCTTGTGTTTGTTTGTCCATTCCAACCCCGAAGTCTGTAACGCAAACTTGATCATGGTTTTTGGTTTGTTGAAAGGTGACCATGATCTTTTCCTCCGATGGAGAAAACTTAACAGCGTTGTGCAGAATGTTATTTAAAATGATTTTGAGGATGTCATGATCAGCGTAGATCATTGTTTCGAGTGGAATGGGAGAAACGATTGTTAGATTTTTTTTGCCAAGAATAAAAACCATATTTCTATTTAAATCGTCAACCAGGAGGAGAGCCGAGGTCTATGTAGTCCTTTGTTACTTTAATGCCGTCCTGCTGGGAGGTGACCCAATTGAGGAGGTGATCTAAGGTGTAGAAAAACTTAGTACCAGATTGCTCAATATGTTCCGCCACTTCCACCAACCGATGAGGTTGTTCTGTTTTAATAAGGTAACTGATCTTTTGCGTCAAATTTAAAAAACTTGCAGCAGGACTTTTTAAGTCATGGGCCACAATTTGGATGAGGTGGTTCTTCGTCTCGTTTTGTTCGATGAAGTGTTCTAGCTTTTCATTACGATCTGCAAGCGTATTGTTGTATAGGATTTGCTTTTGGTAATTGGCTTTATGCTCCGAGAAGAAATTGGTGACAATAAAAGCGATGGCTAAAGTTACAGAGAAGAAGATCACTGCATCATTATAAATAGAAGGAGTCATTGGGTATAGAGCCGCATAGTTTTCCCAGAAATAAAAATTAATGCAAAAGATGACAATGATACCTTAACACGTTTAGCAATTGAGCCCATTTATTTTCATGCATAATGAGCGCAGTCAGAATGGTCGCAAAGTAAATGAACTCTACGCTGGATTTGGGACCATAAGTCACCGCCAAGGCGAGGGTGAATACAGGGAAGAAAACAGTAGCAATCAGTTTTGCTAGTAAATAATTTCTAAGCGCATGAAAAAACAAAGGAAAAGTAAATAGGGAGATAGTAATGGTTTCAATCATCCAATCACTCCTTTCCAAATACCAAGATTGCAGAAACAACAGAAACGCACCCAGCAACCCTAACAAGGTACATTGATTGAGTATACGGATCTTCACCTTTTCTATATAGGGCAGGTCTTCTGTGATCCCAATACTGGTCATATTGGTATGCAGGTTAATTAAATATTCAAACATTGGAAGCTTTACTTATAACGTATTGTTTATGTTTATCGCAGTAAACACGATTCAAAGTTACTCATTTTTTTAAATTATCTATACTGCCTTTTAAATAAGCTATGTTACCTTTGGGCTATGAAAAAATATGTTTCTAACAATGCGCGCTCTCTTTGGGTCGGGGAAAAACAAAACTTGGTTCGGGTAAATCTCCTGATGCTTTCATTGCTTATGCTTTGTTTGAATTCTTGTCAGAAAACCTGGCAGGTCAAAGAAGTTAAGGTTGACCAATATAGGATGACCAATGAAATGCCTTCGGATTCTGCTATCAATAAAATAATTGAGCCGTACCGAAAGGACTTATCGAAAGTAATGAATGTGACCATTGGGGAAAGTGCAGTACTATTGCTCAAAGCCCGCCCGGAAGGAACACTGAATAACTTTGTAGGAGATTTGTTATACGAAAGAACGACTCACTATTATGGGCCTATAGATTTCGCCATAGCTAATTATGGTGGTATACGGATTCCCTCTATTCCTCCCGGACCGGTAGCGATAGGGAAGGTATATGAACTGATGCCCTTTGATAATCAAATTGTCATTTTGAAAATGAAAGGAGCATTGCTTCAGCAGTTATTAGATCGGATCGCAGAAAGAAGAGGCTGGGCGGTGAGTAAGCAGCTGCGATTTGAAATAGCAGCAGATAAGGCCACAGCGGTGACGATCAACGGAGAACCACTGGACCTCCTAAAAGAATACTTAGTATCCATTCCTGATTACATCGCGAATGGTGGGGACAGTTGTGATTTTCTAGAAGCTGCCGAACGCTTTGACCTGAATATTCTGGTTCGCGATGCTATGATTGAATTTGTAAAGAAAACAGAAGAGGAAGGCCAAATGCTAAATGCGGTCTTGGATGGTAGAATCAAATATGCAGAAGAGTAAGTTGAAAGAGAAGTGAAGGAAAACTTCCCACTGATCTCTAACTAGGTTGAAGCTCTCTAAACTACTTTACCCTTTATAAACAAGTTTCTTTTTCACCGATATGCTTGTGGGTGGCAGCTATTCGATTAGGAGCTGTCGTACGACCTAATGTTGTCATTTAAAAAACGATATAAAGCTGTAACTAGTTCTTTAATATCAATGCGATGTTTTACCTTGTATAGTCGTTGTTAGGTTCAACTGGCTCTGCGGCCTCTGCGTGATTATTAATTTGCGATTGGTATATCTACCTCTTAGAAAAAGAGCCTTGTTCTTTATTTGTGTATTGACTCACGCAGAGGCCGCAGAGCGAACGTGCTCTAAATTACAACCTACTGTCGCTTTTCCAGAAACA
>JBLHRR010000237.1:0-5404 GCA_047626155.1 Saprospiraceae bacterium | reverse complement strand
GTTTATCAAGAAGATAAAATGGGGGTAATTGATAATGAGAACTACTGGGCAAAGGTCGTTTTGGGCCAGTTGAATGAAGCGAAATCTGATATAACAACACTTTCCCCTGCTTTTTATTATCACATCAAAATCAAGCCTAACGGAAGAATTGATATTCCTACGGATCCAACTCATAATGCTTTTGTCTACAGTATAAATGGGGAAATGGAGCTGGAAGGACAGCAATTGTTGAAACAAAATCAAGTGGTCTTATATCAACGTGGGGACAGTGTTATTAACTTATATAGCAAAGAGGGCGCTGAATTATTAGTACTGGGTGGAAAGCCGCTAAACGAGCCCGTATTCTCATATGGTCCTTTTGTAATGAACAATGAAGAACAGATGAGAAAGACAATTAAGTCCTACCAGGATGGGGAAATGGGGGATCCGGACATGGTGAATTAAAACTGGTACCGAATCTGAGCTTTCACCTCCGTTCTCTTATTCCCCTCTATCCTTTCTAAACCGGCGCCAAAAGTACCTTCATCAACCCATCTCGTTCTTGCCACTCGGAACTCAGTCGTTAGCTTTCGGTTGACTCGATATTTTAGATTCAAATAAATACGAGAACCTTTGTTGTAATACGCTGGGACTGAAAAGGCAAATAATAAATCATTTTCATAGTTATAAAAACGAACATCGTAGGAGTCTGTTTTAAAAATCGCATAGCGCATAGAGAAAGACAAGGGAACGCCAGATGCTTTGTAATTTACATCTTGATAAGCGCCAAATCCATATTGGTAAGGGTCTGATTCTCTTTTAGCAAAACCCCAAAAGACACGGCTACGTAGCGTTATGTTTTTAGTAATATTCTGAGATAGATGTGCTCTTATTTTTAAAGACTGGAATTCCTCTAAGGGATCTATTTTACTATCAGAGCCAGTATTGTTGACTTCTTTGGTTTCTGTTCTGATTTGAAGATAAGCCTCCATTTTTCGCTTTTGCCAATAGGTTACCTTTCCTAAAAAATCATAACCTTTGGAAGGAGCATCTGCATTGAACCTCAGCCAAGGATGTTTATAAGCATCAAAATAAGCTTGGACTTTCCAGTTGTTTGCTGGTCGCATTTCTAGACCAAGGTAGAGGCCCGTTTCATTTCTTCCTCCAGTGGTTTCTGCAAAGGGTTGTGCCTGAAGTGCTTCGTAATCCTTTTGAAAGTGGCGATGCAAAATGGATAAATCAACCCAACGATCTAAGGTCAACAACATGCCATTCAAAGTTGCAAACCTATTGTTATCTGACCAAGCCGTTTCTCCAAAGAAGTAAAGATTTTGAAAACGGTAGTTGTAGTCTAGACTGGCGTTGAGTAGTCGATCTCCACTGAAGTAGAACTTGTTATAAGGCTGATCATTTCTTTTTAATGTTTTGTCGAAGCGATCATATAATACATTTAAGGCCAAGTGCCCTTTTCTGTTTTTATATTTTATGATGCCACCGAGGCTGGTGTTTTTCAATTGGCCCTCATCTTCCACTTCAGCAGCAGTTCGGTGAAGTCCTGAAATTTGTAAAGAAGAAAATTCAAAAGATTCATCAAGGGCTATTGTATCATTTTCAACGATATTACCATCTCGATTTCTGTAAGAAAAAAAAGCAGACACTTCCAAATTGTCACCAAAACCAATAGTAGTAGCAGCTCCTCTCATAAAATTAGCTTCATTAACAGAGCTATATTTATCTATCGCTCTGGCGCTTTTTTTAATATTGGTAACCCAGGCAGATTTTCGAGTACCAAAGCCACTGAAGTTGATCAGTCCCTGGCCCATACTTAATTTATAATCTCCTAAGGCGATTGCTTTCACCTGACGGCTGTAATCTCTCAGATAAAAATGGCCGGAGTAAAAATCAAAACCTTGTTTATTAGAACCTGTGAAGAAATCTTCGCCTGCATCTTTTTCCATCGTTAGTCCAAAACTCAATTTGTTTTCATACTGATGTCGATACCTTGCGTAATATTTATTTTGATCTCCGAGATAACCATTTTCGGGCCCGCCTTCTTCAGTAGGTAGATATCCTCGTTGTTCTTCAATGACCCTTTGCCATCTGAGGTACAATTCATTCCGTCCTTCTTTTATCATACTTAAGACCGAAAGATTGTAATCGTCAATTCCACCTTTAACGGTAATAAAAGGTGCGATTTGCTGGATGGTCTGCAAATCAAAACCAGGAATGGATTGTAATTCATAAATCGCAATTAAATCACCGAACTCTTCCCGATGAGCGATCAATTGGTTGATTTGGATTTCATTGAGTAAACCAAAAGCCTGTAGGTTTTCGTAATTGGACTTATTCAAATCCAGTTTTTTACTAAATTGAAATTCAAAGGCCGTATCGAAATCAAAGTCAGAATCTTCCTCAGCACCCTCTGCAAAATTCTCGATCAAGTTTTGTTGAAGATCATCTGGCGGTGTGGCCAAAGAATCAGTTTGTGCAGAACTATCAACACAAAGTAACAGAAATGGAAAAGTTACGTAAATAAGGCGAAGAGCTAAACGCATGAAGAGCAATTATGAGAGAATAACTTTATGAAATAATTGATTTTGATAAATCCAAAGGTAATGATTTTGTGCTTCTTGAAGCTAATCCCTTTTTTGATTGAGGAAAAGATACGTAACAACGAAAAATTAACTTAGCCTCTTTAAGCTTCTAATAAAACTAAACGACCATAGGGAGAGTGAATAGTGGGTCTAAACCAGCCCGTTCGGTCCATGCGGTTTATTCTTTGTGTAATACTGTAGTAATACAAAGTGAAATCACATAAAATAATTTGGTCAAATTCATAAGTAATATTACTTTTACGTGTCCAACCACTTTTGATCTTCAAATCAAAAAGATTGGACACGAAAAATCTTCAGTATAGTGTTCCAAAATTTCCATTAACAATTAGATTTTATTCCAAAATAGCTTGGTATAAAATCTGCAAAATCTGCTAATCAAACATGGCAAAATCGAAATTAGAGTATATATGGCTTGACGGCCATAAACCTACTCAAAACTTACGATCAAAGACAAAAGTGATCAACGACTTTAGTGGCAAAATAAAAGACTGCCCAGCGTGGTCCTTTGATGGCTCTTCTACACAACAAGCTGAAGGAAACAATTCAGATTGTTTGCTAAAACCTGTTGCTATTTTTCCAGATCCGGTACGCAAAGATGCCTTTCTGGTAATGACGGAGGTCCTTAACTCAGATGGAACACCGCACTTATCCAACAGTCGTGGTACTATTGATGACAATGATAATGATTTCTGGTTCGGTTTCGAACAGGAGTATTTCATTATGGATGTCAAAACACAATTACCATTAGGTTTCCCTATTGGTGGTTATCCAGGACCACAAGGTTTGTATTACTGCTCTGTAGGTGGTAAGAATACTTGGGGTAGAAAATTTGTGGAGGAGCATGCTGACTTATGTATTGCTGCTGGGTTGAACTTTGAAGGAATCAATCAGGAAGTAGCTGCTGGACAATGGGAGTTCCAATTATTTGCCAAAGGCGCGAAATTGGCCGGTGATGAAATTTGGGTTGCCAGATACTTATTAGAAAGATTGACTGAAAAATATGGTTACTATATCGATTACCATCCGAAGCCTATCGCAGGAGATTGGAATGGTTCCGGTATGCACGCCAATTTCTCAAACACTACTTTGAGAACCTGTGGTTCAAAAGAAGTCTATGAGCAAATTTGTGAAGCGTTCAGACCTGTTGTTAAGGAACACATTGATGTTTATGGAGCATATAATGATATGCGCTTGACTGGAAAGCACGAGACAGCTTCTATTAACGAATTCAAATTTGGTGTTTCTGACCGAGGAGCTTCTATTCGTATTCCAATAGCCACTGTTGAAAACAAGTGGAAAGGTTGGTTGGAAGATCGTAGACCTGCTTCTAATGCTGATCCTTACAAGGTAGCTGCTGTTATTGTTAAAACGGTTAAAGGTGCTAATATCACTGTAAAGACCAAAATAAAAGCAAAACGTAAAACGACTACTAAAAAGGTTGCAAAGAAAGATGTTGCGAAAAAAAAAGATGATTTGACAAAGGTGGAAGGTATCGGTCCAAAAATTCAAACGTTATTGAATAAGAGCGGTATCAAAACTTATGGTGAATTGTCTGCAATATCTGCAAAAAAAATCAAGTTGATTTTGAGCAATGCTGGAAACCGTTTTTCTATTCACGATCCTAAGACTTGGCCTAAGCAAGCTAAATTGGCCGCTTCTGGAAATTGGACGAAATTAAACGCCTGGCAGGATGAGTTGAGTGGTGGGAAATAAATCATCGAATTTTTTTATAGATAAAAAAAGAAGCTCTGGGTTTTTGCCTGGGGCTTTTTTTATAGTAAAAAGCGATAGTATTTATGGTACTCCGTCATTTATAGTGGGTAGATACGGCGGATGTGGTTTCCCTTATTTTGCATTATCCCCTTTTGTCAGTTAATTATCCCCTTTTATCAGTTGTAATATTAATATTCAGAACTAGCGCTGATGTTTTTTTATTTAAAAATTAACGGCCTTATTCCTGCGAAAAAATAACCGCAAAAAACATCGAAAAATAAAATATAGACATATTAATTTATTTTTTATTAATTTCGCACTTAATTACAGCTACTTATTTACTAAATAATATCTTTTATTTTTTTTGTAAATAATATGTAGCTGAAGAATACAGGATAAACCCTACCAATTATTTATCCTGTATTCTACTATACTTTTATTAAATTAAAAATTAAACATGAAAAAAAGCGCGTTAATCAAAAAGCTCTCAGCTAAGCTGAAAATCAGCGAAGAAAAAGCACAGGGAGCCTTACAAATTATCTTACAATCTGGAATAATTACCCATGAGAAAAAAGATAAAGTTGTAAAAATCAAAGTTCAAAAGCCGATCACAAGAATTAAAGAAGTGATCAGAGAGGTGGTAAAAGAAGTGCCGGTTATTCAGACGGTGGAAGTTATTAGAGAGGTTGAAATAATAAGGGAAGTCCCAGTTATTCAGACAGTGGAGGTTATTAAAGAAGTGATTAAGGAGATTCCAGTTATTAAAACCATCGAGGTAATCCGAGAGGTAGAGGTAATAAAAGAAGTGCCTGTCTACACAACAAAAGAATCACAACTAGTTACTGAAATTACAAACGAAATTGTAAAAGAAGTAGTTAAAGAGGTTTCGGTAACGACATTTAGTGCAAAAGCTAAAAGAGAAACAGGAACAAGTAAAAAAGTGACCGCTGCTCCTGTTCGGAGTTCAATCGTTGTTAGCGAAAAAGTAATCAAGCCAAAAGGAAAGAGAGGTAGACCGAAGAAGGCAGTTGATCCAAATGCAGTGGTAAAGCCAAAAGGAAAGAGAGGTAGACCGAAGAAGGCAGTTGATCCAAATG
>JBLHRR010000236.1:0-5452 GCA_047626155.1 Saprospiraceae bacterium | reverse complement strand
CATGCAAAAATTAGCAAAACGGGAAGAGCAGATTATGCAAGCTTTATGGACATTGAAAAAAGCTTTTGTCAAAGAGATTGTCGCGCTGCTTCCTGAACCAAGGCCACATTACAATTCTGTTTCTACCATGGTTAGAATACTGGAAGGAAAAGATTTTATTGGCCATGTTGCTTTTGGAAAAACACATCAATATTTTCCAAAAATATCAAAAGAAGAATATCAGAAAACGGCTGTAGGAGATGTGTTAGGAAAATACTTTGACAACTCTCCTGCCAAAATGGTAGCACATTTTGCCAAAGAAGAATCCATTTCAGAAGAGGAGTTGAAAGAAATTTTGAAGATGATTGGAAAAGGTTGAGCCACTAATAAATAAAAAAAACTAACGCCTAAAATCATGATACCCTACCTACTCCACGCTTCTATCTTACTCGCTGGATGCTTTCTTTTTTATTGGTTTCTAATAAGAACCGAGACATTCTTTAGATTGAATCGAGGTTTACTTATTGGAAGCATATTGTTGTCTCTTCTCGTCCCTTTGGTAACTATTCCGGCGGATTGGTCTTTGAGAAACCCACCAGTTATTGAAATTTCAGAGCCACTTATAATTGCATCCAAAGCCCCTATTTCCAAAACCCGAGAGGATAAACAAGAGGCAGAACTTACAGACCATACAGGTATCGTTAGCCCTGATGAGTCAAAAGGCATAATAGCTCTAGCGGATAATACAACTACGCTGGCCGAAACAAGCTTGTTAGGTCAATCAAAAAACAATGGTTTTACAAAACTGCTCCCTACCCTACTTTGGTATACCTATTTATTAGGAGTTGGTGTATTTTTTATAGGTTTTCTAGTTCAACTTATCATTCTGATTACAAAGATGTACAGTCTGATTTCGTTCAAAGATGGCCCTTATAGAATTGTAGAATTGGTGAAAGATGAGGCGCCCTATTCTTTCTGGAATAGCATTTTCATCAATCCTACAAAGTATGATCTGGATACGTACACTCAGATCATCGACCATGAAAAAATACACATACAGCAAGCCCACTTTGTGGACAAGTTACTCGCCGAATTTTTATTGATTGCCTTTTGGTTTAACCCTTTTGTTTGGCTTTTACGATCAGCTATTACCAATAATTTGGAATACCTGACTGATTCTTCCATGTTGAAAAACGGGACAGAAAAGACAAGCTACCAATTGAGTTTACTTAAGGTTTCCGTACCGCAACACCCACTGAATTTAAGTACCAATTACAACAACTCCTTTTTAAAAAATAGAATTGCCATGATGAACTCAAAAAAGTCTTCTGCACGCTCTAGCTGGAAATATTTATTCCTTTTGCCATTACTTTCTCTTTCCGTTTTATATCTAAATGCAGTAGACATTAACAACGACATTACAAACAATAGCTTTGACGAAACCGTCTCAGAAAATCAGCTGAGTAGCAATACAAATATTAAAGATCAGACCATTGATAAGGAATCCAATACGAGTAAGCCTACTACAAAGAAAGACAGTATCCCTGTCATCCCGTCTAGGAGCGGCGAGTCGCATTCCTCTAGCTCATCCTCTTCCTCCTCCTCAACAACAACTCATGACGGTGTGGGCACAAACAGCCATGTTGATACACATATCAACTTGGGTCAGGGCGCAATGACAACAACACATTCACAAAGCAATACAAGTACTCAAGGCTCTGACAATAAGTCAGTTACAATCAACAAGTCCATTCACATCGATGGAGATAATGTAACGATTATTGAAGAATCCAGTAATAATCCGTGGAGCAATAATATTCGCCCAGGGCATTGGGAAGGGAATATTTCAAATGATAAAGTATGCTTCTACATAAACAATTCTAACAGCTCCAAAAATTCGACTTGGATCACTACGGCGTGTTTTAACCGTTCTGAATTAAGTGCTTTGCCAATGAATTCTGGTCAGGACTTTTATATCAAAAGAGAAGCGGGTACCCTAAACCTAAATGGCTCTTTTTCGGGTACAAAAGGAGAAGGCACCTTTTCTTTTAAAACAGATGACAGCTTCATGAATTATCTAGCGAAAAATGGAATGAAGATTAAGAGAGAACCTGACCTATTTCATCTTTTCCTAGGTGGTATCGACAAAGAATACATTGGGTATCTTAGGTCCGCTGGTTTCAAAGCAGACGGAAGAGATTTGATTGATTTGGCCATTCATGGAGTAGATAAAAACGCGGCTCAGGGTTATGTAAAAGTATTCAAGGATCTGAAATATAAAAACTATAAGGTTCGTGATCTAATTCAATTTCAAATCCACGATGTCAGCCCTGAATATGTAAATGAAATAAGGACTCAGGGCGTTATCGATCTAACGGTTGAAGAAATTGTACAAGCTCGAATTCATGACGTTGATCCTACTTTTATCAAATCTGTAAAAGAGTATGGACTTGATTTATATTTACAAGAGATCATTCAATTCTCGATTCATGACGTTGATGCCAGCTATATAATGGCTTTAAAAAACACTGGTTTTACAAACTTGACTTACGGAGATATTGTCCAGGCAAAAATTCATGATGTGAGTCCTGAATTTATCCGCGCCATTCAAAGTACGGGAATGAAGAATATGAAGATGGAGGACCTTGTTCAATTCTCTATTCATGATGTGAGTGCCGATTACATTAAAGGTTTTAAAGAAGCAGGGATCAAAGATTTATCAGACGGCGACATTATTCAGGCTTCCATACATGGTGTGGATATTGACTTTGTGAAAAAGTTAAAAGCCTACGGCATCAGTGATTTGACTATGGGCGAGGTTGTACAATGCGCTGTCCACAATGTCAGTGCTGATAATATTCGAGACTTCAAAAAAATTGGTTTTGACCACTTAACTGTTGATGAAATGGTTCAGGCTCAGATTCATGATGTGAGTCCGAAATTTATAAAGAGTCTCCAAAGATTGGGATTTAATGACAAGGATATCAGTGACTTTACTCAGGCAAGAGTCCACGGTGTAACTGCGCAGTTCGTTGAGCGCGCTCGTAAGAAGGGACATAAAGCGACTGACTTACAAGATTGTGTTCAGTTGAAGGTGCGTGGGATTTAGAGGAATTTGAGTGTAGCCGATAAATCTATCTTCTGTCAAGGAGATAGATTTATCGGCTACTACCCCTTCGACATGCTCTGGGTAAACTCCGCTCAAAATGGAAGGTGTAAATGTACTGTTATCCCTCGACTCGTTCCTATAGTAGTAATGTAAACGTAATTCTGGATCTGACCAGAATCAAAATAGCAGGAATTCTTATTCTCCTTCCCGCAAAGCAATCTCCATCGTCCACCAATATCGCTCCTCCGTTATGGGTTGCAATTGTGTCAGCACATCGTACTGCCCGTAATATTGCCACTCCCAACTGATATAAGTTTGCGCTAACATTCTTGTTCTGATTTTACCTCTTATACTTTCTACCTCTTCTTCCGTAAAACCTTTTCCGACCAATTGCTCCTTGGCTCGCTCGACATAATCCCCATCAAATTCGGTATCCAAAAAATCATCACAGATCAAAGACCAAAGGTCCGTCTTTTCTACCACCGGAATTTTCTCCCTTATTGCTATTTTGGCACAATCATCCAGATGGGCGCCGACTAGGAAAATGATTTCATTTCCATTTATCAAAACTGACATCGGATTGGTATTCAATCTAAATTCGTTGATCTCTTTGTAAAACAACTCCTTCTTGTTTTTCAAATATCCTTTTCGGAATTGATATCCTTTAGGAAAAACAATTCGATCCGATTCAAAGGTACAGTAGCTTGCTTTTGACCTTTCAAGAGCTTTAGCTTTAGTCCATTTTGATAGACGGTCTTCAAATAGAAAAACCAATAAGCAAATATTAAAAAACAATAGTCCTCCAAAATTCATCCAGGAAAATCCTTTATCAATCAGCGTAAACGCAAAAACGATTACGAATGATAAGCTTAACAGTATTAAGAGAATTCGTTTCATTTCAAAATCATCTAATTGAACTAAAAAAACACAGCTCCAACCACGATATTTCTACGCGTTAGCTCTGTGTTCTCTGTGTTCTCTGTGCCCTCTGTGTGGGCATCCGCAAACTAAGCGGCAATATCCTCGAATGGAACCTAGAAGATTAATCCTCTATTATCTCATAGTCAATATCCAATTTTCGGAAGGCACGATAAGCCGAGTTGGTCCCTTTTCCACTAATTTCTACCTCTACCGGACTTCCATCTAACAAGTTATCCGTATTGTCACGGGCTTCATAATTACTGAGGCCTGCCACCTCTTCAAACATTTTGGTAATGGCTCTTCGATCTGGCTTTGCGGCATCACAGGAAACTAAATTCACTTTCATAATATGTATTTTAGTAGTATTTTACTATTCACTTTTGTCAACTTTTGTCAACTTTTATCAGCGCAACCCCTGCTCTATCTTGCTAGCTAAACAGATCTTATAGGGGAGATTCTACCGCAGAAATATCGGTTGGTAAAGCTTCTTTTTAAAAACAATATTGCAATCTATTTTCATTAAAATAGGGACATAAACAAAGTTAAATTAAAGTTATTTCGACCTATCTTTTCAGAAGGCACTCTTAAAGGCTTTCCCGATCAATAGAACTTCCACATAGTCACCGCTAATAACTCCTTTTTAGTTCTTTAAATATGCAATCGCGAAAATAGTTAAAAGTTGGGAATGTTTGGTGTTTCGGGCATTTGTTTTGAGGTAACCCCAACGGCACAACAAAGGCGCTACGGTTTTTTCCGCGAAAGAAGCGAATCTAAGGATATGACATATCTACCCCCAAAGATCGCAGATCACAGTGATTCTGAGGTCGCCTATCGATATAAAATACAAGGATAGCACTTCAGTCCTATTCAAAAATTCGCCCAACAATTTGAAGCCGCTGGGCGAGAAAGGACGCGAATTAAGCGCAGCAATTAACTAATTCTCTAATTAACAAATTAACCAAAACCTACCTCATCAAAATTAGTATGGACTGCTTCTCTTGCCCAAACAGCATAGTCTGGAAAGAAAAAACAGTTAGCAATAATAAGATGAATAGTCGGAAGTTAAGCTGTCCGAATTGGGTGTACTTGATCCTTTTAGTCATTGTTTTAGTTTTAAGCTTTAGCAACAGCGTACAAATACTTTTACCTATAGCAAAGTAGTGCACTGAATGCATCGCATTATTATACAATTAAAAAAGATCAGATAAATGTGGATTTTTTAAGTCTTTGGATCGGACTTACTTCGGATTGGATATCTTAAATGTATAGAGATTATTTGACATGTGCAAATCTTTGGTGGGTAGATGGGTAGATCAGCTAAGTTGAGAAATCAACCATTCCTTCTCAGCGACTCCTTTTGCTAAAGTTATTTCCTCTAACAATGCTTTTCGTTCGGCCTTTCCTTTTGCAGCTCTTTCTAATACCTGTCTGGTAAAATAAATT
>JBLHRR010000235.1:0-5483 GCA_047626155.1 Saprospiraceae bacterium | reverse complement strand
CAGATATTCAATTCTTAGATTCATATGCTCCTTTTACAACACTAGGCGATGGCGTTATTCCACACAATGTACACGTATGGCAAAATTGGGTGATCGTTTCTTACTATACCGATGGTTGCATTATTCTTGATGCTACTTATCCGGACAACCTCGTGGAAGTAGGTAACTTCGATACTTACATTCCTGCCTCTACTGGCTTTCAGGGCGTTTGGGGCGCTTATCCATTTCTTCCTTCCGGGCTAGTACTTTGTACGGATATTGGAAATGGATTGTATGTTTTAGAACCTAACTATGTACAAGCTTGTTACCTGCACGGTGATGTGACAGATGCTGCAACTGGTGCTGCTATTCCAGGAGCTAAAGTAACAATTGTGTCTACGCCCACTTTTGCTAACACCGATGCTTTAGGCGAATTTAAAACAGGGATTGCAACTTCAGATACTTATGAGGTTAAGGTATCCAAACCGGGTTACGTTTCAGAAACTGTAAGCGCTGAAATGATCAACGGAGAAATCACAACAATAAGCGTACAACTCACCGCAGCAATTCCATTCACGCTTTCCGGTAATGTTGTAGAAGAGGGAACCAACACGCCACTATCTAATATCAATGTTAAAATCTTTAGTGATTTTTACGATTTCAATCTTAATTCTGATGCTAATGGAAACTTCACCATTAATGATTTCTACACTGATGATTATCAGATCGTTTCGGCAGAATGGGGCTATCTAACCACTGGCTTCTCTAGAGATGATTTGACGGAAAGTAACTCAAATTTAACAATAGAGCTACAAGAAGGGTACGAAGATGTATTCTGTTTTGATTTGGGATGGACGGTTTCTGGTGATGCTGACACTGGCCCATGGGAAAGAGGTTTACCGATAGCTGTAAGCGGTGGTGGCGCCGATATCACCCCAGGAATAGACTCAGATGATCTGGGTCCGGATTGTTATGTTACCGGTATCATAGATGATCTTTATGACGGCGTACTTATAAATGGTGATACAACTACCCTGACTTCTCCAATATTTGACTTAAGTGATTATCAGGAACCAATGTTAACTTATAACTACTGGTTTTTGAATTTCAATATCAATTCCCAAACCTTTGGCCCAGATAGACTAATAGTCAAGCTAACTAATGGTACAGATACCGTTACCATATTTGAGCATTCGAACGCTCCTAACTTTAATTTCGGCTGGTTTCAAAGTGATATTTTTAATATTGCGGAATATATAGAGCCTTCCGATAATATGACTTTCTCGATCACTGCATCCGCTAGTGTTGGTCAAATCATAACGGAGGCAGGTCTAGATCATTTCTTGATTTGGGATGATAATTCTGTTGCAGTTGACAATCCTGTTGATGAAAACTATCAGATGAGTATTTATCCAAATCCTTCTGCATCAGATTTTAATATGAACTACAGTCTGACCGATCAAGCGCATAGTGCCGATTTGGTTATTTACAATACACTTGGTCAAATGGTTAAAACGATGCCTTTGGATCAAAATGGTGTCAGTATTAATTTTGGTGGAGAACTTCCTAAAGGTTTTTACTTCGCGCAAATCCAGCAGAATAATGGCGGTAGTCCCGTTATTAAGATAATTAAAGAATAGCACATCCTTCATAATTAAAGGTTACAACCTTTTGTTAGACCTTTCAGAGCCTGTTGCTCTGAAAGGTCTTTTTTAATGGGGTAAGCACCAAAAGAACCGTCTTCTTGTTTAAATAAAAGAAAGTATAAGACAAAGCAGACTTATTAAATTAATAAAGGAATGATATATGTTTAAATGTCTATATCTTTACACATCAAAATTTGGAATTACACAAGCTCATAAATACATCAATCAGATATGAAAAAAGTCCTACCCATTCTATTATTCCTTTGCACTTCCTTTTTTGCACAGGCACAGCTCAACATGGAATTCGTTTCCCAGTTTGATTATACCCAATCCATAAATGACATTTGGGGATATACTGCTCCTGACGGCACGGAATACGCTTTGGTTGGAACCAATACCGGAACCTCGATTGTTAGTCTAGCAGACCCTACCAATCCGATAGAGGTTGCTTTTGTACCTGGTGTCAATACGACTTGGAGAGACATAAAAACCTGGGATCAATTCGCTTATGTAACCTGTGACTCTTGTAATGAAGGGCTCGGCGTTATCGACTTAAGCGACCTACCCAATACCGTAGATTATTATTTCCTAACGGACATCCCCCTGGGTACCATCGGCTCCTGCCATAATATTTACATTGATGAATTTGGCACTGCGTATCTGGCAGGCTGTGGCGGATTGAACAGTGGAGGAATCGTATTCCTTGATGTTGCAACAGATCCTGCGAACCCGGCTTATGTTGGTCTTGGTGATGCGACTTATTCTCATGACGTTTACGTGGCTAACAACCTATTGTACAGCTCTGAAGTTTATGAAGGCGTGTTTAGTATTTTTGATGTAACCGATAAAGAAAATGTAGTTGAGTTGGGTTCTCAAAGTACTCCTTTAAATTTCACGCACAATGCTTGGTTGTCAGATGATGGTAACATTCTGTTTACAACTGATGAAAAAGCAGATGCTCCCGTAGCCGCTTACGATGTCAGCAATCCTTCAGACATACAATACCTAGATGAATATGCTCCCTTTGCCACTTTGGGAGACGGCGTTATACCACACAATGTGCACGTATGGGAAAACTGGCTGATCGTTTCTTATTATACTGATGGCTGTATTATTATTGACGCCACTCATCCTGACAATTTGGTGGAGGTTGGTAACTTTGATACTTATATTCCAGTCAGTACCGGTTTTCAAGGTGTTTGGGGAGCTTATCCTTATTTGCCTTCCGGATTGGTACTTTGTACGGATAGAGGGAATGGCTTATTTGTTTTACAACCCAATTATGTTCAAGCCGGATACCTCGAAGGTTTGGTGACAGACATTGTAACAAATGCCGCTATCCCAGGTGCCGATATCAACTTACTCAACACCGTTACTTTTACCAATACTAATGCAACTGGAGAATTTAAAACAGGGATTGCTACAGGTGGCGATTATCAAATTGAAGTGACTAAAGATGGCTACTTTCCAGCCATTGTTCCCTTGACTTTGACGAACGGAGAAATCACAACCGTAGAAGTCGAACTCATTCCTGACGCTACTTTTGCCATGAGCGGAACCATTGTTGATGCCTTGACCAATGAAGGAATTCCAAATGCAAGTGTTGCAATTTCAAACCCCGACCGTACTTATGAAGCTATAGCAGATGCTGCTGGAAATTTTGAAATCCCAAGCATGTACATTGGCAATTATAATATTTATGCAGGTTCTTGGGGCTATAAAACAGTAGAGAATAATCTTGATTTCCTTTCCCCTGTCAACAATACAGTTACGATTCCTTTAGAGGAAGGATTAGAAGACATCTTCGCAGTCGATCTAGGTTGGACTGTCAGCATCACCCCGAACGATGCCATTGGAAATTGGGAAAGAGGAACTCCAAAGCCTCATGACCTTTTAGGTTTTGAAGCTGTCCCAAATCAGGACATTGACAGTGATGCAGGTAATTTCTGCTATCTTACTGCCAATAACATTGAACCGGATTCCGCGCTACTAATTGGGGCTACTACTACGCTTACCTCTCCTGTTTTCGATTTGACAAACTATATTGAACCTTTAATAAATTTCAACCATTGGTTCCTAAATGTTTTTGCCTCCGATGAAAGTCCTGGTAATAGTAACCTTATTGTTAGGCTAAGCAACGGAACAGACGAAGTAGTGGTTTTAGAAACTGGAACACAAGCAGACAACAACAATCTGCAATGGTCAGAAGACATCAGTATCAATGTTATTGATTTTATTGAGCTTAGCTCAACAATGGTCTTCTCTGTTGAAGTTTCTTCTGATCCTGCACCATTCGTTACGGAAGCTGCTTTTGATAATTGGAGCGTAACAGAGGGCTACTCCGTCTCTGCAGACAACTTATTAGATAATGGCATTTCAATGGATATATACCCGAATCCTACAGCTACTAATTTTCATTTAAAATATGAGTTGGAAAATTCGATTAAATCTTCTAACATCAATATTACAAATACTTTAGGGCAACGAATGGATCAAATTAAAATAGAAGGTCATACTGGAATAATCCGTTTTGGAACCGACTACCCGAATGGAGTTTATTTCGTGCAATTGGAGAATGGCGAAAAGAAAAGTAAGGTAATGAAAATGGTGAAAAATTAGAATCTACTGAGCTTATCAAATGGGCAGGAGCCGAGAAATCTACCTCTATAAAGACAGAGGTAGATTTCTCGATTAATCCTCCCAGATCAGCACCTGCTGTTCTCCAGGCTTTACAAAACCACGATACATTCCTGCGGTGTTATAAGGCATGGCCACGTTGCCATATTTATCAACACCAATCAAGCCTCCACTTGCCTTTCTATTTTTGAGTTTGTCATTGATCACATAATCTGCAGCCACCTGAAAAGGCGTTTCTTTATATTCCATTCTCGCAGATACATCATAAGCTACCGCAAAACGGATGAAAAACTCACCATGACCGGTACAAGAGATAGCGCAAGTTTCATTATTCGCATAAGTTCCGGCTCCGATCACTGGAGAATCACCCAATCGGTTCCAACGCTTATTGGTCATTCCTCCGGTGGAAGTTCCAGCAGCGAGATTTCCTGATTTATCTAGGGCCGCACAACCAACTGTTCCGTATTTGAAATCGGGATTGGTGGTATCAATTGCTCCTGTTTTTTGTTCCTTCTTCAATGCTCTTTGTAAAGACTCCCATCGTCTTTCTGTGTAGAAGTATTTAGGCTCTACTAGTTCCAAACCTTGTTCTTTTGCGAAGGTATTGGCACCTGACCCAGTTAGTAATACATGAGGAGATTTCTCCATGACTGCACGTGCGGCCAATATTGGATTTTTGACAACGGAAATGCCCCCTACTGCCCCTGCATCCTGATCGCGACCGTCCATAATAGAAGCATCCAATTCGTTCTTACCTTCATGCGTAAAGACGGCTCCCTTTCCTGCATTAAAATAAGGGGCGTTTTCTAAAACCATGATGGTTTTCTCTACCGCATCCAATGCCGATCCCCCGTCTTTCAGAACTGCCTCTCCAGTCTCTAATGCTTCTTTCAATACAGCTCGTATTTTGGATTCGAGTTCTGGAGTCATATTTTCTTTTTTAATAGCGCCTGCTCCGCCATGGATAACGAGTGCGTATTCTGCTACTTTTTGTTCTGGGACAGCTTCTTTTACAGCTTCAATATTGCTTGCAGAATCACCATTCGGTTGATTGCAGGAAAGGATTATTGTAAAAAGACAGAATAGGAAGAGTTGGCAAATTTTCATTGTAAATGGATTTGATTGTAATGCTGGTGAAGTCAATTCAATTGCAAATCTAAGTAATTATAGCTCATTAACAAATCCAGTGGAACTCCTGCTATTACTTCGCATACCCTTAAG
>JBLHRR010000234.1:0-5499 GCA_047626155.1 Saprospiraceae bacterium | reverse complement strand
GATATACCAAGGCCTAGATTCTGAAAATCATCAATGTTTAGCTTTTTTGTAACGATTGGGCCTTCGCCTTTAACTTTGTTCCACTGAGCCTGGCAATTAAAAGTTGTAGAGATTAAAGCTAGAGTGAAAAGGAAGAATAATGCTTTCATGTTTTTTTATTTTTAAGGATGAGGAATAGATTTCGTTGGTTTTGTAAAATTGCAGTTGATTTCCACTTCCAATCTAAGAGGAAGTATTTTTATAGACAGTATAGAGCTGCTAAGGTTGCTGCTCCGAAAAAAAAAGATGGCTTAATTTACTTTTGTAAATTAAGCCATCTTTTTAGATTTATGAAATCAAAGGATTTACTCCTCCCTTAAAACGCAATAAAATCTTTCACTTGCTTTTCCATTGTATCCAGTGTCCCTTCATCGGTTACTGTATGGTCATCTGTAACAGAGCTGATACCTGAGATCGGAAGCTTGTTTGGCATAACAATACTTCCTACATGATTAAAAACAGTGGTGAGTTGATCTAGACCACGTAAATTACCGGCACGTCCAGAAGCGACTCCAGCCAACCCAACCTTTTTAGTTTTGAAGTTTGCGGCATTTTCTCTAACAGAAATAGCATCCAGGAATAGTTTCAAAATTCCAGGCATCCCGCCATTGTATTCAGGAGAAACAACGAAGAATTTATTGGCAGGGATTATGATTTCGTCCTGCAATTTAGCTAAAACTATAGATTGACCATCAAGACTGTACATAGCTTCGTTTAGGAAGTCAGCAGGCAAGTTATCTAATGAAAAAAAATTAACGGCTTCGTCTGTGTTTTTTTTGAATAACTCCAAGTAAGTTTTTGAAACGATTTCGGTTTTACTGTTCTTTCTGTTGGTACCGGAGATAATGGTAATCATATGAAAAATTGAATTTGTTGTTGACGGTAATATTGGAAAAAGAAGCATTCAAAACGGATAGAACTTAGTTTACAATGCACTTAGTTTTACACAAAAAATAATTTCCCGATTTCTTTGGTGGAAACGATTATATAAACCACTCTTCCTTTGGTCGTCTTGATTTACATAATCGTTTCCAAATCGGGAAGTTAATTTTTTGGTGTCTAAATTTTTTAAGATTTATAACTTATTTCTTAGTTGATTAATAAGACAACTGAGATTTAAAATGGTTCACTAAAATTTGTGTGAAGGTAGGATAAACAATTGATTATCACAGCCCACTTGAATTAGTCTTCAATGAATACCCGAGGTTCAGGTGTTTTTCCTATGTTTACTGCGGATAAATTCAAACAAAAAATGGTATTTGGAGATTATAATAAGCTGTGAATCTCCCTAATTTAACTATCTTAGCGTTTAGTTTTCGTAAAGAAATTCAAACATACTATTAATCACTATTCCTCTCAAGCTTCTTTTGAATCATACTTCATAAGAATGATGTCTAATCATACTGATTTATACTCGTCAGTATTTGCACTCAAGCAGGACAGTTGTTAATGCGTAGTCCATTAGGATTACTTTTACTAATACAGAATCTTATAATTAAATAACGCCCAATGGGAAAAGTAGTAGTTTTAGCTAATCAAAAAGGGGGAGTTGGAAAAACGACAACCGCCATTAACTTGGCGGCATCTTTGGCTATTCTCGAAAAGAAAGTATTGCTCATCGATGCCGACCCACAAGCCAACGCTTCGTCAGGAGTGGGTTTTGTACATGACGACATTGAACATAGCATATACGATTGTCTCATCAATGACTACCCAGTTAGAGATGCCATTCTGGAAACAGAAACCCCAAACTTATTTTTACTTCCTTCTCATATCGACTTGGTTGGTGCCGAAATAGAATTGGTCAACAAATGGCGTCGGGAAAATGTAATGAGCACCATGATAGAAGGCCTACGTGAAGAATACGATTACATCTTCATCGACTGTTTACCTTCTTTAGGTTTGGTTACCATAAATGCCCTGACTGCTGCTGATTCTGTCATTGTACCAGTACAATGTGAATTTTTTGCATTGGAAGGCTTAGGCAAATTAATGAATACCATCGGATTAGTGAAAAAGCAATTGAACCCAAGTCTTGAAGTTGAAGGTATATTGTTATCAATGTACGATCGTCGTTTGCGTTTGGCAAATGAAGTGGTCGCAGAAGTAAAGAAATATTTTAAGGATATCGTTTTCAAAACCATCATACATCGTAATTCTAAAATTGGAGAAGCACCTAATATGCATACGCCTGTTGTGCTTTATGATGCAACCAGTAAAGGAACCGTCAACTTCCTGAACTTGGCTAGAGAATTTTTGGATAACAATGAAGGAAATTTGAAAGTGGTGGAATCTCCTAAGAAAGACAAAAAGAAAAAAATTGGTTAATGGCTAAGAAAACAAGAAAAAAAGCAGAACTAGGAAAAGGTTTGGGTGCTCTTTTATCGGGTATCAAGACAGAGATTAGCACCTCTGAAAATGAGGTTCAGGTAGAAGATACGATTGTTGCAGGGGAATCAACTGCGGCTACTGTTGCAATGATTGCAATAGATTCCGTAGAAGTAAACCCATGGCAACCTCGTACAGAGTTTGAAAAGGAGACATTGGATCAGTTAACAGAATCAATAAAAATTCATGGACTGATTCAACCCATAACTGTTCGACGCTTAGAAAAGGCGGCTGTGCCTTTTCAACTCATTAGTGGGGAACGACGATTGCGAGCTTCAAAATTAGCCGGACTTACTGAAGTACCTGCTTACGTTCGTACTGCCAACGATCAAGAGATGCTAGAAATGGCATTAGTAGAAAATATCCAACGGGCAGATCTGAATCCTTTAGAGGTGGCCTTTACATACCGCCGACTAAAAGATGAATGTTCTTTAGACGATTCGGAACTGGCTGATCGTGTCGCCAAAAAACGTAGCACCATAACAAACTACTTACGTTTGTTAAAGTTGCCACCAAATATCCAGGATGCGCTTAGAGCGAAAGATATAACAATGGGACACGCAAAAGCCCTGGCTGGCGTAAGTGATTTGTTGGTGCAAACTGATATGTTTAAAAAAGTAATGGAGCACAATCTTTCGGTTCGTGCAACAGAAGCTTTAGTCGCGGCTTATGAAAACCCAAAGAAGAAAACGGGAGGTGCTCAGCAAAGTGTTCCAGCAACGGTTACAGCTGCTTATCGTGATATAGAAGATGGCTTACGTAATCTATTGGAAACAAAGGTTCTCCTTAAAAGAAAGAGCAACGGAAAAGGACAAATTGTTATTCCTTTTGGAAGTGACAGTGACTTGAATAGAATTTTGGAATTCCTAGAAAAAGACGGATTCTAAAAAGTCTATCTTAAATACAGCAAAGCCCATAAACTGCGTTTACTACATATGAAAAATATCATAAGCTTATTTACCATATGTTTTTTGTGTCTTTGTAGCGTGGAGGCCCAGGTGCAAGCTGACAGTATCCCTGTTACTAATAATACGATTCCGGAGGAAAAAGAAATATTCAGACCAAGTGTAGTGTACAGTCCGATGGATTCTGTTCCTACAATTATGAGGATGAATAGAATAGAAAACAGAAAGCAAAGTGTCCGGGATTTCTTCAATTTCAAAAAAGATTATCCTTCTCCTAAAAAAGCCCTACTGCTCACTGCAGTACTTCCTGGCCTTGGGCAAATTTATAATAAAAAATATTGGAAGCTTCCCATCGTATATGGTGGTGTTGGAACTATGGTGTTTCTTATCATTAGGAATAATAAGCAATACAATCGCTTTAAGACGGCTCTGATAATTCGTGACGATGGAGGAATTGATGAATTTACTAATCCCGATACTAGGGTTGAATCATTAACCGATTCCTCTTTAAGGCTTTTAAGAAACGAAGCACTCAAGAATAGAGAACTTTCTTACATCGGTCTGGCTTTTAGTTATATCCTATCGGGAGTGGATGCCTTTGTGGACGCGCACTTACACGGTTTCGACGTTAGTGATGATTTGACTTTAGAATGGCAGCCTCATTATCAAATGCTCCCCAATCAGGATTCAGCGATGAGCTTACATTTTTCTTTTCAGCATAAGTCGAAAAAAGCAGTTGCTTACCCAGTTAAATTTTAAAAATGGGTTTGACTATAGGTAGAAAAAAACAACCCCAGACAAAAGGCCGGAGTTGCGTAAACTACTTTATAAACAGAAAGGCTACGTTCGTAGCCTATAAAACTATTTCGTATTAGAAGCCATCAAGGCATGAAAAATTGTGTTCCAACTGATGACAGATGAAAATAAAAGTTTGGCAAAAGTTGTACACTTTCGCTTAATTTTAATTAAGAATTTTGTATATAGGAAATCAAAAAGAAAAGCTTAGTGATCCCATTTGGTATTTTTCGATTGACAACCAAATATACCATTTTATTTCATTAAATACTATTTTTTGTTTAATAAAAAAACATATTTTTTGCCAAAATGTTACAACTCAACTTTAGCAAATTTCCAGTCCTGCTTACTAGCCGACTTCGGTTAAGACAAATGTCAGTGAGTGATTCTGCTGCTTTCTATACTTTAAGAAAGAACGAAGAGTTCACTGCCTTTCTGGATCGGGATAAGCCCAAAAATGAAGAGGAAGTAAAGACATTAGTAACAATGATCCTCCAACAGTTTGAAAAGAATGAAGCCATTTGCTGGGTTATAAGCCCCTTAGGAAATGACGATTTTATGGGGACAATTAGTTTTTGGAAAATAGACAAGGCGCACTACAGAGCAGAGATCGGTTATGGTATTCATCCGGATTTCCAACAACAAGGTTACATGTCAGAAGTATTACCCGTTGTAATTGAATATGGCTTTCGCAAAATGAATTTACATTCCATTGAAGCCAATATAAACCCCAATAACTTGGGTTCTATAAGATTGGTGGAAAAACATGGATTCGTTCAGGAAGCATACTTTAAAGAGAACTATTACTACAATGGAAAATTCTTGGATTCGGCCATTTTTTCATTGATAGATAAGCACTAGAAGATTTCATTTGGTGGAATATAGGGAATTGGCGTTCCGCCAATTATAATTTTCACCACAACCATGTCCGCCCGAGAGGCGGAGGCGCTACGAGCGCAACGATAACTCCTTTCGCAATAACTGTAGTGCTCCCATTCGACAAGCTCAGGGCGGGTATTTACGTCGTTGCGATGAAAAAAAAAACGACCATTATGGCAAGACGCACACTACCTTCTCTAAAAGAAACCCCCAAGACCAATTGGAAAGAAGCCTTTCTTTCCCTTCGCTTTCTTCCACCGTTCTTTTCTGAAATTCGAAAGAGTAGTCCGATACTTTTCTATTCTAATTTTCTAGCAAGAATCATCGATGCTTTTACACCAATCCTAAGCCTTTGGATTGGGAAATTAATCATTGATGAAATCATATTCCAGGCAGCAAGTGAACATCCGAATTATGAAAGTCTGTGGAATTATATTGCAATGGAACTCGCAGTGGTGATCGTTTCAGATTTGCTCAATCGATTGATAAACCT
>JBLHRR010000233.1:0-5542 GCA_047626155.1 Saprospiraceae bacterium | reverse complement strand
CAGTCGTATGACCACCAGGTAAGATGAAATTTTTAAGCGGAGGCAAAGACTCGTCCATCAAATCCATCTGCTCTTCTAACAATACAATGTCGGATTCTAGGACATCAGGAACAGGCATGTCTTTTTCTGGATCACTCGCGAGGTTTGCACCAATTGTGAAGAGGCGATCCTGTATTTCTTTGAGCAAATTTCGCTGCGCTACTTCTGTTAGTTGATCTCGAATGAGTCCGATGTAGGAGTTGAGTTCATCTACGGTGCCGTAGGCGTCAATGCGAATATGTGATTTAGGGAGTCGGCGTCCGCCATAGAGACCGGTGGTTCCTTTGTCACCGGTTTTGGTGTAAATCTTAAATGCCATATTGGGATTTTTCTAAATTCTTAATTAGTCTTGTTCTGCCTATCTGCGATTAGTAACAAGTAGAAAGTATCAGTTGTTGTAAACGCCTAATTTAATTTGACTCCTGCTTTTGCAAAAATCTCTAAAATATCGTTATCAATTTCAAGCGGTTTTAATGGTGGTACATTTGCACCGCCTGTGTTTCCAACAGGAATCTTTCCAACAAATGATTTTACACCTCCGACCAGCAATCTTGGAATTTGTCCGATGATTTCTTTTCCGTCTTTTATTTCAATACCAAATAACAACATTTTCCAATGAACCAAACTGTGTTCATAAGGATATTTTTGACCTATGACATGAGCTCGTTCCAATCGTTCCCAGGCGGTCCTGTAATTTTTTGCTTGCAGTTCCTTTTGATACTCAGATAGTTCTGCTTCAAAATAATGCGTCAGCTTAGACGGCATGTAGGTATTCAATTGCATGTTTTGATTTATTGATTCTGAGTCTAAACAACTAAGTATTACACCAAAAATAATTTCCCTATTTCTTTCGTGGAAACAATTATATAAATCACTCTCCCTGTGGTCGTTTTGATTTACATAATCGTTTCCAAATCGGGATTTAATTTTTCGTTGTTACTAACTAGACATTTCTTCCTCTTCTACCTCCCAGCCTCCTAAAGGAGTAGCCGCAAAGCCGCAAATACCTAGTCGTCCATTAACGAGAAGCCACTCGCATAATTTTTTCATTTCTCAAATCAGATTCTATCAGACCATCGCGCAATCGAACGATACGGTGAGCGTGTTCAGCGATGTCCGGTTCGTGCGTGACAACGATAATTGTATTTCCGCTGTTATGAATATTTTCCATGATGCCCATTATTTCAACTGATGTTTTCGTATCTAGGTTTCCAGTCGGTTCATCCGCGAGAATTAGGGCAGGATCGTTGACGATGGCCCGGGCAATGGCCACTCTTTGTCGTTGTCCTCCAGACAGTTCATTAGGGCGGTGGGTCATCCGGTCGGCGAGGTTAACCGCTTCGAGTGCGGCTTCTGCTTTTTGAATTCGCTCCCGCTTACTGAGGCCGGCATATACTAATGGTAGCGCTACATTTTCAAGGGCAGACAATCGAGGTAAGAGGTTGAAAGTCTGAAAGATAAATCCGATATCTTTATTTCGGACCTCCGCCAATTCGTCATCTTCCATCGTGCTGACGTTGGTACCATTCAGGAAGTATTCGCCTGAAGATGGCGTATCCAAACAGCCGAGCAAATTCATCAGTGTTGACTTACCGGAACCGGAAGGCCCCATTAAAGCTACGTACTCATTTTTTTGAATATCTAATGAAACCGATTGTAGAGCGTAGACTTTTTCTACACCCATGGTATATACTTTTTGAAGTTCGTTTACAGAAATCATTGCACTCATTTTTCTAGTTATTTTGGTATTTGAATTTTGTTAATTAGTTGATTGGGCCTTGGGCCATTGGTTAATTAGTGCCCTTTATTTAGTGTGGTGGTTGATTCGTTCATTAGAACCTAAGTTCGCGCGAAAAACGTAGCGCCTTCGTTGCGCCGTGGCGGTTACCAAACTAAATCACCTTAGGCACTTTTATATAAGCTTCATCCCTAACCGGCGCATTTTTCAAAGCCTCTTCCCTATCCAATTGCCCTTTTACCTCATCAGTCCTAAATTGGTTGACCTCCGTTGTCATATGTGTCAGTGGCTCAACCCCTTCGGTATCAAGTTCTTCGATTTTCTGGACCATGGCCAGCATGTTGTTGAGGTCGGCTTGAATGCGGTCCCTCTCTTCGGTGCTCAATTCGAGGTTTGACAGCTTTTCAAGTTTGGAAATTAGCGCTTTATCAATATTCATAACGATTAATTAGATATTCAGTACAATTCTTTTGACGAATCTTAAAAGATAAGTGCAAAATAGCCTAAATTCGCGAACATTTGTTATTCCATAAAAATAATTTATTCACGTTAACATGAGCGAGAAACATACTAATCCTAAAAAGGTCAAGCACATTGCCATTGCTGGGAATATTGGTGCTGGGAAAACTACTTTATGCGAAAAACTGGGTAAGCATTATGGCTGGACAGTTCATTATGAATCTACAGACAACAATCCTTATCTCAGTGATTTCTATGTAGATATGAAACGCTGGTCTTTCAACCTCCAAATCTACTTTTTGAACAATCGGTATCGTCAGATTGTTGATATTCACCACGGAGATGTTACTGTCATTCAGGATCGAACCATCTATGAAGATGCAAACATCTTTGCGCCCAACCTTCATCAAATGGGTTTGATGGCGACTAGAGATTTCAACAACTACTTTGACCTCTTCCAGTTGATGACTGCTCAGATTAAGGCTCCAGATTTATTGATTTACCTAAAAGCGGATGTTTCTACTTTGGTATCTCACATTCAATCACGAGGTCGGGATTATGAAGGAAGCATGAGTTTGGATTATCTAAAAAGCTTAAATGATCGCTATGATCAGTGGATCCATAGCTACACAGAGGGCAAGCTTTTGGTGATTGATGCAAACAATGTGGACTTTATTAATAACCCTGCTGATTTGGGAGACATTATTAACAAGGTGGATGCAGAGTTGCACGGACTCTTTTAATTTTAATTTTCACCTCTTTCAAGATATAACAAAGCTTTTAGCCATTGGCAGTTAACAGTTAGCTTTCCTATAACGCGAACGCAATAGAAGGAAGCCAACTGCTAACTGCTAGTAGCTAACTGCCAAAAATCTAACAATGCTACAACAAATTCAGCTGGAACTCTCCCGTTCTAAAGTCACCCTCATTGCCGTTTCCAAATATCGGTCTAATGAAGCGATTCAGGAATTGTATGACCAAGGGCAGCGGCATTTTGCGGAAAACCGGGTACAAGAGCTATTGCTAAAACATCCTCAATTGCCACAGGATATCAGCTGGCACGTCATCGGCCATTTACAAACCAACAAGGTAAAATACATCGCTCCTTTTGTGCACATGATTCAATCGGTGGATAGCGAAAAGGTATTGTTAGAAATCAATAAAGAAGCTGCGAAAAACCACAGATGTATTGATATACTTATTCAGTTTAAAATCGCAGCCGAAGATACAAAGTATGGATTTGATTTAGCGACCGTGAAAGAGTTGTTAGCTTCTGATGCTTTTGCAAATGCTAAAAACATCCGGGTATGTGGCGTAATGGGAATGGCTACATTTACAGAAGATAAAGAGCAAGTTAAAGGAGAATTCCGGGTTTTGAAAGGTATTTTCGAAGAATTGAAAGCGGAGTTCTTTGGGGAGGAAGATTCCTTTAAGGAGATTTCAATGGGGATGTCTGGAGATTACTTACTTGCCGTTAAGGAAGGAAGTACAATGGTGCGGATCGGATCTAAGTTGTTTGCTTAGACACTTTTTAAGCAAACAACTTAATGATTTAGGTATTAAAACCTATGACTTCTACGGGTGTTCCCCACATGAAAAGGGAGAAGCCTTCTTCAACAAGCTTTACTCTAACAATAGCTACACGTCCTTCTTTTTGTAGCTGAATTGGCATGCTTACTGGGCGCCACTCTCCTCCTTTCCCATCTATAATCCCCCAGCAACCAGGGCCTATGTTTTTGTATACGACTGTTCCTTTTATGGTTTTCATGATTGTTGTTTTTTGCTTTCTTATTATTTATCCAACCGCTTATTCATCTGATCCAAAGTACTCTGCAACGCCTGAATCAACCTCGTCTGATCTCTAATATTCTCCTTCAGCATTTGCACTTCCTCCCGCACATAATTCTGAATGTTCTTTGGTGAAGGAAGGAAAGGACTTATTTTCGCACGGACATACCAAACCTCTTTCAAATCAGAAATCGGAATGATCGCTGGTTCATAAAAGGCGTTGTCAGAAAGCAATGTTAAACTATTGTTATTAGGAATATTATTTTTAACCCTTCGGATCAAAACATCAGAACGAGAGACGAGGACATAGACATAATTGTCTTTGATTCCAGAGTCCCAAACGTCAGGATCAAGATAATTACAAATCACTTTATCTCCTTCAAAAAGGGTAGGTTCCATACTGTCTCCTGAAACATCGAAAGAACGGTGTGTACCTGTTTTGTATTTATAATCGGGTAAAGAAAAAGTTGGTAACTGCTCAATAAATGCTGGATTAGCCAGTTCCTTGGCGTAGCCAGATTGAGCCGGCACAGGCACGTGAACTATTTTCTCATCCTCCTCAGAATTGGAGACAATCGTCAAAACCCGGAAACTCTTTTGCTCGTTTTCCGAAAGGAAATACTCCCCTTCTCCCGTATAAATATAAACTGGATTAAACTGATAACGCTCCACTGCTTTCCGAAGCAATTCAATGGTTACATCTCTTCTTCCGCGAATGATTTCACTCAGAGATTGTGGCAGGTAATTCAGCTCCATCGCAAATTGCCGACTAGAGCGCACCTGGTTTGCTTCTTTCAATTGTTCAAGACATTTGATGAAACGCCTTGATACTATATTATTATCCTTATCCACAGATTTCTTTTTGATTGTTGTGTAAACGGGGTATTCCATTAAGCGAATGCCCTAAATTTCTCAATGTAATAGCTTACTGGGGAATCGCCAAGATAATCTTTTTGTTTACACTTTGTATCAATTAGGTGAGAAAGCTTAGGCAAAATAATGATAGGAAATACAAAAGGGACATACATTGAGTAGCCCCAATACACGTCCCTTCTTATATAATAATAACTTATAGGCTACAAACAATTAATAATCTCCACAAAACCCTTCGCATCCAAAGACGCTCCACCGACCAATCCGCCATCCACATCTGGCTGAGAAAACAAAGATTCTGCATTTCCTGGCTTCACAGAACCACCATATAAGATACTAGTATTGTTCGCTATTTTTTCACCATACTTTTTAGCAATCAGCCCTCTGAGGTATTTGTGCATTTCCTGAGCTTGTTCTGGAGAAGCAGTCAATCCTGTGCCAATTGCCCAAATCGGTTCATAAGCAATTACAACATTTTTAAACGCTTTTTCATCCAAATGAAACAAACCTGCTCGCAGTTGCTTAGCTACGTGAGTCTTTTGTTTTTTAGCTTTACGTATGTCAATAGGCTCTCCACAACAGAAGATAGGCTTCAATTTTCCAGCAAGGACTTTATCTACTTTAGTTGCTAATAATTTGTCCGTT
>JBLHRR010000232.1:0-5595 GCA_047626155.1 Saprospiraceae bacterium | reverse complement strand
CCACCACCAACCGCCCAACTTCAACTCCCTCAACCCCACTCAATCGATACCAATAAACCCCAGCCACCAAACCCTCCCCCTCAATTCTAACAACACCCTCCCGAACCCCCGCATACCTTCGCACCACCCGCCCCTGCACATCCGTAATCGTCAAATCAAAAGCTGCCGCCTTCGGATTACTAAACCACAACATACTATAATCCCGAAAAGGATTCGGCTCCACAGCAACCTCCAAACTAGAAACCAGCGCATCCGTCACCCCAGTCACAAAAGTCAAACAATCCCCCGTTATTTCAGTGATCGTTTGCTGATAATCATGGTTCACTACATCTATGATTTCGGCCAGACAAATTTCTGTAGTTGGAATGTTATTAAAATACAAACGGGTAAGCGGCACAAACTCCTGCGACTTCACAATTGTAGAATCTTGATAGGACATCCCAATGACCATTCCACTGTTATTCGCTTGCGCATTGATGGGGTACATTGTTTCATCCATCAAGCTTTCAATGCCTATGACGAATAAGCCCTCCATTTTAAATTGATAAGCAACCACCGCACAAGTCGGATTCTTCATCCCTATATCAATGTACTTTTCATCGTAGTTGTGGCCAATGATGCTGAGCGTAACCGTGTCAAAGATATTGACGATGCCGTCCGGGAATTCGCAGTGATCGTGAAAGCCACCGCCATTATGAGTGTGGCCAGAACCAAAGTTCAAACAACCCGCCAATAAGGCTGCATCAAAGACCGTAATTCGTTCGTCTGCATTCAAATCGTTGCAACTTGTAGCCTTAATGTTATCAGAAAGAATGGAACTGTTGTAATCATAAGCATCTACCATTTCCTGAACGCTGTTGGCGTTGAGGTCTCCCATCAGCGTAAGCCCACCACATTCACCTGTACAATCCGATTGGGTATTTCCATAAACAATACCTGCACAATCTACAAAAGGATCGCAATCATCAAGCACCGTCATTTCCAGTACGCCGATAGAGCGATCCAGATTGACGCAAACTTGCCCCCAGTTATTCGTACTGTCCTTTTCTACTCGTCCTAGCGCATCGGGCGCATTGTCCCAATTCACGCGGGTAACCATCACATACTTCCCATCAGCAACATCCGTTACATCTACCCATTGACAATCCAAACCGGAGCTGTAAACATTCCCACAACCTGTTGAAATCCCCATGTAGCTGCAGCCAAACTGTGCAGTACCTCCATTGTCACATTCTAAATCCAATACACAAAATCCATTTTTAAAACCTATCGGTAAAACCGTTCCTGCCGTATCGTATAACAAGTATTCTGCGTAACCATCGTAATGATAATGATCGTGGCAGTTGTCATAAGTAAATTGATTACCATTGTTGGTTGGCTCTCCAATAAAATAATCCTGCTCTCCTATGTTTTGAATGTGGGTAGTAAAGCGAATAATGTCCCTCATTCACAAACCAGTCAGACAACCTTCGTTGACCAGACATTCGTCCGTTGCATCTAAAGTGGTTAGGTAAATGGAGCTTTCCAAAACATCCTGACGCAACAATAGATCAGGGCCATTCGGACAATCCGGATCTCCATTCTGCAAACAGGAACCATCATCAATGGTCGCCAAGGGATTGTAATTACAAGCATCCGGATCCATACAACCAATCACGGGGCCATCATAATATATTGACCAATTTAAAGGCGCTCCATTACAATCATCACTGGCATCACCGATCCGAATATAAAAGGTCTGACCTTCTCCTATGTACCCCAGCAACTCGGCCAGATCGCCACAATTCAAACTATTGTCGTTATAAAAAACAGTACCGGTGTTGTCTTCACTAATCGTTAAATTCTGACAATCATCATAGACCCAAATTTTGGTATCACAAATATTATTATCAAAGCAAGTAGAAATTCCATAGGTCCCAGTGGAGTCCGCGGTAAACGCATACCAGGCATTGTCATTGGCCGTAACGTACTCCCCTTCCGTAACAACAATGGCATCATAACAATTTGTACCCGGTGGGCAATTAAAGTATACTTCGTCCTCTGTTCCAAAAGCATTATTGGTAGCCGTCGCTACTCCATCTACCCAAATCTTGTAATAGCCAGGAGAAAAAATTCCGTCACTGTAACTGTCATAAATTACAAAAGATATACATTGTCCTAATGGTACGCAGAAATCTTCTTCGTAAAGTGTGAAATCTTCATAAGTGTTGTAATCCAAACTAGCATAGACTTCTCCTGTTGAAGCATTTCTTAATTCCCAGGCGGTTTCTAAAGCCCAGTCGTCTGTCAATATTTTTACGGTGATTGTGGACTCATCCGATTGGCAAGGTTGGGCAAATAAGCTGTAAGAAAGGAAGAGAGAACTGAAAAGAGGGAGTAATAGTTTTTGCATAGCTGATGTTTTTATCTCTAAATATAATAAAAACATGGGGCATCACATAGCCTTTGATTGAAATGTAAGGGAGGGCTAGGCGACATAGGTTCAAAAAAAACAGGTGGTGATTTTTTTTAAAATATTCTTACCTTAGATAGCAATAGATAAAGTTGCCCTACTTTTGTACGTATATTGTTATAAATATTTCGTCAACTGCAATAAAACCTAAACTAATAACCCCAATTTCATTTACAAAAAATAACAATGAGACAAATAATTAGATTCGTTTATTTACCTATTCTTTTAATCAGCCTCCTTCTTTCTATAGGAAGTTGTAAAAAAGAGGAGCCCCCTGATAGAGATCGATTTCTTGGAACCTTCTCTGTCGTCGAAACCTGTGGAAGTGGAGATGATGCTTACAATATCACAATCGTTGAATCTAGTCTGGACGAAGAATCCATCTTCATTATCAATTTTTATGATTGGGGAGGGCAATTGAACGCGACAGTTAGCGGGAATGATATTACAATTCCTAGTCAATTCAATGCTGACCTAACCTTTAGTGGCTCTGGGACAATTTCAGAGGATATACTGAACATTAACTTTACGATATTCTATGTGAATATATCTGATAATTGTCAAGCTATATGTACTCGATAATACATCCTTAAATAGGAGGAAACTCAAACGCTTTCTCATTTCACTCCCTCCAAAAAAAAAGAACCCTGCTGCCTCAAAAAGGCGCAGGGTTTTTCAAATAGAGATTCAATATACTAAGGACTTAATCAAAACAATCCTACTTAAGTCGTATTAGTTTTTTATTTAACAATCATCATTTTCTTAGTTGCTTCAAAGTCAGAAGTCAGCAATCGGTAGTACAATACCCCATTCCCTTTCAAGTCTGATTTATCAACTGTAATTTCATTATATCCTTTCGGAAAATCATTAGAAATCTCTTTGACCAATCGTCCGGACAAATCATAAAAGCTAATCGTTGCCCTTGTTTCTGCAGGCAATTCAAAACCGATAGTGGTATTTGTCTTAAAAGGATTCGGTTGATTTTGGTACAATGTATATTCATTGTTATAAATAGGATCAACATCACCTTCAAAACGTAGGTCAAGAGACAACAAGTCCAATTCGCGATTATAAGCTTCCGCTGAAATGCTATGGTTAGCCATTGAAAACGCCTCGCTCAATCGAACGTTAGCCTTCGCTTTAAATCTCAAAGTAAACAACACAGCATCCGCATCAAAACTCAATGCTTCACTATGATTCCAACTGCTTACAATTCTTCCTTCATTCACTTTGGTTAAACCAAAATTCTGCGCTCCCAATCGCGGAAGCATTGCAGAGCTTAGATCAACAAATTCCAAACCAGCTGCATCAAAGTCCAAAGCGAATTGAAAGCCAGTGATTGCATCAAAGTCCTCCGCACGTACGCTTATTTCATACTCCTCTCCTACTTCCAATTCTACGTCATCCATTAGCAATGTTATTCCTTCTCCGAGCGTTCTGCTTTCCACTGCCATTAGGCTGTTCGGAATTGCAGTGTTATTTACATCTCCAATCTTGATACCTACATAATTGTGCTCCTCTCCTTCTACCAAACCATTGATGAAAGTTTCTTCTGGAAAGACCACATTAAAAGGATTGCTAGGATCAGGAAAGGTATAACCAGCTTCCACAAAACGCCAGGACTTGTTATTTTCGAATTCTTCATCGACTAACAAAATCATCTTTCTCAATTCCACCAAATCGAAAGTTGTAACGTTCCCTGATTTATTGACATCTGCAGCGATGATCTTATAAGGAGAATCCAATGCTTCTACCTGCAATATGTGTCGACTCATCAATACAATATCATAAGTACTTATTCCATTCAGCGGGTCATGATTTGACTTTGGCGCTACCGTATAGTTCGAACCGTAATTCAAACTATTGTAACCAAAGGTACCGTTGCCTTGAGACATGCTCATCATATTAAATCCGTTGAATCCTTCCAGACTCACTTCTACTTCGGCTACCGGAGCTTCTTCTTCTGTGAAGATAAATCCAGACAAAGAAGAGTAATCCGTACCATTGATATTGAATCGCTGGACCGCAGTGGTCGTATTGCCACAATCATCTGTAGCCACCCAGAGACGTCGATAATCATAGTCTACCTCATCCGCACAACTATTGGTATCTCCCTCATAGAAGAAGTCAGTAAATGTAATGTTAGGATCTGTATCACAATTGTCTGCTACTATCGGATCTCCAAAGGTCGGTGGGAAGCTAATCGTGTCACAATCACCATTCACATGCGTTGGCACAAAGGTAAAAACAGGAGGTATATTATCTGTGAAGTTCAATATTTGTGTAGCCGTACTGCTGTTATCGCAATCATCGGTTGCAATCCAAGTTCTGATTTTACTTCCTGCACAATCGCCATTTTCTAAATCTGAAAAAGTAATGTTAGGACTGCTGCAATTGTCTGTAGCTGTTGCCATACCAAAAATATCAGCAGCTACCTGATAAGTCACATACAATTCCGGTGCTTGATCCGGATTCAAATCATAAGCAATCGCTGTACGTTTTCCAGTTCCATTGATAAAAAAGGCTAAAGCACTTTGAGCAGTGTATCCTGTTCTATCTACTATTTCCTGAACAATCGTTGTCAAATCTGGGCTACGCTCTACTTCATGGTTGTCTCCAATCACCTGCCAGTCACCTGGCTCCCAGTCTATTGCTGATGAAGTTTTTGGCCGGTTGGAAATATTAAAATCTTCTGTCGTAAAAGTCAAAGCATTATCACTATCCTCTCCATGTATGGTAAGTGAAGAAGGATCAACATCAATCGTTGCGTCTGCATAAAACTGAATGTGAGCAGAAGTAATCTGCGCACCCGCTGGTATATTCAACTCTTTAAATCGCATTCCAACTTCTACATTTTTATTTTGAGAATCATCTAAAACCAATTCTAAATCGGAGCTGGTCAAATTCATTTTTCCTTCATCGCCATCTTCCTTATCCTCCTCCGCATCATCAGAGCTGGAGCAAATCTGTGCGTAAGCAGTCACCATTCCATTGGCATCCACGCAAGGCCCGGTGTAATCTTCTGGAACAGTAGTAAAGCTTGGTGCTTCTGTATCCGTTGTTGTAATGTTCTGACTAAACGTAGCACTATTCCCACAATCATCCATTGCCGTCCAAGTACGCGTGTATACCATGTTACATCC
>JBLHRR010000231.1:0-5755 GCA_047626155.1 Saprospiraceae bacterium | reverse complement strand
CTGTGGTATTTATTCCAAAATCAAAATAATAGTCTTCGCCTGCTGGTAAGCCAAAACTGGCAGAAGCATTGTTCCAAAGCATTTCAACGATCCCTCCATTCCATCCGTCACCGTAACTATCCAGGGCCGCTAAAGAATAGCAGCCATCTGGAATACAAATGGTTATTTCCGTAGTTTCGTAATCGTTCCCACTCGGAAAGTTGGCGACCTCCACATTGTTGTCATCATATAATGACCAAGTCATTTCATTACCGTATTGACCAGTTGTAGTGGTGATGATGACTTCGGTTTCAGTACATTGATTGTAAGCCTGCGGAATAAAAAACAAACTGAGTAGGCAAATGAGAATGGTGGGGATTAGTCGAAATGGAAACATAATTTTGGTTGAGTGGTGAGTGTTTTGAATTAATGGGTAGGTGAATATGGCTAAGAGATAGGAGTTCTCACTTTACCTATTTGAGTCTACCAATTAATTGCAAATCAGTATTTTAGCGAATTATTAAGTTCGTAAACATAGTAATTAAATTACAATTACACAAAAAAATCAGGTAGAAGTTAAGCAGTCTTACCTGAAAGATAAAACCAACTAAAATTTCTTTATTTCTAGGGTAAAGGAATTATAATTTTTCAAAATTTAACAGACAGGATGTACCTCTCGACTTCGAAGTACCTCCTAGCATGTTGATGCTTTGTCCTGCCAAAATACGAGTGATAAAGAACAGGCTTAATAATACAATTAGAAACGGCGTTGTTGCATAAAAACCCAAAACGGAGCTTTTCCAGTTTTCCATAACAATCAACGCACATATTTCTGAGAGACAGTCATACCTTGGGCTGTCATTTTATATAGGCATTTAATTTTAATTGCTGCTTCGATTTTTTTTTAAAATTTCTGGAATAAAGTGTAGATCCGAATATTGTTTTAAATCGCATCATTGCTGTTTCTGATAAACTACGCCTATGATAATTACTCACCTTCTTCCAATCCTTTCGTGTAGTCAGTTCTATTTCTCTTAATACATTATTCCTTTCTATATCAAGTAAATTATCATGCTCGTCGACCCAGTAAACTGCGTTTTCCTGAGGAGGAATTATTCCTCTAATATTTGAGTCTTTCAATAACTTCCATAGTTCACAGGTGTCATATGCTCCGTCTCCACTGAATTTATCTATTGGTGATTCGACTTGTTCTAACATTGGCTTTACTTGCTGTGCATCTCCATCTCCTTTACCATTTGTTGTCAATACTTGTGCGTGAATTTTGGGTGTAACTAGGTACCTCTACATTAAACCCAATTAGCTAATGCCATAAAAGTAGTAAAAGCCACAGGGATTTCTTCTGGCAATTGGAAAACCGATAATGACCTCTTTTTCAACCACTGCGATAGAAGACATCATTTCCGAATCGCCAGCCTCATCAAATTGATGGACAAAGACCCTTAGTTCATTTTATTTTTTAGTTCTAAATTCCTCTATATCACGTGGCAAGATCAGGTCATTAACGTTTCCAAGATGCGCTAGTATGTACCACCTTTAATGGAATATCTTTGCACTTCGCAAAAGCCCTTGCGAAAGCATAAGCGTTTGAAGCAACTTTGGAAAAGTCCGTTGGAACTATTATTTTTTTTCATGTCAGATTGACTATTTAAAATTTAAAGCTGGTTGGTCATAGGCGTAATTAATCATATCAATTGTTGTGATCAAGCCAATCAACTTATCACCTTCAGTAACAATAGGAATGGCGTGAAATAAATTCTCTTTAAAAATACCTGCAGCTACAGATATTTTTGTAGATGGAGGAAGCTTTGCTAAATCCTTAGTCATTACTTCCGAAGAAAGTAGGGTGCGAAAGAAACTCAGATTATTTTCCTTCTCCAAGTCCTTCCGGAAAAGTGTCATTCCATTGCAAAGTAAATTGTAATCCAACTTACTAATCATCCCCAATATTTTTCCATCCTTATCCACTACTGGTAAGTGGCGAAAACTATTGTTATTAAAAATATAATCAACGACTTCAAGGGTATCATCTGGCCCAACAGTAGTCAAATCTTTAGTCATAACTTCTGAAAGTGGTGTATTGTAATACATACGATATCTGTTTTATTTTTGGTAGTTTTATTAAAACGATGTCTTCAGTGTCTTCTAATTCCTTTTTACGTTCAGAACTGCGTAGCATCTCTCCGCTAATCCGCAGATTCAAAATTACTTGCATATAAGATCTTTTTTAAAGGAGCATAACTTACACCATTTGGAATAAGCAACACTGGGCAATTGGCCTTTTGTGCAACAGAGCAAGATATTGTTCCCCAAAAACGTTCGACTGCATTGTACTGACCAGTCAAGTCCATTACAATCATATTGGCTGAGGGGTTTTCACACATCCGTAATATAGATTTAACAGGCATACCACGTAGTAACCGAATATTCACTGCTACATCCGTAAGCTCCGTGGCTCCTTCTGCTGACGCTGATGAAAGCAATTCCATAAAGTCAGTCAACTTATGTTTTAATTTCTCCTTCCACCTGATTCTGGTTTTCTCCAAGGGAGTCAACATATACATACAATAACTCTATAGAGGCATTAGAGTCCTGTGCCAATCCTTTTGCATACGAATAAGCGTTTTGCGAAGCAGTAGAAAAGTCAACCGGAACAATTATTTTCTTTTTCATAGATTTTGATTTGTAGTAAAGGAATAAGTGCAAGTTATGAAACTATCTCCTATAGCTTACTAATAAAAATCATCCAATCAAATGATTTTTATTAGTAAGGGCAGAGAGGTAGCTCATTAACTTTGCTGGGAACCGAGTAAGTAACTGTTCGAAATAATAAATTAAATATGAAAAGTATATTTGTCCCTACCGACTTCTCTGCATGTGCGGCCAATGCGACACATGCTGCCATTGAGTTAGCCGCTGCTTATCAGGCAACACTTCATTTACATACGATCATTGACCTACCACAAGGATCACCAGGAATGGAAAAGAGTCAGAACGCCGAAACAAATCAGGCTATTCATAATGCAGAACTATTGTTAAAAGAATGGGAAGGAATTGCTAAGGAAAAAAACGCACCAATTAAAACGGGTTGGGCAACAGGAAATTTAATTACGTTTACCGAAGCATTCACCCAGTCAAATAATATTGATTTTGTCGTAATGGGTTCACATGGTGCAAGCGGTAAAAATGAATACTTCCTTGGCTCTAACACGCAGAAAGTAGTCCGCCGCATTCATTGCCCAGTATTAATAATCAAGGAAGAATTGAAGGATTATAAAATTAAAAACGTAGTATTTGCTTCTAATTTTAACAGTTCGGATAAGCGCTCTTTTCAGTACCTTTTAGATTTTGTAAAAATATTTAAGCCCAATATACACCTCACGCAGGTCAACACATCCAGCTGGTTTAGAGAACCCTATGTGCTGGTCAAGGCAGCTATGGAGGATTTTAAGAACATGGCCAAGGTAATGGATATCCCTTGCAGAACTTATTTTCAAAGAGACTGGAGCATAGATGCTGGCATTCGGCATTTATCGGATGAACTAGGAGCCGACTTGATTGCCATTTCGAATGAAAAACGTCACCCGATAAAAAGGATCTTTTCGGGTTCAAACGTAGAAGCTCTGGTAAATCATGCAGAAATACCTATATTGAGTATTGACTTTAAAGACAGTTAAAAAAGGCTTGACAAAAATCATCCTTCTGCCTAATAAAAGTCATATGGGGAAAGAGATAATCCGCTTACTTTGCAGTGAAAATAATATCACCAGGAACAAAGCAATAACATTATGACCAAGATTTTAGTAATTGAAGACAATGATTTGGTTAGAGAAAACCTAGCCGAAGTCTTAGAACTGTCTAACTATGAAGTTATCACTGCGGAGAATGGTAAGATAGGTGTAGAAAAAGCACAGTCAGAAAACCCGGACTTAATTCTTTGCGATGTCATGATGCCTATTTTAGATGGCTTTGGCGTTTTACGTATCCTGGATAAATCGCCAAAGACAACAGAAATTCCGTTAATATTTTTGACAGCTAAGGCTGAAAAAATAGACTTCAGAAAAGGTATGAACCTTGGTGCTGATGATTACATTACTAAGCCATACGACGATGTAGAATTGCTGGACGCCATAGAAATGCGGCTCAAAAAAAGTGAGCGACTTAAGAAATCGTTTGATGGCACATCCGGCGGCCTTCATACTTTTATTGATGAAGCCAGGGGCCAAACAGAATTAGAAAATTTATCAAAACAAAGAGAGACTAGAAAATACAGGAAGAAGGATTTCTTGTATCAGGAAGGCGACCTACCGAAGCGACTTTATTTTATTGCCAGCGGTCAGGTGAAAACTTTCCGGACCAATGAAATGGGTAAAGAATATATTACCCACATTTACAAAACCGGAGATTTTATTGGCTACAATGCCTTACTTCGAGAAAGTCCATATCGCGAATCTGCGATGGTTATTGAAGAGGGAGAAATCAATCACATTCCAAAAGAAGACTTCTTCTCCCTACTTTATAACAATAGAAATTTTTCGGCGCGGTTTATTAAAATGTTAGCCAATAATACCAATGAACAAGAAGTGCAATTGTTAAGCCTTGCCTATAGTTCTATCCGAAAACGGGTAGCGGAAGCCTTAGTCAAACTAGATCTACACAACCGTGAAGAGGGCAATACTAAAATAGCCATTCTTCGAGATGACTTGGCGAGTATGGTAGGTACGGCTAAGGAATCTGTCATTCGTACACTGACGGATTTTAAGCATGAAGGGTTGATTACTGTTGAAAGCAGTCTGATTACTATTTTGGATTTGGAGGAGCTTCGGGCAATGCCGAATTGATTTTGGTTTTTTTTGGTCAACAACTTAATTTATATCTAGAGCAAAGGGTCGTATCTACGCGGCTACGTAAATCTGTAAACAAGGAAATCACTCGGATTTTATATCAATAAAATTCGGCTGCGGCAGCGACAGTTTAAGGATCGGATTGATTATGATAATTAGCTACAGTAAAGGTGGAAGTAGGAAGTTGGAAGAACGCGTAATGCGAACACTTCCTACTCCCAACTTCCTTCTTCTCTTATTCACATGCCGCAAATGCAGCCCGCAACTCTTCATGACTATTTACTGTTGCAGTTGTCTCATCTTCATAAATAATATCTAAAGGAAACTGCAACTCAGGATGTTCACCAGTACCTGGGTTGTCGACATACCAGCTTCTTACTTCTTGTCTTATAGTAGCTCCATCATCGCCAGTTATTTCTGTGCCATCAGGCATGATAACAGTTATAGGGAATACCAGGTCAAAACACGCATTGCGGTCACAGCCTTCATTGCCGGGGCGACGTCTGCCTTCAAAATCATGTCGACGATCTCTTTCTCTTCTCAATTGCCTTCCATCCAGGTTGAAGTAGATAGGCGTACGTTCACCGATCAGGGTTCCTCCACCGCGCATCATCGTTACTTCATAGCCCCGTTCATCAGCCAACTGAGCTGCCTCAGCAAAGCTTTCAGAATATTCATCGGACAATATAGTAAGGGCAGATAAGGGTAATGCAGCTTCAGTTACATTCTGTTTTTCGCTGGCTATAATAGCGTCAATTAATTCGTCGTCTGTTTGAGGGCCGTCTTTTTCACAAGAAAAGAGCGTAAGCGCAAGAGCTAAAACCAAAAAACTAAAAAGGGATTTTTTCATAATGGCTAAATTTTTTAAGAGTTAATGATAATGTAATTGGAAGATGGAAGATGGAAGATGGAAG
>JBLHRR010000230.1:0-5760 GCA_047626155.1 Saprospiraceae bacterium | reverse complement strand
GTTGAAGAAAAAACTATTCGATTTTATGACTGTCCGTTTTGGTGGAGCGGGTAGATTATTTTATCTGAGAGAGGATATCCAATCTGCGGAATACAACATGTTTCCAGTGATCAATTCTAAAACTGGTGTTTGGGTCGGTGCTTTCGCGCATTTGGAATTTGATATAACAAGCCGCATTTATATAGATATTAATACCTCGCCAATTTCTATGGCACTGTCCTACAATCAAGCAGAAGTTCAGGATCCTGCATTGACTGTGAAACAACAAACTAGTGATGAATTTTCGGTTGATGCCTTTGGAGACCGAATACTCCGGGTGGGTATTGGCTTTAGATTGGGCTATATGGGTGGAGCAGATGAAGAAGATGAACTGCAGATAGAATGGGAAGAGAAGCGGAAGAAAAAAGGGAAAGGGAAGAAGAAAAAGAAGCGGAAGAAAAAACGGAGAGGGTAGGAGCTCTAATTTTTGGTAGCTGCCTTTTTATGTGAATTGCAAGCTGATTTGGGGCGCACCGAAAACCATGTTATTGCTTTTTTAGGGCAGTATCACCTTGATCTAAAATAGTAAATCCTTCTTCGTATTATGCGAAGAAGGATTTACTATTTATTCTAACAACAAAATTTCGTCTAACTTCTGACTCTTTCCACTTTTCCACTAACAGAAGAATGTTCTGCCACTTTCCCCACACCAAACCAAACAAAAGGCAGGAAGAATAATACCAAGGAAAAGTTTAGTTCCTGTACTTCAGAAAGTGCTCTGGCAATCTCTTTGTCGTAACTCGCAATCGGTTTGAAAATCAAGTATAGTACGACATTGGCAACGAACATAAAGCCAAGTTCCATGACCGGAACTGGTAAGTGAAAACGTTTTACCAGGTTTCGAACAAAAGGAACGAATTTTACAGTAAGTGGTAAAAATAACATGAAGATGGTAAATATGTAAATGAAGATTCGCTTGGCTGTCAAATGAAGTGCAAGCCCTGATTTACGATTTCCATCCTTATCATATAAATGCCAAAGCGCATTGTTATGGAAATTAATTTCGCCTTGCTCATTGTTTGCGGCAATTTCTTCAGGTGTTTCAAGACCTAACAATCGTTGCCCCCAACTAATTTCTTCTCCGGTAAGGAAAATGAACAATAAAGCCAATAGTAAAAACCAAATACGTTTGGTATAGGTATTGTAAAAGTTAGCTACTTCTATTTTTGCAAAACTATTGTTACGAAAGAATAAAACAAAAAACAATATAGCGGTAATAAAGAAGAGTAGGGTACAGGTCCACTCAAGGATTCCGTCCTCCTTTGCGAGTTGTTTAAAAGTATGTTCTGGTAGGAAAACCATCATATAGGCAAGGGCACTTATGAGGGTAACACCGATGGCTATTTTTCGCCAGTTGGTTATTAAATTTGACATATTATTAAGTTTACAGAAGTAGTGTTTTATTTAGTGTAGTTCAATTTCAAATTACCTTTCTTATTCATCAGCCAAACAAAAGGGACTAAGAACAAAATGAAAGCAAAGTTGAATTCCTCAATTTCCGAGAGGCCTCGTCCGGCGCCATCCCAACCATGTCGTAATGGTTTGAAGGCTTTGAATAGGATTATGTTTAGAATGAATAAAATACCCAACTCGATTGCAGGTACGGGTATGTAAAGTCTCTTAACAAGATTTTTAATAAAGGGAACGAATTTTACTGCTAGCGGAAGTAAAAACAAGAAGGAGAGAAATATGTATACGAATATTTTCTTCGCAGTAAACATAGCTGCGATACCTGTTTTTTCAACTTCTACTACTGCGCCAGGTTCTGATAAGTGTTGGTTCCAGAAAGGTAAATTATGGAGAGTAGACTCGCCTTGGACATTGCCCTCAAAGCCGCCCCAGCCAAAAATCCGTTGTCCCCAACTGACCTCTTCGCCCATTAAAATAAAGAAGAGCATTGCTAAAAGTAAGAACCAAGTTCGCTTTCCTTTAGTACTAAAAAACTGTCGATCTCCGATATCTGCAAATTTATTCTCTTTTAAAAAGAGCATGAAAAAAAGAACAGAACTTCCAAGAAAGAAAAGTGCTCCTGCAGTTTCAAATGGCCCGTCTTCGGTAGTCATTGGCCGAGAAATAGATTCCGGCAAGAACATCACTGCAAATGAAAAAAGACAAAATAAGAAGGCGTAGATATAGATTCTATTCCGTCGTGAAAATATTAAATCCATTTTGTAAGTATTTTAAAAATTGAAAATTGTTTGTTATTAAATGGCTTTTAGCTACTGGCCGTTAGCAGTTAGCTTTCCTATAACGTGCGAAAGTAGGAAGCCACCTGCTGAACAGTTATGATTATTTTATCAGTAAGTTTTTACTCTTTGTAGCCATAGCTACTTCCTTGAAAAGCGCATTCAAAGTCCCTGCATTTTTCTTGCTATACTGCTCCTGAATGATTTCCTGGTTTCGCTTCCCTTGTTTCGCATACACTTCTGGATGATCTAATAAGAAGCTGATCGCCTCAGCCAATTGCTCTGGGTTATCTTGATCTACGAGCATGTTTTCTACCAGCTCCGGAAGACCAACATGTCGGGTCGAAATCACAGGTTTGCCATAAGCCATGGCTTCCATGATGGCTACCGGGATTCCCTCGCGATCCATGGTACCGCCAGGCAAATGAACGTCTTTGCAAGGCAGACAAAAGAAATCACAGCTCATGGTCATGATATTCAAGATGTCCGCATGTATCTTTCCGAAGAACTGAATACGGTTTTCTAAACCCATCTTTTTCGCCATTCCTGGAATATCCATATGGCCATAGCCAGCAGACCAAACGGTGTAATCCGTTCTATCCATAATCTTCATCGCCTCCAATAAGGTATCATAACCTTTGCGCTCCTCATATGAACCAACAATCAAAATGTGCTTCTGATCTTCTTCTATAATATCGTCGTCATCTACATACAGTTTTACCACCTCAATCTTATCCCCATCTATTTGAAAAGTATCAATCATGTACTGCTTATTGAAATCAGAGATGGTTACAATTCGGTCAGTTGCTTCCATTGCTATTTTGAACATCTTCCAATTTGGATTTCGCCAAAGCTCATGTGCATGTATTGTTACAGTCAAAGGAACACCTGTCAACCTTTTTAGAAAATAGGCAACGTATAGTTTTCGATCACCAAAGTGAGCGTGAATCAAATCGAGTCCTTTTGTATCTCCGGCATAGTTAGCAGCTATAGCAAAATCTGCTACAGATCCGTTCTTAATGGCCTCTGATAATAATTTGAGATACAAAGCAGGTTGCTTCAAAAAGTAAACAATCTGCATCAACATGCCACTATACTTAGAAACGCTGTGTACTTTCCAAGAGTCATGCGGATTGTAAGTCCCTTCATTTCGTTTGGTCGTGAAAATAGAAATGTCACAACCCATTTCTTCCTGCGCACAAAGTTCGCGGTAAATGAATCGATGAATCCCCTGTTTCAAACCAAGTATGTATCCTATTTTCATATTGTGTCTCAATTATATATAGTAGATTTTATGCTGAAATATTTTGTATAGAAATCAAATAGATAATTTTTGTCAGAACGAAGCTCTTTTTTGACTTCGTAGCCTTAGCTACGGGCGAACATTAAAGAGCGATCCCAAAGGGTGACTGTTCAGTGAAGAGTCAAGTGATTTAACCGCAAAGCGGAAGGGATGAGAAGTGCTGGCGAGAATTAGCATTTGAGGATATACAAACTATTTTGGAATAAAGTCTAATGTATCAGTTTTGAATTTTTATTTTATCCAACAGTTTGCCTTGCCTTGGATTTCTTTGGTTCATGCTGTTCCAAAGCATTTGTAATCACCTTTGTAATATCTTCCCATCCGGCAGCGTCAATCTTCTCTTTCATTTTACTCTTGAAGCTTGGTTGTAACAATTTATTTACGTAATTTAAAACTTCTTCCTTGTTTTCTGTAGAAAAAATCAACCCCATTTCTTCTAAAGGTAGGTTAACGGCCATTTGCCGTCCACCAACGTAAATTACAGGCGTACCAACCAAGGCAGATTCTCTTGCAATAGTGTCGCCGGAAGAAATAGTCAAACTGGCGAAATACTGCAAATGCATAATGTCAGGAATACCACCTAATAACTTGGTTACTAAGTGATTGTATCTATCGTGATCTTTTTCTGGGTAATAAAGAATGGTGTAGCCCTGATCTTTCAGTTTTTGGAAGGCAGGAGCTAGATCGATTAGTTCGTAATCATCATAGTTCAAACTAATGGAGTCAATGTCTCTACAAAAAACAAAAGGCTTACCCACCAAATCGTGTCGAGATAAGCAAGAGGCATCTGCTTGGAAATTTTTCAAATATGCTGTTTCCTTGAAGCCATTGTAAAATTGAATCTTGTTAGTAGGGTCATTGTTGGAACCTTGTAAGTTCGCTGGCAATTTTGTACGAATACTATCAGGAATGAAGAAGTTCGTCGCAAAACGATTGCACATGTTAAAGATGAATTGATATTCATAATCATCGTGGAACAAAACAGCTGGAATACCAAATGGCTTGGCGATCACACCAGGGTAGAAACCGAAGGAAGTGACCACGTCAGGTTTGTCTTTTAAGTACTGGCTCAGAAAGCCAAAAGATCGCTGCGCCAGTCCTATAATTTTGCCCAACTTCCCTTTGTAATGTTTGCCCAAAGGAACAATCTTGAAATCAGGATATTCTCTAGTAATCACCTTGAGCAGGTTACCTCGATTCAGGACAGTAATGGTAATGTCGTGGCGTTTGTTGAGTTCATTCAGCGCGTTTTTGTAGAAGTTTACATCCGCCAAGTGGACCATGTCAACCAGGATCTTCATAATTTGGTTATTTGTGATTTAGTAAGTAAGAAAAACGGGGTTTACCTATTAAGGAATAATGTGAAAGTATAAGACAACATATTAATACGAAAAGCGGGCCTAAATATTAGCATAATAGACCAACCCTTAATTAAGGTGGAACAAAAGTAATAGGCACCAATTACGGTGGATAAAGCACTTAAAAAAAATACGGCATATCAATGGAATAATACCAGATGTGCCTTGATAAAAAGCCTCGATCCTACCTTCCATCTTTTGTCACAAGGATCTAACAGGCATCTTTCGGGGAGCATTATATTATATCTTGAAACTCGTCTTCATCCTCCAAAACAGGAATGTGCTTAGCCCTAGTTTCGTCCATAGATAAAAATACCTTTTCAACTTCCGCTAAATAAGGCGGAGTCACCATCGCTTCCAGTTCCCTCATATTACTCAACAAAGGCCCCGACCGATATTTATACGTTTGAACTAACAACCCTTTTTCAAATTGAATGCTGAATTTGTCTTCCATTCGGAAAACGGTAACGAGGTAAGTAGGATGTTTGATGTAGCCGAGTATGCGCATGTGATTGGTTGAATAGTGATTGGTGAATTAGTTAATTGGTCCCCTTGATTAGAGGTTATTCGGTTTCGGGTCTTCGGTTTCCGGCCGACCGTACCATTCTATTTGGAATAAAGTCTACTTAGTAAAAGGTTGATTGGTGATATTAGTTAATTGGTAATCTTGGTTCGCGTTTAGTTGATTGGCAAAATTAGTCAATTAGTCCCAATATATTTACATCGTTTTCGCAACATCTCGGTACGAAGACTTTGGAGGGGGCAAACCTACATTCACCCCGAGCCGCAGCTCGATGCTCGAAAAAAGACGATCGGTACATGTTAGGTACGCAAGACCCTGGAGGAGTCGAACCTATATTCACCCCGAGTAGCA
>JBLHRR010000229.1:0-5877 GCA_047626155.1 Saprospiraceae bacterium | reverse complement strand
TCTGTGAAGGAGAGGCTCTTACCATAGGGGATGAAACTTATACAGAAAGCGGAAACTATCAACAAGACTTGTTGACGACATTCGGATGTGACAGTGTTGTTATGATTGACCTTTCCGTGAGCAGTAGTGTAGTTACGGAGCTAGCAGCAGTAATCTGTGAAGGAGAGGCTCTTACCGTAGGGGATGAAACTTATACAGAAAGCGGAAACTATCAGCAAAATCTATTGACAATACTTGGATGTGATAGTATTGTTACTATTGATTTTTTGGTGAACCCGAATCCAGTTGTTTCAATAGGAAGCAACGCAGTGATTATAACAGATAGTACTTTAGTTTTAACTTTAGATGGAAGTCAGTACGAATCTATTTTGTGGAATGATGGCAGTACTTCAGACGTTTTTGTATTTGATGGGGCTACAAGTGGAGTAGGGACCTTTGATGTTTCCGTGATCGTGGAAAATGAATTTAATTGCTTTTCTACCGCTATATTGGAAATAACCGTAGAGGATAATTCAGGGCTTTTTGATATAAAAGAAAAGGCTTTTAGCTTTACGTTGAGCCCGAATCCAGTAGATGAAACGTTAACCCTTTTGATGAAGGAGAACATGCCTTTGGATTATGAAATTCGCTTGATGAATTGTTTGGGTGAAGTCGTTCTTCAGGAAGAGCACAGTGTGGGGAATATAAGTTTGGACGTGTCGACGTTAAGCTCTGGGTTGTATTTCGTATTGGCTAAGGAAGCAGGAGCTTCTTCGTTTGCGAGCAGGCGAGTAGTAGTGAAATAACTAGCCTTCGCTAGAAATATTCGTTTGATAATATAACTCTTGCATTGATAGCTCAATACCCAAGGATTGTAATTTTACAACATCATTTAATCCTTTATATCGAGTTATGCTCCATAGATCACTATTGTCATGCTTATAATGGATATCTACAACATGCTTCTTTTGCTCAATTAATACATATTCTTTGAAGGAAGGTATTTGCCTGTATAACCAAAATTTATCACCTCTATCATAATCTGCGGTTGATTTCGATAAGACTTCCACAATCAGCGTTGCATTTTTTACACAATTTTCACTGTCATCAAATGTTCCACATACCACCATTGTGTCTGGATATACATAGCTATTTGTGGTTTCAATAAATAACTTGAGATCACTATTGAACGGTAAATAATTAGAGCCTTTATCTCTAAGCTTAAGCCTTAATTCTGCATGAGCGTTACCACTTATTAAACTATGATTGATAGTTCCACGAGCTAAAGCATATATTTTACCATTGTGGTATTCATATTTCATATCTGTTTCAACCTCTTGTTAAATATATTCTTTGACTGATAATTTGGGTACTTTATGAGCTTTCATTTTTCTTTTTTGATAAAAAAATCAATAAATTCTAATTATCAAAAACGAGTAAAGATCAGTTATTCAATCCCACTAATAATAATAGTCAAGGCCCCGCACTGCCTCTTCGCAGCCGTGTAATCTTTTTCATATTTATATCTACCAGCTGCCCGTTCCGCTTTTTTCAATAGCAATGGATCTTTGATAGAAGATTTTTTCTTATCTGCTTTTTTGAAAATGACTGAACCGCTCTGATCGATACAGAGGTTAATGACAATCTTTCCATTTCTTTTAATGATCTTTTTAAGATTTTCTCGTTTGATTACTTTCCTAGTCAGAAGTCCGTCTCCTTGAAAATCGTCGCCACTATTTCCAGAATTACCAACTCCATCTGTTTTAGAATCACCAGTTTCAGATTTGCCTGAGGTTCCTTCACCTGGTGTGGACGAAGTACCATTTGACGGTTTGTCTGTATTTGCAGTTCCGCTTCCACCGGTAGAAGATCCTGAACCAGAGGAATTACTGGAAGAGGGCGTAGAAGGTTTTGAATCACTGGTTTTGAAAAACGCTGCTAGCTCTGCCATGAAATCTGCAGAGACTTCTTCGGTTACTTCCGTTACTTCTTCCGAAACTTCTTCGACCTGTGCTTCTTCCGGCAGATCCTGTAGCATTTCTTCGATGTTGATTTCTGCAGGTTCAGGAGATGTAAGAATTGGTTTCTGAGCAGAAGGTCTTATAGGAATTAGATCGACTTTAGTTGGTTTAACTTTCTCCGGTTTTGGCTCCTCTGGTGGTGTTTCTACCGGTACAGGAGTTGGGGTAGTAGCGGTTGTTTCTTCGCTTGGTTTTTCCTCTTTAGCCGCAGCAGGTGCATTGGCAGCAGCCCGTGAAGAAGACTTTGCAGCGGAAGCCATTTCTTTAAAATCCTCAGGCTCAAACTGGACGAGGATGGCCTTTTCGAAGTTATTATCCTTCTTCTTTACTTCGCTACAAAAGGGCGCAAGTAAGGCGAGTAAGAGACATGTTAAGGTCAGCGCAGAATAAGTTCGGGCCTTATTTCGGATTTTTATATCTTTTTGAAGCTCCTGTCGGATGCGAATGGAATCAAGTGCCATAAATAATGAGTAAGAGTAAAGATGAATACGTATATGATAAACAGCTAATGTAGGTGTTTTGATACAATTTGGCGGGGAATATTATGATTAAGTCGAAGTATTAACGTAAAAAATAGAGTACTTGTGATATACTGACTTGGATTTATTAATTTGGACCTTTAATAACTGATATCAAAACACCGAATACCGAAAAAATAACTACATGAGAAATATCTTATTCTTCTTCTGTTTGTCATTAATGGCTTGTCGCAATGATAAAACGACTGATGCTTCTACTGCTACTGATGAGGCAATTGAAACTGCTAGCTCTGCTGAAAAAAGCAGTCCAACTACCGAGCCCTTGGTTTTTACCACCAATTTAGATAACCTTCGCCTGCGGGATCAGCCGGGAAAAGACGGAAAGGAACTTGCTCGATTGTCAATCGGAACAAAAGTCTATGATACCGGAGAGGTCAGTGAATTCACGACGCCTTTAAAACTACGTGGCGTAAATTTCGATGAACCCTGGATCAAAATAAAAACAGCTCAAGGTATTAGTGGATGGATCTATGGAGGTGGCTTAAGTTTTAATCTGGAGGCAGATAATCCAGTGGCACAGGTCATGATGCAAAAACGATTGGTTGGCCTTTTTGGCAAAAGCCTCGCTGATGATGTGGAAAGCTACCGGCAGAACTATAACAATGCAGCTACGGCTGAAGCCTTTGCTAAAGTTTATGATGAAGGAATTGTCCTTCGGGAATATTTTGTGGATTTGATAGGAGAAAAAATAGAAGTCAATCACGATCAATTACCTGATTTGTTTTGGTTGAAACAAGCCATGCCGGGTTATATTCCTCAACTCGCGGCGGAAGGTACGATTTACTACCTTTTCAATGATTACAAACAGTTTCAACAAAAAGCACTATCCACTTCAGGAAAAGAAGACGATGAAATGGCAGAGCTTTTTTTTCAGGTTCACAAAGGAGATAGTATTGAGCATTTTTATCCAGCTTGGTTTATGCAGACCTGGGATTATGGCGGGCACAGTTTGTTAGGGAAAGGGATTCACTCAGAATTACTTGATGAATTGGATCGCTTAAATACAAAATCTGACTTTTTTCCAAAACCAATTAATAAACTGAAAAATCAATTGGTATATGACATCACTGAGCAACAAAGTGCTTACTGGGAAAGCAAAGAAAAGGTAAGGGCTGAATTGGATAAAATAATCAGTCGTCAATATAAGTTGTTTACCAAAGAAGATCTGGTGCTTCTGGAAGCAAGACAAAAGATGATGGAAAATCCGGAGGAAAATAAAATTGAATTTGGTGCGCGGGAAGGAAGGTAGGATCTTATCCTTTTAAAATCACAGGAATAAATAATAATATGACGTTTATAATTTTCGTAGCTCTTATCGGATTGGCCATCAGCGGGAGCACTTTTTTAGCTTATCAGTTGATGTTGAATTTTCGCCCTGGGCCCACAAGGATGAAGAAGGAGGTAGAGAAGCTGCTTTCTTCTTTTAAGGATGTGATTCCCGAATTAGTCCCAATTGATGTGAAGGAGTTGGAGCTGTTTTCTCATAGTCATATACGACAGGAATCACGTGGGGGCATTTCTAAAACAGCAAAGGGTATTATTGTTTCTATTTATGAAGAGCCACTCGTTGCCTATGCTTATAAACGATATAGCGGCAAAAAAGAGAATGCATTACTGATAGCAAGAACGGCTAATGCAACGTTCTTTTTTAGAATTAGAAACCAGCAGGTACAAGTGTCCTTGAATGATCAGGCGATTGGGATCATTGAACGCAACGGCGTTTTGTATAGCCCTGGAAACTTTCAACCTATGGCAAAAATCGAGAAGAAAGAGAAAACAGAATCCTTTCCAATAACCGTTGAAGGTAAGGAAGTGGCGATTTTGATTCCGGAGGATACTTCCTTGAAAGTACATCAACGGGCTTTGCAATTTGTAGGAAATTTGAATAAAAGAGAGGAGTTGCTTTTGTTAGTGATGTTGACCTGGGATTTAGTTCGGGCGAAAACGGAGTGATTTTTTCGTCTCGATTCCATGCAAGATTAACAACAGTTTTTCATAACTCAAATTGTAATTCTCCAAACCGGTAAGGTGTTCAAAAGTACCTTGTTCTAATCGTTTTAATTAATTCTTAATGAATCGGTCACTATGAAAGTATCTTTTAGAGGCTGCTCCCTGAGTCGTAGAAGCTATTCTAACAAAATAGACTCCTGATGTTAAATGACTAATATCTAGTTCCCAACTACTCTCATTAACTAACGATTTGTCAGAATACGTTTTTAGCAATCTACCGTTTGTATCATAAAGTTCTATCTCAGAATCAGGAATAGAATAGGCAGCATCCGTTACGCTAATCCTTATTATTTGTGTTGCTGGATTAGGAACTAAAGTTACAATGTTACTTCTTTTTAATACCTCTTCTTCAGACACGAGCGTGTTTAAATCGTAAACGTAAACGGCCCCAGTACGAATGCTATCATTATCATTATAGTGGTAATAAGTATGAGCGGCTCCTACAGCTAGATAATCATCCGATACAGAGACATCATGCCCATACCTCTGGTTTTCTTGCCCCAAGCCCATAAGCACATTTACTTTATTCCAGCTATTTTCAGTTTCGTTCAATTTATATAAATGGACTGGTGCACAATCAGTATTAAAAGAGCTGGCCAATGCTACATAATTACTGGAGAGGCCCATTCCTTTTAGTTGTAGATCACCTTCTAAGTCTTCATTAGGAATTAACTTGTCTGCTTCTACCCAGTCATCTCCATCCCGAATATAAATATATCCAGCCCCTTTACCAATATCATTATAAATTGGTGAATTAGTGCTACCTACCAACAACCTATTGCCTGAGACAATTGGTTTGTAAAAAACATCCACCTCCATGCCGTCACTGGGCGTAAGTTTTGATTGAGCCGTCCAGTCTTGCCCAGAACGTTTATAAGTATAAACAGCACCTGTCCTTATACCATCTGCATTGAAGGCACGAGTAGATCCAACAAATGCAAATTCTTCGTTTATGGATACATGAAATCCAAAACTAGCTTGATCTGTTGGATCAGAAGGAATCAGCTTCGTTCGCTCTATCCATTCTTCTCCTTCTTTTTTAAAAATATACGCGGAACCGCTATGCGTTAACCCATCAATATCATCTAGGGCAGAACCTATAATTGCGTAGTCTCCGTATAAACTTACTGCGGATCCAAATCCTTGACTTGCTACAAAGTCCGAGGGAATTAACATAGCTTTTTCTATCCACTGATCGCCTTCTTTTTTGAACACATATGCTGCTCCAGCAGTGACGACACCATTAATTCCAATAGAGCCAGGTGCCCCAATAAGTATATAATCACCATATGCAGCTAGTGAACAACCAAAACAACTAGTTGATGGAG
>JBLHRR010000228.1:0-5901 GCA_047626155.1 Saprospiraceae bacterium | reverse complement strand
CGCACCAGCAGCAGGGCCTTGACCACCACAGCTTACTTCAGCTCCAGCGGTAGCATCCCAAAGTACCCAGCTATTTTCGTTATTGAAGCCACCTACCGTCATGGTAACAGTAACTTCAGTTTGACCAACTGGACACTGAGCCTGAGAGGTCTGGGTGCTAAGCATCCCAAAGACCATCAGACATAAAGTCATAATTTTAGTAAAATTTGTTTTTTTCATGAGAACAAAATTTTTCACGTTTTTTTTAAAATTAACAATTTGACAATACAGACTAGTTAGACAATAAAGTGATCATGTCTTCTTGCCAAGTTGCGTTTACCAAACCAGGATATGCTCCTTTTGATTTGTTCACTGTCGCGTTATAACCTCTGAAGATTGCACCAGCTGTAGCTTCCCCAGAAGCGATGTTAGTAGATACCATTTTCAAGAAAACTACACGGTAGAAGTTCTCCGCACCAACAGTGGTAGGATCTACAGGAGCAGTAAGGCCATAAGATTGAATTTCTGTTTGAATTGTAGCCGTTGCATCAGCACCTTGCTGATAGTCGATTTCAGTCTTACCGTTTGGTCCTGCATAAGTAGTAGGTCCAGTAGTAAAAGACTGAGCGTTAAGGCTTGTCAATCCAAGAAACAGAAATGCCGTTAATGTCATAGACATTAGAATTTGCATTCTTTTTTTCATGAGAAGTAACATTTTTAATTAATAAATAAGGATTAGAACGTTTAGGATTTAAAATAATCTGTAAAGGATTTATTGATAATTTGCATGCTTAAAGCTATATGTATACTGATTGTTGGCAATGGCGTAAGTAGTTTGTTTTATATGTGGTACTTCGCATGCGAATCAACCGAGTCTATTTCTTTAATTAATTATCTTTTATGTAATTATATAATTGTATCGTGTAAAGTCAATCTGTACGTTATTTGTAGGTTCCTGTATTATCATTGTTATGGACATATAAATCCCAAGCTTGCAGAAGTCTATTCAACTTCTGAAGGTGATTTTTAGATTCTATCAGGCCTTTTAAATTTGAGGTAGGCAGGATAGTATCAACATTCGCTATTTAAGTCTTAGATGGAATTCTAATCTGAACTTCCGTCCAAATCTTTGCTTTTTATTAGTGATTATAATTTGGCTGCTTGTATTCTATCTCTGTAGTCAAGCGATTTGTGTCATGGTTAACTTCATACCGATCATAACAAAGCGCACACGGGTGAAGTATACACATAGACTATTAACCAGTATTCATTACGAATATTGAGGACTATGAAATTTGTAGGATTGGCACAATATAATTAGCACACAACAAACTAATGCTATGGGCATCAGCAGTTGGCACACAGATATAGTGTACTCTTTATAACGGTTAGAGGGATGTTGCCTTTGTAAGGCGGTCGGTTAAGGGATGAGAATCGGGTTTGAGGGGGCTAGCATTTTATTATATATGCCAGATGTTTTCAGGTGTGTTGTTTTTTTTTTTGATTAAGTAATGTTCATGGATTTAAAACGAATTCTACTATTAATATAAAGCAAAGATAGTAAAATATCTTTCTAGCCAATATTTTTAGGTAGAAAAATATAATTATTTTTTTGCCATATAAGAATTAAGCATTCATAAATGTATACTTTTTTATTTTAATAAAAGAAATTTAATATGATTTTTTTCTGATGTATAATCTATAGCTTTGTGCGGTTCTCAACAAAAGGATAGCAACAGCCTCGCTTGAACAAACCTACTCCCCTATGGTTTCAGTATTTTTAATTGAAGTATAAGTTATTCATTATCAATCAATTGGACTGATTTAAATTTACAAATAGCTCATTGTTACTCGTCTTTTACAAATAGGTACAATAGTAGCAGTAAAACGTATATTATAAATCATACTACCCGCTACCTTCTATAGAGGACTCCATCAGGCTATACTTCAAAATAAGCCGGCCTTCAAAAGCACTAATAGTATAATAGTTAATAAAAACACCTTCTTTTACAAATGACGTGGTCCCTCAGAAAGATTATCCAAAAAATGCCGTAGTACAACGGAAGAAGTGTTGAAAATCTATTTAAGGAACTATAAAACACGAAATCCTCCCTTAAATGGCGGACAAGTTCGTCAAAGAACCTAAAAACATTATAATGATTCGCCATACCGTCCTCTGCTTCTGTTTATCAGGCATTTTATTACTTGCCAGCTGCACCAAAGAAAAAAACAGCAGCAATAGCAATACAACCACAAACTCTTCAGAGAAGCTCGTACCGGACTGGTGGTTTTAATGAATAAAGGAGATCGTCAATTCGAGGCCTTGTCAGTTGCAGACTCTGGCTTATTTGCCAATAAGGATGTGAGAGAAATGGCCTGGTTAGACTGTGGAAATTCAAAAGATCCTATATTCGTGGTCGCCAACAGCAACAGTGCTGCTCAGGTCTTCCAAGTTGCCGAAATAAAATAACTGCAAATAAATTTGGAGCGTCCCCCATTAGAAGTGATGACAACATTGTGTCATACGAACCGACTACAAACGTTTATAAAAAACGAACCTTAGATCACATCTATACTAATAATTAATATGAAAAAATTACTTAGCATCTCCTTACTCTTCCTATTTGTTTTAGCATTGGGTTGTAAGAAAGATCAACAAACAGACCGTAGCAATACGACAACCGCAACATCCTCTGAACCTTTGTTCACCTTACTCCCCTCTTCTCAAACAGGTATCGATTTCCGAAATGACCTGGAAGAGGATGTATCCGACGAAACAAAGAACATCTTATCTTTTGATTATTTTTTCAATGGAGCTGGTGTGGCTATTGGCGACATCAATAAGGATGGACTTCCGGATGTTTTCATGAGTGGAAATGAAGTCCCCAATAGATTGTATCTCAACAAAGGTAATATGCAATTTGAGGACATTACCGAAAAAGCGGGCATTAATGTTAATAAGAATTGGGCGACGGGTGTTACCATGGCTGATGTAAATGGAGATAGCCATCTGGACATCTATGTTTGTCAAGGTGGATCAAAACTGACCCCTTGGGAAGACAAAGCCAACTTACTTTACATTAACAATGGAGATCTGACCTTTACGGAAAAAGCTGCAGCTCTCGGCCTCAATGACAGTAACATTGGAACCCAAGCGGCCTTCTTTGACTACGATAAAGATGGTGATCTCGATTGCTTTGTATTGAATGAATCAAAATACACATTGGTCCCTCACGCAACTATTTTCAAGGAACTAAAAGTAAAAGAAAATATGCTGCGTGCCAGCTCGCATCTTTACCGAAATGATGGCGGCAAATACAAGCAGGTAACAGAAAGCGCAGGCGTACTGGAATACGGCTTCGGACTAGGACTTGCAATCAGTGACCTGAACAGAGATGGCTGGCCGGACATTTATGTCGCTAACGATTATTCTGTTCCTGACTTCCTTTGGATCAATAATGGCGATGGCACTTTTACAGACAAAGCCAAGGAAATGACCAATCACCTTTCCTTCTACAGCATGGGGATCGATATTGCCGACATTAATAATGATGGGCAATTTGACATTGGCGTTGTAGACATGGCCGCGGACGATCACATTCGAGCTAAGACGCTGATGGTCTCTATGGATATTCCGACTTTCTGGTATTACATCAACGACAGAGACTACCATTACCAGTACATGTTTAACGCTATGCAATTGAACAATGGTAACAATACTTTTTCAAACGTTGCCAACATGGTTGGGGTAGCCAGTACCGACTGGAGCTGGTCTTCTTTATTTGCTGATTTTGACAACGATGGTTACAAAGACTATTTCGTTTCCAATGGTTTTCGTCGTTATGCCCGTGATAATGATTTTAGAATTGCCATGGAGAAAAGACGAACGGAAGTAGGAGGAAGTATCCCGCTGGATGAGCGTCAGAAATTCTATGACATGATGCCAACCATTAAACTATCGAACAAGATGTACCATAATGATCAAAAGCTCCACTTCAAATCAGTTGAAAAAAATTGGGGCCTAGATCAACCTTCCTTTTCTAGCGGTGCAGCTTATGCGGATTTGGATATGGATGGTGATTTGGATTTAATTGTAAACAATGTTGCGATGGAGGCTTTTGTCTACCAAAACAATGCTACTACAATTAACAAAAACCATTACCTTCGATTACAATTAAAAGGAAAAGATAGTGCGACACCAATCACTAACACCCTGGTTGAAATCTTTTATAAAGACCAGCAGCAAATTTTAGAACTGATGAATACCCGTGGCTACGAATCAGCAGTAGAAGAGGTCCTACATTTCGGCTTGGGCAAAGAAGACAAAGTGGACAGAATTGAAATCACCTGGCCAAATGGCAAGGTGCAAACATTGAACGATGTAAAAGCTGATCAGCAATTAGTCGTTGTTCAAAACGAAGCAGAAAGTAAAGTTGCCGCAAAAAAATCAAAACCCAATTTCGTCTTAAACCCCGTAGATGCGAAAACCTTAGGTATTGACTTTTCACATGTGGAAAACGAATACGACGATTTCGCTAAAGAAATTTTACTACCTCAAAAACAATCGACTCATGGTCCTTGCATTGCTGTGGCCGACGTCAATGGCGATGGTTTGGACGACTTCTATGTCGGTGGCGCTGCGAACTCCAACGGAGTTCTTTACATCCAAAATCAAGATGGCACCTTTGGCTATAATCCAGACCACCAAATATGGGCTTTTGATAAAGAAAGCGAAGATGTAGGAGCTTTGTTTTTTGATGCTGACGGTAATGGATTGCTGGATCTGTATGTAGTAAGTGGCGGTGGTGGTGAGTTTGCCCCAGGTGCCAAAGAGCTAAGAGACCGACTTTATATCAATACTGGAAATGGAAAATTCAGCAAGGCTCCACAGGCACTTCCACAAGCGTTTGCGGCTGGTTCTTGTGTGAAAGCAGCTGATTATGATGGTGATGGAGATATGGATCTTTTCGTAGGTGGCCGTGCTGTTCCAGGGAAGTACCCCTACCCTTCTCGTTCTTACATCCTGAAATTTGACAACTTCAAGTACAGCGATGTAACGGCTGAAGTAGCTCCAACATTAATGCAACCAGGTCTGGTTACGGATGCTGTCTGGACAGATTTCAACAATGATTCTACAATGGACTTAATAATCGTCGGAGAATGGATGGCTCCTTCTTTTTATCAGAACAATGGGGGCAAGTTTGACGACGTTACCGAAAGCAAAGGAAACCCAGAGATGAAAGGTTGGTGGTATAGCATTGAAACGGCTGATGTGGATAATGATGGCGATCTGGATTTGATTTGTGGCAACCTCGGTACGAATGCTAAATTCAAAGCCAGCTATAAAAAACCATTCAATGTTTTCGCTACAGACTTTGATCAGAACGGAACTTATGATATTGTTCTTAGTAAAGAATATAAAGGTAAAATGGTCCCTACCCGAGGTCGTCAATGTTCATCGGAACAAATGCCTTTCATTAAAGATAAATTCCCTACCTATAAAGAGTTTGCCACTGCTGGTATTGACGACATCCTAGGGAAAGACAAAATGAAAGAAGCTTTGAATTTGACGGTAACTGATTTTGAATCAAAAGTATTAATCAATAATGGTGACGGGACTTACTCTGCCAAAGCGCTTCCTCGTTTGGCGCAGGCTGCTCCGCTCAATGGCATCATTGTAAAGGACATCAATAAGGATGGTAATTTGGATTTGATCTCGGCTGGAAACATGTATAACACGGAGGTGGAAACGCCACGTTACGATGCGGGTACTGGCTTGATTATGATGGGTGATGGTAAAGGGAATTTTGAGGCGATTCCATCTGGGACTTCTGGATTTTTTGCTGATAAGGATGTGAAGGATATTGCTTTATTGAGAACGAAGGGGAAAGATTTGGTTTTGGTGGCGAATAATGGGGAAGC
>JBLHRR010000227.1:0-5967 GCA_047626155.1 Saprospiraceae bacterium | reverse complement strand
CCATATCTACGTCTATCACCTGAGCAATCCCATCGCAATCTTCATCGACTGTGTTATTTACGATTTCTGTAGCTGCTGGATTTATTGAACTATCATTGTCATCACAATCTTCATCTGAATTATAACCATCCATATCTACGTCAGTGAGTGGCGATTGGTAAGTTAATTCAATATCATTTCCATCACCTGCGGTGTAACTGATGGTTAATGATGCTCCGTTATGATCAATGCTCGCGCCTTCTGCAAGACCTACAAAAACATTAGATACCGTTTGCCCAGTATCTAAATTGACCAATAGAAAAACATCACCGAGCTGAGGGTTATAATTTCCATTTAACTCCAGTACGCAATTATTCAGATTTAGATTTCCTTGTTCTATATTCAACTGACTGTGCTCTGTTACGGGACTAGTTCCTTCCAATAAAAAAGAAAGAGTACTGTTACTGCAATCTGTGTCACCATCTGTAGTGAGTTCTCCTAAAGAAGCCCCTACTGTAATCTGACTGTTATCTTCAATAATTAAATTTTGTATTGTCACCAAGCCCTCTGCTTCGAAGGTTCCATAATTAAATAGCTCATGCCCATCACCAGCAAAGCCTTCTTCTCCTGTATCAAAAATTTTAATGATTCCATGATTTGAAATCACTACATTCGATTGCAACCAAATACCTTGCTCGGCAATAGTCGAAATGATAATGACTCCTGTAGCTGTATTGTTAATAACACCCCCGCCGCTGACAACAGATCTACTCTTTATCCCTGCAGCGCCAGTATTCGTAATTGTAATGGTTCCTTCGTTTAGTAAATCGTCGCTTATTTCAATACCGTTTGTAGAAGGGTTAGAGATAGCCAACATGCCGCCTTCCGCAATATGCACCTCTGAAAACTTATTGATATCCAAACCATCACCAGCGGCAAAAGCCATCGTAATTTCTAAAGTTCCATAAACCGTAAGCCTTGCAATCGTGTCTGCATCAACACCGGTTAGTCGAAAGCCATCGCTGCCACTTGCTGCTCCTTTGGTGGTGTGCAAATGCGCACCTGCCGCTACGATAAGGTGCGCATTGTTTAAAACAGAAATCGACTCCACCGTATAAATAGGATTGTCATAAATAACCGTGACATCAGTCTGAATGAGGACATCAGCATCTATCTCAGGCAAGAGGTCATTACTCCAGTTGAGTGGATTCATCCAGAGGTTATCACCACCACCGCCGTCCCAAATACGATCTTCGGAGAGGGAACTAGCCCTAGAAATGGCCTCGGCGGAATCAGCAGCTGCGGTGAAAGGCAGTAATAACGATAGCAAAAAGATAATAAAGAGATTCATATAACTATTTATAACCTGTAAAAAACGGACTGGTGCTAAGCACTGAAGTCCGGATTACAGGCGTTCAAATACGAGATGATAAATTAAATGTGTAATACTAAAGTGTCAAATTGCAAGAATCAAGCTCAAACTGCACCCCCCTCACTCCATACACTTGAATGACCTAGTAAAGCAGGTACATAATTGGTTTTGAAGTTAGATACGCGCCTGGCGCTTACATTTGAAAAAGAAGAGAATCTTAGGTTTTGGAAATGCAAAATAATGTATTATTTCTTATCTTCACTAGCTAATACAAAATACGCCAATGCCTAGTGAACAATAAATCTCTTAAGGTGTTTAATGATTTAAATATTTTATGAAAAATTGATTAAACAATCTACATATCTGCATTTCATGCGGCTCAGCGTCTTCCTCGTTCTGCTAGGCTTGTCCTTTGACAATATCGTGTCTTATACCTATTCGGATATGGCTCATTTTGATTTTGAGCTATTTGATCCTATTGATACAGAAGGAGGGGAAGAAACAGAGAAGGATAAGGAGCAACAGGAGGAAGAAGATAAAAAGGTTCAAGTGAATAATTTTGCCATGAACACCGCCTCTTCTAATAATTTAATCAATCGGCTAATGGCCAACCAGCTCCTCTCGATTCCACATCTAGAAATTCAAACACCGCCGCCAAAGAAGACATAATTCATTTTCCTCTATTGGTTTAGTTCTAACCTTCTATCCAGAGGATTTTCCCTACGTTTTTTAATACGATTACGAAGTCATTAAAGATGGCCTCTTTATAGCAATTTCTAATCGCAAATGCTCACACAGCGTGCGCAGAGACTACAGAGCCCAGCCGTAAAAAATACGTCATGCCTGTGCTATCCTCTATGTGAAATTTGCAAAAAAAATCAAATTTAATGACCCGATAACACCTTTCAATTTTGATTTTAAATTCAACCAGCCCGACTGCATCGGCGAGTGGGCCCGCCCGCCGATGCAGTCGGGCTGGTTTTGATTTGTAGATTCACCGATCAGTTCGCATCTACAAATCAAAGAATTTCAAATCAATAACAACACATCTACAATAATACAATTATGAAAAAAATATTAGGATTTAACTTTACACACTTCAGAGGTGACCTCTTCGGAGGAATAACCGCTGGTATAGTTGCATTACCATTAGCGCTGGCTTTTGGTTTGCAATCCGGCCTTGGCGCAACGGCTGGTTTATACGGTGCCATTTTTATCAGTTTTTTCGCCGCCCTTTTTGGTGGCACCAACACTCAAATTTCAGGACCAACCGCTCCGATGACTGCCGTAAGTATGGTCATCATTGGAGGTATTGTTGCGGCCAATGAAGGAAACATGGAGCGTGCCCTTCCTGCCATTCTCATGGTCTTTGTTCTGGCAGGTTTGATACAAATTCTCTTTGGAGTTTTAAAAATTGGACAATACATTCGATACATTCCCTACCCGGTGGTTTCTGGTTTTATGACCGGGATCGGGGTCATCATATTGATTACTCAAATCCTTCCACTCTTTGGCTACTATCCAACAGAGGATATGGATTATGTCAACAAATTCAAACCACTGGCCGAGGAGGTGATCATGGAGCGAATTTTAAAAGCGGAAGCCGCTTCAGAAATACTCGTTTTAGAAGACTTCGAGGAAACGGTACGTCAGGCCAAAATGATTACAACAGACGAAATCATGACCGAGGCAAAAGTACTAGCTGCTAATAACAGCTCTGGAGTTATTGGCGCACTCCGTATGATGGGAAAGATGTTCAAAAACATAAACTCCATAGATTTGATTCTCGGGCTGCTAACCATATTTATCATATTTGGATTTAAGAAAATCACCACTAAAATTCCGAGTACACTGGTGGCTTTACTCGGTGTCTCCCTAGGAGCTTTTTTTCTCATACCGGAGTATCGAACCATTGGAAATATTCCGAGTACTTTCCCGATTTTCCATCTGGAAATTTTCACTGGTTTCAGTTTTGCTGCCATTCAACCCTATTTTTTCACCGCCGTCTCCTTAGCAGCCTTGGGTACGATTGACTCCCTCCTGACTTCGGTGGTCGCAGACAACATGACTAAGACTAAACACAATCCAAATAAGGAATTGATTGGTCAGGGAATTGGAAATACCATTGCGGCTTTCTTTGGAGGAATACCGGGGGCCGGAGCCACCATCCGAACGGTAGTAAATATCAACTCTGGAGGAAGAACAAAGTTATCCGGGATGATTGCGGGTCTCTTGTTATTATTCATTCTTTTATCACTAGGACCATTGGCTTCTCAGATTCCGGCTGCTGTCCTTGCCGGTATTTTGGTCACAGTTGGAATTGGGGTGATGGATTATAAAGGCCTTCGCAGCCTAAGTCAAATGCCAAAAGCAGAGGTTTTTGTAATGTTTCTTGTACTAGGCCTAACGGTTTTCGTTGGGTTAATCGAAGCGGTCTTGGTCGGACTCATTTTATCTTCTATTCTCTTCATGAAAAAGATATCAGATGTGGTAGACCACCGAACAACCTCTGCGCCATTGAAGAATTTCTCTAGAGAAGTCCCTTGGGAAGATGAAAACGACGTCATAGACACCGTGGGAAACCGCGTATACATCAAGCACCTTTACGGTCCCTTGTTTTTCGGTTTTGCTGCCCGCTTCCAGGAGATGATCAAGGCTTTGCCAGATATAGAAGTCGTAATCATTCGTATGGACCGAGTACCTTATGTAGACCAATCCGGACTCTACGCGATGGAAGATGCAATTAATGATTTACAGGCCCTGAATATCAAAGTCGTCTTTGTCGATTTACACGGACAACCTTATGACATCTTCGAGCGATTCAACTTATTCCCAGGCTTAATAGACAAAGAGTTCTTATTCAAAAGCTTTGACACCTGCTTGGATTGGCTGGAAATATATCTCCAGGATACCACTTTAAAACAGACTTTGGAAGAAGCAGAAAATAACGGCATTACCACTCAGTCAAAATTACAACCGGGTAAAACCGCAAATAAAAATGGCGGCGCTATTTCGCCAGATACCGTATTGTAGATATACTGTTATTTCAATTAAAAACATACCAGGGAGTAGCTAGTAAGTAGCTGCTCCTTTTTTTTTATAGGTTACGAGATGGTAACCGCTACGGCGCAACGAAAACGCTACGAGCGAACCAAACGCGCCACCACCTCCCCCACCAAACATGTGACAAACATGTTATACTCTTGTGCCCCAATCCCCTGCCTTATATTTGCAGCGTAAAAAAAGTAAACGATTGGCAATCACCCATAAACATCCCACTAACTTCATCACACAAACAGCAGGAAAAATGTAAACACATTCAGAAGGCAATGAACGATTTATACAATTCCGATCAGCTACTTACTTCAGAAATAACACAACTTAACTTTTGTCAAATAGCGGGCAAATTATTTTTAAAGGGTAATTCTGTGATACTTTTGTGATACTTAATATGAAAAGTAATTTTAGTGTTTAAAGAATATTATTCTTTAAACACTAAAACCATCATCAAAAATAAAAACATCCTCAAAATACTGCTCAAAGTTTAATGCTTAATTATAGACACTTAAACAAGTGACGTTATTCTGTGTTATGATTTTATCTTACCTTGAACAGAATTTTCAACGGTCTTCAATCATCCCCAAATCTGAATAAACTAAACTCAATAACAATAAAAACACATAACCTAACCTTTCTAATTTTTAGTAACTAATTTAAACCCTTAATTATGAAAATCTTTGAACTACAATGGTTCAAGGGCTGGATTTCTATGGCCCGCCCACAACCCATTTTCCTTGCGCAACGCGCAGCCTTTTTCGCCCTCTTATTACTACTTGGAAATGCCCAAAACGCAAAGGCTCAAGTGGTAATAAATGAAATTCTGCCAAACGGTTCTGTCGAATTGAAGAACACTGGAAGTAGCATGGCAAATGTCGGTTCTTACTGGCTATGCAACTTCCCCGCTTACCAACAAATTACTAACGCCAACTTAGAATGTGGCAGCATAATGATGGCCCCCGGAAGCCTACTTACCGTAAACAATTTTCCAAGCTTCAATGGAGCAGATGGCGAAATGGGAATCTACACTACGAATAGCTTCAGCGATCCAGCAGCTATGATTGACTACGTAGAATGGGGCTCCACAGGACACCAACGTTCTTCTGTTGCAGTAGCGGCTATGATTTGGAGTACAGGAGATTTCGTTTCTGCTTTCACTGCAGGTTCTTCTTTGGAATACAGCGGAACCGGAGACGCTCCAAGTAGCTGGACAGAACAAGCGACACCTACCATCTGTGCTGAAAATGGTGGTGGCAGCCCTCCTTGTACTGCTGAAGGCGGTGTAATCGCTGGTGGACCTTTCGAATTCTGCGTAGGCGATGGCATCGAAGATAATGTTTCTGACATTACACTTACAGAAAACGAAGGAACCAACTCGCAATGGGTAGTTACTGACGATCTAGGAAATATTTTAGGATTACCTCCAACACCAGAAGCTGTTGATTTTGACGGAGCTGGACCAGGTAATTGCTTAATCTGGCACTTATCTTTTGAAGACGGACTTGGTGGTGCAGAAGTTGGAAACAATGCTTCTGAATTGACAGGTTGCTTTAGTTTAT
>JBLHRR010000226.1:0-5987 GCA_047626155.1 Saprospiraceae bacterium | reverse complement strand
CCTGAGCGGTAGAGCCTTTGATTTGTCGAGAATTTTGCATACCTTTTTTTCGACTGAAAAAGTATGTCGCCGAAGGCAAGCCGTAATGTTTAAATTAAACAACAAGGCTCATTTAAAATCAACATAACTTTAATAGACTTAATCAACTCTTCTAGACTTTTCCACAATCATACTCTTGAATAAAAACACCAACATACTATTCCTATCCTTCACAATACTCTTACTGCTAACCGCCTGTAAGAAAGATACTAACGTCCTTACAGAAAACAGTAAAGCCCTTTTTACATCTATCCCCGCTTCCTACTCTTCTGTTAATTTCAACAACAGACTTACATTCACAGAAGAATACAACCCCTACACCTTTAAGAACTTTCTAAACGGCGGCGGCGTCGCCCTAGGCGATATCAACAATGACAACCTAGTCGACATTTATTTTACCGGGAACCTGGTTGAAAATAAAATGTATCTAAATAAAGGAAATTTCCAATTTGAAGACATTACAAAAAACGCAGGACTGGCCTGCGCGGGGAATTGGAGCACTGGAGCTTCCTTCGTCGATATCAACCACGATGGATTGTTAGATGTTTTTGTTTGTAAATCCGGAAAGCCAGAAGGAGAAAATCGCTACAACCAATTCTTCCTCAATAATGGAGATTTAACTTTCACGGATCAAACAAAAGAATTTGGGATGGATTTTATTGGTCTTTCTATCCACGCGGCTTTCTTTGATTACGATAAGGACGGAGATCTAGATTGTTACCTTTTGAATAACAGCATTCGCTCGGTAGGAGCCTATGACATCGTAGAAGGTTTGCGCGATCGTCCGGATGAAAAGGGCGGCAACAAATTGCTCCGAAACATGGAAGTAGAAACGGGCAGTATTCGATTTGAAGATGTATCTCAAGCCGCAGGAATTTATACCTCTGCCATTGGTTTTGGATTAGGCGTAAGTGTCGCTGATTTGAATGGAGATCACTGGGAAGACATTTTCGTGAGCAATGATTTCTTTGAAAGAGATTACTTGTATGTCAATCAAAAAGACGGAACGTTCAAAGAGGTAGTTACTTCTTCCATTTCTGAATTAAGTATGGGATCTATGGGGGCAGACATCGCAGACATCAATAACGATATGCGTCCTGATATTTTTGTAACAGAAATGTTACCAGAAAAATTAAACCGTTACAAATCTAAGGCGGTTTTTGAATCTTACGATAAAAGTAAGTTGAATAGATCAAAAGGATACCACAATCAGTTTGGTCGAAATGTACTACAATACAACACGGGGAATAATAAGGGAATTCCTCAGTTTTTAGAACTAGGAAGATACCACGGAGTAGAAGCCACTGATTGGAGTTGGGGCGCACTGATGGCAGACTTTGACAACAATGGATTGAAAGATATTTTCGTTGCGAATGGAATTGCAAAAGACTTGTTAGATCTGGATCATATTGCTTTTTATAATCCACAGAAAATTGGGGCGATGGTTAAGGAGGGGAGGAAAGATGTTATCACTACGATCATTGAAAGTTTTCCAAAAGAAAAATTAGCGAATTATCTTTTTATTCAGGATAGCTTAAACCATTTTGAAAAAACATACCTCAGCGGTATAGACGAACCTAACTTTGCTAATGGTTCTGCCTACGCAGACTTGGATAATGATGGCGACTTGGATTTGGTTTTAAACCTAATAGATGAAACTTCCCGCATCTATAAAAATAACAGTAAAAATAATTCCTTCTGCCAAGTCACGTTGACCGGAAGCGAGAAGAATACGAAAGCCATCGGTTCCAAGGTGGCTCTTTTTGCAGATGGAAATTCCTACTATTTGGATTTACATCCGATGCGTGGTTACCAATCTTCAGTGGATTATAAGCTGCATTTCGGTTTAGGTCAAAGCAAAAAAGTTGATTCCTTAAAAGTCGTTTGGCCAGATCAAAGGGTGTCTGCGTACTATGATTTAAAGGTGGACAGCAGTTATCATTTCCAATTGAAAGGGGCAAAACAAACTAATATTGCCTTTGCTACAAATAATAAAAATGCAACAACACTTTTGCAAAAGCAAAAGGGAATGCTGAATTATGTACACAAAGAAAATCGGTTTTCTGATTTTGATCAAAATAGAATGCTTTTGCAGATGATGTCCAATGAAGGTCCAAAAGCACAGGTAGCTGATTTGAACAAAGATGGACAATCTGAGCTGTTGATTACCGGAAGTTCGGGTTCTGCCTGTTCTTATTTTGAATTAAAAGGAAATAAATTTCAACAAAAAGAAATACCGCTCTTTAAAGCATTTGAGCAATCAGAAACCTGTAATTTTATCATCACTGATTTTAATAAGGATAATAAAGAGGATATTTTATTGCTAAATGGTGGGGTAGAATTCCCAGCCGTTTCCTCCGCACTACGCGATCAACTACTGGTAAATAAAATGAATAATTTTGTAAAATCGGAAAATGGTTTTAACAGTGGTTTTACAAGTAGTAGCTGCGGCATTGCCATAGATATTGATCAGGACGGAGCAAAGGAAATTGTTATTGGTTCTCGATTGGAATTGACGGCTTATGGCGTTCCTTCAAGTGGAGCTGTTTATAAAAAGGTAAATGGAAAATACATTAAAGCTCCCTTGTTGAATAAAGCGCTTCAAGGAATCGGAATGATCAAGGACATTAGGGCAGCTGACCTAAATGGAAATGGTCAACAAGAAATTATTTTTTCCAGAGAATACAACTCCTTAGCCGTTTTTGAATATGAATATGAAAAAGGTTTAGTAGAGAACACCAACACCGGTTTGGAAAAAGTAAAAGGCATCTGGAACGACATCGAAATAGTAGACATCGACCAGGATGGTGACCAAGACATCATCGCTGCGAACCTTGGTTTGAACCAACGATTTAAAAACCTATCAAAAGGATCGCTCTATTTATTTGTCAATGATTTTGATGCGAATGGTAGGGTAGAGGCGATCCATTGTGTGAAGGAAGGCGATCAATATTTTCCCATTCATCTTAAGAAGGAACTGCTCAGTCAATTGCCAATCCTGAAAAAGAAAGTATTGAAATATGAAGTCTATGCAAAGGCATCTATGATGGATTTATTTGGCGCAGAAAGATTGTCGAAATCAATTGTCCATGAAGTCAATGAATATCGCTCCGGCGTCTTTGTAAACAATGGAGGAACCTTTAGCTTCTTGCCGCTTCCAGAAGAGGTGCAATATTCCGAGCAAAGAGCGATTTGGTCGGGCGACCTGAACAATGATGGCTTCCCGGACTTGATAATGGGAGGCAACCAATACGAAACAAAACCAGAGATAGGAATGAACGCCGCTTCTTATGGACATGTATTAATGAACCAAAAGAACGGAAAGTTTGCTATTTTACCGCATGAGGAATCTGGCTTTTTTGAGCGAGGGCAAATCAGAGATATTGTGGAGGTGAAAATAAAAGGAGAACAGTATATTATTGTATTAAAAAATGGAGGGGCTGCTGGGGTTTATAGAAACGCCTTGTTCCAAAAGGGCACGCGCTAAACGTTTACAACCTTTGAGGTTTTAGTAAACGTCCACACCGAAGGTCCGAAAAAACGTTCTAAACAAAAATAAACAAACAAATGACAAAGAGAAACATACCAAGCATACTTCTAATTCTAACAACAATTTTCCTATTCGCCAGCTCCTGTAAAAACAATTACGACGAATCACTAGACGACCTCGTACACGGCATATACTTCGGCATGGAAAAAGACGCCTTCTTCAAACATTGCTGGGACCTTAACCAAGAAGGGAAAACGGGCCACGGAACAGTAGACAACAACGTCATGTACGAAGACTCTGTGAACTTTGAACCCAAGGTGGTCATTAATTTTTATCCGGAATTCGTAGATGAAAAGATATCAGAGTTTCCCCTGTCTTTCTATTTCAAAGGATGGTCGCCCTGGAAGAAAAACGAGTTGAGTCAGGAACTTTTGTATGGACAGGTGCTTCAATATTTTGAAAAGAAATACGAAGTTAAGTTTGATGAAAAGAAATTATCAAATGGAAAGGTGGCTCATTATAAAGTCCTAACGCCAGTCACCATTCGGATATACAAAGATGTGGACGAAATGTTGGTGAAAGCAGATATCAAACATTCTGGGTTTCAGGAAAAACAATAAAATTACAAAAGAAAAAAATATTGAATTACTCACGACTACTAATATTGATGACCTTCGTTCTATTTGCCAATTGCAAATCAGACAGGGAATCGGTTAAACCCGAAAGCAATGCCCTCTTTCATTCGATGACAGCAAAGGCTACCGGGATCAATTTTGAAAACACCCTCGAATACAATCGAGCTTTCAACATTTACACCTACCGAAATTTTTATAATGGAGGCGGCGTCGCCATCGGAGACATCAATAATGACGGATTGTCTGATGTTTACCTGACTTCTAATATGGGGCAGAATCAACTCTATTTAAATGAAGGTGATTTCAAATTCAAAAACATTTCTGAATCGGCGGGAGTCCAGGGCACCAAAGCCTGGTCTACCGGTGTCTGCATGGCGGATGTCAACGCAGATGGCTGGCTGGATATTTATGTTTGTAATTCTGGAGATTTAGAAGGAGACAACAAACAAAACGAATTATTTATAAATCAAAAAGATGGAACATTTACAGAAATGGCTGAGGAATATGGACTTGCTGACCAAGGTTATTCTACTCACAGTGCTTTTTTCGATTACGATAAAGATGGTGATTTGGATATGTATCTTTTGAATAATTCCTATCGTGCCATTGGTTCTTTTAATCCAAAAATAAATATTAGAAATAAAAGAGACCTAGTAGGAGGAGATAAGTTGTTTAGAAATGATAACAATTCATTCACGGATGTGAGTGAGGCCGCTGGTATCTATGGTTCAGAGATTGGCTTCGGGTTAGGAGTAACGGTTGGAGATATAGATCAGGATGGCTGGGACGATATTTATATTTCCAATGATTTCTTTGAGAAGGATTACATCTATATGAACAAGCAAGATGGTACTTTTTCAGAGGAGATGGAAGAACAAATGCAATCCATTTCGGTGGCCTCCATGGGCGCGGATATGGCGGATATGAACAATGACGGTTTTGCGGAGATCTTTGTAACAGAAATGTTACCAAATGCTGAAAAACGGATAAAGACAAAAACCACTTTTGAAGATTGGAACAAATACCAGTCGAATATTGTCAATGGCTACTATCACCAATTTACAAGGAATATGCTCCACCTTAATAACGGAGATAAAACCTTCAGTGAAATTGGTCGCTTCGCAGGTGTGGAAGCTTCCGATTGGAGTTGGGGCGCCCTGCTTGCCGATTTTGACAACGACAGCCGAAGAGATATTTTCATTGCCAATGGAACCAACAGAGATTTGACCGATCAGGACTTCATCAAGTTTTTAGCCAATGCGGAAACGATGAAGAAGATGACAGCAGGCAATAAAGTAAACTACAAGGAACTGATAGATGTCATTCCTTCTGAGCGGATTCCCAATCGGTTTTTTCACAATCAAGGCGACTTGAAATTCGTAGACAAGGCAGCCGAATATGGTCTTGGTGAAGTAAGCCATTCCAACGGTGCGGCTTACGGAGATCTCGATAATGATGGTGACCTCGACCTCATCGTTAATAATGTGAACATGCCTCTTTTTGTTTATCAAAACCAAGGAAGCGGAAATCACTTTTTGCAATTCAGTTTCAAATACAAGGATAAAAATCCATTTGGAATTGGTGCGAAAGTCTACATTTATCGCGGTAGCGAAATTCTTTATGATCAGTTTATGCCCACCAAAGGCTTTCAATCTTCCATGGACTATAAGGTGCATTTCGGTCTCGGAAATAGTACAACAATTGATTCTATAAAAATTATCTGGCCAGATCAAACAGAGAGAAAGCTAGCAGAGATTGCTATTGATAAACATCATGTGATTGATCAAAAAGAAACTAGTAATAGTATTGTTGAAGAAAAGCAG
>JBLHRR010000225.1:0-6029 GCA_047626155.1 Saprospiraceae bacterium | reverse complement strand
TTTGTCAAATTTTAATCGGCAATTTAAGAAGTTGATGGGTAGGACACCTAGTGGTTATGCTAAAGAATTAGAACATTAAAACATAGAACATAGAACATGTCTAAAGCTATCCATGAGACTTAGTAAAGGTTAGGTATAATTAAACTTATTCAATATACATTTTACACACTATAAGCTCTTTTCTAAAATCACCGCTTTAACCTCAGCAATACCAGTCTCCTTAACAATCTGGGCAGAAAGTTGTACTTCCTACAGCCCCTTTTCTAATTGAATCACTCCTAATTCTTGAGTAGCCCAAGTTTGTTCATCTGCCTCAACCGTTCTTGGCACTTGTCCATAATCTTCTACAAATTTAGTAGTAAAAGCATGGTCAATAGCACTCTTTAATTGTTGTGTACCTGATTGAATGTTGATTGGTATGCCGACTGATGTGGATGGATGGACAAGCATATTGTAAACTAACTTTATAGGTTCCTCCTGCTACCTTCTAATAAGTTAGTTAACTGATAGTCATTTTCTCCCGTTATCGTCAATCGATGCTGTTGTATTCTGATAGCCCCTTTGAATTTTTCTTGATTCATGGCAAAAGTATAGAGTGTGCGTTGCGGTAAAGTATATACTTTTTGCGTCAATAAATCGGCAAAACTAACTCCATCTAAGGAAAGTGTTTTGGTTGGATTCAAACTCAATAAATCTATTAAGGAATGATCAAACAATAACTTATAACTGGTTAATTGTTGAGAAAGCTGACCGCCTTCTAAATGGTCTTTCCAATAAAAAAACAAGGTACACGGACGCCACCATCATTTATAAAACTTTTACGTCCCTTTATATTTGCATTATAACGGTCAAAATTCGGCTCATTATCCGTTAGGAAAATAACTAATGTATTTTCTAACAACTGCAAGTATAGCCTTCTGTTTGTATCATTTTGCCATTAACTTCTAACTCTGGATTGATATATCGATTCCAATGTCCTCCACAAAATCCTGTAAAAGTATCAAAACCTTGTCCATTGGGATTTTCTGGATAGTGCGCTCCATTATGCCATTTTCCAAAACAACCGGTCGCATAATTATTGGCTTTAAAGACTTCTGCTAGCGTGACCTCTTCGCTACGCATTGCCTAGGTTTCTTGTCACGAAAGAAGTACCTGTGCGATCCGCCATTAAGTATGCGGTTATTACTTTATAGCAAAAACAAGAATAGTTTCACAGCAAGACAGGTAAATGAGTTGTTAGATGATAAAGAATTACCGATTCACAACAGTTTGACCGTCAATACCTTGGATAGTAATTATAGTAGTCCTGAATATATTACTAGTACTCACCATCAGAACAACTTGGTGAATATTATTCGACTACCATCGAATCGGAATGTTTGGAAACAACTAAGGAATGCGAATAAAATAAAAATTTCTTTCGGTAGCCTACATCTTTGTAGGTAGGTAATTCAGAATGGTAGTTTTTTGCATAAAAAAAATCCTTAGAAATCAGACTTCGGATACGATCCGAAAACTCATCGAATCTATCACCTGAGCCAAAATATATTTTCGAGGGAGTCTTGGATTTTTGTTTTCCTAATAATGCATGCCCTTGAATTTGTTTTGGAATTTCGATACCTGTCAATGATAAAATCTTCGGTGCTTAATTAAAACGATAATTATTATTTATTTGGAGTAATTCCTACTCCCACCTTTTCCCGATAAACTATTCGCCCCCCTTAATTGGACATTCCATCAACCCAAATATTCAATCATAGCATTAGTTTTACCCTATCTATGAATCGAAAAATCAACTCTTACCAATCAACTCTTGACCGACCAGTATTCATCTCTTCGTTAATCGTTTTGATGATTTCCTCTATTCCATTGTTCTTATTTCCCGATTGGAGTGGAATCCAATTATCTGCCTTCAAAAAATATGTTGATGCCCACTTTGGGATTGCTTATCAGTGGTTAGCAATTATTGTTCTGATCGTTTCTTTTTGGATTGCTTTTTCTAAATATGGAAAAATCACCATGGGAAAAAGTGCTCCTACCTTTAGTACATATTCTTGGGCCTCAATGATTTTTTGTGCAGGAGTGGCAACTGGAATCTTATATTGGGGATGTATCGAATGGGCATTTTATAAAAATACACCTCCCTTTGGAGTTGCACCACATAGTGTGGAAGCGATGGAATGGGCAGCCACTTATGGTATGTTTCATTGGGGCCCGGCAGGCTGGTCTTTTTATGTTTTTCCTTCCTTGGCGATTGGATATGCTTATTATAATTTGAATATGAATTCCATGCGATTGAGTGTAGCTTGTAGTGGCGTATTGGGAAAACAAACTAATGGTTTTTTAGGGAAATTAATTGACGTCATATTTATCATTGGGCTATTGGGTTCTTCAGGAACTTCTCTTGGAATAGGTACACCAATGATTGCAGCGGTGGTCAATGATATTTTTGGAATAGGCACTTCCTTTGGAGTGAAGTTAGGAATCATTACAATTTGCTCTGGCATTTTTGCCACTTCGGTTTATTTAGGTTTGAGCAAAGGAATTAAACGATTAAGTAATTTTAATACTTTCCTAGCTTTCCTTTTTTTAGGATTTATACTTCTAGCAGGCCCTACTATTTTTATTTTGAAAATGTTTACCAATAGTATTGGACTTATGGCGAATAATTTTGTTCGCATGATTACCTGGACAGACCCCATCAATAATACTGGCTTCATCGAAGATTGGAGTATTTTTTATTGGTCTTGGTGGACAGCTGTGGGGCCTTTTATGGGAATTTTTATTGCAAAAATTTCACGAGGAAGAACTTTTAAGGAAGTCATTTTGGGAACGATATTTTTTGGGGCAACGGGTTGTAGCTTATTCTATGGAATATTTGGAAATTTTGCTTTGTACCAAGAAATTTCAGAAGTGGTCATCAGTACTGATCTTGTAAAAACTGGCGCAGCACCACAAGCCATTTCTGCCATTATTAAAAGTCTTCCACTTGGAAACTTAGTCTTAATATTTTTTGCCGTGATGAGTGTGGTATTTATGGCGACCTCCTTTGATTCTACTTCTTATGTTTTGGCAACTGGAACTACAGACAACCTCGGCAAAGAAGAAGAACCAATGCTCTGGTTACGACTTTTTTGGGCATTTATATTGGTCGTACTTCCTGTAGGATTAATGCTAGTTGGCGGTTTGGAAGCACTTAAAACAACGGTACTCATTTCCGCTCTACCATTAATCATCGTTTATATTTTAATGATAATTTCACTTTTTAAATGGATAAAAAAACATGAATTTTAATTTTACCGATTACCATATTGTAATTACCGCTGGAGCCTCGGGCATTGGTTATGAAATAGCAAAAGCCTTTGCAGTACTTGATGCGACTATCTTTGTTTGTGATATTAGCGCAGAAAAAGTAGCAGCTGTCAATCAACAAAATAACAAAATACACGCATTTGTTGCAGATGTAGGAGATGCTTCACAAGTAGAAGCCTTTTATCATTTTATAAAAACCAAAACGGATACCATTAATGTTTTGGTAAATAATGCAGGCATTGCTGGCCCTACTGCTTTGACTGAAAATATTACTCCGGAAGAATGGGATAGAACAGTTTCAGTAGATTTGAACGGAATGTTTTATGCCGCTAAACATGCGCTGCCCATGCTGAGAAAAGCTGGTGGTGGAGCAATTGTAAATATGTCTTCAAATGCTGCCTTTTCTGGGTTTCCATTTAGAAGTCCATATACTGCTTCCAAGTGGGCCATCATCGGTTTTACCAAAACGCTAGCTATGGAATATGGAGCAGAAAACATTCGAGTCAATGCAGTTTGCCCCGGTAGCGTAAAAGGAGAAAGAATTGATGGGGTGATTGCTAAAGAAGCTGAACTCCGAGGACTTACTTTTGAGGAAGTAAAATCTGGTTATGAAAGACAAGTTTCGCTTCGTTCCTTTGTAGATACAAGTGATGTTTCGAATCTGATTTTATACCTGAGTTCGCCTTATGGAAAAATGATTTCAGGACAAGCAATGGGTATCGACGGGCATACGGAAACTTTGACTAATTTTTAATTACATAAATTAATTACATAAAACAATTAAGATAATGAAAGCAGTTTGGTATAATAAATTTGGAAACCCAAAAGATGTATTAGTTTACGGAGAACAAGAAATTGTAGCTCCTGCTGCAAATGAAGTGCAAGTAAAATTATCAAAATCAGGAGTCAATCCTTCTGATACGAAAAAGAGAAATGGTGCTGCTCCTACCCTTCTGGATAATGGTTTTGTCATCCCCAATAGTGATGGTTCAGGTGTCATTACGGCAATCGGTGCGGGGGTTTACCCAGGTAGATTGGGAGAACGGGTTTGGGTATATAATGGTCAATACGGTCGTCGATTGGGTACCTCTGCGGAGTATCTTACGCTTCCAAAAAACCAAGCAGTTAATTTGCCTGAACAAGCAAGTTTTGAAGTAGGTGCGTGTATGGGAATCCCTGCGATGACTGCTCATCGCTGTGTAACTATCGGCGGAGAGATTAAAGGTAAAATTGTTCTCGTAACAGGGGGTGCCGGACGAGTTGGTCATTATGCGATTCAATGGGCAAAACTCTTCGGAGCAACAGTTATCGCAACGGCTGGTTCTGATACATCAAGAAAGCATTGTTTGGATGCTGGTGCAGATTGTGTGGTCGGTCATCCTTCCTCTGAATCTACAAAAGCTATGATGGAGTTTACCAAGAATGAAAAAATTCAGCTTGTCGTGGAGGGAGATTTCGGAGTTAATTTAGCTCCCATTTTGGATGTATTGGCTACAAGTGGAACCATAGCTACTTACTCATCTATGACCATTCCAGAACCTTCTCTTCCTTTTAATAAAATGCTTTTTATGGATGTCAATATCCGAATTGTCATCGTTTATGCGATGCCTGAAACTGCTAAAGATTTAGCGAAAAGAGATATTACTCATGCCCTGCAACATGGTCAATTAAGACATCGAATTTCAGGTATTTTCCCTTTGGAAAATTCCACCGAAGCTCATGCAGCGATTGAAAAAGGAAATCAGTTTGGATGCGTGATCTTGGATTGTGATTAGTGATTTTCTCTAAAAAAAAATCTAAGTATTTATAGACTTTTAAAACCGGATTTGACCTTGCTCAAATCCGGTTTTCCTTTTGATAAATGAAAATCTGAAATTATTAATCAAGGCCTCCTGGTTTAATCACAGGTTTGATCACGAAACTATATTCAAACTTATTTTCTAATAAACGATATTCTTCATGTGGTCGATACCCCCAACTATTATCCCCACCTACGCCCATTTGTTTCCAATCTACGCATACTTCAATAAAGTTTTTCGGAGGTATTTCATCGGCATGGCGAGGTTCTAAATCAAAATCTTCTAAGCAATTATGAGCTGCTCCGATGCCTACTGTCTCTTCCGCAACTATCGCTAAACCTTCTCCCTTTTTATTTAAAAATTGAATCCACCGTACATCAGTTTTGTACCCATTCTCTTGGGGATAAATGTAGGGAACATAAAAGTCTTTTACTGTACTTTTATACGTTCCTACAAAAGCTGAAGTTTTTCTATCTTGATAATTTTCATGGGGGCCTCGACCATACCATGCTACTTGCTGATAGTCTGAGGGCATTTGAAAACGCATTCCAAAACGAGGAATTTCAGGAAGGAATTTATTTTTATCAAACAAGGTATTCACAAATAATTCTCCCAAAGAATTTATTCGATAATTTACCTGCAAAATGCCTCGTCCAGCTGATAGCTTAGAAACTGTCCGGATTAAAATTTCATTACTTTTTTCTTCAAAATCAAACTTTGACACCTCTCTATCCTCGTTAATGTTTTTCCAAATCTTCAACTCGTTTTGCATTTGATAGCCTCGATCGTTGTTAGTTGGAATCCGCCAAAAATTTGGACGCAATGGTTTTTTAAATAACTCTTTAGAATTTAAAATATAACTATTGACATCTCCTGTCTTTTTAGAAAAAGTAAGAGAGAAATATTCTCCTTCTATGA
>JBLHRR010000224.1:0-6036 GCA_047626155.1 Saprospiraceae bacterium | reverse complement strand
CGTGTGTTGGATCGATTAGTGGGTTATGAGTTGTCTCCGGTACTTTGGAGAAAAGTAAAAGGAGGTTTGTCTGCTGGACGCGTGCAGAGTGTTGCAGTGCGGTTAATTGTGCAACGAGAAAGAGAAATCGAGGGGTTTGTTCCTGTAGGATCTTTTAGAGTGGATGCTGAGTTTATTAGCAAGGAAGGAAATAAATTTAAGGCCAAGTTGCCGAAGAATTTTGAGACAGAATCCAAGGCTCGCGAGTTTTTAATGAAGAATATGAACGCTGGTTATAAGGTTTCAGATTTGTTGAAAAAGCCCGCGAAGAAATCCCCGGCAGCACCGTTTACAACATCAACTTTACAACAGGAGGCATCTAGAAAGTTATATTTTTCAGTAGGAAAAACGATGACTATTGCCCAGCGTCTCTATGAAGCTGGTTTAATAACCTATATGAGAACAGATAGTGTAAACCTCTCTAATGATGCAAAAGACGGAGCGATAAAGGAGATCACATCGTCATACGGAAGTGAGTATAGCACACCACGAAATTATAAGGGAAAATCTAAGAATGCGCAAGAAGCCCATGAGGCAATTCGCCCAACAGATTTATCTCGTAAGTCTATTGATAATGAACATGATCAGCAACGTTTGTATGATTTGATTTGGAAACGGACGATAGCATCTCAGATGAGTGATGCTCAATTGGAGCGCACAAATGTGAAGATTGGAATCAATGCTTCGGAAAAAATTAGCGAACAATTTGTGGCTAATGGAGAAATGATAAAGTTCGATGGTTTCTTGAAAGTTTATCTTGAAGGAACGGATTTCGAGGAAGAAGAACAAGAAGGGATGTTGCCGAAGCTTGTTGTTGGCGATTCGTTGGAGAACGAATATGTCACTGCAACCGAACGGTTTACAAGACCACCATACCGATATACAGAAGCTTCTTTGGTGAAGCAATTAGAGGAATTGGGAATTGGGCGACCATCTACCTATGCGCCTACAATAGGTACAATAATTAATCGAAATTATGTAGAAAAAGGAAGTATTGAGGGTGTTGAGCGAAAATATTCGCAGATAATACTAGAAGACAATGTTATGAGCGATAAAGCTCTTAAAGAGACTATAGGTTCCGACAAAGGGAAATTAGTTCCGACCGATATTGGCATGATCGTAAACGACTTTTTAGTCGAACATTTCTCGTCAATTTTGGACTATAATTTTACAGCGAAGGTAGAGCAAGACTTTGATGATATCGCTGAAGGAAAAGAGGAGTGGAAAAAAATGATGAAAGATTTCTACGGGAAATTTCATCAGAGAGTGGAGGAGGTGTCTGAGCATGCAGAGCGAGAAAGTGGGGAGCGAATTTTAGGGGAAGATCCAGTAAGTGGTCGACCCGTCTTAGTGAGACTAGGAAAATATGGCCCAATGGCTCAAATTGGAGCTCCTGATGATGAGGAGAAAAAATTCGCAAGCTTACGTCCCGATCAGCAATTGCATCAAATTACCTTTGACGAGGTGATGGATCTTTTTAAACTTCCAAAAGAATTGGGTGCTTATAAAGATGAAGAAGTTCAAGTGAACAATGGGCGTTTTGGTCCTTATATTCGTTTTGGTAAAAAGTTTATTTCACTGCCAAAAGGAATGGATCCTCTTGAAGTGGATATGACCATTGCTAAAGAATTGATTGATGAAAAGGAAAAAGCGGATGCGCCAATTTATACGTACGAGGATTTACCGGTTCAAAAGGGAACAGGTAGGTTTGGCCCCTTTATCAAATGGAATAGTATGTTTATTAACGTCAATAAAAAGTATGATTTTGATAATATTTCTGAGGCAGATGTCATACAGCTTATTGAAGATAAAAAGCAAAAGGAAATCGATAAGCTAATTCACGATTGGCCATCGGAAGGTATTCGTCTTGAGAAGGCGCGTTGGGGTCGTTTTAACCTTATCAAAGGAAAAACTAAAATTGAACTTCCAAAAACTACGAATGCTGCCAAAATGACTTTGGATGATGCCTTAGCTTTAGTGGCCAAGAAGTCTCCTAAAAAGAAGAAAAGTACAGCTAAGAAAAAAGCTCCAGCTAAGAAAAAATAATGATCGAGTTCTTATCACCAGTTTCCAAATCTGTTATTGCTCATAGAGAGATTCTGCCGCCTGGGGTTTTAGGTAAGCAGATTCAAATACATAGCAAAGAAGGGGAGATTCCGGATTTGAAGGATGTAAAAATTGCCATTCTCGGAATTAAGGAGAACAGAAACGACGTCGATTATATTGGAGCTACTATATCTTTCGAGGCATTTAGGGAGGAACTGTATTCTCTCTACCCAGGTAATTGGAGCCATAATATTGTTGACCTAGGAAATATTGAAAACGGAGAGACAGTCGAGGACACCTATTTTGCTGTTAAAACAGTAGTTGGTGCGTTACTACATAAAAATATAATTCCAATGTTATTAGGAGGAGGTCAAGATGTTGCCTATGCGCAGTATCGTGCCTATGACGATTTAGGTGAAATGGTTAACCTTGTCAATGTTGATAATAAATTTGATCTGGGTGATTCTGAGGCTAATATATCCAATCATTCCTATATGGGTAAAATCATAGTGGATGAACCTTATAATTTATTCAATTATTGTACAGTGGGCTACCAATCTTTCTTTAATCCTTCGGGGGAGATTTCACTGATGGAGAAATTATACTTCGATGCGTATAGGTTAGGGGAGGTTTCAGCAGATATTACTTTGGTTGAACCTGTTATGAGAGACGCCGATATTGTAACTATGGATATCAATGCAATTAAAAGTTCGGAAATATGTTATAAAAACACTGCTACTCCCAATGGATTCGATGGTCGAGAAATTTGTGCTATCTCGCGATATGCTGGAATTAGTAATCGCGTAAGATCATTTGGAATATACGAATTGAAGGACTTTAGTGACGCTAGAAGTGGTGCTATGCTTGTTGCGCAAATTTTATGGTATTTTATTGAAGGGGTAAACTTCAGAGTTGCAGATGAAGATTTTGATGATGAGATTCGATATACTACATATCAAGTGCCAATTGAAGATGATATTTTAGTATTTAAAAAGAGCAGTAAGACAGGAAGATGGTGGATAGAAATGCCATTTATTTTAAATGTTAATAATAAATTAAAAAGAAGAACGTTATTACCGTGTACTTATGGCGAATATTTGAGTGCGTGTAATCAGGAGGTTCCTGAACGATGGTTTAAGGCCCGTCGAAAAAATGAAGTATAACCAAATAACCAACTAAAGCAGAATTTTAAGGATTTTAAAGAAAACCTTTGTTTATTTAAAATTTTAATAATAGGTTTACGCCCTTGAAATCTGCAAATTTAACCTAGAATACCTATGAAGAAGTTTATTGCATTCACTGCGATCGTCGCCTTTTTGTACAGTTGTAACTCTGGAGACAGAGGTGAGCTTGTTGGAGCAAAAGGTAAAAAGTGGTATCCAGAAAAACCATACGGAATGACGCTCGTTCCGGGTGGATCTTTTATTATGGGTAAATCTGATGATGACTTTGCCGCTGTAAATGATGCGCCAACCAAAACAGTTACAGTTCGTTCCTTCTATATGGACGAAACAGAAATCACAAATGCTGAGTATCGTCAATTTGTGGAATGGGTTCGAGATTCTACTGTAAGATTGAAGTTAGCTATTATTGCGGATGAAATGGGAGCAACACCAGGTGATGGTGGTATAGGAGAGTTTTCTTTTATAGATCAAGAGAGTACAGAAATGTCTGCGTATGACCAATATATGTATGATAATTATTATGGTATGGGGGAGGATTTCTACGCAGGAAGAAAAGTAAATAACCAAATCGATATTATTTGGGACACAGCAGAGTATCCAGATGAATTTTATGTTGAAGTTATGGATAGTATGTACATTCCAGCAGATGAAGCTTATAATGGACAACGGACTATTGATGTAAATAAATTGTTGTTTCAATATACCCAAATGGATATTGAATCTGCAGCACGAGATAAAACCAAGAGAAGAAGAGATTTTATCAAAAAAGACACTGTAGCAATATATCCTGATACTACAGTTTGGATTAAAGATTTCAATTACTCCTATAATGAGCCCATGCATAACGACTACTTCTGGCACCAGGCTTATGGGGATTATCCAGTAGTAGGTGTCGACTGGAAGCAAGCAAAGGCATTTTGTGCGTGGAGAACACTTTATAAAAACGCACATCAAAAATCAAGAAATCGTAATTTTGTAAACTCTTTCCGTCTTCCAGGTGAAGCTGAATGGGAGTACGCTGCACGTGGAGGTTTAGCTTCGGCTACATACCCTTGGGGAGGTCCATATGCTAAAAATGACAGAGGTTGTTTTATGGCAAACTTTAAGCCCTTGCGAGGGGATTATGCGGCAGATCAAGCATTGTATACCGTAGAAGCGAGTGCTTACGAGCCTAACGATTATAATCTATACAATATGTCTGGGAATGTATCCGAATGGGTGGCGTCGTCTTATGATGCTGCATCCTATGAGTATACTTCAACTATGAATCCAAATGTCAATGATAAGAACAATGCTCGTAAGGTCGTGCGTGGAGGATCTTGGAAAGATGTTGCTTACTTCCTTCAAGTAAGTACAAGAGATTACGAATATGCAGATTCAGCAAGAAGTTATATTGGCTTCAGGACTGTTCAAGACTATATGGGGACAGATATTACCCTAAACAAAAATTTTGGAGACGCCCGTTAATCTAAAAAATAATAAACTTAACTTAAACTAAAAACTATTTAATTATGGCACAATCAAGATCATCGAAGAAATTATTTAATATGGCCTACGGCCTTGGAGCATCTATTGTTATTATGGGAGCTCTGTTTAAAATTCTTCATTGGGAATTAGGACCTCTTAATGGAGGTATATTATTAGCAGTAGGACTTATTACAGAGGCAATCATTTTTGCAATTTCTGCGTTTGAGCCTGTAGATGATGATTTGGATTGGTCTCTAGTATATCCTGAATTAGGAGGAGGTTTAGCCGGAAATAAGAAAGGTCAAACTGAGGACGCTGAGGGATTATTGTCTAAAAAATTAGATGAAATGCTGAAAGATGCAAAAATTGATTCTGAATTAATGAATAGTCTTAGTGAGGGTATTCATTCATTCGAAGCTGCAGCACAAGGAATGGCTCCAACCGCTGAAGCTATGGGTTCGACTAAAAAGTATAGCGAAGAAATGGCACTGGCAGCAGCTCAAATGGAATCTTTAAATAGTTTGTATAAAGTGCAAGTTGAGTCTACTAAGCGTCAAGAGGAAGTAAACGAGAGAGTTATTGAAAATGCGGAACAATTAAAACAACAAATGGAACATTTAGCTACTAATCTTTCTTCATTGAATGGAGTATATGGTGGGATGTTATCTGCAATGAGTTCTAAGAACTAAGATAATTTTCAACTAATATCAATCCTTAAACAAGAATTATAATGGCAGGAGGAACACTATCCCCAAGACAGAAGATGATTAACCTAATGTACCTGGTTTTCATTGCAATGTTAGCATTAAATATGTCCAAAGAAGTATTATCTGCTTTTGGATTATTAAACGAGAAGATAAGCAATGCAAATGTTGCTACAGAAGAAAGAAATACAGCTTTCATGGTCGGACTTGCAACAAAAGCAATAGACGAACCAGAACAATACGCCGCCGTAAAAGTACAAGCGGATAAAGTTTCATCAATTTCTGAAGAATTAGACAACTTTATATCAAACCTTAAATCTGAATCTATAGAGAAGCTAGAAGATCCATCGGATTATGAGGTAATGGATAAAGCAGACTTTTTCGATAAGCGTTTTTTTAAAGGAGACAATTATAAACCAGAAGGAGAAGCGTTTATAGCTGCAATGAACAAGTATAGTAGTGAAATGAGTGCTGCATTACCTGATAGCTTATATCCAAATATCAAAAATGCAATAAAGACTAATTTCTCTACGAGCGAGGTTGAAAATCGTGATGGTAAAATGATAGAGTGGTTAAATTATAACTATGAAGGTTTT
>JBLHRR010000223.1:0-6147 GCA_047626155.1 Saprospiraceae bacterium | reverse complement strand
TGATCCCAACAAAGCGCTACCAACGAAAAATCATGATCAACTTATCTTTCAGAAATCCATACTTGGTGCTCGTCTTCGCCATCATTGTCGCTGTACTCGCAGGCGTCCTGATTCCCAGAATGGCCGTGGATATCCTCCCGCAATTCAAAAAATCAGCGATGCAGGTCATTACCCTATATCCAGGGATGCCCGCCAAGGTGGTCGAAAAAGACATCACCAGCCGGATGGAACGTTGGACGGGGCAATCGCCCGGAATCGAAAAACAACTCTCCAAAAGTTTGATGGGTGTAAGTATTGTTACAAACTTCTACGGCGAAGACATCGACCCAGCAGAAGCCATGGCAAATACCTCCTCCTACGCGGTGAGTGACATGTACTACCAGCCTCCTGGTACCATGCCGCCGATGATTCAACCCTTCGATCCGACCGCTTCTAAACCGCTGATGCTGTTGACCGTAAGTAGTGATGTGAAAAGTGGAAAAGAACTCTACGATGTGGCTTACCTCAATCTTCGACAAATGCTTTCTGGTGTTCCCGGAATTGTAGCGCCAGCGGCTTACGGTGGTTCGCTCCGTATGATCTACGTCTATGTCGATCCGGATAAAATGGAGGCGCTCGGTATTTCGCAAACGGAAGTAGCGGAAGCCATAAAGAAAAATACAACCATGATTCCTTCCGGTGTTGCCAAAATCGGAGAGGTCAATTATGGGGTGGATGCCAAGGGAATGATTATCCATGTCAAGGACTTCGATGATATTGTGATAACTTATAAAAATGGAAATCCGATCTTTGTAAAAGATATTGGGCAGACTAAAGATGCTTCGGCCATTCAAACAAACATTGCACGTGTCGATGGGAAGGAGCAAGTTTATCTTCCTATTTTCAAAAGAGCTGGTGCCAATACCATCGCTTCGGTAGAAGCGGTAAAAAAGGCGCTGCCGGAATTGAAAGAAAGAATGCCGGAAGATGTGCAGTTGAATGTGATTTTCGATCAGTCTTCCTATGTTAGAAATTCGATAAAAGGTTTGCAAAATGCGGGCTTGGGTGGTTTGATATTGGTCGTAATTGTATTGATTTTATTCTTAGGAAATTTCAAATCTGCCTTTATCGTGGCGATCTCCCTGCCGCTTTCTATAATGTTCTCTTTTATTGTTTTGTCACTGACGGGGCAGGCGATTAATAGTATTACTTTAGGAGGTGTAGCCTTAGTGTTAGGTTTGTTGGTGGATAATTCAATTGTGGTTTTAGAAAATATAGATCGGCATTTGAAAATGGGCAAGTCGTCCTTCGTCGCAGCGAAAGAGGCGGCGTTAGAAGTAGCGGATCCGGTATTGGCTTCTACCTTAGTAATTATCGTCGTGTTCTTCCCCGTGTTGTTTTTGACCGGGATAACAAAATTTCTTTTTTCTCCACTGGCAATAACTGTTACTGGAGCCATGGTCGGTTCTTACTTGTTTTCACTGACGCTGATTCCATTAATGGCCGCTTTCTTTTTTAAAAATTATAAAGTGGACGAAACTGGAAATTCAGAAAATGCCAATTCCAACAAAGGAGCATTGGCCTTCTTTCAACGTTTCATTGATCGCCTTGGCTTAAGATATAAAAAGACGGTGGTTGGCGCTTTGAAATTGCGTTGGCCAATAGTAGTCGTGAGTATATTGTTATTAGTGGTTTCTGTTTTTGTATTGAAAAACACAGGATACGAATTGTTCCCCCAATCTGATGTCGGACAAATGGAAATCCAAGTCAGAATGGAATCTGGGACAACCCTCCAGAAAACCAACGAAACGGTCGCAGCCATGGAGCAAGTCATCCGTGCAGAAACGGGAGAGGACCTCGAACAGCTCGTTGGAAACATCGGTGTCTTTTACGATTTGCCCGCAGCTTATACGCCTAACTCAGGCGCGCAGGATGCCTTTATCGGTGTCCAATTAAAGCAAACACATCAGACAAGTACCTTTACTTATGCTTCTCGTCTACGTGAGCAATTCCATGAGCAATTCCCCGGAGTGGAGGTCAGCTTCAATACTGGAGGTATGATTACCGCCGCATTGAATGAAGGAAAGCCCGCCCCAATTGACGTTCAAGTAAAAGGAAACAAGCTCCCCGTTCTTCGCGAACTGGCAGAGCAAATTAGAGATAGTATTTCTAACATTGCCGCTACAAGGGACGTCCGTGTCCTACAACGTCTGGATCAACCAGCTAAAAATATTGATATTGACAGAATCAAAGCTGCCGAATTGGGGATCGAACCGGTAGACGCCATTAAGAATATGGTTTCCGCCCTGAACTCTTCGGTTACCTTTAATAAGGCCTTTTGGATTGATGAAAGAAACGGGAATCACTACTATGTCGGAGTAACCTATCCAGAAAGTTATATCGACAATCAGTTCGTTTTAGAAAACGTAGCAGTAGGGTCTAAGACTCAGGACAAGACCATTCCATTTAGAAATTTCTCAAAAATAACAGACGGAACAAACCCCGTAGAAATCAATCACCATAATCTAACCAGAGAATTCAACGTCTATGCAAACGTAGAAGGAAAAGACGTTGGTCGAGTCTCCGATGAGATACAGGCGATGATCGATCGAATGGAACTTCCTGCGGGTTATAAAGTGAATTTCCAAGGAGAGGTCGCCATTATCAAAGAATCATTTGCTGGGCTGGGTATGGGTTTAGCCCTAGCAGCTGTCCTGGCATTCTTAATTATAACACCACTTTTCCGTTCTTTCCGAAATCCATTTATCATCATACTGGCCTTCCCTTTTGGACTCATCGGTGTTGCCTTTTTGATGTGGATCACTGGAACCTATCTTAGTATTCAATCCATCATGGGTATTATTATGATGGTGGGTATTTCGGTTTCCTATGGAAATATTCTGGTAGATCGAATCTCTGCATTATTCAAGGAAGGAAAGACGCAAGAGGAAGCAATTGTAAATGGCGCAGCGGATCGTTTCCGTCCGGTATTAATGACGGCTTCTACTACGATTCTTGGTCTGTTACCAACTGCTTTAGCAACTAGCCCCGGTTCAGAATCCAACGTGCCTCTGGCGATTGCTGTGATTGGTGGAACCTTCATGGCGATGCTGATAACGCTTTATCTGATTCCGATTTTTTATGCTCTAATTGCGAAGAAAGGCTAACCGCAACGGTGCAACGAAAGCGCAACGAAAAAAAGAAATAAAACACAAACACATCATATATACGTAGCGCCTTCGTAGCGCCGTAGCGGTTACCAAAAAAATACATAATAATGAACCACTCACGCCTAATAAAAAAATCCTGCTACTTCCTATTGCTCTGCGGATGGCTCAGCGGCTGCAACTCTCCTGATAAACAAGCAATGGGGAATGCTACTCAGCCAAGTGCGAAAAAAGTGCAAACAGTAGAAGTAGTACATCCGGATAACAGATCTTTTACGGCGGAGGTGCTGATCACTGGAAGCGCAGAGCCCAACCAATCGGTGACGGTTTATGCGATGGAAAGTGGAGTGCTGATGAGTATCAGAAAAGACATTGGAGATAAGGTGAAGAAAGGGGAAGTAATTGCATTGTTGGAAAACCCGATGATTGCGGAGATGGTAGCTAGAGCGACTTCTGAGTTAGCGGTCAGCAGGGCCAATATAAAAACGGCAGAGGCAGAGCTATCGGCAGCAAAAGCCAAAGAAGGTGGATTGAGTTCTATTGCAAAAAGACTGGGAGATGTGCAGGCTAAAACACCTCAGTTGGTGAATATAATGGATGTGGAAACCGCGCAGGCAAATGCCATTGAAGCGAAGGCCATGGTCGAGAGTAAAAAAGCTTTCTTAGTCGCTCAGCAAGAGATGATTAGGGCTCTGGAAGTTAGTTTGGCAACCGCAAAAAAACGCCAGTCTTACCTGAGCATTAGAGCGCCATTTAGCGGAACCGTCAGCAAGCGTTATGTAGATAATGGTAGCCTTTTACAAAATGGATTGAATCAGTCCAACCCTAAAGCAATCGTAGAAATTCAAGATACCAATCCTATTCGATTGACATTGCCGGTGCCTGAATCCGATGCGGTGGCGATTAAGAAAGGAATGGATGTTTCGCTTAGTTTTCCAGAGTTGTCTGGAGAGAGTTACAAAGCCAAAATAAGTCGTAGCTCTAACTCCTTGGATCCAATGTCTCGAACGATGCAGGTGGAAATTGATTTGGATAATTCCAATGGAAAAATCATCACAGGGATGTATGCAAAAGTATTGATGCAGGTTGGTAGCCGAAGTAATATTTTGTCTTTGCCAATTATGTCTAAAGTGCGTTACAAAAATGAAGATTATGTATTGGTGGTAGAGAATAATATTGTGAAGCGGATTCCATTGAAAACGGGTTTGTCGGACAAAGATTATTTTGAGGTTTTGAATTCGGATATTACGAAGGAGTCGCAGATCATTATTAATGGGAAGGGGCTGGTGAATCCGGGGCAGGAGGTGAAGGCGATATTAAAGGGGAAGTAAATTGCAGTTTTGGAATCTTAGGTTTACAGCCTACCCACTAATACTAAAAAAGCGTGGAGACTAATAACTATTCATTAGTTAAAACATCATCCAAAATAAAACGATGAAAAACATTTACAATAATATTAGACTACTGTACACTTTTAAAAACCAAGCTTCTTTTCTCGTCGAGATGCCTGCGGGTGGCGGCTCCCCTTTAGGGGCAGGGGCTAAGGGCTGGCAAAAAAATATGGTAGCATACAACAATATTCTTACAAAAATAGCTCTCTGCTTCCTTTTCAGCATATTCCTATGCACAACAACCTTTGCCCAAAGTAGTGAAACCATCCCCATTACACTGGAAAAAGTCCTCGAACTAGCCGGAGCAAAAAATCTAACGATCAAGGAATACAAAGAACGCCAACAACTAGCCTTAGCTGATTTAGCGAAAGCAAAAGAATGGTGGGTGCCCGAAATCTATGCTGGAGCAAGGGGCAACCAACTCTCCGGAGCTGCCATGAACGGAAACGGTCGCTTCTTCTTAGACATAGATCAAAACAACCTATGGCTCGGAATCGGAGCTGCCGCTAATTGGGATTTCGCGGAAGGTATTTACAAAACGAAAGCGGCGAAGTTGAAAAGTGAAGCCAGTCAATATCGAACAGTAATAGAACGTGAAAAAGCATTGCTTGAATCTGTAAGCGCTTATTATGATCTGATGGGCGCGCAGCTTAATTTGGGCGCTTATAATAACTTGCTTAGCCAATCAGAAATCATTGTCCAGCAAATTGAAATTCAAGTAGACGCTGGGTTGAGATTTACCTCAGAATTACTTTTAGCAAAAAGCAATAAAAATCATTTAGCCATAGCGGCTTTAAGCGCAAAGAGAGATCTCAACAATGCTTCTGCAAAATTATTACAATTGTTGAATTTAGATCAAAATGTAACTTTACTAAGCGTAGACTCTACCTTGGTTCCTTTGGAAGATAGCGGAGAAGAGATCACAACCTCCATGAATGATTATCAAAGGCGACCTGAAATAAAGGCATTGGCCTTGGATTTAGAAGCCTTGAAAGTAGCGAGTAAAATCTATACCACAGGTTTGTTATTACCTGAATTGCACCTGGATTTAAACGGTTCTTCCTTTGGTCGCTTCAATGGAAATGTAAACCCTATTGACCCAGTGACCAATCCGGATCCCAATCAATTGTATCCCACCAGCGCTTTCGCAGGATCTTTGTTATGGCGCGTACCTTTGGGCGCTTTGATTCAGAAAGGAGATACTAAGAAAGCGGAAAGTTTGATTCGTCTGAAAGAGATTGAAGCAGAGCAATGTAAGGCGCAAATAAATGAAGAGGTGTCTAGAGCCCTTTCTGTTTTAGCCGTAGGGCGAGAGCAGATTTTGATGGCGAAAGAAGCCTTGGACTTGAGTAGCGAAGCGCTAAGTCAGAGTATGGAACGCCAGCGTTTGGGGACCGCAAAACCATTTGAGGTTTTTCAGGCTCAGCAGTTTTATTTGCAGGCGGAGATTGATTATATCGAGGTGGTAGGGGAGTACAATAAAGGTTGGTTTGCTTGGAGAGTGGCGAAGGGGATTGGACTTTGATCCGGAGAATAAAAGGAAAATGCTCACACAGAGCGCATAGAGGCCACAGAGTCAGTTGCGAAAACCCACGTCTTGTTCTGTGGCC
>JBLHRR010000222.1:0-6174 GCA_047626155.1 Saprospiraceae bacterium | reverse complement strand
GTAACATACAGTTTATTTTCGTCTGCAATTCCCTGCTTAATCAATTCATCTACGCCATCCATCACATCATTATAGTCTTCCCCGGGATAATTATTATACAAGAGATTTCCAAATTCCTCTCCATAGCTTGTACTTCCTCGTGGATTTGGATAGAAAACAGCATAACCTGCCGCGGCATAAAGTTGGATCTCTGCGGAAAAATGTGGCCCATAATTTAAGATCGGACCTCCATGATTTTCAACAAGCAAAGGAAGCTTCGTCCCTTTTTTGTGATTAGGAGGATATACAACCCATCCCTGAATATCTCGCTTATCGACAGAAGATTTATACCAAATCTCTACTACTTCTCCCATACTTCGGAAAGGCAATAGGTCATCATTTAAGCGAGTAATTGTTTGTGGAGTCCTTGCTCTATTGCTAACGATAGCCAGATCGGAAGGGCTATCCGGTTTCGACATCGTATAGACTATGCTTCCATCAATAGCGACACTAAAGCTTCCACTTGCATAAGGTCTTCCAAGTGTTGTTCCTCCAACATTGGAGACGATATCTGTCACATTTCCACTTAAATCGATATGACCAATTTTAGTGATTCCTAGGTCATTATACATAAAATACAACCCTTCACTATCACTTGCCCAAACTATATTTTTCACATCGCGATCGAGCTTGCCTGAAATTGTTTTTTTATTCGATCCATTTGCATCCATTAATTGCAAGGTCTGCACCTGATATGTCTGCACTTTATCCTTGTAACCCGTATAGGCAATATGTTTTCCATCTGGAGAAATTTTCGGGGAACTATCGGGGCCATTTCGATCTGTTAGCGCAAGTATTAAACCACTTGCAACATTCACTGAATAAACTTCACTGTTTCTGAATTCATACTCCCAGTTTTCATTTCGATTCGCCGAAAAATAAATAAGTTCACTATTGGGAGACCAAGAAAGGCCACCTCGGTGATTAAAATTTCCGTTTGTTAATTGTCGCGGAGTACCCCCTTCCGAAGGAATCGTAAAAATATGAGTGAATCCAGGTTTTAAATACCCAGCGCCATCAGCCTCGTGTTTCAGTCTGTCTGTAATTCTTGGAGCCTTGGCCCATTTTGCATCTTTCGGCTTCTCTGGCATCTTAGCAATTACCGGAGCTTTCGCATTTACCTTCATTGTAAAGGCTATTGATTCCCCATTAGGAGACCAAGAGATCGACGACGGACTATTTTCTAACTGCGTTAATTTGGCAAGCGCTCCCGACACCATCCAATACACATATACTTCACTACCGTGATCACCTTTGCTTACAAAAGCAATTCGATCCCCAGAAGGTGACCAGCGCCCCTGACTCTCATTAGACTGTCTTGACGTTAACTTTTCGTGCGTTCTACCGTCGTTACTCAACAACCATAAATCCCCCTTTGAGGCGTCCTTCATTATATCAAAACCTGTTCTTCGGTACACAACTGTATTCCCATCTGGAGAGATTTGTGGGTCGTTAGCGTATTCAAGCTGAAAGACATCCAATGCCTCAAAATTTTTCTGAGTCTGTGCTATAAGTTGAAATGAAATTAGGATTAGTATAGACGTAAAAAAACGGAAAGTGTTTGTCATAATTGAATTTTTGGAATGCTAAAGTTACTATATAAATAAGGTGTTTCAAATTCTAAAAAAAAAGCACGCTTTACAAAAGCGCGCCAGTTGTTATTCTATTGTTTCATTAACACATTATTGCATTATTTAATTAACTCATTATCTCACTAACACATTGCTCACTTATCGAATTAATTTCTTGTATTTTATTCGCTTCGGAATTAAATCCCCACCCAAACGTTTCTTTTTGTTTTCTTCATATTCACTGAAGCCACCTTCAAAGAAATAAACTTGGCTATCGCCTTCAAAAGCAAGTATGTGGGTACAAACACGATCTAAAAACCAACGGTCGTGACTAATAATTACACCACAGCCGGCAAAGTTCTCTAAACCTTCTTCCAGAGCACGTAATGTATTAACATCTAGATCATTTGTAGGCTCATCGAGAAGTAAAACGTTTCCTTCTTCTTTAAGGGTCATGGCCAAATGCAATCTATTTCGCTCCCCTCCAGAAAGCATTGATACTTTCTTATTCTGTTCACTTCCGCTAAAATTAAAACGACTCAAATAGGCTCTAGAATTCACTTCCTTCCCGCCCATCATTACAAGTTCTTGTCCGTCACTAAAATTCTGCCAGATAGATTTTTCAGCGTCAATATTCGAATGCGCCTGATCTACGTAAGCAATCTTTGCGGTCTCCCCTATTTTGAAATCTCCTTTATCGGCAGTTTCTTCGCCCATAATCATTTTAAATATCGTAGTCTTTCCTGCTCCATTCGGACCAATAATCCCAACAATTCCTGCCTGCGGTAGATTAAAATTCAAATCTTCGTATAACAATTTATCTCCATAAGCCTTACTAACTCCATTCGCCTCAATGACATTGGTACCAAGTCGCGGTCCATTAGGAATGTAAATTTCCAGTTTTTCGTCTAGTTGTTTCTGGTCCTGACTTAATAATTTGTCGTAATTGTTCAAACGTGCTTTTTGTTTCGCCTGACGCCCTTTAGCTCCTTGTCTCACCCACTCCAGCTCTCGCTCCAAGGTTTTTTGACGCTTGGATGCAGTCTTACTTTCTTGTGCCATTCGGGTTGACTTTTGGTCCAACCAAGAGGAGTAATTTCCTTTCCAAGGAATACCTTCACCACGATCTAATTCCAAAATCCAACCTGCAATATTATCCAAGAAGTATCTATCGTGAGTTACAGCAATTACTGTCCCTTTATATTGTGCCAAATGATGCTCTAACCAGTGAACACTTTCAGCATCCAAGTGATTCGTTGGTTCATCCAATAACAATACATCCGGTTCTTGTAATAACAAACGACATAAAGCAACTCTTCTGCGCTCTCCACCAGAAAGTACAGCTATAGATTTATCTCCTTCAGGAGTACGCAACGCATCCATCGCGATTTCCAGTTTGGTATCAAGTTCCCAAGCATTCGAAGCATCTATTTGATCTTGTAAAATCGACTGACGCGCCATGAGCTTATCCATTTTATCGGCATCAGTATACACTTCTTCCAAACCAAACATATCGTTGATCTTGTTGTACTCATCCAGAATAGCAACCGTCTCGGCAGCACCCTCCTTTACAATCTCTAAGACAGTTTTAGACTCATCAAGTTTAGGCTCTTGCTCCAAATAGCCAACCGAATAGCCGGGAGCGAATACAACATCCCCTTGGTAGTTTTTTTCTACCCCAGCAATGATCTTTAGCAAGGTAGATTTCCCACTTCCATTAAGTCCTAAAATTCCAATTTTAGCACCATAAAAGAAACTTAGATATATATTTTTGAGAACCGGAGTTTGGGCATTTTGGTATGTTTTGGTTAACCCAGACATGGAGAAAATTACTTTCTTATCGTCAGACATTGTATTCCTTATTTTTTAAAATTTTTATTTTGTTCTTTATTTAAACACGCCCTTTAAGCGCATTAAAAACCCATGCATTTGCTAGAAAACCAATACCCACTGATGCAAAGCCCCATCCGGCAACATCATCATATTTAAATGCTCCCATCGCAATTAAAACAAAGCCAATAAAGATCATTATAAAAGTTGCCCAGGCCAATACTGTATTTTTATTCATTCCCATATTATATTTTTTTATGCGTTAACCTACATCATCAAAAGGAGTAGGGTCGGGATTTAAGCAGTCGACATATGACTAAAATCACAGTGGCTTCAACAAGAAAGCCTTATACAATTGCCACGGCTGTTCCCTAAAGCAGTTTCGATCGAACACTCAGTTTAAGATAACTCAGTATAAAGCCCTACAGTTATCATCTAATCGTAGGACAGCGGCAAATATCGTATTTTTATATAAAAAAAGCACCCCTAAGGATGCTTATTTATTAGGCTGTAAGAAAGCCCATCTTTCCGCTTTGATAATCACGCATTGCTTCCATAATTTCGGTTTGGGTATTCATCACATAAGGACCATAACTTGATATTGGTTCGTCAATAGGAGTTCCGGACAAAAACAACAACTTGCTGTTCGACTTCCCTTTTATAGAGAATCCATCACCATCTTGGCCAAACCAAACCATTTGATTTTCATTTAAGGCCAATACTTCTGAGTTATTTATCAATACCTCGCCATGTAAGAGATATACTAGGGATTGGTGCTCTTTTGAAACCGGAAGATTAAATTCACCTCCCTCTTCAACATCTATCATATACGCATTCACAGAGGTCTGGGTTCCAATTCTTCCGTTTGTTCCATTTAACGCTCCCGCAATAACTTGAATATTGACTTTTGAATCTTCCGAAGAAACCACTAGGAAATCATCATTCTTCACATGCTGATAATTAGCAGGGATCATTTTCTTTTCCGAAGGAAGGTTCAGCCAGAGTTGGATTCCTTCCAATTCACCACCTCTTTTAATAAATTCCTTGGTTGGGCCTTCGGCATGAACGATACCTCTTCCTGCTGTTGTCCACTGCACGTCTCCAGCGTTAACAACGCTTTCATTTCCCAAAGAGTCACGATGCAATTGCTCTCCCTGAATCAAGAAGGTTATTGGCTCAAAGCCTCTATGCGGATGTGGCCCTAGATCAAATGGATTGTTAAATTCACTTATTGGATACGGTCCGTAGTGGTGTAACAATACAAATGGATCCACCAATTCAATTTCTTGGGTGGGTATGGGCTGTCTTAATTTAATGGGCCCCATGTTCACAAAATCACTTCTTCCTATTTTTCTTATACTATTTAACTTCATTTTAAATGTCCTTTCATTTATTGTTATTCATCTTATTCTGTCTAATAAATCACTAAGAACAATAGCTTCTTCCTCTGTCAAATTTTTTAATATATCATCTTTGCCTTCTTTATCAATTTTCTTTAGGAGTTGCAAGCCATCCTCAGTGATCTCAATATGCACTACTCTTCTATCGCCCGGACAAGGCACTCTATCTATTAGTTTTTTTGAGCACATCTTATCCATAAGACGCGTGGTATTGGGAGCTCGCTCTAGCATTCTATCTTTTATTGTCTGAACTGCAATCGGTTCAGGTGCTCCCCTTAGTATTCGCAAAATATTGTATTGCTGTGGAGAAATTCCGAAGGGCTTAAAAAAAGTATTCTGCTTGCTGTTGATCCAATTCGCTGTATATATTAGATTCAATAAAGCCTTTACTTTATTATTTTTAAACGTCGAATTTATATCCTTAGAAATATCTCCCATCTAAATTATTTTAAGAATTAAGAACAGATTCAAAAGCCGACACCGAGTTTTCAAAAGTCTTCTTTAAGGCAATATCAGAAATACCTTCATCAGAAAAATTATCCCCAAAACTTGGAAGTGAAAAGTCGGCCACAATATTTCCTCCCATATAAGGAAAACGTCCTTTAGCAATTTCCAAAACAGTAGCTCCTCCCCTTGCACCACCAGAGGTAGCCATTAAAAACATAGGTACATCGCTCCATAATTTCCCATCCAATCGAGACATCCAATCAAATGCATTCTTAAATGCAGTCGTATAAGCCCCATTGTGTTCGGCTAGCGACAAAACAATACCATCTGCATCTTTAATCAAATCCAGAAACCGTTGTGCATCAGCAGGAATACCGTGTTCTATCTCCAAATCAATCCCATATAATGGCAAATCAAAATCGTTTAAGTCAAGTGCCGTTACTTTTGCACCTTGTACTTGATTAGCTGTATAAACAGCAAGTTGTTTATTTATTGAGTTTTTACTGTTACTGCCAGCAAAGGCTATTATATTTTTCATATTAGTTATTGATTTTTTCTTAAAATATGTGTTGTAATTAATAAAATTATGAAGCAAATATAAAACAAATATTTTTATTTACCTAGGAATATACTTCCTAGGGTTTGTTTATTCAACAAATTACTCTTGAGGAATATTTTTCAGCGCATCAGAATGAAAACACCTATTTACAAGAGCCAATAAATTCGATCTTCTTATGTGATTTTTTTGGATTTCTAGATTACTCGATTCTTGGATTGTTAGACCTGCCTTCCGGCGGTTGGATTGTTGGATTTCTCGATTAGTCGATTCTTGGATTGTTAGACCTGCCTTTCGGCGGTTGGATTGTTGGATTTCTCGATTACTCGAT
>JBLHRR010000221.1:0-6349 GCA_047626155.1 Saprospiraceae bacterium | reverse complement strand
ATTCGAAAAACGTTCCCCGATTTGAATTTCAAATGGCAGGAACGATTCCATGACCATATCATTAGAAATGAATCATCCTACACCAGGATCAGCAATTACATCATAAATAATCCATCAAAATGGAAAGAGGATAAATTTTTCAAATAATAACCTGAAGAGAATTTATGGTCCTTAGATTAAACCTTCAAATCAAATACCGAAAAACAAGCAAGTCTAACCTTTACGAAACAAGTCATTTACGTATATGAGTCTAATGGTGTATGTATAATACCGCCTAGTAGGTATTGAGCCCGCCGCCTTTTCCCCGTACTTTTACATCATAGTTCCCCACAAACCCCCCTCCTCCAACTATTTTCCCTCTTTCTCAATCACCATTAACAGGCTAGTTCCTCCAACTACCTTAGCGAAAGCGGCAACTACATTATATGCGGAAGCATTTGTTAACCACAACATTAAAAACCTCAGGTACCATCAGGGCAATTGCACTGAATTGGGCTGGTTTTGTGGTTATAGCGCTTTCTTTCCTTTCCGGCTTTTCTGCCAATGCACAGTGTACCATTGCTTGTAACGGTTTTTTCTCTGTCTCCTTGAATCAATCAGGAGAAGCGCTGATTTCTGTTAATTCATTGTTAATCGACCCGGATTGTAACCCTGATGATTTCACGGTAAGTATCTATTGGAATAGTCAGAATATCGGTGATGTATTGAATTGTAATCATCTTGGCGATATACTGGAAGCGAAGGTGACAAATGATGCGACTGGTAACTATTGCTGGTCAAATGTTCAGGTAAACGATTATGCTTTTCCTCAAATTTTCTGCGCAGATACCATTATCAATTGCAATGAGGAAACTACGCCATTGATCGCCGGATACCCTACTGCTACTGATAATTGTACTGTATTTTCTAATAACGATTTTTCCTATGCTGATACTTATATTAATCTTCCTTGTACGACTATTCACAACGGAGTAAACGTTACGGCCCGCATCGAAAGAAAATGGTGGGTTGCTGATGCCAGTGGCTTAGCAGACACTTGCGTGCAAATGATTTACTTGAAAAGAGCAAGCGTTGCAGATATTGTTTTTCCTGTTAATTTAGATGGTTTTCAACAGCCATTATTGGATTGTAGTCAGGATCCTGCGGAACTTTCTTTAACAGGAGTACCGACAGTTTATGGACTGCCTGTTGTTAATGACGATGCCTGCGAATTGAGTGTTACTTTCTCTGATTTGGAAGTATCTAGTTGCGGGCCTAGTAGTTACAACATCATACGTACGTGGACTGCTGCAGACTGGTGCATAGGAACCATTATCAACCATGCGCAGATCATAAAGGTAAAAGACATTACAGCTCCAGAGATTAGTTGCCCTGCCGATTTTACGGTTTCAGCCTCTGTTATTTCTTGCGGTGCAACAGTATTGTTACCGACCGCAACAGCTATTGACGATTGTTCTGATTTTGAACTGGCTGTTTCCTGGCAATATGGTTCAGGGAATGGGCCTTTTTATAATGTACCAATAGGGACACATCAGGTGACTTATTCGGCAGAAGACGATTGTGGAAATATCAGTGCCTGCAACATGATGGTTATGGTGGTTGATGATATTGCGCCCGTAAATATTTGCGAAACGGCTTTGTCCATAAATATTTCTTCCGGTGGTTCCGCCACCATTCCCGCCGTCACTTTTGATGATGGAAGTTTTGACAATTGCGGAATTTCTTACTATGAAGCTAAACGCTCCGGAATGCCATTTGGGGCTTTTGTCAGTTTTGACTGTAGCGATATTAATAACGGTTCTATCCCGGTTACCTTCAGGGTTTTTGACAGCTCCGGAAATTTTAATGATTGCATTGCTTATGTAACTATTCACGATAATATTTTTCCAATCATCAGTTGTCCGTCAACAGTAACACTTACTTGTGGTGATGATTTTTCTAACACTACAGTTACGGGTCTTCCGACAGTGGTTGACAATTGTGGAATTGACACTTTGTATTTTAATGATACACAGAATATTAGTGCTTGTGGAATTGGAACGATCTCCAGAGTTTGGACGGTAACAGATCTTTCTGGACACAGTACCACCTGTGTTCAAAATTTGATCATTGAAGATAATACACCAGTGCAGGTTAGCTTCCCTTCTGATTATAATTCTTCTGTTTGTGGAACTCTATCAGCTGATCCTTCAGTGGCTGGAATGCCAATGATTACGGGGGATGACTGCGAATCTGTAGATTTTACGCATACCGATAATGTTTTTGATATAGCTGCTCCGGCCTGTTATACCATTTTACGGAATTGGGTTGTTGTAGACTGGTGTACTTATGTGCCGAACAGTGGTTCATTAGATGGTTATTATACCCATACACAGGTAATCACGATTACTGATTCTGAAGCACCAACATTGACAGTTCCTTCAGGGATGGTTGCCCCTAATATGTCTCTGACTTGTGAAAGTGATTATATTGTTATAGATTCGGCAACAGCTGTAGATTGCAATCCAAATGTAGTCATTACTAATGATTCTCCATATGCGCTTAGTAGCGGTTCGGATGCCAGTGGTAATTATCCAATAGGAGAGTATAATATTAATTTTACAGCAAATGATGATTGTGGAAATGTCTCAACGGCAACTATGAATCTTACCGTGGTGGATGGTATGAGTCCAAGTGCGTTTTGTTTGTCGGGTCTTGCTATTAATTTGAATGTTGCAGGGGAGTTTACTTTATTACCGCAGATGATTAATGCAGGAAGTAGTGACAACTGCACTGCTACTGCAGATCTAGTATTGACGGTATTTCCTTCTACCTTCGATTGTACAGACCTTGGAGATCAGGCTGTAATACTTACCGTGAAGGATGAGACAGGAAATACGGCAACATGTACGACTATTGTTAGTGTTCAGGATAATCAGTTTGCTTGTGGGCAAACTGATTATGAATTGAGCGGCTTGGTTATGACTGCACAGGGCATACCGATGGGCAATATGGAAATGCAAATAATTAACGGAGATACGTCTTCTGTATTTACAGATGAAGGAGGTGCTTTTTCTTATGAGCAAGCGCAGGTAAATAATTTCTACCAGGTGCGTCCTTACAAAAATAGCTATTGCGCTAATGGTGTTTCTTCTTGGGATTTGGTTTTAATCAGTAAGCATATTTTAGGATTATCTCTCTTTACTGATCCATTGAAAATCATAGCAGCAGATGTTAATCGTTCTGGAAGTGTTTCTACTTTTGATATGGTTCATTTGAAAAAATTGATTTTAAATATTGATACTGCTTTTACCAGCAATACTTCTTGGAGGTTTATTGATGCTGATTTTGTTTTTCCAAATCCATCAGCACCTTTTAGTTCTTATTTTCCGGAAGCGAGGTTCATTGAAACACTGACAGGAGGTGTAGCGAATCTTGATTTTATGGGTGTTAAAATTGGAGATGTGAATGGTAATGCGAATCCGAATTCATTTTCAGGAGTAGAGGTGAGAGAAGAGCGGGAAGAATTGGTGTTTGAAATGGAAGAGCAAGTTTTAGAAGCAGAAGAAATGGTTGAAATTATTTTCCGGGCAAAGACAGACGCAGATTTGAAAGCCTATCAGTTTACCATTGAACTGGATACTCAGTTGTTGGACTTCGTGGAGATTATTCCATCAAACGATTTACAAGAAAGTAGGGTAGGAAATGATGATTTTGGCTTAAACCAGTTGAGTCGCGGCTTGATTACGACTCAATGGATAAATGTTTATGACGAGCGCTTAGGATCAGAGACTGAATTTTTCCGTTTGCGTTGTACCGCAAAAGCTGCGGGTTTGTTGAGTCAGGCGGTAACAATCCATTCGGACTTGACAAAGGCTGTTGCTTATCAAGGCGAGGATGTGGAAGATGTAGAAGAGCTGAATGTTGTTAATCGTTTTACGGGAGAAGAGGAAGAAGATAAAACAGGGCAGAAGGATTTAATTACAATAGGAAATTCTAGTTTAAGTAACTTCCCTAATCCATTTAAGAGTCATACTACAATAGTCATTGACCTGGAAGAAGCCAGTAGCGGAAGCCTTCTTTTGGTAGATCAGCATGGTCGGGTGTGGAAACGTATAACACTAAATTTACATACAGGTCGAAATGAAGTCTATCTGGATAGAAACGACTTGCCTAAGGCTGGTGTTTACTTCTGTGGACTGAAGTTAAAAGAGGGAGAGGTTCAGCTTTTAAAGAAAATATTGGTTATAGATTAACCTGTGACAGGGTCTTTAATTCATTAAAACAAAGATTGATTTTGCAGGGTTTTAGAATAGCTTCGGAAGGCAAAATGATAATATTTAATGCCATAGCGATCAGTATTATATACCTGCAGGAAAGTATCTATATCTTATATACAGTAATGCGGGTATGGACAAAAGAACAAAATTAGAGTAAATTTATATAAAAAAAGATGATACTTAATATACTAATAGTCATGTTTATAGTTATGATTCTCGTTGATATGAACGAGCAAATCTTAAATTAGATAGAACTGCATTAAAGAATTAAAAACAATTACTAAGTAGCATTACTACTTAGTAAGCAAAAACTATGGTAGAAAGCCCGGGGAGCGAATTTTGCTGCTGCTATTTTGACCAAACAAATCAATTATATTCCCACCTCATATCCCCGGCTTTCTTTTTTTTCTCGCAATACAAAAATGCTCTTCCTACTTTTTTACAGGAAAAATATTATTTAATATATGTTGAATTGTAATTTACATATAGAAAAAGAAGCTATTCGTTAAATACAAATTTTAGGGTATGTTGCCCAAAGGAAGATAGTTGTATATTTGTAGGGTAAGAATTGAAGGACAATCGACAACAAATTTCGAAACTCCTGTCCGAATAGATTAAATACCACCTCGTCTCTAATCCAACAAACAAAAATAGAAAACCCTCTCCGACAAGTAGTACAAGTAAATACTAGAGAATACTTAAGAAAAAGAATTAATTACAAATATGATAACAAATACGAATCTAACATTTTTTTATCTGCAAGATGCAATTTACCAGCTTTTGGGTATAGGAGGAAGAAATGTTATCACGTATATTTGTAGAGCAAGAACGAACAATATCAACCACAAAAAAAACAACATAAGTTTCGAGACATAAAGCTCTCGATAAAAAGTAAACTACTAGAAGCGAACGAATTATAATCCAGAACAATCAACACCTCCCATTATCTCCTCCTCACAACGCCTGCTTCTACCGCGTTTATTTAATCAACTAACAATGCTATTGTTAGAAACTTATTCCCCCGGATGAAGTACCTCGTTTATTACTTCTAATAAAGAAACAACTTTTAAACTTAAGCACTAGAAAAAGTATTCCCATGAATGTAAAGTTTTTACACAACTTACCAATCCTTTTCATAAATATCAAACATAGTTTGTTTTGAGCCTTTCGCTCGGTTTTACTCCCCACTTAGCAATTGTATAGCTAAGATGAAGAGCTACCGGACGATCTGTTTTATATTGTAAGCAACCTGTTATAATAGGGCTGTGACGCAAGACATTCACAAGCAAAATCGCTTTGGACTGGGCATTCTATGTCTGTCCTACAGCCAAGAATAATTATATAAATCTCTTTTTTAATCTTTATTTTTTTAACCAAAATTTTTAATCTCATGAAAAAAAGAATGCAAATCCTGATGTCCTTGACATTAACCGCATTTCTGTTTCTAGGGTTGACAAGCCTAAACGCTCAGTCTTTCACTACTGGTCCTACAACTTATGCAGGAGCAAATGGAAAGACCTTGGTAGATTACCAAGCGAGCAATGATGCTATTGCCACAATCCAAACAGAAATTCAATCTTACGGCCTAACAGCTCCTGTAAGTCCTGCAACCGTAGGAGCAGAGAACTTTTACCGTGTCGTTTTCTTAAAGATGGTATCTGCTAACATCGCTTCTGGCGAAGCTACAGCATCTGCGATCTTCAGAGGATACAACGCGACAGTGAACAAATCTAAAGGAGCTTATCCTAATTTAGTAAACGAATCTTGGCAAGCAGACATGATCACTTTATTGTCTAACTAATTAATTGGTAATCTGATCTATTTATCTTTTGTCAAATTGTTTATTTAAAAACATGAAAAAATTTAATCTCATGAAAAAAACGAATTTTACTAAAATTATGACTTTATGTCTGATGGTCTTTGGGATGCTTAGCACCCAAACTTCACAGGCTCAATGTCCAGCTGGTCAAACTGAAGTTACTGTTACCATGACGGTAGGTGGCTTCAATAACGAAAATAGCTGGGTACTTTGGGATGCTACCGCTGGAGCTGAAGTAAGCTGTGGTGGTCAAGGCCCTGCTGCTGGTGCG
>JBLHRR010000220.1:0-6457 GCA_047626155.1 Saprospiraceae bacterium | reverse complement strand
AAAAAAAAACGGATGACCAAAATGGACATCCGTTTTTTTATGAACTAAACTAATTTGCTAACTATTAAACAATTGACTTCACGATAAATACAATAGAGGGAAGTTAACAGTTAATGTTAACAGTTAATGTTAACAGTTAAAGTTACAGCTTAACCACTCTTCTAACTTTCGTGCCTTTCGCTGTAGTCATAGAAACGAAGTAAACGCCTTGGCTTACTTCCTCTAATCCTTTGATTTCCACCGTTTGCGCTCCAGCGCTCAAGTCATAATCGTTGGTAGCAATCCGTTGACCAGTAGCAGCATAAACCGCAATAGTCAATGGAGTGTTCTCAGTCAGATTAAAGCGACTGGTAACGACTTCTGTAAAAGGATTCGGTGAAAGGGTTAATGCTTCCACACCGTTCTCTACCTCCTTAACTGCTACGAAACAAACAGTAGTAAACCCTTTGCTACTTGACCAGTTACTTGTCGCATTATTACAAACGGTCTGAACTTGGATTTCATAATCGGCGCAATCGATCAAGCCGGTTAGCATTAAACTATTTGTAGCAGCAGCCATATCAGTCCAAGTGCTTGTGGATCCATCTCTGTACCGTACATCATATGAAATAGCCCCTGCTGCTGCTGTCCAACTAAGGTCTGCAGTAGTGGTGGTTACATTCATTGTATCCAAACCGGTAGGAATGTCACAAGGACAGATGGTGATGAACGTTTCAGTAATAGAGAAGCCACTCATTTCGCCATTAGGGCAAAGTGATTCCACTTTCCATTCGTATTCCTGGCAAGTTGTTAAACTATCTAAGGTTAAGTCAGTAGCTATAGAAGTAGTGTTAGTCCAGTTAGGCGCACCTGCAGCTCGGTAGTCAACACTATAGCTGTCCGCGTAAGAAACAGAAGACCAGCTAAGAGCTGCAGAAATGGTGGTGATGGAAGTCGTACTTAAGTTATCTGGAACATCACAGGTAGGCCCGCCTTCTACGATGGTTACACAGTAATCAGCAGTTTCTCCAAAATTGTAAGTACCACAAGATTGACTTTCGTTGTTAAATCTCATTACTACACGTAGTCGGGTCAAACCTGCTAAAGCTGAAGCTGGTACCTCGATTTCGCCCATAACCGTTGTTTGCGTTACATCGCCAGCATCGTAAGCCAATTCACTACCTTCTTCAAAGGTGCCATTTTGATTGTAATCAATGTATACTTTGAAATATTCATTGTATACCTGACCTTCATAGGCCGGAGAGAGTGTAACGTCATAAGAACTATAAGTTTCTAAAGTCGTCGTGTTAACGGTACCTGTGTAATCGGAATAACCAGAAGCTGGCGCATTTGGTGTTTGGTTGTTGATATCGCCAAGAATGAATTCTCCAATCCATTCATCTTCTACACTTTCTCCTTCAGAAGCGCAGTAAGTAAAATCCGTACAAGCGCCACAACCGAAAGTGCTGTAAACCACAGATTCGCTGAAATCAGTAGTAGCGTTAGCGCAAACCGTTTGGATTTGAACTTCATAGACCGAACATTCTGCAAGGTCCATGAAAGCGAAAGTCGTCTCTGTCAGATTCATATCTGTCCAAGTCATCGTTCCTTGAATTCTCCAACGTAGGTTATAACTCTGTGCGGCAAAAATAGAAGACCAGTTTGCCGTAGCAGTTGTACTTGCAATATCAGCAATGGCCAAGTCATCCGGAGCTACACAACAACCTTCAGTTGTGAAAACTATAGCAGCGGAATAACCACTTTCTTCATCTGTACAAAAAGCAGCAACCTGTACTTCGTATTCTGTACAAGCCGTTAATACTACAAGAGGGTAAGGCATTGTAACACCAACCACTTCTATCCAATCGGCAGCGCCAGTTTCTCTGTATCGGAGATTATTGGTTTGAATGTCAGATGGGTTAGCCCAGGTCAAGTTAACGGATATGTCAAGTATATCTGAAGCCTGAATGCCAGAAGGAGCCGGACAAGGACCACAGTTGTCCATGATAAGTTGAACGGAATTAAAGGCATTTACACGACCATAAACCACATCGCCATCTAGGTTACCGACCATTTCTGTTCCATCGAATAAAGCATCTCTTACTTGCTCTGCAGCAGCTTGAGGGTTAGCCATCGCTAAGATAGCTAGGTTACTACAAGGTGCAGAATATATCAAACCGATTACCCCAGCAGTAAGTGGTGAGGCAAAGGAAGTACCTGAAGTAGTGGTATATCCTCCACCTGCTTGAGTTGTATAAATATCTGCTCCTGGTGCCCCTACATCGATAGTCGTTGCTCCATATGCAGAAAAGGTTCTATTATCTTCATTGTTGGTTGCCGTTACAGCTACCATGAACTCTGAACCACAAGCAGTTGGAAGGTCACCTACAACATCAATGTTTACATTATTGTTTGCGGTAGCTCCACAACTTAGTATTCCTGCTTCACCAAGGCTGTCATAGAAGCCACACCATAGTGGTGCACTGGCAGGGTCACCGCCATCAATTCCCCAAGAAGAGTTAGTGGCTACTACGAATGAACCCTCCGCCCCATTAGAAGTGGTATATCTTTCTCTTTGATCTAAAGCATAAGAGTAGAATTCGATAACCTGATCTTCTTGAATACCAGCAGTTCTAATATTCATGATTTTTACAGACCAGTTAATTCCAGTTCCTTGATTGGCATCATTTCCAACTGCACCTATCATTCCCGCTACGTTTACTCCGTGGCTTCCTCCGTCGACATTATTATTGCCCTGGAAATTCCATCCATAAACGTCATCAATATAACCGTTCATATCATCGTCTATTCCGTTTCCAGCAATTTCATGAACATTGATCCAATTGTTGTCAATCAAATCTGGGTGATCGAGATCTCCACCGTCATCGAATACCGCAACAACGATGTCGTCTCCATTTGCAGTTTGTCCACCTGTGGTGATGTCCCAAGCGAGGTCTGCATCTACATCAGCGTCATTAGGGTTTATCCACTGCCATTGGTCATTGATAAAAGGATCATTAGGTACCGTTTGTCTTTCAGTCAAGAGGTGATTGACTTGTACAATTAATACATCATTGTGGCGAGAAAGCTGTTTTCTAATCTCAAATTCATCCACCGCGTTGTGGTCGAATTGTACCTTATAAATGTCAAGTTGTTTGGAAATTTTTCGAATGACCCTCAATTGGGTAGCGACACCATCTATGCGTTGTAAATCTTTTTCTAATTGTTTTACATCAGCATCTGCTTTGAGTTGAACAAGTGCTTCGTTGAGCACATGATCTAGGTTTTGAGCAGTCAATGTGCTTCCGGTTAATAATAATAGGCTTAAGGAAAAGCCAAAAAGTAAGTTGAATTTCTTCATTGTAGAATTGAATTTTAATTGAAGTCTATTTACTGAGTTCTGAAACTTCGAAGTGATTGGGCATTTATTAAAAAGATAATATTTTGCGAAAGTAAGAAACCACACTAAAAACGAGCCGAATGAACGACCATCTTGACTAAAGGAAGACATTAGTAGTTTGGAAAACCACAAGATTGCTTTATGAAGGACAATTGAATTCTCAAATTCTTCTTTAATCCTTGGTGATTCCAATAAAAATCCTGTTTTTTGAGCCATGAATCAAAAGGCATATTCTGACTCTTTCAAAGTATTTCTGGGGCTCTGCTCTCTTCTGATATTGGGCAACCTTTTTTTGGCAAATGATTATGCAAGTATCTGGACTGGTACCGAAGCGTCCATGCTACTCGCGGCTCAAGATGGTACAGCCACTAAACCCGTTTCTTTCCTTACCCAAATGATATACGGAATAAAAGGGCTAAGTGTTTTTACACTGCGTTTGCCGACTGTCCTCCTGTTGTTATTTACGGGACTTATCTTTTTTAGATATGGGAAAAAAATCTTTGGCCGCGATGCTGTAGTCCTAACAATGTTGGTAGCCGCTAGTTCATTTTTGCTGATCACTTTGGCTAAAATAGCAGGAGGTGATTTGTATTTGCTATTCGCTCAGATAGGACATTTGATATTTACAATACTGTTTGTCAAACAACCTTCGTCAAAGTGGCGTAATGCAAGCTATGTATTTTTAGCTTTGGGTATGTTGATTCATCCAATTTCGATGGGACTTTGGGGCTTGCTCCTCGCTACGGTCCTAGGCATCCGACATGCTAAAAAAGAGAATGTAAAAACATTGTTTCTTCCAATAGGTCTTGCTTTAGTTGTCATACCGATGGTGGGCAGTTTCTTTTTAGGAGGATGGGACTTTTCCGAGTTTAGCCTTTCTTATGGTCAGTGGTCTACTTCCACCGTTTTCGGTTTAGTGATTTTTGGGATGTTGCCCTGGTTAGGATTCTTACCAGCTGCATTCGTGGATTTGTATAAAAAGATGAAAAAAAAGGAGGAGCTTGCTATTATCATATCGGCCTGGTTGGGTGCTGCTTTGATAAGCCAGTCCCTTAGCTTAGTTATTGTTCTTTCTTTTATGATCGCAAAGCAGGTTTGGGTTTTGTTCAATGCTGGTTATCCTTATTTACGTTTGGTCAAAGGCTTTGTCTTGCTGAATCTGATCGGTACGTTCTGTCTGGTTTTTCTAGTTTTGCTTGGAGGAATCAGTTGGGTCGGTGTAGAAGGTTATCGCCCGCTGCTTGGACTGAGTGCTGTTTATTGGATGTTGAGTCTACTTGGAGTCCTAGGGATTTTTATGCGGGATAGAAGAGTGGTGATTGGAGGAGCTACCTTTTCAGGATTAATGGTAATGATAATTTTCTGGTTGGCAATATACCCGCTGTGGGATACCTACCGAAAGCTACCAGAAGCGGTGGTGAAAACCGCCGCCACTAAAAACACTTCAGGCGTTGAAAAATTGACTTTGTACCCCGCAGCTTGGATGTCGGATAATTTCATGGTCTATGCAAAAGAGGAGTTTACCAAAATAGAAATGCTTTCTGATAGTACGAATTTCAAAGCACAAATGAAGCAGCCGGACCATCAGGTGTTTGTTTTTGATAACAAGGTGCTTACGCAAGTGGATTCTGTGGAATTGAAGCGAGGGGAATATTTTAAGGTGAAAGGAGGTTGGGGGAGAATGGGGAGTGGGGGATATGTGGTTGGCCAGGGTGCTAAGTAAGTTTGATTAGCGGCTTAAGCGGGCAGGTTTTACGCTTAAAAGGATAGCTGGTTTTTTTAATAAAAGCTTCAGAGTGAATAACAAAAGGAAGTAAAAGGTGTAAGCGAAACTAGAGCGCCTTTAGGTGCGGCCCTGTCTGTAGTAATTACATAGACAAAAGATATAGGGCCTTTAGGTCCGGCCCTGTAAACGTCTACAGAAACATGGCGGAAGATTACGGAGCCGATCCTACAGACCTTTTTTAATGCAGCTTAACAATGTTTCTATACCCTAGAATACATGATGTATAACAATACTATCATAGCCAGTGTAACCCCAGCCACGATCATTGTTATCTTTCGAGCAGCTTCCTTATCTCTAGTTTCTAATTTTCTTCTACTTTTTGATTTTCCTTTAATAGCCATAATTGAATAAGTTTGGTTTTAAAAATAATGTTTTGCAAAAAGTAAATTTAAAGAATTTATCCTTTTGCCGTTGCTAATTTACCAAATCCTACTTGAAAATCAAAAGTTTTGCTCATAATATTCCACAATTCTATCATCTACCATGATGTCTCTGGGGGTCAGTTTCTTCTTTAAGACCACTCCTTCCAGGGTTCGGCAACGACTTAGCGCCACATAGGTTTGCCCATGTTCAAAAGCACCTTTTTCGCCTAGATTGATGATGATTTTGTCAAAAGTTTTTCCTTGGCTTTTATGAATGGTAATGGCCCAAGCGAGCTTCAATGGATACTGCGTAAAGGTGCCCACCACATTTGAGTCTATTTTAGAAATATCGTCTTCCTGTGTTTTGTATTTCAAAATTTCCCATTCCAGTTTCTCTACATTAATCAGCTTCGTAGTTCCATCATCATTTTGCAGTGCGACCTTAATACTGTCTTCGGTCAGCTCCATGATTTTTCCAATAGAACCATTCACAAATTTCTTCTGCGGATCGTTTTTCACAAACATCACCTGAGCCCCCAATCGCAAATCCAAATCCAGCTCCGTAGGAAACAATCTCGGATTGAATTCGCCAGTGACCGAAGCCCGGTAACTAAATACTTCTGTATGCAAGCGCGCCAATTGCGCTTTGTTTATTTCATCCACAATCCTATTTCGTGCAGATAGTGTTATGTAATAATCTTCTGCATCGAACTCTTCAAAATAGCGCTCGTTTAAATCATCTAGGTCATCATAGTCCACCTGATTCAAACGCACCGCATCCAACAAGCGAACAAAATTCCGGGAGCTTTGACGGTAGGTTGTTCTCAGTTCCACCTTTTCCATTTCAAAATTCTCTTCTACAAAAACCTTGGCGGAAAAGAAATAGGGACTGTCATAATAATCTCTAAATAAGCGATGCTCTTCTTCTGT
>JBLHRR010000219.1:0-6557 GCA_047626155.1 Saprospiraceae bacterium | reverse complement strand
GAAAGGTCAATCATAACAATACTGTCACATCCGAATGTCGTCAACAAGTCTTGTTGATAGTTTCCGCTTTCTGTATAAGTTTCATCCCCTATGGTAAGAGCCTCTCCTTCACAGATTACTGCTGCTAGCTCCGTAACTACGCTGTTACAACTTACATCAATCGTCAGATAATCAATGGCCGTATAAAACTTATCGGGGATGGCAATGGCTTCATCATTCGCTCTGAATTCCAGCCGATAGGTTCCCGGAGTACTAAAACTAACCGTTGGGTTCTCACTATTTGAATTCGAAAATGTAGCATTACCAGGTCCTTCTATTTTCCGCCAGTTGAACGTCCAGTTACCATCGGCAGAACCATTTAAGTCGACCTGACCATTTAATTGTAACAATTCGTTTACGTTTACTATTATCGAATTTGCAGCAGCCTCAATAAAATACCCCGTAGTGCTATCCGGCCAAGGCCAAGGCGGGCTCAGCGTTGATGGAAAGTAACGACGGAATAAATCGTATCGCCCAATTTGATATTCATTCGGATGTTGATGACCAACCTCTCTCGCTTGTACCAATACCTTGGGCCCAGGTAAATTATTGAAAGCAGCATAGCTTGTGGCAGGAGGACAAACAGTATCTCGGTAACCAATTAAAGTCAGAGATGGACCTTCAAAATATTTAGCCAAGCGAGCTGCATCAAAATATTTGGTAGCTGCTACTGTTGCGTCAAAATGTGTTTGTGTTCCAACTTCGTTATCAGACTTTCGTAAATAATAGGGAAACCCACCTGCTTTATCATACTTATAGCCAGTGTGGTTGCACAATGCAGGATTACTGTTAGCCATTACTTTAACCCGATCATCAAGACCAGCAATCATCAGGCTCAAACCGCCTCCCTGGCTTACGCCCATAACTGCCATATTCTGCCCATCATAATCGGGTCGGCTTTCCAAATAATCCAATGCTCTGATGGCTCCAATAACGGCGTAGCGATAGTAATTTTCATCATTATTGTCAATAACATCTGGTTCATAGGAATTGGGGTCAACTACATCTGGTTCCGTATTGTGGATGCTGATCGACATTGCAAGCATTCCTGTTCTTTCTGCTGTAGCAAAATCTGGTGTTGCTATATTTGCTACCGACCCATATGGTGGCACCCTCAAAACAGCTGGGAAAGGGCCGTCTCCATCAGGGATAGAGATGTAGCCATAAACTCTTCGATTGTCGATACTTGCAAGATTGATTCTATAAGTGGTTGAATAATCGTGGTCCTGTTCAAAAGTAATAACCGAATTCATATCTACCGCAGCCAATTCACTTTTCAGGTTGTCCCAAAAAGCAATCAAATCCATAGGGTCTTCTTCTATTGGATGGATATCGAAAGGAGAAAAGACAGCTCCTCCTGTCGTCTTAAAATTATTTTGATTAACCCAACATAAAACCATCCCCGGTTCACTTAAAGTGAATGGAATCTCGGCCGTTTGGTTTGCAGTTAGTTGAATTGTTCCAGTAGCTATTGGAGGCGTGTAACGGTCATGGCGAATGCTGTAAGTAGCCATGCCAGATTGAGTGCTTGTAACCAGGAAGTTCATTACCTCTCCCGCTTGATAACTGGATTGAGCGTTATCTGCAACAATACTTAACTGAGCAAAGGAACAAAAACTGAGGAGATTTAGGCAAAAGGAAAACCAGATTTTCATGAGATGGATAATTACTATAATTTAGAATAATACCCTCTTTCTTTTGCTACACATCACTTTGGGTATTTATGTACGCTAATTAAGTTAGCAATAATCATGAAACAATTGTACTACAAAAAAAGAAAGTCGCACTCCATGGGGGGGGGGATGCGACTTTCTAAGTAGAATATCCTAAAAAATATTGGCCTTTAGGTGGCCAATTTGAGCTTGTTCTAATAGCTCGTAACCTTATTTATATTTTTGATCTGAGAAAAAATTGAGGGGTGAGTTATTCCTAAGTCGGAATAACTCACCACCAACAAATTATAATCCCATGAACATATCCGTATTTGTGGCCAGGTCTTTCTCCTGACTGTCGAGCCTTTGCTGCGACTATATATTTGATCTGAGAAAAATTGAGGGGTGAGTTATTCCTAAGTCGGAATAACTCACCACCAACAAATTATAATCCCATGAACATATCCGTATTTGTGGCCAGGTCTTTCTCCTGACTGCCGAGCCTTTGCTGCGACTATATATTTGATCTGAGAAAAATTGAGGGGTGAGTTATTCCTGAGTCGGAATAACTCACCACCAACAAATTATAATCCCATGAACATATCCGTATTTGTGGCCTTTCTCAGGCGATATCCAGCCTTTGCTGAATCTGTAATTTTTTTCGATTTCCACTAGTTCCTTCTAATTACAATACAAATATGGGGACTATTGGAGTGCTCACAAAGGACAGATATGTATATTTGTGTAAATATAAATGCAATAAAAACAATTTATCGAATACCTAACACGCTGTATTACAATTTATTAATGCCTTAAAGTTAATTTTAATTGTGAAAAATATGACTACATTTTAATAGCAATCAACGCCGTATCTTATTAGAAAATAAATAAATTTTAACCCTTTTTAATATATCGGACCCTTTCCAAGAAGAATTTAAGGGTTTCATAAGCAAGATCAATGTCAACAAAACAAAGCAAAGGCGCTCCAAAATTAATTGGAACGCCTTTTTATGCTTTGGTTGTAGGTCATAGCTGATAGTCTATCGACTTCAGCTGTAGTAGGTTAAAAAACTAATTCGTTATGTATGGTATATGTATGGTTATAAAAGCACTAGGCTAATTGCTGTGTCGTAATTGATAATTGGTACTTGGTTATTCTGCCTTTATAAGGGCAATAGTTCGTCTTGATCCACTCTCTCCTTCTAGGTGAAGGAAGTAAGATCCCCCTGGCAACTCTGCTCGAATATCGAATCGATAAGGTCCGCTGTGACCGGAAGCTGGGATTTCAAATTCATCGACTAATTGGCCAATGGTATTGTATAATCGTCCTTTCAGGTTACTAAAGGTCGATTGGTCAGAACCGATCGTTACATAATCCGTAAAAGGGTTTGGATAGCTTTCTATTTGATAATCTTCCTCAGAGAACTCCAGTTCTCTAATTTCTGAATAATCAAATTTGCCATCGTAATCTAATTGTTTCAAACGGTAATAGTAGTAGCCATTTTTGTTTGGTGTAATATCTAGGTAAGTATACAACTGTGGTTCAACACTTGTCCCCATCCCAGGAATAGTCCCTAACACTTTAAAGTCGTTATTCTGAATTTGCTCTACAGAAGTGGCCACCTGAATTTCAAACCGCTCATTATTCAATTCAGAAGCCGTTTTCCATTTCAATAATGCATCTCCGCCTATTTTGATGGCATTGAACGAAACCAACTCCACAGGAAGCGCACTGGTTTGGCGGATAGAAACGGTATTTAATAACAAGCCTTTTCCATTTTCTTCAAATCGAATTTGGAAGCTGGTGGATAAACTTTGCCCCGTGTTATTTAACAACTCTCCTACATTTAAGTATTCAACTTCATGCCAGCCAGTTTCCTCCTCCAACATAGCATAAGCCTCTATCCAGGAATCACTATCCGAACCTCGCACGTAAGCTTTATTTAACAACTCAGGTCCCTCTTCTAATGGAAACAGATTGTTATTGGAATAAACAAAGCCAAGTTCCAAACCGTCTGCCAGATCATGATCTGATAAGTTCACTGTAATAATTCCATTATTAGAATAGTTTGGATCAATTACTGAAGCGTCTTCATCAATCAGTAATTCGATAGAGTTAGAAGACCCTGCAACCATAGTACCATCAACCTCCGTTTCAAAGTCCCACCGAATTAATTCCGTTAGGCCTATTTCATTAGAGTTGTAAGTGTATGAATTACTAAGCTCAAAATCGAACGCTAGTGCACCTTGTTCCAAATCAATAGGAGGGTTCGCTAATTGTTCCGAATGCGTCTGTCCAATAATACTGTCGTTATTGATATTAATGTCCTCTCCAAAGTTTACCCAGGCATCTATAGTGTAGCCTCCAACGAGAGACATATCCACGACTTGATCAAAAATGTAGGTAATTAATTCACCCGAAGCAATGGCTGGAGCATAATGTTCCGTAACCACCGAGCCATTATTTATTCGATAAGACAAATCAATTCCAGAAACCTCATTGTCTCCAATATTACGGACTTGTAGTGAAACTACCTCTGTTGAGGTCAATCCAGAACCTGTCATTATTCTTCCTTTCAGCGGAATGATAATGGCCTCTGCTAAAATATCATTTGACCAATCACAGGCAGCATCATCTGTAGGTATACAAGGCATTGCGATAGATCTTTTGCTACCCAGTCCTCCACTTTTAATCCCTTTTACAGCAAACCAATATTGCTCTCCCAGTACCATATCAGAATCTATAACCGTATATTCTGAGTCCATGGTGGTGCCTACTGAAACCATCTCCGTTCCTTCGTATTTCAAAACCTCATAATGATCGACTCCTCCTATCTCGTTCCAATCAAGGAACACTCTTCCTTCGCAGGCAGGACTGGTCAATAACACTGGCGCATCGTAAATACTGAAGGCCGTAGCGTTTGAATCTGAATAACCTCCTATGTTTTTAGAAACCTTTACAAAAGCACTTTCGGTTACATTAGAAGGCACTGCCCAAAATAAAGATCGTTGGTCAGCGGCTACATTATTATCAATGACGATCCAGTTCGAACCACCATCCAAGCTATATTCTACAGTAAATGTACTAGTATTGTTATTGTCAGTATCCCATTGGATAGGTTCTACTTCAGAAAAGCCAAACGGCTCCTCCCCCATTGGATGGGTCAAAACAACATCCTCGGCTACGAATTCATAAACAATGTAATATTCCTGTGGCCCTTCAGGTATCTCCGTACCCGTTACCGAAATTGTATAATTTCCAGAAGGAGGATTATCCAAAGAAACCTGCTCGATATTATTCAAAGAATCCACCTGACGTGTAGCAAGATCAGCGACGTGAGCCGGATCAAAATTCAATACCCATGGTAGAAGATTAGTGCCGTTTGAAGTAGTCACTTCAACATCTAGGTTATTTACCAATGCTTTAACCGGGTATGGTACCGCCTCTTTATCTGTCCAATATAACATTACTTTTACTTCCTTCGTATTGGCAGGAACATTAATTGTATGGGTATTGGAATCGCCATTAGAAATAGAACTCGTAAGGTGTCTTCCATCCTGAATGGTGGAAATAGCTCTGCGTGCATTGATTAATCCAAATCCATAAATATAATCAGGCCCATCATTTCCGAGGTCATCAGCAGTGTTACAAGCTACGGCTTTCATCAGACCACCTTGAGGATTTGCATTACCATTCTCATTTCTATAGCTCTCGTATAATAAAGCCATGGTTCCTGTTACAGAAGGTGCTGCCATGGATGTTCCAGTCTTAGTGGAATAATCAAAATTTCTAGAAGTGGAAGTTACAGAAGTTCCAATGCCACAGATCTCCGGCTTCAAACGACCATCGCTAGCAGGTCCTCTACTGGAGTTACTTTTTATAATCCGACTGTCTGTTACATTTCCTACCGTCAATACATTTTTTGCACTTTGGTAAAATTTCAATAATGTAAAATACCCAGCAGGGTAAGGCGAACAGGTTTGAGAACCAGAGTTACCAGCGGCAAAAACGTGAAGCATGTCCGGAAAATTCCGCATCTGCAAGTCCAAGTTTTGACTGGTATAATTATAAGTCCCATTAGTGGCACAGTTGAAACTGGTACCATAGGAGTTGTTGGTCAATATCATACCGTGATCATTATAATAATCCTCCGCATAGTAAGTCACCAGACTCGTCTTCTGGGTAAGCACCGTAGCTTCAGGAGCCATCCCTTTATGTCTCGGATTTACCTGTCCACCGCCACCAACAATTCCAGAGACGTGATCTCCATGATCTCCAAACGAACTATAGGTTCCATTGGCATAATTAATCACACGATCTTGAAAATCAAGATGGTCTCCGAGCTCCCCTCCATCTCCAATACCTACCACTACCCCATTCCCTTTAAGGTTGTAACCATTGGCAGAATTGACATAAGAGATTTTCTGTAGAGCTTTGACTTCGTGATTAAGTTGCTCCACTGGCGGAGTAACCAAATCTACAAAAGCAACCAAAGGCTCTTCAGCAATCAAGTCAATATCCGCTAGATGCGCAATAATGGTAATGATGTTTTTAGCGGTAAATTGATCTTCCAGAATTTCAATATCATATTTCTCTAATAAGAAATGATACCGGTTTTTAGAAAAACCTTCATGGAAATTAATCGCTATTTTAAGCCGATTATCTCCAGTCATAGCATACGCCGGGTATACTTTATCACGGATATTTGCAGCCAGCTTTTGCTCTTTCTTTGTAGGTGCAAAAGCTACGATTCCGAGTTTGATCAAATCTCTTTTATCCAAACTATTCGGGAAAGAAAGCAGATAAGTTTTGTTGCTGGAATAGGACATTACTTTTAGTCCCTTGGCTTTTAGTGCCGCCAACTG
>JBLHRR010000218.1:0-6616 GCA_047626155.1 Saprospiraceae bacterium | reverse complement strand
GTATAGATAATGAGTTGTTTTTCCATCGTTGCCAAAAAGAGTCCATCGGTTTCCTTTGTACTGGGTAAAGTACCTTTTGAATACCCACTTTCTCCCTTTATTATTATGACGGCGGAAACACCATATCCATATGGCTTTCCATATATGATGGTCTATCCAGCTAAATGTTTGTTGGGCACAACAGTGACGATGATACATTGCCCACCCTTTAGTTATCCTGTTGAGATGAATGATGAGAGCGCTGGTTGGCACGGTGTACATTTGTCTAATAGTTGACCGAACTTTGTCCAACAGTTTCTTCTCCAACAGTTTCTTCACACTCTTTTTGGATGGCTGAATGATGAGTTTTCCATTTTTGTATTTGCGGAAGTTTTGTCCCAGAAAATCAAAGCCTTTTTCAATCGAGGTGATTATTGTCTTTTCAACAGATAATTCCAAGTTTCTTTCTTTGAGAAAAGCTTCGATGGCTGGTTTGACTCGATTTTCCAGTACCTCTTTACTATTTGCAGTTACTATCCAGTCGTCGGCATAGCGAACAAAGTGTATTTTGTAAGGATTATTTACTCGTCTTCGATAGCCTGTGTGGTGATGATGATACCGAATATTCATTGATTCGTCTATGGCTTGTGCCATACCATCTAATACCATATTAGCTAAGGTTGGAGAGATAATTGACCCCTGCAGTGTACCTTGTTCACTTGGATACCTTAACCCGTCTAACAGCTTTAGCCTGATAGCCCTTCCGATTTAGTGTATCAATTGCTTCCCATTTGGATGCGCTGGTATCCCAAATCTGTCTATCTATTCCGCTTGTCTGGCTTCCTTTGTTTTCTGTTACTTTTCTAATTGCGAGTACTTTGGCAGAAAAGGAATGTGTCAGTATCCATTGTAAGGATTTGACTTTCCCCCACCTGTTCAATTTGACGGCTGCTACGATTCTTCTTTGTAAGGATTTTACTATGCTCCAGGCTTGCTTCCAATTGATGCTTTGCCATTGCTCCTTCCTTTTTTGCTTGGTTTCGGCTGCACTGCATCCTGACACCATTTGGTGCAATAGGAGTATTTGCGATAAAGTCAGATACATCATTTGCTTTGCCGAATTAAAATCTTCTTATAAATTCTTCGTAGGAACACACCTGACGGAAGTGGGCAGCCTTTCGGCTTAGAGCAGTAGCTCCTATCTCAATCGTTACAACTGAGCATTTGCTTTCTCCGTCATCCTTTACCTGCATTGACGTTGGTTAATCTTGCGATTGCCCTACCATATTATCTATGGGACAATACAGGCTTAACGGTTTTCGCCTCCTATACATATTGTGATAACTTAGGCAGTTCCTCTCGACCGAAGGTATTAATGGACTACGTAGTGCCACGCCCAAATGCACTATCCCTACCTTGTCCCTTTTGGGTTAAGCCTTTCAGCACCTTTGGCTTAATGAGAATGACGGTCTTTAAATAGAACTTCACTTTCGTTTACCTTATTATCTGTTCCAAGCATCCGCAATGATGGCACTTCACTGCATGGCTAATTCCTCGCGGGTTCACCTAAGATTACATTTATCTTCCGAGCTTCACACATCGTCGTTGCCAACTATGCATGTCGGAGTAGGAAACATTTAGTAGTACAAATGGTCAACTCGCCTTTTTAATTTTTTAACGGTTGACAATATAGTGAGGCGACTTTCCGTCGCACTGGGCAAATTCTCCCTTTTGGCTTTCAATGACCAATTCCAAATCAATATTTGTCCATCCGTTTTTTTTAGTTTTCCGTTTGGCTTGGTCTAGCATTCCGCTGGATAGGTCAATTCCGATAATTAGTCCTGAATTTTCCAAAGAGCTTTGAAAATATTTAAAATTCACTCCCGTTCCACACGGCACATTCAAGACAATGTGTCCTTTTTTTAATTCAAGTTTCTCAATGGCATATTTTCTTGCATTTATATAATACCAATTCGAGATAAAATCCTAGATGCCCGAAATTTTGTCATAATATTTTGTTACGCTTTCTTGCTTTTTTTTAATCGTGTTCATTTTTTTTTTAAAATTATTTCGATAAATCAATAAAAAAAAGTTTATTAGACTTTATGAATGGCGACTCTGGATAATTCGCAAACTATTGATTATCAATTATTTGCAATTCTAAAAAAGCTACTCATTCATAAAGTCTATTAAACTTATTATTATTTATCCCGTATCTTCAAAAAAGCCAAATTGAAATGCTGCCATAAAACCGATAACTGACTAGAAATTTCACACGGAATCCTATTAGACTTTATGAATAAGATTTGAGTGGCTTTAAACTTGCTCTTTTATCCTTATTTTTCGTTGAAAATGCGTGTCAATAAGTAACATCGCCTGTGCTTTTCGCCTCAAATAAGAATAAAATAGCGACGTTTAAATTTCGCTCAATCTCATTCATAAAGTCTAATATGTATTCCTCTGTAAAATGAAGAAACTGAACTCCAAGTGCCAATAGGTAGATTGGTATAACGTCATATTATTTTAGCTTTTTCAGTTTTTCCTGTTTTCATAAGATTAATTTTTAGGATTACGAAACCTATCGTTCCCGCTACTATGGAGCCAATCACTATTCCGATTTTTGAGGCGTTAACCACTTCGGCATCCATATAAGCTAAATTGGTGATAAACAAAGACATCGTAAATCCTATTCCTGCCAAAAAACCTACCCCTATTATTTGTGTCCAACTAACGCCAGCAGGTAATTGGCCCCAGCCCAAACGAACACTGAGCCAGGAAAATAAACTAACCCCTAATACCTTTCCTATTAGTAAGCCTAATCCTGTACCCAAAGTCACCCTGTCCAACAAGTCAAATTCATTTCCCACAATGACTATAGATGCATTGGCAAGTGCAAATATGGGCATCACCAGATTGGCAGTAAAATTACTTAATGAATTTTCTAAACGCTGAACAGGCGATTGTACTTTCTTTACACTTTCCGAAATGCCGTCAACTGCTGATATCTGTTCTTTTCCCAGTAAAATTTTTGAATCTGGGCATATAGCATTTTCGAATTTTGTTAAACTCGATTTAGTTTCCTCCATAAAATCCAGCATTTTTATTTTTCTTCTCGCTGGAATTGTTAAAGCCACGAGTACACCTGCTACGGTAGGATGTACGCCAGATTTCAGAAAGCAAAACCATACAAACAAGCCAACGATGACATAAAGCGAAACAATGCGTAGGTTAAAATAATTAAAGATAAGTAACAGTGGAAACAAACCAGCTGCTGCTTGAAGATACACCCATTGAATATCGCTGCTATAAAAAAATGCAATAATCAGTATTGCTCCGATATCATCTACGATGGCGAGGGCAGTAAGAAATACCTTTAGCCCTATTGGTACTTTGGGTCCCAGAAGACTTAGTATCCCCAAACTAAAGGCGATATCGGTGGCCATGGGGATGCCCCAACCTTTAGCCATTTCCGTATTTCCTTCTACTAATACAAAGATGATGGCGGGTACAGCCATTCCCCCAATGGCAGCAGTCAAAGGCATCACCATATCCTTTACCGTTGATAATTCCCCTGCCATTACTTCGCGTTTGATTTCCAAGCCGACCACAAAAAAGAATAAAGCCATGAGTCCATCATTCACCCAAAGTATCAAAGGTTCGGATACTTGAAATGCTCCAATCCCGATGGTAAACTCTTTATTCCAAATATCGAAATACACATCTGCATAGGATGAATTGCTCCATAGCATGGCGGTGATTGCTGCTATCAGTAATAATATTCCACTCGATGATTGTCTTCTTAGAAATCGCTCGAAGGGACTCAAAACGCTCTTTACTATTGCTTTCGTCTGTTTCTTTATCATTTCTGAATATTACTTCACTATTCCTACAAGAAACCCTTGAATCGTTTTCACTTACTTCATACTTTTCAAGTATTTGAAAAGCTCGCTGTCAGTAGATAAAATAACAGATGTAGTTGTGTCAAATGTTGTTTCGAAAGTTTCCATTGATTTCAAAAAACCGTATAATTCGCGTGAAGCAGCTGTCTGGTTATATGCTGAAGCATATATTCCTGCGGCTTTGGCATCGGCCTTTCCTTTTATTTCTTCAGCTTTTCTAAAAGCCTCCGATTGGATTGATTTTAGTTCCCTTTCTTTCTCGCCATTAATACGTGAAGCTTCACCCTGACCTTCAGACCGGAATTTATCAGCTATCCGAAACCTTTCACTTTTCATCCGTTCGTAAACCTGCTCACTTACTTCCTGAACGTAATTAATCCGTTTAAACCGAAAGTCGAGTATAACAATACCAAGATCTTGTGCTTTCTCGTTGGCAGATTTAAGAATCATACGCTGTAATTCCTGACGTCCAACAGATATGGTGGTAAGCGAATCTGAAATCATTTCACCAGTTGCGCCAGAGGAAGCTGGAACCCTGTTATGAGAACGTACAGCTTCTTCCAGGTCGTGGGCTGCGATGTAATCTCTGGTTTCACCATCAAGGATATCATCCAAACGGGTTTGTGCACCCCTTTCATTGGTCATTCTTATAAAGAACTGCAATGGATCGGTAATTTTCCATCGAGCATAAGTATCAACAAATATGAATTTTTTATCTTTTGTTGGCACTTGGTTTGGATCCCCGTCCCACTCCATGTAGCGTTTTTCAAAATAATTGGTTTTTTGTATAAAGGGTGTTTTAAACTTAAGTCCCGGTTCTGTTTTAGCTTCGCCCACAGGTTTTCCAAATTGAGTAATTACTACCTGTTCTGTTTCTTTTACAACATATACACTTTGATATACCACTATCAGCAATATTATCAAGGTGACGATTAAAAATATTATTTTATTTTTCTTCATTATTTCAATATTTAGACAAAGGAATTGGTAGAGAATAACCTACCCTGAATGACAGGATAATTTTTCGTTTAGAGAATTTAAAAAATCGTTGCATGGTCTGCATCACGCCACTATTTTTTATGTTTTCTAAACGGAAAATTATCCTGTCAGATTGGGTAGGTTATTTTTCACCAATTCCCTAAGCTCTTAATTATTTAATTGCATTTGTAATAAGGGTAATACATTATTCCCTTGTTCATCGATAATAATTTTGCTGCCCAGCTTTGGTAAAACGGATGCCATTGTTTCGAGATAAATTCTCCTTTTAGTGACTTCGGGAGCTTTAAGGTATTCTTTATAAATAGCATTAAAACGGGCAACTTCGCCGAGTGCATTATTTACCCGCTCAGTAGCAAATCCCTCTGCTTGTTGTATTGTTTCTTCTGCCTGTCCGCTTGCCTTGGGTATAACTTTATTGTATTCAGATTTTGCCTGGTTAATCAAAGTCTCCCTTTCCTGTTGTGCCTGGTTTACTGCATTAAAAGCAGCTTTTACAGGTTCGGGTGGATTAACATCTTGCAGTACTATCTGGTCGATTTTAATTCCAAGTGAATATTCCTTGCATATTTGGTTCGCAAGTTCTACCATCTTAGTGGCTATTTCTGTACGTCCAACAGTAAGCACTTCATTCACGGTGCGATCGCCAACAATTTGTCGGAGTACAGCTTCTGAAACATCACGCAAAGTATTTTGAGGATTCCTAACTTTAAATAAATAATTGTAAGGATCATTAATGCGGTATTGTACCACCCATTCCACATCGGCAAGGTTAAGATCGCCAGTGAGCATCAAAGACTCGTCTTTGGCGCCAGATCGGGTATATTGCGTATTAACGTCGGCTTTTACTGTTCTGAAACCAAACTCCAGTTTTTGCTGTCTTTCAACAGGTACTTTATACACCTGTTCAATAAAAGGCATTTTCATGTTTAGCCCCGGTTCAACTTTTCGCACATATTCACCAAATCGGGTAATAACACCTACTTCTTCCGGTTCAATCTGAAAAAATGCACTAAAGAAAATCAGCAATGAAAAAAACACAACGATGATAATATTTCTGTACTTCAGTATTTTTTTCAAAAGAGGCGATTCAATTTTTTTTAGGAAGTTGGAAATGTTTTTCATTTGTTATAAGTATTTGATTTTAAATATTTTTTTGTTTCTCTAAACTTAATTCAAAGATACAGAGAACAAAAAGTGTAAGCATTGATTTTAATCATCATTGAACATGATAACCATCAAGGTTTTATGGTTGGTATGTGTATTCCTGATGTCGAGTTGCATATTCCGATGCCATTGGTTCTTCGTCACTTTTGGTGAAAGGGACTATCCAGAATCAGCGAGCACCACTTTTTTAAGGAGCTCAAAACTGGCACGACCATACATTTGCCGTTTTATATTTTTCAGCCGATTGACCTGTCCTTCCACTTGTCCATTGCTCCATTCAAGTGAGCAAGCATTATAAACAGTGTCAAAATCTCGATTCAAATTTTGTGCAAATGATTTCAATACTTCTGTACCACTGACAATAGCATCTTTAATCCATGTTTTTAAATCTCCTGCTTTCTGTTAAGTTGGCGTCTGTCAATTTTTCATAAAAGATTGATATTGAATGTTTTAGATAATTTTTTCTTGCAAAAGGTACTAATATATCAAGTCCGTCAGAATTGTTTTATCAACTTTTTGGTAAATAATATGCTGTCTAATTTTGTAAAAACTCCATCCTTTAAATTTTCTTTTTT
>JBLHRR010000217.1:0-6731 GCA_047626155.1 Saprospiraceae bacterium | reverse complement strand
CCTCGTAATCTTTTAACTCTAGGCGACAGCTCAACCATCCACCCCACACCGCATCTCATACTGCCCCTTCTCATCCGTCAAACCCAGGAAATCCACAAAACCCATAAAAGCCTCACACCCCGACTCCACATTTATCAACCGAACCCGATCCTCCCCCGTACAAGCAAACAACTCCCCCAACAATACAGTCCCAATCCCTTCTCGTCTATGATCCTTATGAACCGCCAACTGCGGAATATCCCCCGTATGCCTTTCCATAATTCCATATCCAATACAATCCTCCCCTTTAAAAGCGCCGATTATTTTAAACTTAGCCGCCTTCCCTTTAACCGAATCCAAGCTATTCTGCCAGGTAGGTTCAAAATCCCAGAAAGAACTCAACATCTCCCAATCCGGTGTTTTAATTTCTTTAAAAGTAACCGTTGTACTTTTATTGTTAAGCTTTTCACTTACAGCTTCTTTTGAGAAGACATAAAAATTCAAGTCCCGATGAATTACAAAGCCCGATCTTTTATATAGTGCAAAAGCAGTCGGGTTTGTTCTTATCACTTCTAAAAAATACTGCTGAATTCCTTTTTCCTTTAGCCCCGCAATAGTATACGTCATGAGTTGCTGCGCAATTCCTTTTTTGTGGTATTCCCGCAAGAGACCGGTACTGATGTCATAAGCACTTAACTGTTTATCCCGCATACCAATACTGTTGATGACATAGCCGATCAATTTCCCTTCATGGAAGGCACCATAGGAGGAATCGAGGTCGTAGCCTCTGCGTTCCAAAAGGTAGGTAAATTGAACCAACGTAAAGCCTAAAGGGATTTCATAAATAGAAAAGGCATCCAGAAAAACGGCGTGAAGTTCGATGAGGCTGGTGTTGCTAAGTTTGGAAAAATTCAGATTCATTTTAATTCTTTTTTTAATTATTCGGCATAATGAGAAGGTGCGACCGCTCTGCGGTCGAAAGAACAAAGGTTGATTTATATCTAACCTACTGTGACCGCTCTGCGGTCATAAAATTCGGACCTCAGAGAGGTCACAGTAGGTTAGAAAATAAGAATATCATGTTTTACGCCCCCATCGGGGTCGCACCATCTACAGTGCTGAACAGTTATGATTTTTTTTAAAAATCCTGCAAGTATTACACAAAAAATAATTTCCCATTTATTAATTTTAAGCGCTTCCTCTTATCTTTCAGAATAAACAAGATCAAATATAATTTTTACGCAATGAAATTCACAACAAAAAGCTTACACATACGCCCCATTAAATAAAGCGAATACCTCGAATTTCTAAAAATCTATTCTCATGAAAACAACCTAAGGTACATTCAGGATGGAAAGTTCGATTGGACCTTAGAAGAAGTAAAACAAAAATGGATCAATGAACACATCCACAATTAATTACTACTTTTACAAAATGAAAATAACCATCATCGGAGCAGGCCTCAGCGGCCTCAGCCTCACTTACCTCCTAAAGAAAAACAATATAAATGCAACTATCCTCGAAGCGCGCGAACGCATAGGTGGCCGTATACTCACCACCAACAATGAAGGAGAAGCACCGACTGAAATGGGCGCCACCTGGGTAGGCAGTCAGCATACCGCTTTAATGAGTTTGCTAAAAGAATTAAATATCGGCGTTTTTGAACAGGCCATGAGCGACCGAGCCATCTACGAAGCCATTTCTACCAGCCCACCACAATTGGTGCGACTTCCTCCCAACAACGATCCCAGCTATCGGATACAAGGAGGTACTTCCAAATTGATTCAGGCTCTGGCCGACTCCTTAGATAATGGTCAAATTCAAACTGGACAGATTGTCAAAAGCATTAAGGAAGAAGTCAATGGCATTTCCATAACAACAAACACACAGGTCATAGAATCTGATTATGTTGTTTCGACGCTACCGCCTTTTTTGCTGATGAAAAACATTGAATTCCAACCGACCTTACCAAAAGAGCTATTGAGCATCTGCGGACAAACACATACCTGGATGGGCGAGTCTATCAAAATCGGATTGAGCTATGCAGAGCCCTTTTGGCGAAAGCCAGATAGCAGTGGTACGATCTTTAGTAATGTGGGCCCAATCCCGGAAATGTATGACCATTCTGATTATGAGGACAAACGTTATGCACTCAAAGGATTTCTAAATGGCGCCTACTACTCTGTCAGTAAAGAAGAGCGCCTGGCTATTGTGCTGCGCCAACTAAACAAATATTTTGGCGACCTTCCTAACAACTTCCTCACATATGAAGAAACAGTGTGGAGAAATGAGCCATTCACTTTTACAAATTATGATGGCCACATTCTTCCTCATCAAAATAATGGGCATGCTGTTTTTCAAAATAAATATCTGGCGGATCGCTTTTTTGTAGCTGGAGCGGAAACTTCAGCAGCTTATCCGGGGTATATGGAAGGAGCGGTTAGATCTGCAGCTTTCGTCTCTGCTAAACTTTCCTTACCTTTATGAAACAAAAATATAAAAGTTATGAAATCAATTATCACCTTACTACTAATAAGTAGCTCTTTCCTTTTATCCGCCCAATCGAATTCCTCTGTAGGTTTTATTGGAGGGATTGACTATACCTATCGCCATATTGGAGGAGCAGATTCTCAGTCCGCAATATTCAAAGAAGTCAGGAACTCAGAAAAAGGAAATATCAACTGGCGCTTTGGAGTCGATTACAATCAAAGAATAAATTCTCGTTTCGTTTTAAAAACGGGTGCTCGCCTGATGAGCTTGGGCTACCATAAAGATATTAACGTTAATTTTGGAGATTTAAGATGGGGATTACAACATGATGGCAATGGCGGGTACTACGGCCTCTCTTCAGGCGGGGACCTCTCTTCAGGAGAAAATTCTTATGACTTCACAGTTTCTAACAACTATTGGTTCATAGAACTTCCGCTAGTAGTGCGTTATGAATTTTCTGATAAGAAATTTACCCCCTATGCAGAAGCTGGGGTTGCTCCTGCTTACTACTTGCTAGATCGAAACATAGTAACTTCAGATGGAGAACGGGAAGTAACCACTACCACTCCGAGGGAATCCAATTCACCCGTACAACGAATTCAACTGGAAGGCATCCTCGCTTTTGGTTTCAACTACAACATCAAGGAAAGTATCCAATTATTTGGGCAACCTACCTTCCGATACCATTTGACAAAAATGTGGGATACCGATTTGAAGGAACATTTGTGGAGTGCAGGTTTGGAGATTGGTGTAAGAAAGTTGCTGAATTAAGAATCCCAAAAATAAAGGCTGATAAAAAAACGACCCATAATCTTTGAGAAAGATTATGGGTCGTTGCCAAATATATCATTTCTTAAAAACCGACTCCCCTTGCAAAAATGTTTGTAGTACTTTTGTTGTATTAATCTCATTTGCCGGTATCTCAAAAATATTTTTATCCAAAATAATAAAATCTGCCTCCTTCCCTGTTTCCAAAGAACCCACCTTATGCTCATGGCGCATCGCATAAGCCGCATTGATCGTATAAGCTTTCACCACCTCTTCCAAACTTAGATTTTGCGGACTTCGCGACACCGCATTGTGCATCCCTACAAAAGGATTCAGCGTACTTACATCCCAGTCACTACTCAGCGTAATGCGGGCATTATTTTCTTTGAGACTTTTCAAAGGAATGATAGCATTCGTCACCTGTGAACCGACCAGATAATCATTTTCATGCCAATGAGCAGGATCCGTAAAATCCCCAGCGACCTGTGCATCAGCAATGACATTGAGGGCCGCAAAACGTGGGTAATCCGAAGGATCAACAAACTCAACATGAGTCAGCCTGTGGCGCCCATTGGCCGTACCACTTTGCTCGATAGCGTTGAGCGATTCATGCACCGCACGGTTGCCCAAAGCATGGATATGAAAGTCAAATCCAACAGGTTCCAAGTCCGAAATATAATCAGCGATGCGTGCTTCCGTCAAATAGTTCAAACCATTATTGGTCGGCTCATCAAAGTAATCTATGAGATAATCATCGTGCATTGCGGCAGTAGTGTTATGAATAATTCCGTCGGCGTATAATTTAATTTGATTTATTTTTAACAAGCTGTTTTCATCATTACTGTACAAGGCTTTAATCGCAACCAACTGACTGGCATCTTCTTCCGAAGGATAGACCCACAGACCAAGGTGAGCACGTACCGTTAATTCGCCATCTGCCTCAATTTTCTTCCAAGTGTCCTGCTGATTTCTTTTCCAATAAGTACGCGCTTCAGAGAAAGAGGTAATCCCATACTTCGCCATTTCTGGCAATGCATATTCGACCAAACCTGCATAATCATTTTCCATACTTTCAACAGTCGGACTCAGCGCCAATGCCATGAGCAACTCTCCTGCATTGTCAATAAGGATCCCGTTGGGTTCGCCATTGGGCTCTTTCATAATGATGCCGCCTATTGGATTTGGCGAACTGGCAGTGAAGCCCAAGAGTTCCAATGCCTTGGAATTGCACCATAGCGAATGAGAGGTCATTTCCATAATCCCTATCGGACGTTCGGTGGAAATATCATCCAGGATTTCTTTGGGCGCTCGTTGTGCTTCTAATAGTACCTCTAAGGAATGCCCCCAACCGAGCAGCCAACCAGTGCCTGTATTATTATTGTTAGCAGTGGTGATCTCACTTGCGAAATTTTCCGGATCTGTTACATTTTCATCGAGAATGAATTTGTAATTTTCAGAGGCCGCTTCCAAAGGATGCATGTGTACATCGTGAATTCCTGGCATTACCATTTTGCCGCCAAGGTCTACTTCTGCTGCTGCTTCAGAAGCCATCTTCTTTGCTTCCTCATCGGTTCCTACATATTTGATGACTCCATCCTCCACCAGCATTGCTTCCGCCCAAACCTGGTCGGGATTCACGGTGTAAATTTTTCCGTTGAAATAGACTACTTCGCCAGAAGAATCAATATTCGAATCGTCTCCCTTGCAGGCGATGGTTATAAGCATGGCTAAAAAAAACGTTGTTAAATAAAATGGAATGTAATTTTTCATTTCCTTAGCTGTTGTTGTGTTTTTATGGTTGTAAGTTAATAGCAATCAATTGGCCTTCCTTTGGTCGTTCGTGGATGCTAGATCATTCTATGCAAAGCTATTTAAAATAAGGTCTAATACAAAACTAATAGTGTCTATGGCACCTGTCCGAATAAGGTTTTAAAATCTCATCATTGTAACCGCTTGGAAATGGTAAAAAAAGTATATCAGAAAAATTCGTTTTTTTTGAGGTAGCAGTGAGTAGGCTGAAAGAAATGGTGGAGTATTTAAAAGACCAGTACTTTGCGTGCATTCATAAAAGCTACATGATCAACATCAATAACGTAGAGGCCCTTTGACTACCTGCCGTCTTGTACTTTTCTACAGGAATCAGTTAGAATCTCATACTGCCAGATCATGACAGCAGGTACTTCTTTGGCATTTCAATAACAAAGGAAAACCTTAGCGTTAGCCTTTATTCGAAATAATGAATAAATAGAATGGTCAGGTATTTGCATATTCTACTAGACAGCTCAACTAAACAGTATTCTCAACTGATTGATATAACAATATTTTCACTAAGAATATTCAATACTCCTCCCAGCTTAAAAAGCTTTTCTTATCAAATATTTAAGCAAATGGAGACCATCAATAAACTAAAGAATATAGCCCTTTTCCTGAGTCTTTCCCTCTTCTCAGAGGCTCCGGTTTACGGAACCAACATCGTTCCTATTCCTATAGCTAATCTGGCGGCAACAACAATTCGCCCTCCTTCTTTCATTATTCTCGATACTCTTTCGCAAAGCAATGGGGCTTCCCATAAATGGATCATTCAATTAAGACCCGATCCTTTCTTTGATGGCATTCGCATAAAACCTACGATACAGAAAGCCTCTTTTTCCTGGTGCTTAAAAACAATAGATGGTTTTGAATTGGCGAAAAGAGTTGTAAGGCATCCGGAAGCAAAGTTGAATTTCACCTATTTACCTGCAGGGACTTATGTCCTGGAATTATCTTCGGGATCGGAGGTTTCCAGTCTTTTGCTGGCAAAGTATTGACCTAAGTCGACACAATTTAAACCAGGGGCTATGAAATTTAATTCTAGTGGCGGAATAGCTGCTATTTCTATCATTGCTTCTTCCACACAACCATTTCCATCTTGCACGTAAACATAATATTGACTGGCAGAAGTATCACTTATCAGGCTATCTATTTGAAAATCAGATTCATCAAAAGCATAGAGGAATGGAGTGGTACCGCCACTAATAGCGTTCACCACAATTTCTCCATCACCATCATTCCAACAGATCAAATCGGTGGCAGAGACACTAATATCAAAGTCAGGATAACTTTCCAAGTCAATAATAACAATAGAATCACAACCTCTAAAAGTGGTCATTGGTATATCAGTGATTGTACCAGGCAAGTATTCAATACCATTATAAATAATCGCTTCGCCACTACAAGTACTGAAGGTCTTCACAAATGTATACTTCGAACAGTCTACGACATTCAGATGAACAATGGAATCACAACCACGGAAATTAGAAAAATAAACCGGTGTAGTCGTTCCTGGTAACAATACTTATCCGGCAAAGTTTATTTTTTGTCCTTCACAGGTTCCGAGCCTCAGCGAATCATCACTATGCAGCAACAAGTCTAAATTGAAAGTATCAGAGGCCGTATAACAACCGTATATGGACCTTCCACATTGGTACAACCAGAAACATTACCTGTAACCGTCA
>JBLHRR010000216.1:0-6771 GCA_047626155.1 Saprospiraceae bacterium | reverse complement strand
CGCAGAGGCCGCAGAGAACGCAGAGCTAACACGTACTTTACCTAACACCTCAGCGGCCTCTGCGTGAGTAAACACCCTAAATAGGAAACCGCGATTAACGAGTCAACAAACTCAGCTCCTCCGCTATCAATCTTGGCTTAAAACCCAAACCTTTCATCCCCTCATTTCCAAGTATTAAAGACGCAGGTCGTTTGTCTCCTCCGGGAATATCCAATCGGGACATCTTCTTGATCCTTGCATTTTCGAAACCAAAGGTCTTAGACAGCAACTTTGCAAAATCGTAACGAGACATAGCGTCTGCTCCTCCTACGTTATAAACACCACTTACTCTTTCACGCAACAACAATAACAAGGCTTCTACAGCAGAATTCCCACTCAGAAAAGAGCGCACTTCATCATAAAAAACGGTCACCTCTTCTCCAGTTTCCCATTTCGCCAACCAATCATTCATAAAGCAATAAGCTGTCGGCCCCTGATGGCCAAAGAGCAGGGCAATCCGCGCAATCGCCGCTTCGGGAAAGCATTGTTGGATGATTTTCTCTGCTGTTACTTTTTGTTGACCATAAGCGTTAATAGGGTTACAGGGAGTCGCATCGGTATACATTAGCTGCCTGCCATCATAAACTTGCGAGCTAGAAGTAAAAACCAGAGGAATACTTTTAGCTTGGCAATATTGGGCCAGAATACCAGTGGCTTCTACATTTATCTTTCTAGATATTTCAGGATGCTTTTCGCAAAAACCAGTACTAGAATTCGCAGCGAGGTGGAGGACGGCATCGGGTTTTATTTCTTCTATTGTTTTGCGGACCTGATTAGCGTCAAGCAAATCTAATTGAATACCTTTTGTCCCGGGATATAGGCCGTCCAGGTGTTGATGATAACTCCCAACAATATCCCATTCTTTTTGTGGGCTGCGACAAAGGTTCCAGCCGAGGAAGCCGGAAGCTCCAGTTACTAATAATTTTTTCATAGCTGCTAAATTAATGTTTTTTACCATCTTTGTATTTTGTCTTAACATCCAAACATCTAATGTTCAACAAATTCCCTTTTTACAGACAACTTGACCAGATGGACTGCGGTCCGACCTGTCTGAAAATGATAGCGGAATTTTATGGCAAAAATTATACGCTGGAATACCTGCGGGGCAAAAGTCATTTTTCCCGAACGGGCGTTTCAGCCCAGGGTATTGTCCATGCTTCGGAAAGTATTGGTTTCCGAACACTCGCTATTAAAATGCCCTTCGATCTCCTGGATGAAGAGGATGGAGTCAGCTTTGAAGTCTTGCCACTACCTTGTATCGTTCATTGGAATCAGAAGCATTTTGTCGTTGCCTATAAGTATAGTAAAAAATACGTTTGGATAGCGGACCCTGGGAAAGGACGCTTTAAAGTGAGCCATCAGGTTTTCAAAAAAAGTTGGATTAGTGATGGAGACGAAGGGATTACCATTGTACTAGAAACCAGCCCGGAATTCTACGAACACGATGTACCGAAGCAAGAAAAAAAAGGTTTTGGATTCTTATTCCAATATTTAAAACCTTACAAATGGCTAATCCTTCAACTAATTGTAGGGTTATTGTTAGGGTCTGTTTTTCAACTAATATTTCCTTTCCTAACACAGTCCATTGTAGACATTGGTATACAGAATCAGAATATTGATTTCATCTGGCTGATCTTGATTGCACAAGTCATGATTTTCGTAGGCCAAATCTCCGTCCGAGTTTTGCAAAGTTGGATTTTACTCCACATCAGTACACGAATCAATGTAAATTTAATTTCAGATTTCCTCATCAAACTCATGCGACTGCCAATTGCTTTTTTTGATTCAAAGATGATCGGAGATTTATTACAGCGGATCGGCGACCACAGTCGAATAGAAGCCTTCCTCACCGGCTCTACACTTACTTTTATTTTTTCGATTATTAACTTCTTCGTATTTGGAGCCGTACTCTATTGGTACTATCCTCCGATTTTTTGGATCTTCTTTTTCGCCAGTCTTTTATATTACGCTTGGATTTTTATTTATCTAAAGAAAAGAGAGGAAGTCGATTACCTCAAGTTTAATGAGCTTTCGCAAAACCAGAGTTCGCTGATAGAACTCATTCAGGGGATGCAGGAAATAAAATTGCAGAATAGCGAAAACAAGAGACGGCGACATTGGACCAACATCCAAGCTCGGCTTTTTCATGCCAATATAAAGTCATTGGAAATTACGCAAAAGCAGGATACCGGAGCGGCGGCTATCAACCAACTGAAAGACATCCTCATCACCTTCACCGCTGCCAGTGCAGTGGTCACGGGAGAAGTCACTCTGGGTATGATGCTCGCCATTCAATACATCGTCGGACAACTCAATGGACCTTTACAACAAACCGTGGGTTTCATTCGGACTGCACAGGATGCCCGAATTAGTTTGGAACGTCTCGGCGAGATTCACAACAAGGAAGAAGAAAAAGACCAGGACAGCCACGTCGATATTTTACCGGAAGCTGCAGATATTAAAATCGACAATCTCAGTTTTCGCTACAATGAATTGGAAGATGAGGTCCTTAAAAACATCAGCCTGACCATTCCACATGGCAAGACCACCGCTATTGTAGGAACTAGCGGCAGTGGGAAAACTACCTTAGTAAAATTATTGTTAGGATTTTACAAACCTCAAAGTGGCAAGATAAAACTGGGAGGAACACACTTGCACAACATTAACAAAAAACTCTGGCGACATAAGTGTGGTGCCGTCATGCAGGATGGATTTATTTTCTCTGACACCATAGCCAACAACATTGCGGAAAGCGAAGATAGTGTGGACAAAGTAAAGTTGTTACAAGCGGTCAAAACAGCTAACATCCAGTCGTTTATTGAAGAATTACCAGTGGGCTACAATACTACCATTGGCGCCAGAGGAAACGGCATCAGTCAGGGACAACGACAGCGATTACTAATTGCGAGAGCCGTCTATAAAAATCCGGACTTCCTCTTTTTTGATGAGGCCACCAATGCCTTAGATGCAAAAAACGAACGAGTGATTGTCGAAAATTTGAATCAGTTTCTGAAAGGAAAAACAGTCATTATCGTAGCGCATCGTTTGAGTACCGTAAAAAATGCCGATCAAATTATTGTCTTGGAAAAAGGAGAATTAATGGAAACTGGGACTCATGAAGAACTGGTAAATTTAAAGGGTCGATATTATAAATTAGTGAAGGATCAGCTGGAATTGGGTCAGTGATGATTTTAAAGGGTAGATAATGGTGGATCAGGGTTTTACGTAATACGCAAAGGTTTACTTTTTGGGAAAACCCTTATCCACCATTATCCGCCCTCTTTTACTCCCTATTCAAAAAATAAAAATATGCCTGAAAGTTACATAGACAATCCGAGCGACATCAAGCTCAGTAGGCACGACGAGGTAAATCAAATCCTTGGACGTCCTCCTGGTGCATTGCTGAACTATGGAATCGGTTGCCTGGTTCTTTTTTTTGGTATACTCATTGGGCTTAGCTTTTTGATAGAGTACCCGGATAAGATTCCCGCCCGAGTGGAAATCATAACCGAAAGTCCCGCGATCAAAGTGGTAGCGCGGGTAAGTGGAAAGATCAACAAACTGCTGGTAAGCAATAACCAACAAGTGCAAATGGGCAACATTATTGGCATCCTGGAAAACCCTGCTTCTCTAGAAGATATTGATAAATTAGATGACCTTTTAAATCAATTAGAAAATAGCGACAAACAAAAAACACTAGCTACTCCCCTTCTGAAAAATTTACAGCTTGGCAATGTTCAATTCAGCTACGCGGCTTTAACACAGAAAATAAATGACCTCCGCTATTTCAAAAACAGCGATGACGTTGATCAGAAAGTAAAACTACTGGAAAAACAGATTAGCTTAAAGGGCAAGCTAAGTACGAATCTAGAAAGGCAAAAAACAATCCTTTTACAAGAAATTGAAATCAACAATATCAATCTGAAACGAAATGAAAAACTCCATGAATCAGAAATCGTTTCTACCATCGAAATTGAAAAATTAAAAACCAAAGCCTTACAACTACTTAGACAATTGGACATGCTCGAAAACCAAATGGTTAACAATGACATTTCCAAAGAAGAAATCAAAACCGACATTATCGACTTCCGCCAAGTCCAAAAAGATGGTTCTTCGGGACGCCAGTTAAAAATAGAGGAAGAGCTCCAAAGGATCAAAAGTGAAATCGCTTTATGGAAACAAAACTACTTACTCATTGCTCCAATCAGCGGACAAGTTTCCTTCTCTAATATTTTCAGCGAACAGCAGTTTGTTAGTGCTAATCAGGAAGTATTGACCATTGTTCCTCCAAAAGGAAATAGCCAGGTGATGGCGCGTGCGTTACTGCCTGTCGCTAACTCTGGAAAAGTAACAACGGGTCAACGTGTCAATATTCAATTGGATGGTTTTCCTTATCAGGAGTTTGGAATTATCGTAGCGAGTGTTGGGGATATTTCTCTGGTGCCGGTGACTTCGGAGGGATTGAATGAGGATTATTATTTGGTGAATATTCAATTGTCTGAAACCAATTCGGATAGTTTAAGAACGACTTATGATAGGGTGATTCCTTTTCGTCAGGAAATGAAGGGTACTGCGAATATTATTACGGAGGATCGGAAAGTGATGCATCGGATTTTGGATCGGATTTTTAATTTGGTGAGGAATAGTTAAGTAACAACAAAAAATTAACTTCCCGATTTGGAAACGATTATGTAAATCAAAATGACCACAGGGAGAGTGATTTATATAATCGTTTCCACCAAAAAAATCGGGAAATTATTTTTTGTGTAATACTAAGGGGTATTCATCGGGAAAGGATTCTTTGACTGGTGAAAACCTGAGATGAAATTTAATTTTGTAGATTTATTGTTATTGTCTTCGTACTTTTTTCTTGGCAAAAAAGTACCAAAAAGCCAAGGCTTTATAAACTTGGCCTAAAAATCAGCAGCCTGCCCGCTCGCAATCCGAGGTCGCCTTAAAGGGCTCTGGATTGCTCTTCCTCCCATACCTCTGCTGATTTTCTTAACGGCCAATTTTATAAGGCCAAAGAAGTAAAGGGAATTTATGTACTTCTTCTTGGTTTTATGGATTTCCTAACATGCCTTTTTCGTATTTAAAACAAGTTCGCCCCATGGCTTTGAAGGCCGTGGGGCGAAGGTGGAAGGAATCATTGGTTTAACTAATCCTCCTCCATCAATTCCATCTCAATCTCCCGTCGCTCCAAATCCGCAGACAAGACCTTCACCTGTATAATCTGTCCCATTTTAAAGACCTCTTTTGTACGGCGACCTACTGCGCGCAATCGGCTTTCCGCTACCTCAAAGTTATCGTAAAGCGTATCAAAAGCAACCATTCCTTCACAGCGAGATTCCACCAACTCAACAAAGAGCCCACGGTCAATCATACCAGAGATTCGGCCTTCAAAAACTTCGCCGACATGATCCATAATGAACTCCACCTGCTTATATTTTATCGACTCTCTTTCTGCCGTCATTGCCTTACGCTCCTGGGCGGAAATATGAACACATTTTTCTTCGAGAAGGGCTTTTTTAACCCGAACAGTTTCCGTTAAGTTCTTCTCCAGAATTCGATGAGTTAATACATCTGAGTAACGACGAATAGGAGAGGTAAAATGAGAATAGTGATCAAAGCCCAAACCGTAGTGTCCGATATTTTCTGTAGTGTAAACGGCCTTGGACATTGTTCGAATCGCCAAGGGTTGCAACATTTTTAAGGCATCGTCTTTTTGTGCTGCTTTAGCTAAACGATTGTAAGAATCTGCAATTTGTCGAGGTGTTTGGAACTCCATATGGAAGCCCATTTCTTTAGCAAACAACGCAAGGTTTCCTACTTTATCTGGATCAGGCGTATCGTGTACTCGGTAGACGAATGGAATTTCGTGCCCCTCTCCTTTTTTCGCAATAAACATCGCCACTTCTTTATTCGCCAACAGCATAAAATCCTCCACCAACATGTGGGCCTCTTTTCGTTCTTTTACATACAAAGAAATTGGCTTTCCTTTTTCATCCAATTTGAACTTTACTTCATCCGATTCGAAAGCGATCGCACCATTTTTGAACTTTTTCTTTCGCAACTTCTTAGCTACCTCGTTCATTTTTAACATTTCTTCTACATAGTCGCCTTCTTTCGTTTCAATCACTTCTTGTGCTTCTTCATAAGTGAATCTGCGATCAGAGTGAGTGATGGTTTTTCCAAACCAGCGGTCAATGACTTTTCCTTTTTTATCGAAAGTAAAAACGGCAGAGAAGGTAAGTTTGTCTTCGTGAGGACGGAGAGAACAAAGTTCGTTTGATAACTTTTCTGGCAACATTGGTGCTACGCGATCCACCAAATAAACAGAGGTTGATCGTTTGAAAGCTTCGTCATCGAGCATCGTCCCTGGCTTCACATAGTGACTGACATCCGCAATGTGAATACCGATTTCAAACTGATCGTCTTCCAGGTATTCCAATGATAAGGCATCATCAAAATCTTTGGCCGTATCCGGATCAATCGTAAAGGTGGTGACCTCTCTCATATCTCGTCGTCGACCAATTTCTTTTTTAGTAATCTCTGTAGACAACACATTTGCTTCTGCATCTACTGGCTCCGGGAAAGTAATGTTAAAACCATTGTTTATCAAAATGGTATTCATCTCCATATCATTCCCACCTTCTGAGCCTAAGGAAGTTGTTACATAACCAAATGGTTGATGGTGTGATTTCGTAGGCCATTCCGTTACTTTCACCACAA
>JBLHRR010000215.1:0-6779 GCA_047626155.1 Saprospiraceae bacterium | reverse complement strand
TCTTTGTCAAATTATCATCGTTAAATATATCTTTTACAGGCCCCGTAGCAATCTTCTTAACATTTAAAAAAGTCACCCAGTCAAAATATTCGGGTACGGTTTGTAAATCGTGATGCACAACAACAAGCGTCTTTCCAGCTTTTCTAAGTTCTTTAAGAATGTTGATTATTGCTATTTCCGTTGTTGCATCTACCCCTTGAAAAGGTTCATCCATAAAATAAATGGAAGCATTTTGCACTAAAGCCCGAGCTAAAAAGACGCGTTGCTGTTGCCCTCCACTTAACTGACTTATTTGTCGGCTTTTAAAAGACAGCATCCCTACTTTTTCTAAAGCCTCTAAAGACGCTTTCTTCTGTTTTTGTCCAGGTCTTTTAATCCAACCTAAATCCCCATAAGTACCCATCATTACTACATCTAATGCGGTAGTTGGAAAATCCCAATCTACACTCCCTTTTTGAGGTACATAAGCAACAAGTTTTCGTTGTTTCTCATAAGGTTGATCATAGATGGAAACACTTCCCGCAATGGGCTTGATAATACCTAAAACTGCCTTTATGAGTGTAGACTTCCCTGCTCCATTGGGTCCAACGATTGCCATTAAAACTCCTTCCGGAATGGCTAAATCAATATCCCACAAAACCGGTTTGTAGTCATAGGCGACCGTAAGGTCATCAATTTTTACCGCGAATTTTGTTTCCATAGCCTTATTTTAGTGCTTCAACTATTGTCTTCACATTTGCTTTGAACATTCCAATATATGTACCCTCAATCGTTCCCAAATCTCCAAGCGCATCACTATACAGAGAACCTCCAATAACAACTTCATGATTTTTTGAAAGGACCGCTTCTTGCAAGGCTTCAATGGTTCTACGCGGAACAGAACTCTCAATAAAAATTGCTTTCACTTTATTATGAATAATAAATTGAGAAAGACGCCGTACATCTTGGACTCCTGCTTCAGTTGCAGTTGAAATTCCTTGCAGTCCAACCACGTTAAAACCATACTGCCTTCCGAAGTAATTAAAAGCATCATGAGCGGTGACTAGTATTCTTTTTTCCTTCTGAAGAGTTTCTATTGTGGCTTTTATCTCAGTCTCTAATGCATCCAATTTCTTCTGATAAAGTGCATTATTCTCTCTAAATTTTTCAGCATTCACAGTGTCATTTGCAGCCAAGGTTTCGGCTACCTTATCGCTAAACTGTTTAAAAAACTGAATATTAAACCAAACATGTGGATCGTAATTTGAAGCGAAATATTCAGATCCAATAAGTTCATTTTCATCCAAAGATTCCCCTAGGGAAACCGTCATTTTCTTTGCTCCCATTTTTTCAAAAACCTCCACTAATTTTCCTTCTAAATGCAAGCCATTATAAAATATAACATCGGCCTGATATAGTTTAGTTACATCTCCTTCACTTGCCTTGTAAAGATGTGGGTCGACTCCTGCGCCCATCAAACCATTTACTTCAATTAAATCACCTCCAATATTTTTTACTAGATCGGTGAGCATGGATGTCGTGGTTACAACTTTTAGCTTGCCCGACTCTTCTGAAGCATTTTTGCAACTAACTATGGCTATTGCAATTAGTATGTAGCATATATTTTTCATTTTTTCTATTTTGGTATTCTAAAACTTAAACCTGTACTCACTAAAATATCCTGCCCTTCTGTAAAACTTTTCCCTATTGTAATATCTGCTTGGATCACATTACTTATTAAATATGTGAATCCAGCATCCCAAAAATGATTCGGTTTGTTGGCTATAGATGCTTCTCCATAAATTTCAACATAGGAACCAAATTTTTGCGTAATGCTATAACCATAGACCAGAGTATATATATAGTTTGCTGCCGCAGAATCGTCGCCCCACTGTGCCCCAAGATTATATCCTATAGAAGATTTATCGCTCAAAGTATGCGCCATTGAAAATCGAAAATCTACCCCGGTATTTTGAGGACGAAAATCATCTGAAGCAGTAAACGGTAACGCCATATGACCTAGCAAACTGGTTTGTGGAATCCAACCCTTTTCCTTTACTATCTCGACTTTCAAACCAGCCAACAACGGAGATAATCCAGACATTACATCATTTGATTTTACACCTCCAACTGTGGTTCTAATTTCTTCTATATTCCATCCTAAGCGAAATTCAAAATTATCAAATACTCCATATCGCACTAAAGTCGTATTATATCCAATAGTTTCTGTCTTTGTTCTATTGGCTTCATAGCTTTCAAAAAATGCTCCTGTTTCGACCTGAATCGTCTTTTTAGGGACAGTGTGTGCTGATTCAGTTGCATCTGGTCTATCAGTTATTAACTCATCTGGAATATCGACTTCTTGTGACATCAAACTAGAAACACCGGCGAAAGTGAAAATTAATACGCTTCTTTTTATCCCAGTCATAACTTAATTCGCTTGTAAATACAAATTCTCTGCAATCTTCTTAGAAATATAGAATTGGTCCGGTCCCACTTCAATAATCATTGATCCGTCAAAAAATTCTTTCCCAACTACAGTGATCTTTGAACCAATACTGATATTCTTTTTATCTAAATAACGCAAAAATTCGGCATTTGATTCCTTCACTCCCACGCAGATTCCGCGCTGATTCTTTCCAATTTCGGCAAGTAATTTCTTTTTGGTGCTTTTTACATTTCCGTTTTTATCAGGAATTGGATCACCATGTGGATCAAATTCTGGAGATCCTAAGAATTTATCTAGACGAACAATCAATTCATCCGACTTGATATGCTCGAGTTGTTCGGCTATTTCGTGTACTTCATCCCACTGAAAATCTAGTTTATCAACTAAAAAGACTTCCCATAAACGATGTTTCCTAACCACTTTCGCGGCAGTTTTCCTACCCTCTGGGGTGAGATGTGTCCCTTTGTATTTCGTATATGAAACAACCCCTTTTTCTGCTAGCTTTTGAACCATATCTGTAACAGACGAAGCTTTTGCTTCCAACTTTTCTGCTATGGCATTTGTACTTACAGCACCTTGATTCTTGAATTCCAAGTGGTAGATTGCTTTGAGGTAATTTTCTTCAGCCAGTGTAAACATTCGGCAAAGGTAAACATATTTTTAATCACATTGAATTATATTTTTAGCCTTGTCTAAATAACAGGATATAAAGAAAAAGAAGAAAGACTCTCTTTGATCCTGGTTCAACCTGGCTAATGGGCCACTGGCTCATGATTAATGGCTGCTAACCACTCATTCCTGAGTCTCGAGTCTGTGTACAACGAACTACGCATAGCCTCGTGGAATTCTAATGATTAACTAAAACCCTCGTTCCTTTTGTAGCTGCTCGTAAGCTTCTTGCACCTTTGTGAACTTCTCTTGAGCACCTTTCTGGTAGGCTTCATCCATATGTTGTAGTTTGTCAGGATGGTACTTTTTAGCCATGGTTCTATATGCAGATTTTACTTCGGCATCGGTAGCTGTATTTTCAATTTCAAGAATTTTATAGGCCCTATCAGGGTTTTTAAAAAACATTGCCTTTATACTTTCAAAATCCCTAAACTGAACCCCCAAGAAACCCGAAATCCTATTGATTTCATTTGTTTCAGCTTCAGAGACGTTACCATCAGCTTTACTGATACTGAACAGGAAATGAAGAATTTGTAATCTTGATTCGTAACGCGTTCTAGATTTTAATAATTCACAGATTCTGGCAGCAGAAATCTCTTTCTTCTTTATTACCTCATTAAAAACTTTAAATGTAGCGTTAGCACGTTCCTTCCCGTAAGATTGCACGAAGTATTGTCGCACGAAATCCAACTCACTCTGACTCACATTACCGTCTGCTTTAATTACAAGTGTAGCCAAAGAAAGTAAATGCAGTTCAAAATCGGCTGGGGTTACACTCTCCCTCGTACTTTGTTGAAAAACATCCTGAAATGAACGTCCTCCTCCTTTTCTATTGGTCATACTTTCAAAAATACTTCCTAAGACAAAGCCTGCTATCGCTCCAGGAAATCTAAAAATATAAAAACCAATAAAAGCTGCGATCCATCGAACCATAAACTGTAAAATTTCAAATATTAAATTGCGACCAAAGATAAGATTTTATGAATAAAATTAACGCACGCGATCATCTAGATCATATATTTTTTTGCCCTGTATTGCAGACTCGAAAAAGGTTGTATTTAACAATACATACCAATAAAACCCTCTAAATTAGTTACCTTTGCCATCAAATTGTTACGAAAATTAAACACAAAATATTATGTACCCACCGGAATTAGTAAAACCAATGCGTGAAGACCTTACAAACATAGGTTTCACAGAGTTACATACAGCAGATGATGTAAATAATGCTCTTAAAAAAGAAGGAACAACCTTAGTTGTGGTGAATTCAGTTTGCGGTTGTGCCGCAGCAAATGCGCGCCCAGGTGCTCGTATGTCTTTGCAGAATACTAAGACACCAGATCATTTAGTGACTGTTTTTGCAGGAGTTGACCGTGATGCAGTTGATGCTGCTCGCGAACAAATGATCCCTTTCCCTCCAAGTTCCCCATCTATGGGCTTGTTTAAAAATGGTGAATTGGTGCATATGCTAGAACGCCATCATATTGAAGGGCGCCATGCGGATATGATAGCTGAAAACTTAAAAGGTGCCTTTGACGAATTTTGTTAAGCCTTACTTTTAAGTTAACTCCTAAAGAAGAATAAACTATTAAGAAATAAGAAAACCGTTTTCATTTAAAATTGAAAGCGGTTTTTTACTTTTGATAAACAATGAAGCAAATCTTACATCTATTAAGTTATCCCTTTACGGTCCTATTCTTCCTTTCCTTTGGGCTAAGCATGCTTGTTTTTCACGCTGTAGAGGTAATTTGTTTTAATCTTTTTGGACATCAAGCCCATAAAAAAAGTGTTGATTATTTTAATTGGACCATCCTTCGCTGTTTAAATATACTAGGCACACGATTCGAAATGGAATATCTTGAGGACATCCCAAAAAATGTCCCTATTATAATAGTCTCTAACCATCAAAGCATGTGGGATATCCCACCTATCATTTGGTACTTACGCAAATTACATCCAAAGTTCGTTTCAAAAATAGAATTAGGGAAAGGTATTCCTGCGATTTCTTATAATTTACGTCATGGTGGATCCATTTTAATTGATCGAAAAAATCCTAGACAAGCGATAGGAGAGATGATGAAATTTGGTAAGTATCTGGTTCAACATAACTACAGCGGTGTTATTTTTCCTGAAGGCACACGAAGTAAAAATGGCCAGCCAAAAACATTTCATCGTAAAGGCTTAGTAACCTTGTTTAAATATGCTCCGGAGGCATATGTACTCCCTATAACCGTTAACAATAGCTGGAAGTTACAGCGAAATGGGTTTTTCCCGATGCCTCTTGGAATTCGTCTAAAACATACCGTACATCCCGCATTAAAAATATCCGATTTTTCTTCGGAAGAGCTTATAGATCTTGTTGAAAAAACAGTAAAATCTAAGGTTGTTCTTTAATGGCTTCTGAAAACTCACAGCAAGTAATTACTAATACAATTTCATTTGTAAAAAAAGAATTGGAAGGTGCCGAAGGCGGGCACGATTGGTTTCATATTGAGCGAGTTTACAAAAATTCAATTTTAATTGCCTCGGAAGAAAATGTCGATCTTTTAATCGTTTCTCTGGGTGCCTTATTGCATGATATAGCAGATTCGAAGTTTCACGGCGGGGACGAAACAGCTGGCCCTACGAAAGCTCGCAACTTTCTTGAAACACAAAACATTTCAGAAGAGATAATCATTCATGTTATTAAGATAATTGAAAATATTTCTTTTAAAGGCGGAAACAAATCGCAAAATTTCAACTCAAAGGAATTGGAGGTTGTTCAAGATGCAGACCGTTTAGATGCCCTCGGTGCCATTGGCATTGCTCGCACTTTTAACTATGGCGGATTTAAAAACCGTGCGCTTTACGATCCAGGTATAACCCCTAATTTAGCCATGACGCCTTCTGAATATAAAGCCTCAAAAGCACCAACAATCAATCACTTTTACGAAAAACTGTTGCTGCTTAAAGACCTCATGAATACAGAGACTGGCACTCGTATTGCCGAAGAAAGACACCTCTTTATGGAGAATTTCTTAGCTCAGTTTTACGGTGAGTGGAATGGTGAAAAATAACACTAAACAAGCCGTTAAGCATCTTGATTGTAATTATTATTGGGCTGCTAACTAATGCTCACTGATTAAAATTTTCTCTTGGTATTGGATTGTTAGATTGTTAATTTCAATTTTTTTTACTTTTCTTTCTTCTTTCTTCTCACATCTCAAACATTCACTTCGAGTGAAATTCAAATTACGCAAGTAAATTTGAATTTAGTATCGAGAAGTCACTTCTTTTCTATTTCATCTTTCAGAGCAGCGGCCTAATATCTTTAAAACTAGCCATACCTTTTGAATCTTGAAATAGCCTTAAACAGAAATAGCTTGAAAGCAAATTAAATATTTATTGAATCATATTGGATAGATTCTTAAATTAGTACTTTAAAAAGAAAATATGAAAAATTTATACCTTGTCTTTCTACTAACGCTCATCTTATCCCTAAATACCAGTGTTGCTCTTGCCCAATGTGAAGGCATAACGGTCGAAAGTCTTACAAACCCGGGGCCGTTTGGTGTGGCAACCCTCACCGAGGCAGATGGAATACGTAATGGTCCCGATTATTTAGGAGCGACCATTTACTACCCTGCAAACGCTACGCCGCCGTTTGCAAGTATTGCAATCGTACCTGGATATACTGCGCCTC
>JBLHRR010000214.1:0-6820 GCA_047626155.1 Saprospiraceae bacterium | reverse complement strand
CCAACTGCTAAAGAATAACGGCAAATTTTTTCTTATAATTAGTAGCAGACTTTAAACATTGATAATCAAGTGGTGACACCTTAGTGGGAACATTAACAATTAACGGTTATGGTACTTCTCATTCCTTAAAATACTAAAGCCCCTGTACAATTGCTCTAGGAAAAACACCCGCACCATCTGATGCGAAAAGGTCATTGGAGACAGCGCTATTTTACGATTGGCTCTTTCATAAACAGCCTTGGAAAAGCCAAAAGCACCACCTACTTGAAACACTATCCTACGACCACCGCTTTGAAATAGCTTCTCCAACTGCTCAGCAAATTCTTCCGACGTGTACATCTTACCTTGTTCATCCAATAAAACCAGTAGGTCATCCGTTTGCAAACGTCCCAATATCGCTTCGCCCTCTTTCTCTTTCAATTGCTCCGCCGACAATTTACCTCCATTCTTTACATCCGGGATATAAATAACCTCAAAAGGATTGTAATGTTTCAGTCGCTTCTCGAAAATAGCAGCACCCTCCCGAAGGTAAGACTCATTCGTTTTTCCGACTACCGAAAATTCTATCTTCATACGTTGGTGTTTTTCGGTGGCGAATATAGTGTTTTTTGCTAAGATGCGAGGAGGTAACCGCAACGGCGCCAAGAACCGCAGCGTTTTTGCCATAGCACCGTTGGAGTTAGACTAAATACAGTTAATAAAAGGTTAATCTCATAGACTCAAACGCCATTTCTCTGAACACCGCATCTATAAAGGCAAACAGATATTTGAAAAAGATATCGTAAACGTTATAAACAAGAGTAACATTCGCTTAAGTAGCGCCTTCGTAGCGCCGCTGCGGTTACCCAAAAAATACCTATATTGTCAAACAAAATCAGTCATCTAAAACAACAATCTATGAAAAAGCTGCCCATCCTTTTAGCCGGATTATTTCTGCTTACCTCCCTCTTGTGTTGTAGCTTTAAGTCGAAAAAAATAGCCCCTATTATGGACTCTTTTAATGTCAACGATTACGAACAAGCCTGGAAAACCATTGATTCTTTGGAAAGTCAGCGGTTGCCTAAATCAGCGTTGGAAAAAGTAAATTTACTACTGACTAAAGCACGGGAAGATATAAACCCTGCCCAAACGGTGAAGTGCCTCTTGTATCGGTCAAAGTACCAATCGCAATTGGAAGAATATGGGTCGGGGAATGCTATTATTAGATTAGAGGAAGAGTTGAAGAAGGCTTCCTTTCCTGTAGATGCAGTGTTAAATTCTATTTTAGGGGAAGCTTATAATCAATATTTACAAAATCAGCGCTGGAAAATTCAGGATCGAACGAATACGGTGAGTTTCGATAATAAAGATTTGAAGACCTGGACCATAGATCAGTTTGCGCAAAAGTCTATGGAGCTGTATCAGAAATCGGTGAGTAATCCTAGATTGCGCCAAGTGTCCATCACGGATTTTAACGCTATTACCAAAGATGGTCAAGAGAGTGACAAACTTCGACCTTCTCTTTTTGACTTTCTCGCTCATCGGGCCATTGACTACTTTACGAATGAGCAAAGCTATCTAACACAACCCGCCTTCCGTTTTTACCTTGACGATCTTGCCATTTTTGATCCGGCAGCTGTTTTCGCAAAAAAGACCTTTGAAACAAAAGATTCTAGCTCTGGAAAGTACAATGCACTAATATTGTTACAAGAGTTAATTGAACGTCATGTAGAGGACGAAGATCCTGCTGCCTTGATTGATGCCGATCTAAAAAGACTCAGCTTTGCTAAAGGCCATTCGATAGTAGGAGATAAGAATACCATTTATTATGAAGCTTTGAAAACGCTTAAAAATAAGTATGCTGCTGATCCCGCTTCTGCCGAAATAATGAACTTGATGGCTCAACACCATAGGGACTTAGGGGGCCAATTTGATCCTTCTTCAGGTGATGAAAAACACCGATTTGAAAATAAAAAAGCAATTGATTTATATAAAGAGGCAATTTCTAAATTTCCAAAATCCTATGGTGGACAACAAGCACAGCGTCTAAAATCTCAATTAGAATCTAAAAGTCTCAACGTGACTGCTGAATTGGTTAATGTACCGAATCAGCCTTTCCTTTTAAAATTGGATGTTCAAAATGTCAATAAAGTTTGGTTTAGAATTGCTGTAATTTCAAAGGAGCAAAAACAGAAAATCCAACGCAGCGATCAAAGCGAAATTTCAAAATTGCTTAGAAAGCTTGACCCTGTCAAAAATTGGCAGACGGAATGGCCTTCTACTGAGGATTACCAGAATCACAGCATAGAAGCCAAGGCTGAAGGTTTGCCCTTAGGGTCTTATGTTCTAATTGCTTCGACAGATGCTGACTTTAAGTATGATAACAATATGTTGGCATATACATTTACCAATGTTTCCGATATTGCTTATTGGTGGCAGCAAGGAGAGCGTGGGAGCAGCGGGGGGCAATATGTGGTGGTAGATCGAACAACAGGAGCACCGATGGCAGACGTTAAAGCTACCTTTTTTAAGGGGGAATATAACCGCGAAAAGAGAATGCAGATTTTTAATAAGGTAGGCTCAAAAATATCTGATGCCAATGGAATTATTCGCCCGGAGGCCTCTAAGCGAAATAATTTGAAAGTCGTTTTCCAGAAAGGAAAAGACGAACTGGACCTCGATGATCACTTTTCAAATTATCCGAATAATAGAAACCTCAATAAATACCAACACACGGAATTTTTCTTGGATCGAAAAATATACCGTCCTGGACAAACGGTATTTTTCAAGGCATTGGCATTGGAGAAGGATGAAGAAAGAATGCCACGGATATTGACCAATGAACCGATAGTGGTTACTTTCCTTGATGCGAACAGACAGGAGGTAGATTCTAAAAAAATGCAGACCAATGCCTTCGGCACAGTGCATGGATCGTTTACAGCGCCGAAGTCTGGATTATTGGGTTCTATGCGAATTCAGTCTTCTGTAGGCTCTCAGTCTGTTAGTTTTAGAGTTGAAGAATACAAGCGGCCAAAGTTTGAAGTGAAGATAAATCCATTGGAAGGTTCTTATAAATTGGAAGATGAATTAAAGGTAACCGGATTAGCGAAGGCATTTGCGGGCTCCGTTATTGATGGGGCAAAAGTGAGTTATCGCGTAGTTCGAAATGTTTCTTATCCATACTTTCCCTGGTGGCGCTATGGTTATTACTTCCGTCCTCATCGTGGGCAGTCTGAAGAAATTGCTTTTGGTGAAACCACCACTAAAACAGACGGTACTTTTGAAATTCCTTTTCAGGCAAAAGCAGATAGAACGGCTAAGAAAGAAGACCAGCCGGTATTTACCTACACCATTTCTGCAGATGTGGTTGATATCACTGGAGAAACTCATTCTTCATCGGGCTCAGTTACCATTGGCTATGTGGCGCTGAAAGCAGATGTATTGTTAGGGACACAGATGGAGCGGGATAGCTTTAAGCAAATTAAAATCACTGCCAAAAACTTTAGTGGACAGGATGAAGCGGCGAAAGGGAAGGTGGTGATTAAGTCATTGCAAAGTCCAAAGCGACCTTACATCAAACGTTATTGGTCACAAACCGACTTATGGTTGCTTACCGAAAAAGAACATCAGTCTGATTTTGAACAATATGCTTACAAAGGCGCTGATAAGATTGCAAACTGGAAAGAAAACGAAATAGTGGGCACTTTAGATTTTAATACCGCTGATGCTAAAACCATTGATGTGAAAGCATTGAATTTGCCAGCAGGTGCTTATTTCTTAGAGTTGACTACCGCAGATAAGTATGGTGTTCCAGTTGTGGTTAGAAAATATTTTAAACTATTCGACTTGGAAGATCAGGCTTTGCCATTCGATGACATGCAATTCCACTATACTGCAAAGTCAAAGTACGAACCCGGAGAAACGGCGAACTACTACATCGGTTCTGCCGCCAAACCAATCTATGTTTTTCATCAAATAGAACATAAAGAGAAAATTCAGAAAGAAGAATGGATTCAAGCTAATAGCCTGAAGAAGCTGACTTTGAACATCGAAGAAAAACATAGAGGTAATTTGCACTACTACCTCCATTTCGTTAAAGACAATCGTTTTTATCAAAGAGCCGAAACCATTCAAGTACCGTTTTCCAACAAAGAGCTTACAGTAGAAATGTCAACCTTCCGAGACAAATTATATCCTGGGCAGGATGAGGAATGGCAGATTAAGATATCAGGTGCTCAAAAAGACAAAGTAGCTGCTGAAATGGTTGCGACGATGTACGATGCATCTTTGGATGTATTCCAGTCGAATGTCTTCAATAATTCTTTTTATCCAACTTTCGGTCGTAGGACATATGTGAGTACTTCCAACTTCAGGCAGACGCATGGCCGCGTTATGGCGAATTGGGACAGACCGAATTATCCATATCTCAACCGGTCTTATCGATATTTGAATATGTTCGGTTTGCGTTTTGATGATCGAGGTCAAATAGTGAATAGACTCTATAATGTGAGTGCAGCAAGAACACTATCTAATGTCGAACCGCCTGTAGCGGAAGAGTTAGCGATGATGTCAATGGATACTGAAGCAGTAGAAGACGTAGTGTTTGCCGATGAAGCAGCTACGGATCTTAAATCTAATACACAAGGAAATGTGGCTAGCAAAGACCAAGATGAAAATTCCGGTTCTCTCGACGACATCGCAGTAAGGACAAACCTCAACGAAACCGTTTTCTTCCTTCCGGAATTGAAAACAGACAAAGACGGAAACATCATCTTCTCTTTTAAAATGAATGAAGCGCTAACGCGTTGGAAATTCCTCGGGTTTGCACATACCAAAGATTTGCAAACCGGAACCATTACTAAGGAAGTAGTTACACAGAAAGACCTGATGGTGATGCCAAACGCTCCACGTTTTTTCCGAGAAGGAGACGAAATTGTTTATACTGCAAAAGTTAGCAACCTGACTGAAGCGACTATGAATGGTTCTGCTCAAATAGCTTTATTTGATGCGATCAGTAATCAGCCTGTAAATGAATTGTTGGGCATAGCGAAGGCTGTACAAGAGTTTACCGCAGAACCAGGGCAGTCAACTTTGTTAGAATGGCGTTTGAAAATTCCTTTCGGAGAAGTAATGGCTGTTACACACAGAGTAGTGGCAAAAGCTGGCAATTTCTCAGATGGTGAAGAATCAACCATTCCGGTTTTGACGAACCGAATGCTAGTGACGGAAACCATGCCTTTACCGGTCAGAGGAAAAGAAACTAAGGATTTCACCTTTACTAAATTAGCGGAAGCGGGCAATTCCAATACGTTAAAACATCATAAACTAACTTTAGAATTCACGTCTAATCCCGCTTGGTATGCTGTGCAAGCGCTACCATATATGATGGAATATCCTTACAAATGTACAGAACAGGTGTTTAGTAGATATTATGCTAACAGTTTGGCTACATCTGTTGCAAATGCCCATCCGAAAGTCCGTCAGGTTTTTGATAAGTGGAAAGGAACGGATGCAATGAAAAGCAATTTATCAAAGAATCAAGAATTGAAATCAGCCTTATTGGAGGAAACGCCTTGGGTATTAGCGGCGCAATCAGAGGAGCAGCAAAAGCAAAACATCGGGATCCTCTTCGACTTGCAACGAATGGCAGATGAGCAGGAACAAGCAATGACAACCATAGAAGAACGCCAAAGTAACAACGGTGGGTTCTCTTGGTTCCCTGGCGGAAGAGAGAGCTGGTACATCACACAGTATATCGTAGAAGGAATGGGGCATTTGGATGCTTTGGGTGTAAAATCTATTCAGCAGAACGAGAGGGATCGAAAAGTTGTAGATAAGGCGATTGCTTTTATTGATGGCGAATTGGATCATCATTATAAGGAGTTAGAAAAAAGGGTGAAGGAAGGAAAAGCAAAGTGGGAGGATGATCATTTAGGTTATATGGTCATTCATTATCTCTACGCTCGTTCTTTTTTCTTAGACAGAGGATATAATAAAACATCTCAGAAGGTGGTGGACTACTATTTCGGTCAGGCCAAAAAGTACTGGGTGAATAAAAACATCTATGCACAGGGAATGCTTGCCTTAGGCCTTCATCGTAACAAAGATAATACAACAACGGAAGCGATGATCAAATCTTTTAAAGAGCGTGCCTTGCATAATGATGAAATGGGGATGTATTTTAAATACGGTCGTGGTTACAATTGGTATCAATTGCCTATAGAAACTCATGCGATGATGATTGAAGTTTTTGATGAAGTAGCCAATGATTCGAAAGCGGTGGATGATTTGAAGGTATGGCTATTGAAGAATAAACAAACCAATAATTGGAAGACCACCAAAGCCACTTCTGCTGCGGTCTATGCGCTGTTAAGTAGAGGCGCCAATTGGTTATTAGAGGATGCTCCTGTTCAAATCACAATGGGTGGAAAAAAGATAGAGGTCAAACCTTCCGAAATGGAAGCAGGTACAGGCTACTTCAAAAAAGACTGGGATGGAAAAACCTTGACACCGAGTATGGGAACGGTCAAAGTTGAAAACCCAAACAGCGTAGTTGCCTGGGGCGCAGTCTACTGGCAATATTTTGAAGATTTGGATAAAATAACCACCTTCGAAGAAACACCGCTGACTTTAAAGAAGCAGTTGTTCAAAGAAACGAATACGGCACGTGGTCCAGTCATCGAACCAATAAGCTCAACAGAAGTATTACAACCTGGAGATAAATTGAAAGTTCGTATTGAACTGAGAGTAGATCGTACGATGGAATATGTCCATATGAAGGATATGCGTGCTTCTGGGTTTGAGCCGATCAATGTATTAAGTACTTACAAATGGCAAGATG
>JBLHRR010000213.1:0-6870 GCA_047626155.1 Saprospiraceae bacterium | reverse complement strand
GCATTCCCTATAATTCGATAGTGGGAAGCCAAAGCTAGTTGTTAAAAGCCAAAGCTGAACAGTTAAGAAAGCGTAATATAATAAAATGGCGAGAGGCCACGAGTCGGTTCGGTTAAATGCAGAGCATTTACCGAGCGGTACGCGGGGCGACCGCAGCTGGAAATTAGTGTATAAACACGAAGAATTTTAAAAAGTTTTTCTACGCTCAAATCATTGAAAACAAGTCGATTATGTTTTGCGAAAATAGAAATATAAAAGTATTTCTATTTTCTTTTATGGAATTTATCCTTTTCTGCAACCTATATATGAGGAGCTAAGTGATTCCAGGAGGACAAGGTTTACTAAACTTCCGCGTGCGATAGGGAAAAATTTAGTAAACCTCCACCTTATTCCAAAGCTTGATTTAATGGGCATGATCAAATGAAATTACTAGCTAAAAGCTAACTGCTGAACAGTTACAAATAAAAACTATAACCAATATGAACAGAGCCATTTTCCACAACCACGCAAAAATAATTGCAAACCTCTTACGCAAAAGCGAACACAATATTGACATCGCCATGTGCTGGTTTTCCAATCCCATCCTTTTTGAAATTTTATTAAAAAAGGCAGAAGCAGGAATCACCATCCGCTTATTACTACAATACGACCAAGCAAATTTTCATTCCAAAGGGCTGAAATTTTTAGAGCTAATTCGACTCGGAGGTCAGGTGTTGGTTTTCCATAAGGTCGGTGTTTTGTTTCACCATAAGTTTGCAATCATAGATGCTAACAAATTGATTACAGGATCTTACAATTGGACGCAGGCCCGGAATAAAGACAACCTGATAGTAACAGACGAAAAGGAATTGCTGATCGCTTATAAAAATACTTTTGAAAGTTGGCGACAGCGATTAGAGCCTTTGCCGAAGATGAAAAATATTCCACCACCGGCTCCTCCTTTTCATAAGTTGTTTGAACCCATTCTATGGAGCCGTTATGATTTGCGTCATGCTATTCTATGGGGTGCCCGGGTTTGGATTTCTGTTTTTTCTGAAAAGGAAATGAATATTTGGAAAGACTGCTTGCGGCAGCAAAGACATTTTTTAAAAATCAAAGCTGATTATTTTGAGCAGCATAAGGGAATCTGGGATGAGGTAACTTTTAGAGTATGGTCTATAGATTTACCAATGGCAAAGCAACGTTTGTTGAAAAACTATTGCCAACGAGTAAAAGCAAAAGATGTGTTGGTAACGGTTTCGGATAAAGGCGTCTTATTGGGCGCAGGCCTTATTGGCATCATGCCGGAGCCGGGGCATTTAGCGGATTACGCTTTCGCACGTTATGTACAATGGTTTGAATTTCCGAAAGGAATGGACTTGGTAGAACAGCGAGTACCGAGGTTGGTGTTTACCGTTTATAGAGGTTCGGGGCTTAGATTGATCAATGGATTATTCGAACGCCGAGCGGCTTAGAAAGGCTATAAAACAAACAAAGCCCGATATTTACATATCGGGCTTAGGAAACGAATCTTACAATTTTTTAACCAAAACTTACATTTAGTCTATTTACAACTACAATGCCAAAAACGGGCCTTAGTACTTTTGGGTAGAAAATACATTAGCTTTTTTGATATTTCATTCAGCTTTTAACTATTGCCGCAGTAGAAACTCTAGAGCGAAATGCAAAAAGGTGGGTTAGCTCTGCGCACTCTGCATTAGCTCTGCGTGATTAAAAATACGATAGCTAAGCAATCCAACAATATTAGAGCCTAATAGCACAAAGCATCGTCATTTAACTTTGCGCTCGTAGCGTCGTTGTGATGAAAAAAACAATTGGCGGAACGCCAATTTCCCACCCACAGCCCAAAAAGAAAAATCCCGAACCTGCAAATGCAAGCTCGGGACTTTTCAGTATTTAGAAGGGAAAGATCAAACCTTCTCTTCCGATATTCGAAGCTTACTCAGCAGTCGCAGCTTTAGAGAAGCTACTCTTAGATTTAGCCTGCTTCATGGTGATGTCACCAGTCAAGTCAGACATAATCGTAGTTGCGATAAAGATAGAAGAGTAGGTACCTACGATGATTCCCACGAAAAGTGCGAATGCAAAACCACGGATACTGGCTCCACCGAAGAACAACAAGATTGCTACCACAAACAAGGTGGTTAACGATGTGATCACCGTACGAGAAACCGTACTGTTGATCGCCAAGTTGATGACTTCTTCTTTTGTCTTTCCGGTGTAGCTATTCATATATTCTCGGATACGGTCAAATACAACTACCGTATCGTTAATAGAGTAACCAATCACTGTCAGGATCGCTGCAATGAATGCTTGATCTACTTCCAGAGAGAATGGTAAGATTCCCCAGAAAATAGAGAAGATACTCATTACTATCAATGTATCGTGGAACAAGGCCGCAACGGCACCTGCACTATATTGCCACTTACTGAAACGCATAGCGATGTACAAGAATATGAAAAGCAAAGCGAAGATAGCAGCATAGAGCGAACTCTTTTTGATATCGTCAGCGATACTTGGCCCTACTTTACTGGATTGATTTACTCGAGCACCGGTTTTAGTCGCTGGATCTTTGAAATCATTCAGTAAGATACCACCACCTAAGGCGGCATTTACACCTGCGTGCAATTTAACCATTACTGAGTCTGCAGCACCTTTACGAGTGTCGTCGATATTGTAACTGGTTACTACATTGAAAGTGTTAGAAGTACTCACTTCTTTTACAATAGGAGCACTGCCGAAGCTAGCATTATCTGCTAATGCTGTACGAAGAGCATCTGCATCAATAGTTTGGTTTTCATCAAATTGAATATTATAAGAATATCCACCTTTGAAATCTACACCAAGGTCGAAACCTTTAGTTACCATAGAGCCAATACCTGCAATGATGATGATAGCAGAGATAACATAAGCAATCTTACGTTTGCCCAACCAATCAATATTCATGTTTGCGAAAGCGTTTTTAGAAGCGCCTGTCCAGAAAGATATATCGTTTCCTTTGTCAATGGTCCACCAATCGATGATCATACGACCAACCAAAACGGCGGTAAACAAAGAGCAGAATACACCAATAATCAATACGATAGCGAAACCTTTAATTGGTCCCATACCGAAGTAAGCCAAAATCATAGCAGTCACAGCTGTAGTAACGTTGGCATCAATGATGGCCGTATAAGAGTGTTGGAAACCGTCTTTGATAGACATCAGTAATGATTTCCCAGCTCTTAATTCCTCTCGAATTCTTTCATAGATGATTACGTTGGCATCTACCGCCATACCAATGGTCAGTACGATACCCGCAATACCAGGAAGTGTCAGTACCGTACCGAAACTTGCCAACATGCCGAAGATCAAGAAGATGTTTAAGAATAGAGCAACGATGGAAACAATACCACCAGTACCATAGTAGAAAATCATGAAAGCGAATACCAATCCGAATCCAATCAACAATGAAGTGATAGAACGGGAGATATTTTCAGCACCCAAAGAAGGACCGACTAAGGACTCCTGAAGGATGGTAATCTGCGCAGGAAGTTTACCAATTTGTAGAATCTTAGATAAATCTTCTGCTTCTGTCTGAGAGAAGTTACCTGTAATGGAAGAACTACCTTGCAAAATAGGTTGTCTTACAGAAGGAGCAGATACCACCTTGTCATCCAAAACGATGGCAAATTCACGGTTGTCATCATTAGCTGCCTTTGTAGTCAATTGTCCCCAGATCTTAGCACCAGCACCACTCATCTGAAGCGATACTGCGATTTGACCAGAACTTGGATCCGGAGCTGCGCTAGCTTTAGTTACTACGTCACCAGCCAAAGGAGGATCATCAGTTCCTCTTTCCTTTTTGATTGCATATAATTCGTAGCGATCCTTGGCACCTTCTGCTACCTCAGTGTTGTAACCACTTGCAGGTTTGAGCGACCATTTGAAGGCCAAATCTTTTGGTAATAAACTGGTTACAGCATCATTTGCCAATAATTTGTTGATCTCTTTGATCTTATTCTTTTCAGCAGTACCGACTACAGTAATTGGCATTAATAAGCCAGCTGCAGAAGAACTGTTTAGTGTAAGCAATTTGAATAACGGACCATCATTGTTGAAGTCGGTATCTCCTACGAAGGTTGTATCATAACGTACAGCTAGTGTAGAGTCGTTGATGTTACCTGCATTGTCATACGCGTAATTCCAAGTAGAATCAGCATTGATAGTCAGTACTTCCTTGATGTCTGTTACTTCAGTAGTATCTCCACTCCCGAGGCGTCTCAATTTGTCATCACTTTGCGCCAACAATTGTAAAACGCCAGCTCCAGAGCCAGACATACGGTCGTTGATTCGGTAAACGTTCCAAAATTCCAACTTTGCAGTGGTTTCTAGAAATTTACGTGCACGTTCCGGATTACTGATACCAGGTAATTCTACGATAATTAAATCACGGGCTGCATCAAGAGAAACGTTAGGTTGAACGACACCAAGTTCGTCAATACGTTCCTTCAATTGCTTGTAAGTAAGGTCAACTGTTTCGTCCGCTTTAGTACGGAGAATGGTAACGACCTCAGAGTCAGGCGTATCAAATTTGATTTCTTCACTGAGTACCTCATTTCTGTTAAAAACTTCTGATAAGCTTCCACCACCTAATTCTTTGTAAGCTCTGGCGAAAAGGGTAACGAAATCAGACTGAGTACTTTGTTGATCAATAGCAGCTTTTTCTAATGCTTTTTCTATGAGTGCGGGATCTTTCGAGTCCCTGGCGAGTGTTCGGATGAACTCTCTTAAGTCAACCTGTAGAACGACGGACATTCCGCCTTTAAGGTCGAGCCCTAGGGCCAATTGGGCATTCTTCAAATCCTCATAAGTGTACTTCTTGAGGAGTGGAATGCTAAAAATAACTTCACTGGACATAGAGTCCAGGTAGGAAGATCGCGCCTCTTTTTCGGCGTTTCTTTGAACTTCGTTAGATTGTCCTTCTGCCAAAGAGCGAGCGGCTGCGGATTTACCGGCAGCATCTGCATTAGCTTCTACGCTCCTTGTTGGGAACATGTAGAAGTACTGCAACAGGCAGAACAAGGACAAAACAATAAGGAAGAACTTGACGATTCCTTTACCTTGCATTGTTAAAAAATTTAATGATTAGAAAAAGTATTAGAAAAAACGCTGCAAATATACACGTTTTAGTATAAAGATGTCATTGCATGTACGTAAAAATCGAATATTAGTTTTTTTTAGAATAAGAGGGGCGAAGGTAGTTTAAATAATTGTAAGTCAGCTGGTTGTAAATAGATAAGCCTTGCTATATTAACAAATATTCCTACTTCGAAGGCGCTTTTTTATTCTGAATAGACACTATCTATGTATGAGCAGTCCAAATGCTGCGCCAATGTGGAGGAACGGGGAGATAAAGAGAAGGTTTTTTAAAGTCAACTTTAACTTTAATCCCCGTAATACGTGGTTTGAAATTGAGGATTTTCAACTAGCCTTGAAATAAGCTCTGCGAACTAAGGGATTTGAGGTTAAAATTGTGCTTAGAGCTTGTAGTTGAAAGTGTTCTAATGTATAATAGTAGTCTAAAATTCACAGGATTCTTACACATTTCTTTACTTTTGCAAAAGTAGGACATCAGGGTTCGAACACCTTTGGCCTTGAAGCTACCAATATGGAAGGCTTTCAAGTGCTCCATATTCAATACATCACTTATTATTTAACAACAAACAAACTGAAAATCATGGGTTTATTTTCCTTTTTAAAAAATGCAGGAGCAAAGGTGCTCACCAATAACAATGTAAAAGAAGTCACCAGTCCGGAGATCAAAAAGATGGAGGCGGAGATTATGAACAAGCAAAAAGTCATACTGCTTAAAGGAGTGGTAAAAACTATGGGTCTGAAAGTAACGGGACTGAATGTTGAATTTGATGGCAAAACGGCTACTGTATATGGAAAGGTGTCGAACCAGGCCAATCGTGAAAAAGTAATTCTTGCTTTAGGAAACGTAGGAGGTGTTGCTAACGTTGATGATCGTTTAACTGTAGTGAAAGAGCAGCCAGCAGCAGAATTCTACACGGTAAAGCGTGGTGATTCTTTGTCTAAAATCGCTAAAAAATTATACGGAGACCCAATGAAGTACAAGAAGATCTTTGAAGCTAATAAGCCAATGTTGAAGGATCCAAACTTGATTTACCCTGGGCAGGCTTTGCGAATTCCTAGATAATTTTTATTGGATATAAATTAAAAAGGGAAATTTCAGCTCGTCTGAAATTTCCCTTTTCTATTTAGTATGACCTTCCCCGCTCACTCTCCCTCCACGATTCCCGTTTTCACTGCAAACAAAACCAATTCCGAAGCGGAGCTTAGCTCTAGTTTCTTCATGATGTTTTTTCGATGCGTATAAATGGTATGTGTACTGAGATTCAACTGCGCCGCAATTTCCTTAGCAATTAGTCCTTTTGCGATAAGCTGAACAATTTCAATTTCTCTACCACTGAGCGGCATGGGATCGCAATCGCTGACCTTGGCGGGAAATGATTTTTCAAATATGTAATCCATTACCTTGCTGCAAAAGAACTTTTCATGATTTGCGGTGCTGACAACGGCCTCTATGATTTCGCTTTGATCGCATTCTTTGGTAAGGAAGCTACGAACGCCATTTTCAATAGCCTGGTAAATGGTTTGCTTGTTATTATCTGCACTGATGACCAGCAGCTCTGTTTGAGGAAATTGGTCCTTTAGAATCTGAATGGTATCTACACTAAATTTATTGGGCTGATTGTAATCGAGGATGACTACGTCGGCTGCTTTGTGCGAAAGTACATTAACCAACTCCTGTTCATTGGTGGCATCACCAACTATATGAAAACCATTCGTTGCGCCAAGCATCGA
>JBLHRR010000212.1:0-7030 GCA_047626155.1 Saprospiraceae bacterium | reverse complement strand
AAAAGTAATCGGTGTAGATAAGTCAAAAGCCTATATTGATTTCCTAAAGAGAAATGCAAAACTTCACGATTTACCAATAGAAGCTCAATGTACTGATTTCATGAATATGAAATTAAAGGATGAGAGCATTGATGGGGCTTTTTCCCGCTGGGCATTGGCCTGGGTTGATGATGTGGACGAGGTCATCGGGAAGGTGGCGGATGCCCTGGTCCCGGGTGGCGCTTTTGTGGCCCAGGAGTATCATGGTTGGTCGCTTTTACAAACCGAACCTGATTTTCCGAATTTGACTGCTGCTATAGCAGGAGCTTTAAAGAGTTTCAAATCACAAAAAAAGGCAGAGATTGACATAGGAAGAAAACTACCCGAATTATTTTATGACAATGGATTGGAAGTAACCTCCATACGGCCAATGACAAAACTTGCTACAGCAGAAGACCTCACCTGGCAATGGCCAAAATCCTTTTTTCAAATTTACTTTCCTAAAGTGGCAGAAATGGGTTTCCTAACTAAAAAGCAAGTCAAAAATGCACTAGAAGAGTTAAATGAATTAGAAGATACACCAGGGGCTACCATTCTTTGTCCACACATGATTGAGGTTATTGGAATCAAAGTTTAAACAACCCGTGATTTTCAAATTATCAATAGGATAACAATTAATTTACATCTAAAAAATACTCTTTGTTTTTTTACATTCAGTCAATGGTAAATAACTAGACTTTATTCTTGCGAATAAGGGATTGAAAATATTGAATATTGAACCCGTCTACTCCGCAACGGGCAGGTGTCCAATAATGAATATTGAATGCTGTGACGCGTTGCTTACGCTTTAGCTCCAAATCCTGCCTTGAATTCGACTAATATTAATTATAAAATTTGAAGAGATTGGATTACTTTTGGGCCACTATGCTGAAAAAAATATTACTCTTCCTTTTCGTTGCCCTATTGATAGGTAGTTATTTTGCTTACGACAAATACGATGCAGTTTTCTCTCCCAATGTAGCCGAGGCACTAACTGATCCTTTTTTATACTTAAAAAAGGGATCTGACCTTGATGATGTTCTGGTCGCTTTAAGTGAAAAAGATATGTTGCTGGATGAATCTTCTTTTTTATGGGTGGCAAATCGAATGAATTATAAAGATTCAAAAGTTCGATCTGGGCGTTTTAAGATTGAAGCAGGTTGGAACAATCGAAGCCTTATCGGTCATTTACGCGGAGGAAAACAAGCCACTGTAAAAGTAGTGTTAAACAATGAACGGTTATTACCAGAAGTAGCAGGAAAAGCAGCTAGGTTTATCCAGGCAGATTCTATCGGAATTATCCGTTTATTCAATGACCCCAAATATATTTCTGATAAAGGATATAATAAGCAGACCTTGATGAGTCTTTTCATTCCTAATACCTATGATTTTTATTGGGGTACGGAGCCCAGAGATTTCATGGATAAAATGGAAAAGGAGCATAAGAAGTTTTGGGAAAAGGATGGACGAACAAAAAAGGCTAAGGCCTTGAATATGAACAAAGAAGAAGTCTATACACTGGCTTCTATTGTAGAAAGAGAAACCAACAAAAATGATGAAAAGCAACGCATTGCAGGCGTATATCTGAACAGGTTGCGTCAAGGCATTTTACTTCAAGCAGATCCTACGGTGGTTTTTGCCAACCAGGATTTTGGCATTCGCCGAGTGCTCAATAAACATACAGCCATTGACTCTCCCTATAATACCTATAAGTACGCCGGACTTCCACCCGGGCCCATTAGTATGGCCTCTATTGCCAGCATTGATGCGGTCTTGAATGCTGAGAAACACGACTACATCTTCTTTTGCGCTAAGCCCGATGAGTCAGGTTACCACGCTTTTGCTAAAACATTAAGAGGCCACAATGAAAATGCGCGAGTTTATAGGAAGTGGCTTACGCAACACTTGAAAAATAGATAACTACTTTCCTGGTTTTGAGCCATCGAGACTTAAACTCATTCTGATTTGCATCCCTGTTTTATTTGTATCTGTACTTCCAAGCAAGATAAGAAATTCGCCAGACCCATTGACTAACCAGTCGGTCTGAATGTCTTCTGTCTCTTTAGGCATGAGCTGAATTATTTTGGTTTCCTCGTTATAAGACCAGGTTCCACTATTGTTTTCCTTAAGGTAAATACCACTAGTAAAGGTATCATCCCGTTTGATATTTATCCAACGGCCCGTGTACTTTTCCACTTCCTCTTTGCGGATATGAACGATGTCCTGATAATGCCATAAACCGATGAGTGGCGCAGCAGCAGCAGAAGGAACGTGCACATCAGCAGAGGTTGGAGTAGGAGGTTTTACTTCATTTACAGATTCTTGCGAATTGGCAGTATCAGAAGATGTTTTTGTATCCGTTTTACAGGAAGCAAAAAAAATCAAACAAAATGATAAGGTGGTAATTAGTGATTTCATCAATAACAATTTTCTTGAGTTAGGTAATACTTTCTAATCTTAAGACTCCAATATAAGGTTTTGTCCAGAAGTCTTCCCAAGGCTAATGCAAATAAAACGCCGAAGTAAAAAAGAAGCCTCGCTAAGATAGGTTTTGGGAGATAACTTAGCCCTTGTATAGATTATAGACTCAAAAACCTAGGAAAGAGATAACTTCGTAGTAGAAAAAAATACTTTATATTTGTTGTTTGGTATAAGTACGTACTACAAAATAGATTTTATGCTGAAATATTTTGTATTGAAATCAAATAGATAATTTTTGTAAGAACGAAGCTCTTTTTTTGAGTTCGTAGCCTTAGCTACGAGCGAACATCAAAGAGCGATCCCAAAGGGTGACTGTTCAGTGAACAGTCAAGTGATTTAACCGCAAAGCGGAAGGGATGAGAAGTGCTGGCGAGAATTAGCATTTGAGGACATACAAACTATTTTGGAATAAAGTCTAATACTGCTCAGAAAATAACCTGATCGAAAATTAAAGCAGAAGATATGTTAAGGAAGTTTCAAAAATATATTCAAAAACACAAAATAGTAAACCCTCTGCAGCCTACTTTATTGGCCGTTAGTGGAGGTATAGATTCTGTTGTTCTCTGTCATTTATTTCATCAAAGTGAGCTTCCTTTTGCGATTGCGCATTGTAATTTTCAGCTCAGAGGCTTGGAATCAAAGAAAGATGAGCAGTTTGTTTTTCAGCTTAGTCAACGTTATTTAGTGCATTACTACAAAATTGCTTTCGATACTGAAAATATTTGCAAGAAAGAAAAATCATCAATTCAAGAAACTGCACGACAGTTGCGCTATGAATGGTTCCAAAAATTAATGACCGAACATCAATATTACAAGCTTGCTACGGCACACCATATGAATGATCGGATCGAAACCTTTTTATACAATTTCACGAAGGGGACGGGGATCAGAGGCCTAAGAAATATGAAAGCAGAGACAGGAAATATCATACGCCCATTACTCTTTGCAAGTAAAGCTGAAATTGTGGCTTACGCCAAAACAAATAACCTAAGTTACAGAGCGGATGCCTCTAATCTTTCTACCAAGTACAATCGAAATAAACTTAGAATAAAAGTCATTCCTGTTCTTAAGGATATCAATCCGGCACTAGAAAAAACCAGCCTGTCCACCTTTAAAAATCTGGAGGAAACAGAAGCTTTATTTCTGTGGGCCATCGAAGAATTCCGTGAAAAACTGGTCCTTAAAAAAGATGGAAATATTCATATCGATTTATTAACGCTTAGAGAAAGTCCGGCCCCACAGAGCATCCTTTTTGAAATCATAAGTCCTTATGGCTTTAGTTTGGATCAGGTAGAAAATATTTTGAACGAGCAAACAAGAGCCTCCGGGGCACAGTTTGTTATAACAAACTATAGATTGTTAAAAAACAGAAATGAACTTATTATCACAAAAAGAACTAAATCAGAAAAAGAAACTAAACAGATTCAGGATACAGACGAGTCTGTCGAATTCAACAAAGTCAACATTATTATTAAAAAAATCAATTCTCTCCCTACGGAGTTCTCCCAATCCAACAAACTGGCTTGGTTTGATGGGGACAAATTAACATTCCCTTTAACAATAAGGCCTTGGGAACCCGGTGACTTTTTCCACCCTATTGGCATGAAAGGACAGAAGCAAAAAGTAAAAAAGTACTTAACGAACGAGAAGCTATCATTAGTAGAAAAAGAAAATACAACTGTACTGTTATCAGGAGGTGACATTTGCTGGGTAATCGGACACCGAATGGATGAACGTTTTAAACTTAATGACAAAACGGAGAAGGCTTTTTGTTTCAGCATATCATAACCTTATTAAATTCGAACCTGCAACAATAGCTCTACTCATGCAAAATCAAAAATCAATCTGGGGGTGGGATTTTGTCAAATTAATCGCTTCCGCAAGTGTACTGTTAATCATTATTAATTTTACAATCAGAGGATTCCATGAAGACAGTGTTCGTAGCGTCATTGCGGGTACGGCCCGCCTAGCCGTTGTTCTTTTTTGCCTTGCATTTAGCTCTACCGCGATACATCAATTGGTAAAGAATTCCTTTTCTTTTTGGATGATGATGAACCGGAAATACTGGGGTATTTCCTTTGCCATTCTCCACTTTATACATCTGTTGTTTTTGATCATTTTGCAATACTCCTTTCATCCCGTTTTCACACTAGCGGCTTTCTTTGCACTTTTTTCAGGAGGGATGGCTTATCTATTTATCGCGCTGATGTTTCTCAGCTCTTTTGATTTATTTGCTAAAATGATCAGTAGAAAAATGTGGAAGGCTTTGCATTTCGTTGGTGGACATTGGATATGGGTAGTGTTTATGAGTAGCTACTCGAAGGAGGTATTCAGAGGAGGTATTGGTTTTTTGCCTTTAGCTTTGATGTTAGTAATTGTTATGTGTATTAAATTATGGGTTCGGTTTTATTAATAAGTTGGTAACCGTATTTTAAGAGAATGTTTGGGAATCTTCTCTTATGGGGAGACACACTTAAATGAACAGAAGCGGTTCAAGAATACGACAGATTCAAAACATGATTTAAAGATATCTCCGAACCTTTTGGATAGAGAATTTACAGTTACAGAATTAGGACGGGTTTGGGTGAGTGACATTACTTACATTCGAATTAGAAATTCGTTTGTATATTTAACAACAGTAATACACCTTACTGATCGGATGGTAGTTGGTTGGAATTTGAGTGATAATATGACCGATCAAGATACTGTAATTGCTGCTTTCAAAAAGGCAGTTAAGAGTAGATCAATATTACCAGGGTTAATGTTTCATTCCGATCGAGGAAGTCAATACGCCAGTGCTGAATTTAGAAAATTATTAGATGCTGAAAAATGTATACAGACTATGGTGAGGAAGTCCATATTCATTTCAATGATTATTTCAAAAGTAATAAAAAAAGATGGTGCAACAAACTGTTGCACCATCTTCAAAATTATTTATTACAAAAACTTAAAATTAATAAGTCTTCATTACTATCATTTTTTTGACTTTATGAAGGCCATCTTTTGTACTTACATAAACATGATAGGCACCATTTCTCAAAGCACTGATGTCTACTTCAACTAAAGTATCTTCCAGATTAGAAAACGTATTGACTATTTGGTTACGACCAAGATTATCCTGAATGCTGATCGTTACATCTTTACCGACATATCGTTCCAGATTTAGATAAACCTTAGACGTTGCCGGATTTGGAAATAAAGCAAAATCAGGAGTGCTGTAGAACTCTACCAATTTCGTATTGGTATAATCAAAAGCTCCATCTCTGAAAACTACTTTTACCCGATAGAAATTATTTCCAATCATTGGGTTGGTATCAACACCTTCATAGTTCCATGCTCTTTCATCATTAGATCCATAATCAGCAACCTCTGTGAGTTCGACGAAGTTTTCACCATCCGCTGAACGCTCAATGACAAAATGATCATTTCTAAAAGAGGTATTATTTGCCCACAACAAGTCCACCGTTTTAACCTGCTTCACCGCTATCAGATCAAGAATACTAGAACTTCTGCCAGCAGCGTTCGCTACAGTTACAAAGCCCGCGTCCATGTTAGTAATCGTTCCTCCTGAATAAACGAAAGGTGCTGTAGACCCTGAATTGTCCATATCACTATCCAAGTCGTCATTGCCTCCTTGATCCGTATAGGCTGTAATATATCCACCAGGATTACCAAATTTGATTTTGTAAGTACCGGGAGCTACATTTCCGAATACGTAGTAACCAGATCCATCAGATTGTACAGAGACGTCATTACCAACTGCATCTTTAATGACCACATTGGCTGCATCTGTAAGGGAGACCCAAACATTTTGGATGCCATACTCTCCAGCATCCCGAAAACCGTCATCATTTTCATCATGCCATACCCGGCCTCCGATATTATGCTCACCAAGAGTCGCGCAATTGATGGTCACCATATTACCTTCACCCATATAAGGAACACAACCTACTCTTCTTGCACATCTCAGGAAGTAAGTAGTCTGCGAAATCACTCCAGGAGAGTGATCTTCAGAATTAGCTCCTGCTATAAGATTCCAGTGCGGATCGTTTCCGGCCTCGATGTCGATAACAGTGGAAGTAGGCCAAGCACTAGAAGTTGTACTGGCTAACCAAATGTATTCAATACATCCTGAGCCTCCTGAAGGAAGGACACAATTTTCAATCGTTGGTCCATCAACTCCACTATAACCCATGTAAAAAATAGCTGGACAAATGGCTATATCTCCAAAACCAATCTGACCACCTGAGGTAAAATTATCACATTCTTCGCAAGCATCACCAATACCATCGCCATCACAATCTTCCTGGTATGGATTATAAATTTCTGGGCAGTTATCACAAGGATCATCTACGCCATCCTCATCAGAATCAGAATATACCGGGTCTAAACAGTCATCGCAAACTATATTAAGATCGTTATATATATAAGTTGTCGCTGTATAAAAATTAACAGCTCCAACTGTAGCATACATTCTTCCTTCAATAAAACCATTGGCTCCCATGCTGTTTGCACCGTTTGCTATAGTTGT
>JBLHRR010000211.1:0-7047 GCA_047626155.1 Saprospiraceae bacterium | reverse complement strand
TTTTATTTACTCATTTTTCTAACATATTTTATTATGAAATATTCTCATTTATTTTTCCTGATAATGGCTTTACTTTTTGTTGGGGCTTGTAAGGATGATGATGCCTCAAATTGCTCTGATGCAATTCCTCTTAATACGGAATTTGTAATTGAGCAGGGGTTAGGGTTCAACGACGATAGGTCTTACTTTGAATCCGATACGATGACAGGTGGATATATCCGTTTTCGAGCTTTACACGATCTTGATACCTATGCCTGGAAGATTGGAGATGATCCAACTGTTTTTGACACAAAAGAAGTAGAATTAGATTTTGATACTGATTTAGCCGGTTCGAATATTAAGGTGATTCTTAATGGTAGCTGGGAAGCGGATCTAGAATGCTTTCCACAAGATGAGAGTCAAGGATCAAGCTCTAAAACATTTCATATTATTTCATTTAGTGACCGTCCGTATCTTGGTGATTTTAAAGGAGTAGTTGAATCTAACCCTCAAGATACTTTTACGATTAGTCTAACTCATCTGCAAGATGTAAGAAGCTCTCATATCAATAATTTACCAAATGGTTGCGAAAGAGATTTCGATTCAAATTCAACTATTACAGGGACATATCGAAACTTTTTCATGTCACAATATATAGATTATCCCGAATGTCCGGTACCAAAAGGTTGGGGGTACCTCGGTGACAACTTAAAGGATTTAACAATAACATACGAAATATGGAATCCTGATACACAACAAAAAATGAACGATAAATTTATCGGAACTAAAATTCAATAATCATGAAATCAATACCTTTTATAATACCTTTTTTATTACTTGTTTTGTCAGTACATGCTCAACACTGTACTACCAATACGACCCCTGGAAGCACGATAAACGAATTCGACTGGACAGTACAACAATACAATGACATTTGGATAGTCAATACTAATAACCCCGCAGCAGGAGCCATTGAAGTATTCCCTCTTTCTCCCTTTTATTACGACGATGAAGATCAAAATATTGACCATCTAAGTACTGCTATCAACAAAGATTTCTTATCTGAGGATGGTTGGGAGTTAGTATCTAAAAAGTTTGGTTCATCTGGAGCAAGTGCAAATGGCGTTACCATACCTTCTTTTGTTTTATACAACCGTTATGAAGCTCAATTAAGTGCTTTCTTTTATATTCCTGAAAGCTTAGTAGCTGCGAATGGTTTTAATAAGGCGAAAATTATTCTGAAGTTTATTAGTACAGACCCTAACAAGCAAAGTAGTCTTCTAGCCCCGGCCCAAACCCCGATTAAAGCTTTAGACAATTTTGAAAAAAACCTTACGATGGTAGCCCCTAATTTTTATGATAATGGGGGCGATTACTGGTTGCATGCAACATTTCCTGTCTATTACGATCCGTGTACTTGTGATCATTTCACTAGAATAATTATTGATCCTGAGTTATTAGATGTACAGGATATAGAATTAAAGATGACAGGAGGTGGTATAATTAAACCTATCGTAAGCAGTGGAACACCTCAAAATAACAGTTTTTCTTCTACCATTAATGATATAAATAAGGTAATAACAAGTGGGACTAAAATAGCAAAAAACCTTGAAGGGTTTCGTACTTTTGCTCAGGATGTTACTAGTGTATTTAATGCTGTAGACATCGCCACATCAAGTCAGCCTCTGACTGAAGCGGGAAAAATAGCCCATTCCGAAAAACTTAACAGCGCGTTTAAATTTCCTGAGTGGACTAAAACCATCCCTAAAGTTGGTATTTTTATCGGAATAGCTGAGTATTTTGCTGGAGGAGGTAAGAGTACAGCAAGCCCAAAGCCCTCTTCTTTTGAAGCCGATTTTAATTTCACTATTTCGGGTAATAAAACAACAACAAATCCATTTCAGGGTATTAACATATTTGTACCGGGGTCAGACTGGATTAATAATGCAACAACTTTTCCACCAATCTACGATAATACACTCGGCGTATTTAGCCTTTTAGAAACACCTCAAATAAACTTTGAAATAGAAGAGCGTGAATTTAATATTCCAGATCCCGACGATCAAAATCAAACTACTCAAGATGCTCCATTTGCTATTCATTATCAGATGCAGAATTCTTTAAAATATGCAATTAATCCAGCTTCGGGATTGAACCAAGTGCCTGTGGACATCAAAGCCGCGCTAGTTTTCGAAGGATGTGAACCTTCTTCATATGACTTAGTCGAATCCTCCCCTTTACTCGTGTTATACACAGATAGTATTGTTCGGCACCAAACGCCATTTATTCCTTTGAGTTGTTTTAATGATTATGTGGCATATTTGCAAAATGATACAGATTTTCCTTCTCTTGATCAAGCTCTTTGTGATGACCTAAAAGTATACGTAAAGGTAATGGCTACACTTGAAAGAGATCCGAGTGATGTATTTTATGATCCAGATGCTGAGAAAGTTTTGTTTATGGCTGATTATGAAACAACTTTGACCGAAGCACCAATAACAGAAACATACCCTGAACTTAATGACATACAAATTAATGAGTCTGTTGATAATTTATCTTTATCAGAAGATCAAACCATTTACGCATGGTCTACTATTGAAGTAGGACAAAATATTGAAACAAATGGAAACCAACTTACACTTATCGCAGGAACAGAAATCATAAGTGAACTTTCAGATATTGATCCTAATATTGATCTAATTATCGGGACTCCAACTCCTTGTGAAGGTAATTTGCCAGCACAGACTGCACAAGAGGTATCCGATTTTTGTTCTATCGGTGGCTATGATCCATTAGCTTCTTTGAACTTTATAGATGAAAAATCAAACGACCAAAACTTGAAGATTGATTTGAAACTTCTGGTATCTCCAAACCCTTTTAATAACTATGTTGATCTAAAATATTCTAACGACCTTAGCAAAAATGCACAAATCATAGTTACTGATGCAATGGGACGAGAAGTTACAAATTATAATACTGAATTAAATAAGACTCAAACATTAAGACTACAGACTTCTAACTGGCTATCAGGTTTTTATTTAATCACTCTTAAAACCGAGAATGATGTTAAAACAGTGAAGGTGATAAAACAGTGATAAATCTTTTATGAATGACCAGTTCTTAAAAACAAATTTGACTGGCTTTAAAGTTATACCAACCATAAAAATGCCCTGACCTTTAATAAAGGTTAGGGCATTTTTCATGAGAAGCTAAGCAGCCCTCCCCATTTATTACTAAATCCCATATATTATCATTATTTTTGCTGTATGTAACCGATTTGCAGTAAAAACAACCATTTACCAAAAATCACGTAAGCATACTATTTAATAAAGAAACACTAGGGAAATTGTTCAAACCAGAGAAACCTTACTGAATTCACTCAGTAATCTTACCTCTCTATGATCACCGACCCCATAACACAGACCCTCCTTCGGTCTACCAGAATCTCAATTTATCTATGGCAGCTAAGAAAAAGAAAAGTGGCTTCGGACAGCTTTCCCTCCCCTTTCAATTGAACGATGAAAGGATACCTAAGATCATTGGGATGCTTAGCCTACTTTTGGCCATCTACCTACTCATTGCCTTTACCTCGTATTTATTCACTTGGCAAAAAGACCAGGACATGGTACTCCAATTCAACTGGAGCCTGCTCTTTGAGGGCGATGTCAAATTGTCCAACTGGCTGGGACGGCTCGGGGCCATCGTTTCCAACATGTTCTTTTACTGGGGCTTTGGAATCGCTTCTTATATCTTTGTCTTTCTATTTTCGGCATTTGCTATGAATAGAATAAAGAAATACCCGCTTTCCAATTTTGTCCCGGTACTTTGGAACTCCTTCTTATTACTTATATCCCTTTCCATCTTATTGGCTTTCTTTTTTAGTACTTCCAGTTTTCCAATTGGAGGAGCATTTGGAGAATCCATCAGTCAATGGTTAATCAATTTTGTGGGGGTAGCCGGAATGATCGCTTTGATTTTCTTTGTTGGACTAGCTGCCTTTGTTTGGTCCGTCAATCCCGAATTGGCCAGCATGACGCCAACATCTGCCTGGAAAGAAATACAAGGTTCTCTTTCTGATTTAATCAATGGTAGAAAAAGACCTACGAAGCCAACCAACAGTGTCCCTGCTACATCACGACCACACACGGCTTTGAGACCTGGCTCCATCGATATGGAGGTCGATGAAGGAACTGGCGAAGTCCCAGAGGCTCCCCAAAATCCTGATCTGATTCCAACAGAAAAGGCTGGAGCAGCAAAAGAACCAGCTACTGAGATAGACGAAGACGGCCAACTGTCTATAGATTTGAACAAAGCAAAAAGAGAGAAACCAGTGTCCCTTCGCTCTGGTGAAGGTGAATTGGAAATAGCAGAATCTGTCCCTGACACTCCGATTCCTGATGATGAAGATGTTCCGCATGATGTATTGGCTGATAAAACAGACATCACTCGCTTAGCGCAAAATCATGACAGTAGCGAGCCTTACGATCCCACGTTGGAATTGTCTTCTTATGAGCATCCCGTGCTAGCATTGTTAGAAGACCACAGTGATCAGACTTATGAAATAGATCGCGCAGAGCTAGAGCGTAATAAGGATCAGATTATTGAGACCTTACTCAACTATAAAATCGAAATCATCAAGATAAAAGCGACCATCGGTCCAACCGTAACGCTTTATGAAATCATCCCCGCACCAGGTGTTCGTATTTCCAGGATTAAGAACTTGGAGGATGACATTGCCTTGAGTTTATCGGCCTTAGGTATTCGTATCATTGCTCCGATTCCTGGAAAAGGAACCATTGGTATTGAGGTTCCTAATAAAAATAAGCAGACCGTTTCGCTTAAGGAAGTCCTTAGTTCTGAAAAGTTCAAACGAGCAAAAATGGACTTGCCGATTGCTTTGGGTAAGACGATTAACAATGAAGTATTCGTAGCGGATTTGGCTAAAATGCCTCACTTACTGGTAGCCGGGGCCACGGGTCAAGGTAAGTCGGTAGGGGTGAATGTTATTCTGATGTCCTTGATTTACAAAAAGCATCCATCGCAGATCAAGTTCGTTTTGATTGATCCGAAGAAGGTAGAATTATTCCCATATGCCCGATTGGAGAATCACTTCCTGGCTTACCTGCCTGGACTGGATGAACCGATTGTAACGGATACGACCAAGGTAGTTCATACTCTGAATTCTTTGTTGATTGAGATGGACAATCGTTATACCTTGCTGAAAAAAGCAAAAGCGAGAAACATCAGAGAGTACAATGAAAAATTTGTATCGCGTAGGCTTAATCCAAATAACGGTCATCAATTTATGCCTTTCATCGTATTGGTGATTGATGAATTTGCCGATTTGATTATGACTGCCGGTAAAGAAATAGAATTGCCGATTGGGCGATTGGCGCAGTTGTCCCGTGCTGTTGGTATTCACCTGATCATTGCGACGCAGCGACCATCCGTGAATATTATTACCGGTGTGATCAAGGCCAACTTCCCGGCTCGAATGGCCTTCCGTGTGACCGCAAAGGTTGATTCACGAACCATCATCGATACCGGTGGTGCAGATCGACTAATTGGTCGAGGAGATTTACTCCTTGCCTTTGGTAGTGATCTGATTCGTCTGCAATGTGCATTTGTAGATACCCCTGAAGTAGATAAAGTAATTGAATATATATCAAATCAAAAAGGTTACCCCACCCCTTGGTTTTTACCTGAGTTCCACGGTGATGATGACGGAGGCGACTCCAAAGGCATCAACACCAAGGACCTCGATGACATGTTTGTCGATGCCGCTCGCCTCGTCGTTCAAAACCAGCATGGCTCTACCTCTATGATTCAAAGACGATTAAAACTCGGATACAACCGAGCCGGTCGAATTATGGATCAATTAGAAGGGCTGGGCATTGTCGGTCCAAGTGAAGGATCTAAAGCTCGTACCGTTTTAGTCAACGATGAAGTAGAATTGGAACGATATTTGGAGGGTATAAAAGCTAGGAAATAGGAGGCAACCTTGTGAGTGATTTCACAAGACCTAAACAAACCTGACGAGTCTTTGACTCGTCGGGTTTTGTTATTTTAGGGGTAACCGCAACAACACAAGGAAGACGCTACGGATTGAGCGCCCCGCGAGACATGGCGAATTCTAAAATTTGTCATATCCAATATGAGCTTAAAGGGTGTATATTGATGCATATCCCTAGATTCGCTTCAGCCCCAAGTTCACAGAACTTTAACGACCCTAGGCCTCAATATTGGCTCTTTTTACTCGTTTGTTACAAAGAGAAGTCATAAAACTAATGTAACCTTCTCTTTGTTAAACAGTCTAAAAAACGAAGACAAATAATAGATTTCGCTTCGCCAATAACGAATTTATAAATTACGAATCATGAAACAGTTCCTATTCTCTCTCCTTGCCACTTTTCTAATCAGCGGCAGCGCTTTTGCGCAAGACAATACCTTTACAGATAGCTCTGATCCTGAAGCCACTCTTATTTTAGAGAAGCTCAAGAAAGAGTACGAGTCTTATTCTTCTATGGCCATTGATTTTACATTGACCATTGCCTTTCCGGAAGAGAAGGAAGAGATTCAAAAAGGAAGCATTGCTCAAATGGGGAATAGCTACAGAATGCAAATGGGCCCACAAGAGATCATCAGTAATGGCGAGATTCTATGGATGTATCTGAAGGAACGCAACGAAGTTCAAATCAATGATGTGGAAGAAGAGGAGGGAGAAATGAATATTTTTTCACCCGATGATTTGTTTACCTTATATGAGAAAGGAGATTACATCTATGGGCTTGTCAATGAAGGAGAGGAAGCTGGTAAATCCTTTCAGCAAATAGAATTCAAGCCAACGGATCGCTATTCAGAGTATACCAAATTGAGATTGACGATTGAGAAAGCGAATAATAAGATAATGCGAATGAAGGTGTTTTCGAAAGATGGTTCAAAGTATACACTTAATATTGATAAGCTAACAGCCAATAAGAAGTTTGAGAAGGATCATTTTACTTTTAAGGAGGGAGATTATCCTAATGTGAAAGTGGCAGATTTGAGGATGTAAAAAGCTCCTAATAG
>JBLHRR010000210.1:0-7199 GCA_047626155.1 Saprospiraceae bacterium | reverse complement strand
AAATCAAAATGGAAATCAAAATACCCTAGGTGTACCTATCTGCATTTTAGATATTTAAATCGTTACTAAGCTTTTAATTTAAATTCAACAAAACAATTATAGATTAACAGGCTTAATACATAACACTGTTATTACAACAACAGCCTTAGAGTTAAGTCTATTCAAGGCGAATCTGATTTCTTTTCCAGTGAAAATCAGAGTAGGTTAGACAAGGGAACCCCTTATCATTTTAATTTTGCAATCAGGTTATGTTCTATGTTGTCAGGGGGGAGTTTCTTTTTTTAAATAAAGAAACCTAAAACAGAAAAAGTACTATTAGTTTTGGAGGGTTTTTATTATCCAAGGATGTAGTAATATATTACACAAAGAATAATTTAGATCACTATACCGTCAATCACTTAGCTAAAACACTCTCCCTATGGTCGTTTAGTTCTAACTAAGTGATTACAGTGGTCTAAGTTTATTCTTTATTGTTACTAAGCGTAGAAAGGAGTTCTTTTATTTTTTAATATTGTCTCGATATATACCTTTGACTAATATTTTACTTTTAAATGAATTGGCAGAATTAGGATGCGGATGTATTGGAATTCTTTGTATAGAGATCAAGCATAATTATCAAGTTCTTCTTCCCAAGAATATTCTTTGTAAATAATTTTTTGTCCTTTTGTTTCCAGCTTCAGTTTTTCCTGGAGTATTTGTCTAGTTCCACTTTTGCCCCCGAAGTCTCCGGCAAACCATTGAAACAATCTGCTGACATGGATTTCTTTTTTATCAGAAAAAATATCTGTTTCTCCTTCTAGGAAAGAGAGGGTTGCCATTTCTAATTGTTGTTCTATCCGGTCGACGTTGTAGAAGGCGATGGGTGGACAACTTTTGGCGCCGCAGTTTAAGGCGAAGTGTATCCGGTAGTCTATTTTTTCAACCGCCATTTTTTTGAGCAGGGCTGGTGTGAATATATTTGGTAAGTAACCTAGGGAAAGTTTATAGCGGTATCTTCGGAGGATGCCATGTTCCATTTCATCGAGGCTCCAATTTCTTCCAGCGATGGTCGTCACCTTGTCCCGATAGATGCCCGGCTTATCCATTCCTTTTCCCTTACGGAGAATTTGAAAAAACGCATTGTAACAATTGATCCAAAATGCCTTTTTGCGGTCGTCGTTATTTAGATCTGTTTGCAATTGAGTGATGGGGAGTTCTTTCAATTGGAGGACCAACTCCTTTGTGGATTTCTGCATTTTCACAGCAAGTAAAAGATCTTCGGATAGTTTATTTGAGTTAGACATAATTTAATTATTTTCACTTATACTTCGCCGATACTTCATCTATAAATAGCCAGGAACCTTCCCCCACGTTAGGGTGCCAATCTGGCAACTTCCCATGCCCAGTAACCTCCACTTTAACATAACGTACTTCCCTTGGTTCAAAATCAATTTTAAAATATTTTTTCAATCTAAAGTTATCTCGCTGTTCAATTTTATATTTTTCTTCACCCGCCAGCTTATATTTCTTTCCATCTATAGAGGTTGACACTTTCAACCCTTTCGGGAAAAAGAGCCAGGGCCCCGGAGAGGACATAGCGCGTAAGGCGACTTCGGTAATTTGCTGCGCAGAATCCAACTCTGCAACAAAGCTCATGTTTTCGCCCTCATAGCCCAGCCAATTTCCATCCTTCAAATCAGAGGTTCCGTGCTTTCCATCTATAAGTGTTTTACCACCTTTTCCCTTATAATCATCGGAAGGTGGCTTAGACAACTTAGCGGATTTGAAAGGGAGCCCCGCTTTGTGAAAGCCTACCTCCTTCACCATGCTACGTTCCCAACCTTCTTTATAACAATATGTTTTCAGGACCACAGGCTGAGCCAAATGGATAGAGTCCTGGTACAAAATACTTGTCGTATCTGGAACTGTTCCATCAAGTGTGTAAAAAATAGAGACGCCTCTAAAGTCCGATTTCAGCCGAACATGAACGGTATCGACAAAAAGGTCAGACGTTATATATATCGATGGTTCATTAAGGATAGCTCCACCAAAAATATCGTCCTTCAGTTGATATTGAATATCCAGTAACGGTTTTGATTTTTGCAGCCTTTGAACTCCTGCTTCAGTCATTTTGCTTTGCCAACAATATAGCCTCTTCAAACTTGTGATTTTTTCCAAACCCAAAATAGCCTCATCGGTTATTGCTGTCCCATATATATTCAGGGATTCTAATTGCTCCAGCTCCTCTAAGGTTGAAATACTTTTGTTAGAGATAACGGTGTTTTGAACTTGCAGCTTTTGAAGCTGAGGAAAAGAAGGCAACCAATTGGCCAACTGATCGGAGAAATTACTATTCTGTACATTTAGTTCCAATACGTATTCTCCTATTTTAGCTAAGGATTTAAAAGTCTTTTTACTTAATTCTTTATTCCCAGATAGGTTAACAATTACATATGGATTGTCTACCGATAAAGAGTACACCGCTATTCCGGCAGCGCTCAGACTCGCCAGCTGTCCCGCCTCTAGTTTTGGTAATTCCTTTAATTTGGACTTCCGGGTTCCTTTATACTTTTCTAAAATATCAGCCACCATTTCTTGCTCTTCTATATCAGAAACTTTACAATCAAAGCAAGCCCTATTTTTTAACCACCATTCCAACAATACTATTTCATCATCTGTCAATTGCTTCTTGCCTGAAGGCGGCATATGCTCTTCCTCTGATTTCGGCAAATGAATTCGCGTCAGCAAAGCACTTTTCATCGGATAGTCAAAGTCCAGTAACTTTCCTTTCTCTCCACCTGCTTTCATGCCTTCAATCGTCGTCATTAACAAACCACCTTTCTGCTTGGACGGGTTGTGACAAGACATACATTTCTTCTTTAAAATGGGTTGAATGATTCTAGAATAAACCTCAGCCTCTTGTATCTTCTCCAACACCACTGCTTCCTCTACTCCGCTCATAAACAAATAATTTTCTCCATGCGTAATACTCCCTCCGAAATGCCCTGCTCCAGAAAGCAACATTACTACTACAAATAACAAAGGCAATGTAGCGCGCTCTCGCTTTTTCCATCTCAATCCACAAATTAAAGCAAGTACCGTCGTCATTCCTATCCCCATCCATTTGTGCCAAAACAATAAATCCGCATCGTAACCTCCTTCCTCTGAAAGAAACCATCCCGTTCCAACAGCGAATAAGGAGGCTAGTAAACTTACATTTAAGGAAATGGAAATGGCTGATTTGAGATCGGTTCGTTTGGTCCACCACTGGAGGATTTCCATTAACAAAGCTAGGCACAGCATTCCTATCGGAAGGTGTACAAGTAGCGGGTGGAAGCGATTTATATTTATGTATAATAATTCCAATTGTTCTTTTTTTGTAACTGTTCCGCTCCTCTAAATAGTGTATTTTTAAACACAAAGCCACAAAGAGCACATAGCACTTGGTTCGTAAAAGTTCTCAAAGAAAAATGGTTAAAACCTTTTTTTTACAAAGCTCATACATACCTTAACCCTTAAACGATAATCAAAGCTTTTAATAAAGACTGTTTACAATGCAATAATTTCATCTACAAAAAACCAGGACATAAAACCATAGCCGTTATGCCCTTTCGGTAAAGGATCAGACAGCACTCGGATTGTCAAGTCTTTTAATTTCCTTTCCGGGAAATCTATTGCCATAAAGTGCGCTCCTGTTTCAGAAGCATTTTGCATACTGTCTTTATTGATGAAGGCAAACACTTCTTCTCCTTCCAACAGCTCCACTCGTCTCGGTACGAATATCCATTCTATCTCACTCGCTAAGGTACTTAGTATGATTGATTCCAAAGTTGTTTTTTCCGAGAATTGAACTTTAATCTCCACCGTATCTTTTTGAAATCCTAACCAACGATCTTTCCCTCGAAACTGAATACTTCCCTTTTTCATATCCGTCAAACTCGCAACACCTTTGGCGGCATAGCGAGAGTCGGCAGGTGGCACTAATCTTATTTTGGATTGACTAAATACATCTGCTACTTTATAAAAAAGCTGAGTCTTAACTTCACTGGTGTTACAATCAGGATGGAAAGCAAGTGCTTGTAGCTGTGTTGTTTTTTCAATAATCAAAACATCCTCATAAAGGCTTGCGCTTTGTGTTACTGGACTACCATCTAATGTATATCTGATTTCTGCATCTGGAAATTCCATAGCCAGGTCAACCGATGTATTTCTTCTGAAAAGCACAGAGTCCGTTAATACCTTTGGTGGCAATAGTTGAAAAATTGAGGCGGAAGCAAAATTTTCTTTTTGAATTACTACGTCCTTTGTCGAATGGCAAGCAGAGAATAGGAGGACAAGTAATAAGGCTAGTAAATTGAAACCTCGTTTGTATTTGTTTTTTATTTCTTTCATTTTATATCAATGTTCAATTAAATTACTATACACTTTTTGCCCACGCAACCCTCTTCCGCTAAAGGGGAGCCGCCGCCCGCGGGCATAGTGGCTAAAGGAAAGTTTGTTTTTAAAAAGTGTACAGTAGTTTAATATTCAATACTGTTTTCAATGCAACTCCGCTAGATTCAAAACAAGGTTTTTCTTCTGATTCAGGGGCATCGCTCAAGCAGTCTTTGAATTTGTCAAAATGCCATATCCGCTGATGACGCGGGAGTTGATACAACATGTTTCGTTAAGTCAATCTTCTTAATTTTATCGGATACGTATTCCCAGCATTCCATTGTGCTACGTAAATACTTCCTTCGTCATCTACGCATACATCATGCGGATGATGAAAAACATCGACGGCCTGGTACATTGGTTGCAACACATTGTTTACATATTTTGGTGCAGCCCCTCCGGGAGCCGATACCAAGCGATTGTTTTCGTCCAGGATAGAAACGAAGCCGGTCCCTGGGGAGCCGTCATCTGACCAAATCGTTGCTAGGTAGATCTCCTTTCCATGTATCACCGGACGACAAATATAACACCCTGGCAACTCAATAGTAGACAGGTACTCTCCTTCCACAGAGAAACGTTTCAATTTATTCTGTTGCCTCGCGGTGATTAGCAAACAAGGGTTTTCCGTATCTCGATAATCAATACAAATACCATGGGCATTATCAAAATGAGCAACTTCCTTTCCTCTTCCACCAAAAGTATTCAGCAGTTCTCCTTTTGCATTGTAGTGCATGATGTACTGTAGACCATAGCCGTCTGCCACATAAATATCGCCATTAGGAGCTATCGCTGTTTCGGTGGGTACATATTGTTGGGCATTTTCGTATTTACCACTTTCTTTGGGATAAGGCAGTATCATCACCACTTTCCCATCAATGGTTGTTTTGATGACTTCGTGGCGTTCGGTATCGGTGATGTACAAAAAATCTTCGCCGTTTTCTACGTGCAGGCTGAGGCCGTGGGCTCCGGGATATTCTGTCCCCCAGGTTTCGACGAGCTGGCCGCTTTTATCATAGATGATGATATTATTTTTGATATGGTTGGTCAATAAAATAATACGGCCTTTGGAATCCTGCACCATTTCGTGGCAATCTTTCACCGGATAGAATGTGGAATGTAAGGCTCCCCAATGAAGGTCAATTTTGTATTGGTGATTGTTGTGCCCGATAATCATGTCTTTGTTAGACAGATTTTGCAACAATGGTATTCCGTATGGTAGAGCTGAAAGATTTTGAAGAAAGGTTCTTCGATTCATGGAGGCTTTTTTTTAACTATTTATTTATGTCTCATTCCTAAGTCAATATCCCTTTCACAACTTCCCCCTCCACATCCGTCAATCGAAATCGCCGCCCCTGATGCTTATAAGTCAATCGCTCATGATCAATCCCCATCTGCTGCAAAATCGTCGCCTGAAAATCATGTACATGCACCGGATCCTTTGTAATATTATAACCAAAATCATCCGTCTCCCCATAAACGATCCCCGGTTTAATACCCGCTCCCGCCATCCAAACAGAGAAGCAACGCGGATGATGATCACGTCCATAATTGGTAGCCGTCAAAGCACCCTGTGAGTAGTTGGTTCGACCAAATTCGCCACCCCAAATAACCAAGGTATCTTCCAACATACCACGCTGTTTCAAATCCATGACCAATGCCGCAGAAGCCTGATCTACATCGCGAGCCTGTTTTTGAATCGCTGCCGGAAGACCATCATGCTGATCCCAACCCATGTGGTACAATTGAATAAAACGCACATCTTTTTCCGCAAGGCGTCTTGCTAACAAACAATTCGCGGCGAAGGTACCTGGCGTCATTGAATCCGGGCCGTACATATTATAGATGTGATCTGGTTCGTCTTCGATGTTCATTACCTCGGGAACGGAAGTCTGCATCCGATAAGCCATTTCGTATTGTGCGATCCGAGATTGTATTTCTGGATCACCGACTTGATCGTAGTGTTCTTCATTTAACGCTTTCAACTGATCTAGCAATTTTCTTTTATCTGATTTGTGCAAGCCATCCGGATCGTTGAGGTAGAGTACCGGGTCTTTGGCAGAACGAAACTGTACGCCCTGATGGAGCGAATGTAAAAAACCATTGCCCCATAGACGAGAGTAAAGTGGTTGTCCATTCGGGCGCCCTGTTCCTCGGGATAGCAAAACGGAAAATGCGGGGAGATCTTTATTCTCTGACCCTAGTCCGTAACTCATCCAGGCGCCCATGCTCGGGCGGCCCGGTTGCTGAGAACCCGTTTGGAAAAAAGTGATCGCGGGATCGTGATTGATCGCCTCGGTATGCATTGATTTTATGATACAAATATCATCTACAATTTTTGAGGTGTAAGGAAGTAAGTCACTCATCCAGGCACCGCTTTGTCCGTATTGTTTGAATCCGAAGTTGGATCCTACTAGTGGGAAGCTATCTTGTTCGGAGGACATTCCTGTGAGTCGCTGGCCGTTGCGAATGGAGTCTGGGAGATCTTCTCCTCGGCGCTCATTCAATAAAGGTTTGTAATCAAATAACTCCAATTGAGATGGGCCTCCGCTTTGGAATAAGTAGATCACTCGTTTTGCTTTTGCTGGAATGTGTAAGCCTTTTAGAATACCTTGTACGCCTGCTGGTTCGTTGACCAATAAGCCGCTTTCTCTTTTTTGATAACAATTTGTACCCATTAGGGCAGACAGCGCTGCGGCTCCAATTCCGATAGCGGATTTGGAGAGGAAGGCTCGGCGGTTTAGGTGACGGGCGCGTTGGTCTGCTGGGTTTTTCATGGATTTGTTTTT
>JBLHRR010000209.1:0-7300 GCA_047626155.1 Saprospiraceae bacterium | reverse complement strand
TTTTCATCTGGAATTTGTGTAAACTGAAAATAAGCCAGATTGGCCTCTTCTAGTTTTTCAAAATTTGTGTGTTGAAAATCTTGTTTAAAATTGACTAACTCTTGTAAATCAATCGCCTTACGAGCGGTTTGATTTGGCTGTCCATGTACTGTTGGTGGGATTACAATAAAGGGCACGAAGAGGGCTAGCCACATAAGAAGCCTTCTCATAGGTGAAAATGTTTTAAAGGTTAAAATTCGTGGGGGAATTTTAAAGTCTTTATATGCCGTTACCTCCTGAATTATGTACTTTATTGAAAGGGTAATCTCAATAGAAATACTTCGTAATGGTCGGTAACTATTTTAGGAAAGTGTTAGTTCTATGAACAATGGACGAAGGGAGTGAATCTTCGTTTTCTATAGCTCAATTTCAAAGGTGGGGGAAATGTTTTTTATTACTTTGGTCAAGACAATTAGTATGCCGTTATAAAACATAAATATTTAAAAAATATGTAACCTTGTGATTGTCAGATATTCACAAATATTTTAAAAAAGAGAAAGGGGGTTAAAATCACAAATCGAATATTAACCAAAGAAAGGGATTAAAAAAACGAAGCTAAGCCTAAATGTATAACAATACATTTACAATTGCTACTTTTTGTTGTTGCGAAAGAGTGTAATAATTGGAAATTGATTTACCGTAGTGATTCGTGGAGGTAACCCAAAACGGCATAACGAACGCAAAGGTTTTTTAACCACAAACCTGTCCGCCCGACAGGCGAAGTGCACGAAGGAACACAAGGTTTCCCCCACTCCTCAGCTATGAAGGGGTGATGTATACGAAGATAGGACTGGGACTTTAGTCCTATCCCCTTCCCACCATCCTAAAAAGGGTTTTGCAGGTCAGGGTTATTCACAAAATCCATATCCGTAAAGGTTTTTATATAGGCGATTAGAGCTTCTTTTTCTTCCTGGGTAACGGTGAAAGGTAACAGATCTGGAGAGGTATGAGATACCTTACCTCCAGAGATATAATGATCTATGACTTGTTCAAGAGTATTGAATTGTCCATTGTGCATATACGGGGCAGTCAACTCTATATTGCGAAGGGTAGGTACTCTGAATTTTCCATTATCAAAAGGATCACCAGTGACCAAACCATGTCCTTTATCTGCATAATCATCGTAGGTTAAGGCTTCTTGAGAACCATTATTTAGATAAGCATTCGTGGTTAGCAATGGTCCAGTGTGACAGTGGGAACAACCAGGGTGATTCAGTTGTTCATTAAAAAATAATTCTTCTCCAAGCAATTCCTGCTCTGTATAGAAGACACCCGATCCTGGCGTCGTAGCTAAATCGAAACGAGAATTTCCACTACTTACCATGATGCGCTCAAATTGAGCGATTGCTTTGGCAGAAAGCTCTTTAGTGATTTCGTCAACAGTGGTTATACCAAATGCCTTTCTAAATAAAACCGGGTAATCCGGATGAACCTTCAATTTATCAATGACATCCGTCCAGGTGGTATGTAATTCAACAGGATCCTCAATGGGTTGCAATGCCTGTTCTTCCAATGAAGATGTTCGGCCGTCCCAGAATAATCCATTGTAATAAAAGCCAACGTTCAACAAGGACATGGAAGAACGATTTCCTTCTAATCCATCTATGCCTGTGCTTAAAGCTAAATTATCAGTAAATGAACCTTCTGGTAAATGACAACTACTACAGGACATGCTACTATCAGCAGATAAAATAGGATCATAAAATAAATGTCTTCCCAAGTTGACACCATCCACTGTTAACGCATTATCAACAGGAACTTCTAAAACTGGAAAATCAGCAGGTACCTGAAGATCGTAATCTTGTGGCTCATAAGGAGTATCAGTCAATAAAGTATCTGTTCCACCACCGCCTTTCATTGTCGGATCACAAACCACTTCATCATCACTGTTACAAGCAAAAACCAAGATCAGACAGATGGGTAGAATTAGGATAAGTTTTTTCATCTTTATTAGAATGTTTTTATTACTTAGGTAGAAATCAAATTTAAGGACTTCCATTCATAAAAGAAACCAGAACTGAAGCGCATTTATAAAACGCCGGATAGACGGCAAAAGTTTTAGTACAATGAATTCCTGTATTCTGCTCCTCGTTTTATCCGCTCAAATTCGGTAAAGGTTGTATCAGTAAGCGTATGTAAAAAAGAGAGGAGTTGTTCTTTCTCAATCTCTGTAAATCCAAGTGGTCGTATCAAGGAATTTACTGTTGGCGAAGGATGTCCCCCACTATTATAATGATCTATGACTTCCTTTAGGGTTCGGAAGCGCCCATCATGCATGTAAGGTGAAGTGAGGGCGATGTTATATAAGGTAGGAACTTTGAATTTGCCATTGTCATAAGGGTCTCCGCTGATCGCACCAAGGCCTTTATCCGGGAAGTCATCCAATGTTTTGGCTGCATCGATTCCGTTGTTCGCGAAGGTGTGGTCGGTGAATAGTGGTGCGTTATGACAGTTCCCACATTCTCCATCGCTTATCCCTGGCGAAACATCAAAGAACAGGTCGTAGCCCATCGCTTCGTCCACCGTAAAGCTGTCCAAGCCATAGGTGACTTGATCATATTTTGACTGACCAGAACTTAGTAGAGTACGTTCAAATTGAGCAATCGCTTTGACCACTAAGTCTCGTGTCAATTCCTTTTTGTTTCCGATTCCAAAAGCAGCTCGGAACAAGACTGGATATTTATCGTGAGCCTGTAAGCGTTTTTCGATCACTGGCCAGCTCGCTTGCATCTCTAAGGGATCCTCAACCGGTAAGAGGGCTTGTTCTTCTAAGCTATGAACTCTGCCATCCCAAAATAAGCCATTTCGAATCAAACCAACATTTATTAAAGAAGGACTACTGCGTTTAACAATCGTTCCTTTCACACCTCTACTTTTTGCATGTCTGTCAGTAAAACTAAACTGAGGCAAATGACAAAAGCTACAGGCAATACTGCTGTCTACAGAGAGAATAGGATCGTAAAATAAAGTTCTTCCAAGTTCAACACCTTCGTTTGTCGTTGGATTGTTTTCCGGTATTTCCAATTTTGGAAAACCTTTGGGGACATTGATTTGAAGAGGGGTTGGTTTGTAGCTGATATTGTGGAGATCGTTTTGATCCGTATTATTGCTGCATGTGGAGAGGATAGAAAACAGGAAAACAAAAAGGAGTATTGGCTTATTCATAACAATTAGATTCCGGGATATTGAAATATCATTTGCAGTAAATCAAAAGGGTAAATTACGATTAAAACATTAACAAATAAAGCAACCACTCGCATCGAACACATTCCGAATTGTTCCTCCTTTGATATGGCATATTCTTAGATTTACTCGAAATGCAAATAACCAGTCCTAAATTAAAAAATGGCTGACCGCTTTTCAGCAACCAGCCATTTTTGACAAAGTAAAGGACGTCTTAAAATTCCAATGTAATTGAATTTGCCAGATTAGCCATCATATCCGTTGCTAATTCTAAATCATCGGTATGAGCTGCTTTATAAGTTGCGATGTCCAAGCAGTCGTCAGCAGGATCACCGTCATATGTAGCTTTGCTGGTTTCAAAGACTGAGCTGAAATCCAAGTTTAAATTCATCTGCCCATTTACTCCTTCCTCCAGATTGATTTGCTTAATAATAGAAGCGGAACCATAAGTAGGATCGGAACCAATGTGATAAGTAAATCCTTCCGTATCAGCACCACCCTGTGTGATTACACCATCTCCATTCAAGTCAGCAAAACCGGTAACCTTTGCAAAAATATAACTATCAGTCATCGCCCAATAGTGACTGGACTTACTAAGTGGACTGGTGGAACCGTAATCTGCAGGATTCGTTCTGTTCAAGTCTGCGATAACACCTAATCCTAAACGAAGTCCAGAGTAAGTACCGACTGGAACTTGCTGAATGCTAATGGTACTTCCCACTGCTGCTGCTATAGAATCAGTGAATGTAAAGTCCAAGAAATCAATTTCCTTCAATTCCGTGACTGCTGTTTGAGGATCACTTTCTTTAAGTAGAACCATATCAGAAACAAATAGATTGACTTCTGAGAATCGAATAGCTTTGCCATCACACAAGGTATATTCCTTTTGCATCTGCAAAACCTCACCACCAAAAGAAGCAGTGATCACCATATCCAAATTTGTTGTTGCTTGATTTACTGTCGTATCATCGCTACCACAGGAACCGATGTAAAGAATAGAAAAGACAGCGAAGAGTAGGGAAACCTTTTTCATATGTGTAGATTTTTTTTACTTTTATAACAATAAGAAGATCAATGTTGTTGACTAAAAGTCGATAATTTAAAGTCAAGATGGGGCTTATTCTGAAATAGAGAAGCTTTTTGACATATTGCTGACAATTTTCTCCTTCAAAACATCCTCTCTATCCATCGCAAAATTTATGCCTGTAAACCAACATTTATAATCAATTTTTATAGAAATATTCTGATCAAATCCTGTTAAAGTCGTTTTTCCATAAGCTAAGGTAATCTTCCTCAAAAGGTCATCCCCTCCAATTTCCAAAATGAGGGTATCTGCCACAGCAGTATCTGGAATAATGGCAAGTCGTTGAAAGATGTAACCTCTGCTTTCATCCCAATACATACTATCTGCTTTAGGAGCTAAGGGATGGCTATTCGGTACAGAACCTGGATCAACACTGTTTAGGGGCTGAGAAAGCCCTAAGTAAAAAGAAAGGCTATCTAAAAATAAATTATTACTTGGAAAATCACCGAGACTCGTCGTTGATGTACCAACGGTAACAAAGCTCGCATCATCATGGATGGCGGTATTTTCTGAAACTACTCCATCCACGATAGTAGTCGTTTCCAGACTATCAGTCACCACATAAGTCTCCATATCTGTTGTAAGGGAAAAGTCCGATAAATAATAACGAATGGATAATACAGTAAAGACGTTTAACGCGACATCTTTATAAGGTTCCCTGTATCGAAACGTGGTATTACCGTAGGCATGTGAAATGTTGAGTTTTAGTTCAGGATAGATACAACAATCTTCGCAGGACGAATCCGCTGAGGCATTCCAATTACTTGCGTTAATATCTTTACATCCTTCTATGTCATCTTTACATGAAGTGAAAAAGCATAACAAAAGTAATACAGACCAGAAGAGAGTTCCGTTACTAAAAAAGCTATTTGGGTTGTGCGCCTTTTTCATTTTCAGACATTATTTGCTTGATAATTTGTTTGACCTGAGAAGAAAACTCTTTATTGAGTATCCAGTGGTAAAAAGGTTTATCCTTGGCAATCACCTTGGCAACCGATTGATCTTTGTACTTCCCAAAGTTGAAAACGATTTGTCCCTCTTTATCGTATTTCAATCGTTGAGTTGCATCAATTGTTCTTAAGTCATTGGTGAATTCGTGAATGACTTGCATGTCGTTTTTAAGCGGATCCACAATTTCTTCTCCATCATCCGTTTTGTAGGTTATGTCTTTATAGCGCTCCAATTGTCCCTGGAAAACAGAGACAGTAGCCCGGACATCAGCCATGGCATCGTGGGCGTTTTCTATTTCTTCATTGCAATAATATTTCAAAGCAGCTTTAAGTGTTCGCGGTTCCATTTTATAAAAAATACGCTGTACATCTATGGTTCTTCTTTTCTTCATGGAGAGCTCCATTCCTATTCTTGCAAATTCTTCCATCAAAATAGGAATATCAAAACGATTGGAATTATAGCCTGCTAAATCAGCATCGCCGATAAAGTCATATAGTTCCTGGGCGACTTGGACGAAGGTGGGTTTATTAGCCAACATCTTTGGTGTAATACCATGAACGCCCATTGCTTCTTCTGAAATGGGGATACCCGGATTGATGAGCATTTCCAGCTCTTCTTGTTCTTTACCGTTGGGAAAAAATTTAATGATTCCGATCTGAAGTATGCGATCACTGATAACGTTGAGGCCTGTAGACTCTACATCAAAGAAGCAGAGTGGTTTGGTGAGATTGAAGGTCATGCTTGTATTATAAATTTGTGCTTCTTTGACGGTTGTGCTGATTGAATGAACGTCAAAGATGATGCGGTTTTGAGGGGGTAAAGATAGGAATTAATGTTTAGGTGGGGGCATAATAAAAGGCTAGACTTTATTCTGTTCATGGTTGATCGTTCTTAATTATCTCAATAAGAAACGATTAAAAATAAAATCTATTGGTTGAACATTTGTTCTAAAGTTAAGATTTCCGGAAGGCCTTCTGCGACATACTTTTTCAATTGAAAAAAAGTATGCAAAATTCTAGGCGAATCAAGGGCTATACACTCAGGCCGGCTCCCACCCCCACATGATTCGCCATTCCCAACCCGCCACTATAACGTGACCCTATAACGCAGGGTTCATAGGTAGGATGGACTTCCTCACGTTAGAAGGTTTTGATTTTGATTTGCATTTTAATTTTGATTCTTCTCTTACTCTCTTAAACCCCAAACCCAATCTCCGCTCCGATTAAAATAACCAACTTTATCCCCTTGCTCTACGCGGAACAAACCCTCTCCGACGTAGGAAATATATTCGTACTCCGGTTGGATAATCAGATTGCCCTCTAAATTGGACAGACCGTTAAACCGTTTGATTCTAACTTTGGCGTAACCGTCTTTAAAGTTATCAATTTTGTCATATTTAGGTGCCACTATTTCAATCCCTCGCTGATTGATAACGCCCCAACGATTGCCACTTTTTACTGCAGCGACCCCATGATTGAATTTACCCGCATGCCTATAATAGCCTTCTGACATATCCGCTCCGGCAGTTATATAGTAAAACCGAGCTTGATCATCTCGAACTAAGCCACGACCGTCACTAAAATCAAGTAGTCGATTGATACTGGGTTCGATAATAAATTGCCCCAACGTATCTATGATTCCTCCTTGACGATAGCCACGATAAATCACTGCAATACCTTCATCAAAGTCAAGACACTTAGAAAAGTCCATGGGTACGGTGAGCACTCCCTGCTGATCAATATACCCACAGGCGCCATCTTTCTGCACAGCGGCTAGACCATTGGAAAAGTTAGAGACTCTGGAGTATTCGCTTTTGACAACAAGCTTACCATTAGCATCTATAAAACCGTAGCCATCCTTGTATTTTACCGCAGCTCTACCCTCTTTGAATTCCGCGATGGAACGGAAATTTTGATCGGTTAATAATTTACCTGAGCGATTGATAATACCATATCTGATTTTATCTTTTCCGTAACAGACTATAGCGACACCATCTTCATTAAATTCACCAATTTTAGAATATTTGGGTTTGAGAGTGAAGTT
>JBLHRR010000208.1:0-7421 GCA_047626155.1 Saprospiraceae bacterium | reverse complement strand
TTCGCGGCAGTTATATTTCTTTCCTGCGAAAACATCGAAACAAACGCAACGGCCATGCAAGCCAATTTAAATACTGACTTTTTCAGAGCTTATTCAGTAAGTGGACAAGCAAATAATACAGATCAAATGATGACTATTGTTGGGGTGTCCGATCATGAAGAGTTTACCCTCCATACCGAATGGAAAGGAGTAAGCGCCTATAGAATTGGTGGAAACGAAGTTAACTATGCAACATTTACGGGTGCCGATAATAAACAGTATACTACAGAGTCTAAAGGAAGCTCAGGCATGATTACGATCACTAATGAGGACCAGGAAAATCAAGAACTCACAGGAGAATTTAACTTTACTTTTGTTATGGCTACTGATACAATAACCGTTAGCAGAGGCTTTTTTTATGCAGTACCTTATGAGATAATAGATATAGTTGCCGATTAGCTTTCTGTATATCTCAAATTATAAACTAAGCCCTTAAGTTCTCTTAAGGGTATTTTTTTTGTTCATAAAAGAGCTTAACTGTTTACAACTTTGCTTTAGTTTCTAAGGTGGTTTTTCTACTTTTACTTCAGCCTATAACTATGTAGGTTGGAAGCTTTTTCGCAATAACCCCTGTATATGTTTTTAATTTTCGATACTGAAACCACCGGGCTGCCCCGTAATTGGAATGCTCCTCTAACCGACAGTGATAACTGGCCTCGTTGTGTTCAAATTGCCTGGCAAGTGCACGATGAAATGGGGAATATTCTTGAGCATCAAGATTATTTGCTGCAACCAGAGGGTTATAATATTCCTTTCGATGCCGAAAAGATTCACGGAATCTCAACCGAGCTCGCTCAAAAGGATGGTATTTCTTTATCAGAGATGATAGAGAAGTTTAAAGAATCACTTTCAAAAACAAAATTTATTGTCGGGCAAAACCTGGGTTTTGATCTCAATATTATGGGGGCCGAATTTCATAGATTGGGTATCGACAATCCATTGTTGGACTTTCCCGTTTTAGATACTTGTACTGAAACTACTGCTCAACTTTGTCAGTTGCCCGGCGGAAGGGGTGGTAAATTTAAACTGCCCACTTTAACAGAACTACACGAATATCTCTTTAAAGTTCCTTTTTCTGAAGCACATAATGCAACGGCAGATGTAGAAGCAACAACACGTTGCTTTCTAGAGCTCATACGGCGGCAAAGTTTTACTGCTGAAGAGTTGGATATGCAGCCAGATTACTTCGAAAATTTTTCTGAGGTGAATCCGAAGCAAATTGAGCTTATTGGTTTAAAACATATCAACCTTAAAAAGGCTTCAGAGGCTATTAGGAAAGAACTTGAAGCGAGTCTTGAAACGCTAGAAATTTCTTCCGAAGAAATTGATGAGAATATAGCCACGCTTCAAGACGTTGGTTTTGCGCATTTACACAATCATTCTCAGTTTTCTATCCTTCAATCTACCATTAGCACTCAAGATCTAGTGGATGCTGCTGTGACAAATAATATGCCGGCCGTTGCCATTACCGATAGTGGTAATATGATGGGTGCCTTTCATTTTGTTCGCGCTGTGAACACATACAATGATGGGCTATCCGAAGACGAGAAAGATAAATTCCTCAAAGGAATCGTTGGATGTGAGTTCTTTGTTTGTGATGATCATCTCAATAAATCTCAAAAGGATAATGGGTATCAGATTGTACTTCTTGCAAAAACTAAAAAAGGATATCATAATTTGGCTAAAATGGCGTCTATTGCCTATACAGACGGTTTTTATTATGTTCCCAGAATTGATAGAGAGGTAATTAAAAAATACAAAGAAGATATTATTGTGCTTTCGGGTGGAATTTATGGTGAAGTATCTAGTAAGATCTTAAATATAGGTGAGAAGCAAGCTGAAGAGGCTTTGCTATGGTGGAAATCAGTGTTTGGCGCAGATTTTTATCTGGAGATTTTACGTCACGATCAGGAAGATGAAAACCGTATAAACGCTGTTCTAATTGAATTCGCAAGAGAGCATGAAGTAAAGTTAGTCGCGTGTAATAACACCTATTATGTCGAGAAAGGAAACGCGAATGCGCACGATATTTTGCTTTGTGTAAAAGATGGTGAGAAGCAGGCTACGCCCATTGGTCGCGGTCGCGGTTATCGTTATGGTTTACCTAATCAGGAGTATTATTTCAAGTCGCAAGATGAAATGAAGATTTTGTTCAAAGATCTTCCTGAGGCGATAAGTAATATTGCTGAAGTAGTAGGAAAAATTGAATCATACACTCTTGCAAGAGATGTGGTGCTTCCTAAATTTGATATTCCTGAAGAATTCTTAATGTCTGAGGATATTGCCGATGGGGGAAAAAGAGGGGAGAATGCCTATCTGAAACACCTCACCTTTTTAGGTGCTAAAAAGCGATATCCTGATCTCACTCCGGAAATAGAAGAACGACTTAATTTTGAATTGGAAGTAATTGAAAACACAGGGTATCCGGGGTACTTTTTAATTACAGAAGATTTTATACGAGAAGCTAGAGCAATGGACGTTTCGGTGGGTCCAGGGCGTGGTTCTGCCGCGGGTAGTGCTGTCGCTTACTGCCTTTGGATTACTAATATAGATCCAATTAAGTACGATCTGCTTTTTGAGCGTTTCTTGAATCCGGATCGTGTGAGTATGCCCGATATAGATATTGATTTTGATGATGAAGGCCGCTCCAGGGTAATGGATTATGTAATTAATAAATACGGGAGCAATCAGGTAGCGCAGATTATTACCTATGGTACAATGGCCGCTAAATCGGCTATACGAGATACGGCTCGAGTTCTGGATTTACCATTAGGAGATGCAGATCGCATTTCAAAGTTGGTTCCCAATATGACCAAGCTGAATAATATTTTTGGTTTGAGCGATCAAGAACTTCGAAGGAAATTTCGAAGTGATGAGTTGCCAAAAGTAAATGAGCTGCTAAACCTTGCCGAAGGAAACGACTTGGAAGCAGAAACTATTCAGCAGGCAAAAGTGTTAGAAGGTTCTGTTCGAAATACAGGAATTCACGCCTGCGGGGTCATTATTACGCCAAGTGATATTACCGATTTTGTGCCTGTGGCAACTGCTAAAGACAGTGACTTATATGTTACTCAATTTGACAACTCTGTTGTGGAAAGTGCTGGTCTCTTGAAAATGGACTTCTTGGGCTTAAAAACTTTGACTCTGATCAAGGATACAGTGAAGTTGGTAAAGCATAAGCATAATGTTGATCTCGATCCTGATTCTTTTCCTTTAGATGATGTGAAGACCTATGAACTATTCCAAAGGGGTGAGACGGTAGGGATCTTTCAATACGAATCTGCAGGAATGCAGAAGTATATGAAGGAATTAAAACCTACAGTTTTTGCAGATTTAATTGCGATGAACGCCCTGTATCGACCAGGTCCCTTAGAGTATATCCCGAGTTTTATTCGGAGGAAAAATGGGGAGGAAGAAATAGAATACGACCTTCCAGCAATGGAAGAATATCTGGATGAGACCTACGGAATTACGGTCTACCAAGAGCAAGTGATGTTGCTTTCACAGAAGTTAGCAGGTTTTACCAAAGGAGAGGCCGATGTACTTCGGAAAGCGATGGGTAAAAAGCAAAAAGCGGTACTCGACAAGATGAAGCCGCAGTTCATAAAACAAGCAGTAGAGAAAGGTCACGACGCTGAAAAGTTGGAGAAAATATGGAAGGATTGGGAAGCTTTTGCGAGTTACGCCTTTAATAAATCTCACTCTACGTGTTATGCTTGGATTGCCTATCAGACAGCCTATTTAAAAGCGCATTATCCAGCGGAGTATATGGCAGCGGTGTTGTCTAATAATATGAGTGACATCAAGCAGGTGACTTTCTTTATGGAGGAATGCAAACGCGCGGGAATGGACGTTTTAGGGCCTGATGTAAATGAGTCTTTCTATAAGTTTACAGTAAATGATGAAGGGAAGATTCGCTTTGGAATGGGCGCGATTAAGGGTGTAGGAGGAAACGCCGTTGCAACTATTGTTGAACATCGAAAGGATGGTAAATACAAATCTATTTTTGATTTGTCTAAACGGGTTGATTTGCGAGCTGCTAATAAAAAAGCCTTTGAGAATTTAGCTTTAGCGGGGGGCTTCGATAGTTTTGAAACCCATCGGGCTCAGTATCTGCACGACGATGGTAATGGGGTGATATTTTTGGAAAAGGTATTGAAGTACGCCAATAAATATCAGGAGACCCAAAATTCATCTCAGGTAAGCTTATTTGGAGACACCAGTGAGGTGCAAATTCCAGAACCGGAAGTGCCGCCTTGCGACGAGTGGGGTACCATGAAGAAATTGAAGCTGGAGAAGGAAGTTGTTGGGGTTTATATAAGTGGCCATCCCTTGGACGATTTTAAAACTGAGGTAGATACTTTTTGTAATTGCAAGGTTTCCGATTTTAACGACCTTGGAAGGTTTGTCAATTCAGAGTTGTGTTTCGGAGGCGTTGTTAGTGATGTTCAGCATCGCGAGTCGAAGGCTGGAAAAGGTTGGGCAATTTTTATAGTAGAAGATTATAATGATAGTTATGAATTTAAGATTTTTGGGGAAGAGTATTTAAAATACCGTCATTTTTTAGTGCCTAATTCATTTATCTACGGAAGGGTTTTTATAAAAGAAGGCTGGACAAACAAAGAAACAGGTAAAAAATCCGATCCACGGGTGCAGTACAATGGGATGCAAATGTTGCAGGATGTTATGGACAGTCAGGCGCGGAAATTAACGATCCAGATGCCAGTTCAAGCAATAGCTGAAGATAAAATAAGTGCACTGAAGGATTTGTTTAAGATACACAAAGGTGATAAGCAACTCCATTTTGTGATATATGAGTTAGAAGACAAGATTAAATTATCAATGACCAGCAGAAAGCAGAAAGTAAATATCTCCCAGGAGCTGTTGGATGAATTGACGCTAGCGCAGGTGAGTTATAGGTTGAATTAGGGGTTTTAAATCATTTCAAGATGTTGATTTGGGCTTTACCCGCTTAAGGCGGGTCGGGCTTTGCGCACTCGCTTCCCGATGAAAAATCGGGAGAGCTCAAACAATTGCTTCAATCCCTAACGCAGTATAAATGGAGCCATTATACAAATCTTAGATAATTAACGAATTAGAAGATTGGGAAGAACCTTTTAATAGTAATTATCTGGGCCATATAAAATGAGCAACTGGAGATGAAAATAAAGGCTTTGATAAGTCTGGAATATTAGAGAATTGCCAAAATATATTGAACTACAAGAAAAAAGTAAGAATATATACTCTAAAGTCGGGATGACATTTACAGTATCATTAACAGAATTAATGAAGAGCTTAGCAAAGCAAAAGTTTGTTCCACATCATGGAGATGTCTTTTTGGCACCTTGATTTTTCATAAATTAATCCGGGCAGGCCCGCCCATCCTTGACAGGATGTTCGTGCGGGGGATTGCAGCGGCATCCTCTTCGTCGCCGAAGGCTATGGAGAGATATAGCGGAAAGCCTGGTGCTCTGTAGCCAATTACTAGTATAGCTCATGCTTTTCGTAAGGTTGTTGGGGTAAGAGCAGCCCGCATGATTGTAAATAATAAAATTAATCAATAACTACATTGCTGAAACTGATATAACTGCTGTAAGCTTTGGAATAAAAAATGACTACTTTTGTTCATCAAGAAAAAATAAAATTATGGCTTTAGAGATAACGGACGCAACGTTTGAAGAAACAGTATTAAAAAGTGACAAACCAGTAGTAGTCGATTTTTGGGCAGCTTGGTGCGGACCTTGTAGAATGGTAGGACCTATCATTGACGAAATTAGTAAAGATTACGATGGGAGAGCTGTTGTTGGGAAGGTTGATGTAGATGCAAATCAGGAGTTTGCAGCTAAATACGGAGTGAGAAATATTCCAACCGTTTTGATGTTTAAGGGCGGTGAATTGGTAGGACGCCAGGTAGGTGTTGCTCCAAAGGCCACTTATGCAGAAGCTATCGACGGACTTTTATAGTATTATTAAGAATTTATGATAGGAAAAGGTTCTCGTTTGAGAGCCTTTTCTTATTTTAGTGCATTGCCTGGATAATTAAAGTAGAGGTGGTTTTTTGCTAGTTAGTATTAAACGGAATCTCTGGAAATCTGGTATTAATTAAAAATTTACCCGCTAATGTGGGCATAAAAGATGAAAAACAAAATTAAAGCTCAGGATAGAATTGAGAATCAACAATTAGATGATCGCACCATATTTTTATGGGGGATGGTGAATGATAAGAGCGCGCGCCACGTAATAGACCGCTTGATGTACTTAGATTCTTTAAACAATGATGAAATTAAATTATACGTCAATAGTCCGGGAGGATATGTCACTAGCGGATTTTCAATATATGATACCATGCAATCAATAAAGAGTCCGGTTTCTACTATATGTACTGGATTAGCGGCATCTATGGGAAGTATCATACTTTCAGCTGGGGAGAAAGGGCGTCGTTTTATACAGCCACATGCGCAAGTGATGATCCATCAACCTAGTGGTGGTGCAAGAGGTCCGGCCAGCGATATTGAAATTTCTGCTCAGGAAATTGTTAAAACGAAGGAGTTAAGTGCAAAAATATTAGCTGACAATTGCGGACAGGAATATGACAAGGTTATGAAGGATTTTAATCGTGATCACTGGTTAGGGGCAGAGGAGTCTTTGGCGTACGGGATTGTGGATGGAATTTTATAAATGTAAGATATGAGAATTTAGACATGAGATTTGAGACAATTGTAATTCTCAAATTTAAGCTGCTTTGTTAATAATTTTTTGCCAATAGTCTATTGTCTCACATCAAATATCTATTTTGAATATCGAGAAAGACTTCTCGATACTAATTTCAAATTTGCTGGCGCAACTTGAAATTCACTCAAAGTGACAATTATGAATATAGAAAAGGAAATAAATGAGATTACTGGATTTAAGAATCTGGAGCTACTTGCTAAACAGGTAGTAGAGGGGTTTATTTCTGGGCTTCATAAGAGTCCGTTTCATGGGTTTTCAGCTGAGTTTGCCGAGCATAAGATTTATAACAACGGAGAGAGTACCAAGCATATCGATTGGAAGCTTTTTGCCAAGACCGATAAGCTATATACCAAACGTTATGAGGAGGAAACGAATTTACGATGTCACATTATTATCGATAATAGTAGTTCAATGCATTATCCTAAAATAAAGGATTTTGGAATTAATTCGTTGAATAAAATTGGATTTTCGGTTTTAGCGAGTGCAGCGATCATGAATTTGCTGAAACGGCAGCGGGATGCGGTGGGATTAAGTGTCTATAGCGATATATATGAGTTTTATTCTTCGGAAAAGGGGAGCGAGCGACACCACCAAATGATTTTAGGGCAGCTTAATAATGCAATATCAGAGCCCAAAGAACAAACTCAAAC
>JBLHRR010000207.1:0-7478 GCA_047626155.1 Saprospiraceae bacterium | reverse complement strand
TAATATATTGGAAGTGGAAATTGGTTCTATTAATTTACTTGAAGTAAATGCGGTAATAAATACGACTCCAGATTGCGGAGCAAGTAATGGTTCGGTAGCTATAGACGTAACTGGCGGATCTGCCAATTACCAATATGCTTGGAGCAATGGTGGAAGTATGCAAACGGAAGAGAATCTGGAAGCGGGTGTTTATACGGTAACCGTAACCGACCTAGGTGCTACGGGTTGTGAAACAACAGTAACTTTTGTTTTAGACAATGGCTTATCCATAAACAGCAGCGCTATTATCACAATAGCTGAAGATACAGTTTCCATCAATTGCGCTGGAGATAATAATGGTACTGTTCTCATAACAGCCATCATTGAAGGAGGCAACTTTGTTGACCCACGTACGATTGTTTTTGTTGATGCAAACGGAAGCACAGTAAATAACGGAGCACTTAGTGCTGGCGATTATTGCATACTGATATATGATGGAAATGATTGTTTGGCAGGCTCTACCTGTTTCATAGTTGTCGAGCCAGAACCAATAGATGTGAATGTCAATGTTATTCCATACAGCTGTACAGCTGGGGGAAGCATATCCCTTAACGTAAGTGGAGCTAATGGGGGGTATATTTATGACTGGTCAGATTTGCCAGGTACCGATAATATGGCCGACCGGACAGATTTACTCGTTGGAAACTACAGCTTAACCATCACAGATCAAAATAGCTGTACTGCCGTTTCCAATGCGATAATGGTGTTAGACTATTGTAACCCACCGAATGGATGTGTTGAACCTGTTGTTACAGATATATTAACCGTAGAGGCAAGTTGTGGTTCTAACAATGGTTCTGTAATTATTAATTTAAGTGGAAATGAATTATTGGATTATACTTATATCTGGTTCCCGGATGTTAGTTCCACCAATCAGGCAGTGAATATTCCATCAGGTGTTTATATGGTGACGATCGCTGATGCAAATGATGCTCAGTGTACCACGGAAGTTTCCTTTTCTATTGGTAACGCTGATGGGCCACAAGCTACGATCTTGAGTACTACCCCTGCAACTTGTGCACAAGCAAATGGAACAGGCGTACTCGAACCGGTCAGCTTCATTTATGAATGGTGTAGTGGGTCTGTTGGTTTCAATGGACAAAATTTACCAGCAGGTATTTGCTTTGTAACGATTACTGATCCGGCAACGGGTTGTACCAATACTATAGAAGTAGAAATAGAGGAGGTGAATATCTTGGATGCCAGTGCGGTCATAGATAATCGACCAGATTGTGGTTTCGATAATGGTACAGCTACCATCCTGGTTTCTGGAGGTTCTGCAAACTACAGTTTCGCTTGGAGCGATGGAGGTATTGGTCAGATTAGAAATGACCTGGCAGCAGGAATATACAGCGTTACGGTAACAGACTTAGGGGTGACGGGTTGTGAAGTAATATTGAATTTTGCGATCACCAATGATTTAGATCAGGAAGAAGAAGCTACCATTCAATTTGGTGGAAACGGTACTGGTAATAGTATTGTTAACTGTGCTGGGAATAATACCGGATTTGTTGATTATAACGTTAGTCCCGGCCCTGACTTTTCGGGCGATCCAATCATTGAAATAGTTGATGCTGATGGTAATGTTTATGTAAATGGAAATCTACCTCCAGGTAACTATTGTATTCAGGTAACCGACCAAAACAATTGTATTACAGGTTCGGCTTGTTTTAAGGTATTGGCTCCAGAGCCATTTAATATCAACGTATCCTTGATGAACAAAACTTGCGATACTTTAGGAACGATTGATTTAATGATTACTGGCGGTACTGCTCCATACACCTTCGACTGGGCAGATTTACCAGGAACGAATGACCCTGAAGATAGAATTGGTTTAGAGGCAGGTGGCTATGCCCTTGTCATTTCAGATGCGAATGGTTGTACTGCTGAAGCGACAGGGCTACCAATAGTTGATGAATGTCTCCTTTGTCCTTCACCAGGTTCGGTGCAGCTCGTGTTGCCAGTCTTCACCGTAGACTCGTTCTGTGTCGTTATAGAATCCTGCTTTGATGCCTTGTCTACCAACTTCACTTTACTCGGTGGCGGTTTGGCAGGTTCATCACCTAACGGTTTCTGGTCCTTAGATCCAGCAGGTTGTTTATTCTATAGCTCTACTGGAAATATAGGACAGAATCTAGATACACTTTACGTCCTTGCTAATGACAATGGCCTGATTGATACCACTTGTATTTTTGTAACTGTCACGCCTCCATGTTTTGGATTGACCGGACTGGATTCAGTTTCTACTTCAACCTTTGATTGTGATTTAGGATCTAGTTTCTGCCTGCCAGTTTCGATAACAGATATTGGCATGTATAGCTTTATGGATAATGGAATTCCATATGCTGGAGGTTTCCAGGGTTGTGATTTCCAAATGATTTCAACATACTCCTTACAGTCTCTGACTAACCAATTTCCATCCGGACCATACGCTTTAGATTCCTGGATAGTGAATGGAACGATGTTTAACCTCGCTAGCTTTGCTGACCTCGCTCAGCTGGTTGCACAGATGAATATCTGGGACCCAGCAGGTGGCTGGTTCCTCAATGTAGATGGAAATGTACAAGGAGGTTTTAGTGCGAATACTTATGGCTTCTTGGATATAACGCATATCCCTACTAACATTTCATTTACAAATACCTTTGCTTTGGGTACAGTGAATATTCCTGTAGGAACTTTGATGGCAGTAGATACGGGTTATCACGAAATTGTTATGATAGAAATAAGCACAGGATGTACGGATACTATTTTTGTAGAAGTCATTTGTAATCAGTGTCCTGAAATTTATTCTGGGCCGTCGATCATTGAGACGGAAATCTGTGATGAATTTACGCATGTCTGTACCGATATTCCAATGGGTAACCTAGACAACTATTTGATAACTGATAACGGAGATCTTTATACCGAAGGCTTCCAGGGCTGTGATTTGGATACACTCTCTTTCTACCCTGGAGTGGCCTTTAGTAATGGAAGCTACACCTTGGATAGTTGGATGGTCAATGGATTAATATTCTCTTTACCACTGTTTGACAATCTCCAGCAATTGGTTGATTCGATGAACGTTTGGGATCCGGCCGGAAACTGGGTATTAGATAATGGAACCTTCATTTTTGGAGGAGACTTTAATAATATGTACGGCGAAATTGTTATCTCTCAACTTGGAGGCCCGGTTGGGGTTTATGATATAAATATTTCAGAAATTCCAAATGGCAATTCTATTGGATTGGCGCCAGGTATTCATGAGGTCGTTTTCACAGATACATTTTCTGGTTGTATAGATACAGTTAATATCGAAATAGCCTGTGTAGCTTGTAATGAATACTCAGGGCCAGGATTGCTCTTTACTTTTAATTGTGATGAGGATGGACAAATATGTTTAGACATACCTGTCTCAAATGTCAATAACTATGTCTTTACAGATAATGGACTGCCTTACGGAGGAACACTGTTAGGTTGTAATTTCGATACCCTTTATTCTTACCAGACTACTGACTTTAATACCTTTGGAACTTATACCGTACAAAGTTGGATGGTAAACGGAGTGCCGAACTTCCTCGGTTTCTTTAGTAGTCTTGACCAACTGGTATTCTGGATGAACAATGTTGACCCGGGTGGAAACTGGGAAGTTACGAATGGCATCTTTATTACAGGAGGTGCTTCTGGAAATGTGTATGGGGATATGGAGGTGACTCAACTCGGAACACCACTCCCAATCGTTTTCGTACAATTACAATTAGTCCCCAGTGGAGTTGGCTTAAGCCTCTCAATTGGTTCACACGAATTGATAGTATCGGATACCATTGTTGGTTGTTTGGATACGATAAATGTAGTCGTACAATGTCTGACAGAAGGGTTACCCGATACAATTTATCTGGATGTTTTGAATGGCTTTACAGATACCTTTTGTATTGACATCGCTTATCTATCAGGTAACCTAGACACCATTTACAACTTCTGCGCAGATACTAATTTCTATGAAGTCAATGCAGATATTTTCCTTTTGGATTCCTTAGCTTGTTTTGAATTCACCGGTTTGGAAATCGGTCAGGACACAGCCTGTTATGCCTTCTGTGATGATCTCGGAAATTGTGATACGCTCTACGTAATTATAGATGTAGTGCCGCCAACAATTGATACGATTCCTCTGACGGTTATTCTTACAGATACGGATACGATCTGTTTAGATGTTTCTGAAATACCGGGTGAGTTTTATACGATTAATAATCTCTGTCCAGGAGAATCGGGTGATTTTGTTCTGTTCAGTACACAGTCGGATACGATCTGTATTTTATATACTGGAGTCGATCTCGGCGTGGATACAGCTTGTTATGAAATCTGTGATGAATTCGGTTATTGTGACACGACCATACTGATTGTTGAAACTACTTTGGACCCAGATGGTATTGGACCAATCGCTGTGGATGACGATACTACAGGCCTCATTAATACGGCAACGATTATCGATGTGGTTGGAAACGATACGCTAAATGGTACACTTTCGGGAGTAACAATTCTGATCGATCCTATATATGGAATCGCCGTTGTCAATCCTGATCTCACAATAAGTTATATTCCGAATGCAGAATTTTGTGGGGCATTAGATAGTTTTACATATGTTTTGTTAACTTCTAGTGGAACAGGTACCGCAACTGTATTTATTGACGTATATTGTGATGAATTAACCATTTACTCTGGCTTCTCTCCAAATGAAGATGGTGTAAATGATGGCTTTACTATTTTGGGGATCAATAATTTTCCGAATAATGAAGTCCGGGTATATAACCGTTGGGGTAATGAAGTCTATCTGAAAAAAGGATATCGAAATGATGATCCTTGGGCAGGAACTTGGAAAGGCAAAGATCTACCGGACGGTACCTATTTTTACTACATTGAAGATGGAGAAGGACGACAGTATTCTGGTTATGTCCAATTGCATCGATAGATGTAAAGAATAAAATGAGAGGGGATTTTAACTACTAACTTCCCCTCTGTAAAATACTTAAGAACAGTCTTTAGATTGGGGAGCACAGAGCTAGGGGGGGCTTGCTCAGTTCCTCAACCATAAAAGGCTGACAACCTTTCCATCATCTCCAATACTTTCCCCCTCTCCGAGGGCATGATTTTTGACTTTTTGTATGTTATCTTTTGCAGAAAGCGACCGAATAATACATGGTGTAAAATGCTTATTTTTAATCTATTGACTAATAGCATTTTGAGTCCAGTGTAATTTCGTAAGCAGCTTGTGAAAGATAAATGATATGATTAAATGATTTGTAAGGATCATATCATGGTGTTACAAAAACAAACAAGTATGAGAAAATTTCCACTGGTCTTTTGCCTTTTTTTGGGCCTATCTGTGATCGCTACTGCACAGCAAGATCCGATGTATACCAAATACATGTTTAATAGCTTGGCCTATAATCCAGCTGTTGCGGGTTCTCCAGAATATTTAACATTGCGGGCCCTTTACAGAAACCAATGGTGGGGGATAGATGGTGGTCCTGTGACTCAATCTGTTTCTATCCATTGCCCCTTTAAAGAGCGAGTTGGCTTGGGCTTAAGCATCGTAAATGACAAGATAGGTGCTACAGGGACTACCAATCTTACTGGGGTATATGCATATCGAATTCCTTTTGCGAGTGGGAAATTGTCTATCGGTATTCAAGCTAGTGGAAAAAATTATCGAACTGACTTTAGCCTGCTAAAATATAAAGATCCACGATTTAATGATCCTTCTTTTGATGAACAAGGAGGAAGCCGTTGGTTATTTAATGTAGGTACTGGCGCATTTTATTATACGAAGACTTATTATGTGGGCGTTTCTGTTCCTAATTTAATAGAGAATGATTTGAATGATGGAGCAGGCTTGATTGAGGGACAGCGAAATGCAAAAACGTATCGACATTACTTTGTTGCAGCTGGAGCGGCCTGGCCGATTAAGGGGGAAGCTATATATTTTAAACCTTCCATCTTAATCAAAAGTGTCGGCTTGTTAAGTGATTTTACAACGGATGCAACATCTTTAAATGCTATAGGCGCTCCTACTGAAATCGATATTGACGCCGGATTCTTATTCTATGAAGCCCTTTGGCTTGGTGCTTCTTTTCGAACCGCTTTAAAGCCGCGAGAACTCGGAGGAAACAGTTCCTTTGATTCCGTTGATATTTGGGCAAGCTACTATCTTCAAAACGGATTAAGAATCGGAGCCTCTTATGATTATACCATTAATAAACTGAGAACTTATGTAAACGGGTCTTTTGAAGTGATGGTTGGTTACGATTTCAATTACTCTTCTAACAAAGTAATCACACCTCGTTATTTTTAGGATAATAGTAGGTCGTTATAGTTATTGACTTTTTATATAGTAAGAAAATAGTTCTTATTTCAAAATAATATTTTAAGATGGCCATTGAGTGCCATACTTCAGCGTTAAGGCATAATTCCAAAATTTGCCAAAGGGCCACAGTGGTCAGCCGCTTCCTATTACCCATCCTTTTTACACAAAATTTTATCGGTATCCATCTTCGGTGGTCAATAGCGATGTCCTTTTAAGACATAGCCAATTTGAGAAATATATCAAGTTCAAACTTGATGATAATATCATATTGCCTTTTGCCTTTCGTTGTCTTTTAGTATGATGAGCTATAGTCAACAGCAGATAAAGAAAGTCAGCGCCACGGCGGAAACGACTACATTAGAAACAACCTACCGTTGTGGAACACCAGCAAAGACCGAAGCTCAAATGCGTTACACGCTGGATGTAGTTGATAAAATGGTAACTACCAGAAATACAGGAACCACCGGTTTGCCGATAAGAGTACATATTGTTAGAATGGATGGTGGAACGGGAGGGATTTCAATGGACGACCTAAATATAGATGGAGACTTTGAAGATGCGGGTGAATTGTTATATACTAGTTCTGCCGCTGGGTCAAGCATTTCTGGATCAATAACCTTACCCGCGACAGGGAGTAATGGACTAACTACCCTAAGAGTAAGATAGAAGTATTTAACAGCTCCACCTGATCCTTGTTATTATACCAGTTTTAGTGAGACGGAAGATTATGGCCTCATCATCAGTGGAGGCTTGCCTGTTGAATTGATTTCCTTTACAGGCAAAAAGCAACAAAAGGAAGTAGCATTGGAATGGTCTACTGCTAATGACTACTTCCTGATTGAACGGTCTGCTAATGGAAGAGATTTTGAACCGCTTGCTCAAAAGGAAGGACGAGGAACTACCAGTCAAATTATCAATTATACTTTGATGGATAAGGAGCCATTATCGGGTCTTAATTATTACAGAATGATACAGGTTGCTTATGTTTTGATTCTGGGCGGATTTCTCTTTAGGGACTTAAGGGTATGCGAAGTAATAGCAGGAGTTCCACTGGATTTGTTAATGAGCTATAATTACTTAGATTTGCAATTGAATTGACTTC
>JBLHRR010000206.1:0-7478 GCA_047626155.1 Saprospiraceae bacterium | reverse complement strand
GCAGCCGATAGAAACGCGGAACTTGAAAAAGCTGCCTGGCCTGATGAAAATGCTAGAAAGGCCTTCCTCAAAAAACAAAATGCATATTATTCAGTGGAACATTCAGATGAAATATATGCGCCTTTACCCGGTGCTAAATTAATGTTAGAAAAGGCAACTAAAGATTATATACTGTATCTGCGAAAAAGTCATTTTTCATTTCCTGAAGACGGTTCACAAGAGGAATTTAAAACACTTCGTATGGAAGAAATTGAAAATGTGATTAATAAAAATGAATATATAAAGGCCTACTTTCCAAATGTGCATGCCTGGGGTTCAGATAGAACAGAGTTCATTGAAGCCTTTTATTTTGAAACTATGGCCGATATTGAAGAAAGCCAAAAAAGAGGGGATGAGTTAGCCAAAGCTGCTTTGCCCGATGAAAATGGGCGTAAAGATAAAGGTGAAAAATGGGCAAAATATTTTACCGGAGTTCACGGAGATTATATATATACCTTGGTGTCTGGATTGTCAAAATAAAGAGATAAAAAAATTAATTGATGAAAGGATGCTGTGAAGCATCCTTTTTTTTGAAGAACCTTTTTAAACATCCGGATTTTTGATATTCATACGCATATTGATAAGGTGTTTCTTGAATCCTGCTTTTTCATAAGCTCGAAGAGCCGCTTCGTTCATATCATATACGTCTAATCGGATTTCAAAAATACCACGTTCTTTGCACCAACTCATCAGTGTATCCAGAATGAGTTTGTTATATCCACGCCCACGAAAGTCTTCAAGCACGAACATAAAACCTAGATAGCCTTGTTTGTCATGTTTCAGATAAGTTTTGTCTTTCATGATCTTGGCGTAGCCTGATGCAACTATTTTTGTGTCAATTTCAACAACAAATACTTCAGAATTTTCCGAAGTTATTAATTCAGTAATGTCATAATAGCTTATTCGCCCATCCTGAAGTGTTGAGTCCATAGGGCGCTCTACTTCAATGACTCCTTGCTCAAAGTCTAATAAAATTGGCATATCTTTTAAGTTTGCCTTTCGAACGATATAATTCATACTTTCTTTGTCCTATTTGTTTAGCAAGACATATCTGCCACGATCTTCCAAACTCCTTCTATTTTCTTGAAGATAATTATAAAGACCCCATTTGCATCGCCAACACTTCTCTTTAAATAATATTCCCCCATTACCCAATACGAGCCCTCATCTATTTTAGAAATGTCATTGATTTTAAAGTTTAAAGTTCCCGAATGTTCCTTTGTTGGATAGCCTTTTTTATAATTGTCTAAAGTCTGCTGCCAGCCTTTTGTAAGCCCGCTACTCCCATAAAATTTCAAGGAGTCGTTTTTCCAATAACCCTGCATAAATCCCACAAGGTCATTAGCGCTCCAAGCTTCTTCTTGCAGCTTCATGACAGCAAGAATAGCCGTTTTATCTTCTTTCTCAGTTGTTGAAGCTACTTTTGAAACTTCAGGTGACACTTGAGATTTACAGCTTATTGAAATAACTAAACATAGTACTAAGGTTATCTTTTTCATAGGTTTAATGTTTTGACCACTTTGGCGTGATATTGAAAGAATAAATATATGTCTTATTCGAGGGATATCGATGCTCATCGTAAACGAATCTTTGCGATGAATGATCTTTAAAAATAATTTCGGTCATCAATAATGCGTCATAAAATCTTCGGCAAAAACAGTCTTGAGTCTATATATAAGTTCCTCTGCATTTTCTTTGCTGAAAACCATGGGAGGCTTTACTTTAAGTACATTATAATCGGGGCCGTCGGTACTCATTAGAATCCCCAAAGATTTCATTCGATTTGCTAGATAAGTAGCATGCCCCGCTAAGGGTTTCTTTTCTGAAGTATTCAATTCAAAACCTAAAAACAATCCTTCCCCACGTACATCTCCAATAATAGGAAATTCATGTTGCAGTTCTTTCAATGCTACCTTTAGAAATTCTCCAACTTCTAAAGCATTCTGTTGCAGGTTTTCTTCTTCAATAACTTCTAATACCGTACGTCCAATTGCACACGAAACTGGATTTCCTCCAAAGGTGTTGAAGAATTCCATTCCGTTAGAAAATTTTTCAGCAACCTCCTTTGTGCAAGCTACAATGGCAATTGGATGTCCATTGCCAGCAGGTTTCCCCATGGTTACTATGTCGGGAACTACGTCAAAGAGTTCGAACGCCCAAAAGGTTTTTCCCATGCGTCCAAAACCAGTTTGTACTTCATCTGCTATACATATTCCTCCTGCTTCTCGAATGTGCCTATAAACTTCTTTAAAGTAGTTTTTTGGAGGCACAATTTGACCGCCACAGCTAATTATACATTCACCAATGAAACCCGCGATCTCTTCATCCACAATCTTTAAATGTTGAATGTGCTTTTTTGCATATTTTGCATAGTCTGCTCCCGAATCCTCACCTATATGTCGTCCTCTATATGGATCTGGCAATGGAAGAATATGTGTATCTGCTGGCTTACCTTTCCCACCGTTCCCATCAAATTTATAGGAACTCACCTCGATAACAGCATTTGTATTCCCATGGTAGCCAGCTTCAATGGCAAGCATGTCCCTCTGTCCAGTGCAGACCATTGCCATTCGTAATGCAAGTTCGTTCGCCTCACTACCCGAATTTACAATGTGCAAAACTGATAATTCTTTGGGTAGCTTTTTCAATAAGGCTTCTGAATAAGCAATAATTTCTTCGTGTAAATAACGGGTATTGGTGTTTAGCAGCGCCATTTGTTTTTGTCCGGCGGCTACTACTTTAGGGTGTTCGTGACCTATATGGGCGACATTATTTACGGTATCTAAATATTTTCTCCCCTCAGGGTCAATTAAATAGACACCTTCCCCACGAACAATATGCAAGGGTTTCTCATAAGATAGGCTCAAGCTTTTTCCTAAATGGTTTTTTCTGAAGGCTATGAGCTCTTCTTCGGCGAGTGAATATTGAGTAACTAAGTTCTTATTCTTGAACAAAAGATTGGGGTCAGGGCAGATACTTTTCCATATGCGCAACTGATTTGCATAGGTAACGCCGGGAAAATCAAGAGAGAAGTCCAGCATAGATAGCATTAATTGAAAGTGAAGATGCGGTGCCCAGGCTCCATTTTCCTGAGGACCACCGAGGTGACCGATACAATCTCCTTTTTTGATTTTATCACCAACCTTAAACACCTGAATACTTGCAACTGAAAGATGTCCGTGTAGGGTGTAAAATGTGAGGTTGTCTTCGGTGTGTTTTAGTATTATAAGTCCCCCGTATTCTTTGAATCCTGCGTCATTGGTCGCTGTGAAAATTTCACCATCAAACATGGCGTGAACAGGTGTAGATTCTGGCAACCAAAAGTCTATACCAAGATGATAAGTTCTGCTTTCTGGGCCATTATTTCCTTCTTTATCGTATGCCTTAGATGTATAAATCGGACGTGGTTCACAGTAACCACCAGCAATTAATTTTGCGGGGTTTTTATTCTGAAGTTGGTCTATCTTAAACTGAAAAAGCTCCAAATCGTTGAAATCCGATTTACTTCCCATCCAAGTACTAGAAACCTTTAAATCGAGCAGTTCAATTTCTTCTTTCTCTGCTCCATTGGGCGAAGTTTCAGAAGATAAAAACGAAGGAAATAAATCTGAAAAGTTCAAGCGTCTAGTTGCTGTCCAATTTTTAAAAGTCTCTTCTGAAGGATGTGGGTTAAAACTGCAGGCATCACGGAAGCAATAACGAGCAAATTCTTCATTTATAGCAAACCATTTATGAAGTAATTTCCAAGCTGGTTTTTCACTTATTAGATGATATTTATTGGTGGGGTCTTCAAGTTTTCGTAAGGCAGAACTGGTTACTGTTGTTATTAATCTCATGGCAACCAAGGAATACATACAATCAAGCTCTCTATCTGTAATTTGATAGTTCTTGTTGTAACCTTTAATCACGTCCAAAGCTGCTTCCAGCGGATCTTGGGTGTCCATAATAGCATAGGCTAGTAATATGGCAAGATCGTTTATAGTTTGCGTCTGAACTGCATCTCCAAAATCAATAAATCCGATTATTTTAGGGGCTTTAAGGTCTTCTGAAACAATAATATTATAATCATTAAAGTCACCGTGAATAATTGACCTTGGAAGGTTATTATAGATCGGTTGAATTTCTGAAAAACGCCTTTGAAAATAGGTCACCTGCTCTTTTTCTTTCTCTGAAAATAGTTCTAAGTGATCTAATGTCCAACTTGAATCGGCAAGGTCCCAATTAGAGCTTCGTTGAGCAACTTCATTATTAAAACCCTTCAGGGCTTCTGTAATTTTTCCGGCCTTTTCTCCCAGATCAAATCGTAACGACTCCGTTTTAGGATTAATATGGGCCCATAGTCTTCCTTCAACCCAACTCAACAATCTCACATCCCGTTTTTCTCCGGCTGCTGATTTAATCGTGTCTGACAATTCATAATCTAAGTTATAGATAACGCGTGGTGATTGGCATTCTAAGTTTTTGGAAGTGATATGAATCAGGATTTCATTCTGAAAAGTGATATACTTCTCATCTGCTTCAGGTTTTGAAATCTTTAGAATAAATGACTCACCTGCCGTTGAAAGGAGCTTAAAGTTTTCGTCGTCGTAACCAGGCAATATTGTTGCTTTCGCTGCTATTCCATAGTTGTCTAGGGCGATTTTTTCTGCTTCGGAAACTGATATCATTGTCAAAAATATATTTCAATTAAAATTAAGAAAATCATTTCACTGGGAGACCTTGTCGAGGCTTTTAGTGGTAATATTTAAATCAAGATCCCAGATATATTTTTCCTCGGGTTGGAGGGTCTTTAAGCCTACACCACTGTTAAAGGCATTTGCTATACAGGTCATGGGCTCTATCGCTATTGATTGCTTATCCGATGGGGTATAAATTTGTAAATAGCAATCTTCCGGTGTCCGCATTTGCAATTCATAGAGCGCTGTTCGCAATCTTATCTCAGGGCGTACTAAATGATATGCATTATCTAATGAGGCTTTATCAATTTGAAGAAGACTCTTATCGCGTTGTTCGAAACCATTTGGAATAAGTCTTTCAGTATTCGTATATGCTTTATCAGCCAAAAATTCGAGTGTGTTGTCCTTGATACTATTTAATTGAAAATAAGGATGCCAGCCCAAACCAAAAGGAAAGGCACGATCGCCTCTATTCTCTACACTGAATTGAACCTGAATATGATGTTTTGAAAATATAAAGTTGATTCCGAACGAATAATTGAATGGAAATGCTTGTTCTCCATCACTGTTAAATTCGAGTTTAAGCGCGTTGTTCGTAATACGAACGACTTCAAACGGTTTATCATTTATAAAACCGTGAATTGCGTTTTTAGTTTCTGAATTATTTAATGGAAATTTATAAGGCTTTCCTTCAAAAGTATAATGACCATCTTCTAATCGATTTGGAAAAGGGAAAAGTACCGCCGATTGATATTTAACCAAATAATCTGAAATGCCACTATCGTCAAAGGAGATGCCTTTTATGATATTGATATCGTCGATGATAAGTTCTTGAATACTCCCGCCTAAATTGGGAAAGACCTTGCACGAGAAAAACCTTTCTGAAAAATGAAAATGATCTAAAAGAGAATTTTCACTACTTATTTTTTTATAGATCATTAATTGAGATAAGAAAAGTTCGGTTTTCTATTACTGTACAATGAAAGTAAATAGAAAACCGAACTTAACCAAGAGACTAGAGTATACTTTTCTGCTTTTTATAAAAGGCATCTGCCTGTAGTTGCATTAATTCACGAGCTCTTTTACGTTTGTAATCGTACAATTCCTGCTCTTCAGCAATGTCTGCGTAAACACGGTTGTTAACTTCGCGATCTGTCGTAACTAGCACCTCACGTTGTGTTTTTTGTTGTGCCACCCAAGAAGCTAAAGCACTTTCCTGCTCTTCCAGTTTTAAATCATAAGCCCCTTTAGGAGATAATAATTTGGCTAATATGGGAGAGGTTTCGATGGCCAGAAATAACATAAATATAAAGAACGAAGGAAGCCAAGGGAGTTTATCCAAGGCGTTTACCCTAGCCATTAATCCATCGAAGCCGTCAATTATTGGTTGGGTTTCAATGACTTTCCCTTGATATTCAGAAGATAAAATTGCGATTTGAGTCTCTATCTCGGTAATTTTAGCCGCATTCGTGGTTCTCAGTTCTTGCAATGCTGCAAGTTCTGCATCATGTTTGTCTCTTTTTTCTTGATAGACGGGTCCTTTCCCTAAAAGCTCTGTGCCTAGGCGACCTTCTGCTTCGCCAATATAAACGTTGTAAAGTTCATTCACCACTGTTTCCTTATCAGTAATTTCTTTCTTTAGAGATGCTGCAGTGGAAGTTAGTGCTTCGATGGAAGGAGTATATTGCAGCGCCAACTGATCCTTGTTTTCTAAGGTCATAACGTTTTTTTCTTCTAGCAGCACCTGATTGATCTCTTTTTCAAAAATTTTCATTTCAAGAGGTTTTGCGATCACAATAGCGATAATAATCGCTAATAGAATCCGAGGTGAGGCTTGCAGTAATTCATCAAAAAAGCTATCTCTTTTTTTAATTGTTGAAACAATAAATCGATCTAAATTGAAAATAAGTAGGCCCCAAATTATACCAAAGAAAATCGCAGTGATATAGTTGTCGAATACGGTATAAAGAGCATAGGCAGCTGCAATTGTAGCCATGACTGCTGTAAAAAAGACGGTAGCACCAATACCGGCGAATTTGGTTTGCTCTCCCGGGGAGCATTCATCTAAGATTTTGGTATCGCCACCAGAGCAAAAAATAAAAAAGCGTTGTAACATAGAATGATTGTTTTTGATTGACAGACTATTAGAACGTTGTATCTCATTAAATGTTACAAAAAAGCCCCGATAATTCGAGGCTTTTTGTAATTAGTTTGTTCGGAGTTACTTTTTAATTGTAACCTCGTTTTTGGTAATTTTCACAATTGGATTGCTGTTTTTGAACTTCTCTGTTTCAACAGTCAAGTTTTTATTTTTTTTAAATATGTCTATGGCTTTGTCCGATGAAACCCTTTTACCCTGATAGAAGAAAGCTGCATTCTCGTAGGCCATTCTTATAATGTGATCGAGAGGCTCTTCGCTCACAACAGGAGGAGGGGGAGGAACATTAACGTCTAGACTAGATACCCCTTTTACAACCTTGACAGACTTTGCTACTTTTGGAGCCTTTGGAGCCTTTGGTGGCTTTGGCGGCACATTTGGATCCATATCATTTACCCCTTTTATGACCTTAACAGGCTTAGGCGTTTTTGGAGTCTTGGGTGTTTTTGGAGGAGGTGGCAGATTGGGAAAGGACTCCGCGTTTTTTCTTTGTTTAGCAGACATTAAGTCATATAGATATTTTAAGCGCTCTACGTCATTTTTCCTTATAAACATATTCTCTTTATCCATTGTGTTGTACTTCCGAGCCAGTTTGTTGTACTCCC
>JBLHRR010000205.1:0-7494 GCA_047626155.1 Saprospiraceae bacterium | reverse complement strand
GTGCGTAAAGACCGGGCAGTATACATTCCGAATGCCTTCAGCCCGAACGGAGATGGCAACAACGATATTTTCTATATTCATACAGGGCAAGAAGTAGCAAGTATTAATATCTTCAAAATATATAATCGCTGGGGAGAAGTGGTTTATGAATTAAACAACTTTTTTGCAAACGCCCCCGATCAAGGTTGGGATGGTAGATTCAGGGGGGATTTCCTTAACCCAGGTGTATTTATTTACTATGCAGAAGTATTGTTTAAAGATGGTCGTATTGAATTATTGAAGGGGGATGTGATGATAAGTAAGTAATATTTCGATGCTTAGAAAGGAGCCAACAACCCATTTATTTGACCTGCTCGATGTTTCTTTCTTCGGTAGCTTCTTCTCTAGAAGGGGCAACTGCTTTTTTGATGTTTCGATAATAGTTTAAACTTTCTTCAAATTTTAAATCCATAAACTGTGTTGCATTTAGTTTTTTCTGAAATATTCTGATTGAGTTCCATCCCAATAACATTTACTACATCTACCGTTTTTTAACTCATGATCACAGTTTTTATAGTCATATAGCTTATGAGAACATTCAGGACACAATCCAGCCATTTCTGATCTATCAGTAAAATATTCACTTTCGCATTCTGAGCATTTTGATATTCTTTCATTCATTATTTTCTAATTAGCAATAACGATTGAGTATGTATTATGGCGGAAAACATTAACTCCTCGAACAATCTCTTCGTCATAAACAATACTTAGGTGCTCTCGACTGGCTTTTCTTTAATTATGCTTTAAAAGTATTTATTATCTCTATGAGGTTACACATTCTATTTTCTATTTCTTCATCTCCAAATATACTAGCTAGCATCCAAAAATAGTGTTTTTTATTTGATGCTTCTGTAAGAACAGCGAGAGTTAAACATCCTAGATCATCCTTCTCATGTTCTAAATTTTCATATGAAACCCAACTTAATTTTTGAGAATTCACTGTGTAGCTTCCATTTTTAATTCGTCTTATATTACTATCGTTTTTGAGTAAGTTTATAGTTTCATCAAAGGCTTTTCTTTGTGAATATCCGTCGTAATTTAAGCCATCAGTTATGGTAAGTGATTCAAAATTATAGTTACTTCCTGAAGAATTCTGAAAGAGACATGTTCTATATGGTTCCTTAAATGAAAGTTCATATTGCCAAGTTTTAGGAACCTCTAGTTCATATAGTCCATTTGAATTATAGTGAGTTGTTCCGTTGCTATATTTATCAGCACCTAGTGCACAACTATTAATAATCTCTGCGTTTGATTCTTCGACAGGACTACAGCTCGTTATTGCTATAATCAGGATTATAAGATACTTATCCATTGATTATTTATATTTCAACTTGTCAAGAACAACAGTCTAAACGCTCCATCCCCTAAAAACTCAAATCCCTAACCAACATCCCCGCAATAGCCGCCGTAATAAAACAAGCAACCGTCCCACCAATCAAAGCCCGCACCCCAAACGCAGCCAAGGTAGCCCGCTGCCCTGGCGCAATAGCCCCAATTCCACCAATCTGAATCCCAATAGAAGCGAAGTTAGAAAAACCACAAAGCGCATAAGTCGATATGATGATGGCTTTAGTAGAAAGGACAGAGGTATAATTCGCCAATTCCAGATAACCGAAGAATTCATTCAAAACAGTCTTGGTTCCTAACAATTGAGCTACAATGAAGACATCAGAACCCGGAACACCCAGCAACCAAGAAATAGGAGCGAAGATGATCCCCAATAAGAATTCTAAGTTCAAACCTTGCATGGCGCCTTTAGGTACCTGATAACCGTTTTCTACCAACCAACCTGCTAGGCCGGAAACCCAACCATTGATGGGCGTATAATAACCGATCAGATCGGTAAGAATATAATTGACCATGGCGACAAGAGCGGTAAAAACCAACAACATGGCTCCAACATTTACTGCTAATTTGATTCCATCAGTCGTACCAATGGCAATGGCTTCTAACAAATTACTTCCGATTTTATCTTTAGGGACCGAAAAGTCTTTGTTTACCAATTCTGGCGTAAGCTCAGGATATATGATTTTGGAAGCGACTATGGCTGCTGGCGCAGAAATGATACTCGCCATCAAAAGGTGCTTTGCAAATAAATTTCTTGAAAGATCGATGGCCACTTTTGCTGCTTCCGGCGAAAGACCCTCCGTAACTGCGAAAGAATCTCCAAGCAAATTGACATAGGCGGCAAAAACAGCCCCAGCGATGGTTGCCATTCCTCCCGTCATCAGACAAAGGAGTTCAGATTTGGTCATCCCCTCCAAATAAGGTTTAACCACAAGTGGCGCCTCCGTCTGACCTATAAATACATTTGCAGCAGCAGCTAAAGATTCCGAGCCGGATAAGTTTAAAACCTTTTTCATGACCCAGGCAAAAACAAATACGATCTTTTGAAGAATGCCAAGATAGTAGAGCATCGCACTAAAGGCGGCGAAGAAAACAATGGTTGGTAGTACCTGAAAGGCGAAGATGAACCCGAAGGTATCCATACTAGAGACAATGGATCCAAAGAGAAACTCCGCTCCGGCATTGGAGAAGTTTAAGATACCTACGAAAAAGGAAGAAACGGCATCGAAAGCGGAATTGACGAAGGGAACGTAGAGGAGAATCAAGGCAAGAAAGAATTGGAGGCCGATCCCTTTGGCGACCAAGGTCCAATTTATGTCCTTCTTGCTTGCGCTAAGTAAATAACAAATGCCTAGTAGAACCGCAATTCCTAAACTACCTCTAATAATGTCTGTAAAGATTCCCATGTTGTATTGTTCGTTTTCTGTTTGTTTAATTTCTTATTAAGTTGGCGTTCCTCCAACTATTGTTTTACCGCAAGGGCGCAAAGAAGAGAAGGTTTAACGTTTATTTGCTCGAAAAAACGTAGCAGTTCGTAGCACCGTTGCGGTTACCTTAACTATTTCCAAATGTAAGCAAAAAAAAAGATTTGAAACTTAGCGAGTAAAGGTTAATTTTACGGCCATATGAAATCTCCATACATTATCGGCATTACAGGAGGTAGCGGCTGTGGCAAGACTACCTTTATTTATAAGATTAGAAAGGCCTTTTCAGAAAAGGAATTGTGCATCATTTCGCAAGACGATTATTATCTACCTCAAGACAAGCAAAAGGTAGATAAACAAGGCATCGTCAATTATGATTTACCCAAATCCATAGATAAGGAAAGTTTTGAACGGGATATTAAGCTGCTGGCTTCCGGAAAGGTGGTCAGTAGACCGAAATATACCTTTAATAACGACGAGGCAACTTCCAGTATGTTGACTTTTCAACCGGCTCCGATTATCATTGTAGAAGGCTTGTTTGTTTTTCACTATAAGAAAATCAGGAAAATCTGCGATATGAAGGTCTTCTTTCACGCCAAAGAAAATTTGAAGGTGATCCGTCGCATCAAGAGGGATCAGGTGGAACGCAATTATCCATTAGACGATGTTTTATATCGCTATGAGAAGCATGTGTTGCCTTCGTTTGAAAAATATATCCTGCCGCACAGAGAGAAAGCTGATATCGTTATTAATAACAATAAGGATTTTGAAACGGGTTTTGATATGATGTTGAGTTTTGTGAAGGCTAAGTTGAAGGGTTAAAACTCGGAGATTTTATCCTGTCGGTTGACTCAACAGGCAGGATGAAATTGACGGAATCCAGTGAACGTTTATCCGTGTACTGGAAGCTGTGGACTTTGCTAATGAACAAGGCTGATAGACCTGATACAACTAAAGATTATGATCTAGTTGATATCGGAGCAGGCTCTGGTTTCGGTTTCGAGAATGTTCACTTAAGTGTGGCTAAATCCTAATCTAATCCTTAACTTTTCCATCGGACTACAATTGTTAAAAGATACAGAAGAGTATTCCATCTCTACAAAGACACCGTTCTATAATATAGGTTACTTCAAACTTGGGATGGAGACCTTTTTATAACCTTTGCATCGCAAACAGTATTCAATAAACATCATAGATGTATAGACTTGGCGGAGTGGTATTTTGGATTGCAGCCTTTTGGTCGATACTACTTCAAACCCAATTCAAAACGGGTATTCTATGGTGAAGTGGGACTATTGTTATGTTTCCGTTACTTGAAGGATGATAATGATGACGAAGGGTTTAGTCCAACAGAGCGATCTGCCAGTTTAGGTCTAGGCACAAACAGATGGATCACTAAAAATGTAGCACTGGATTTTTATCTCGGAGGTAAGTGGGGAGAAATAATGCCTCGGTCTACCAGTGAGTTTTTCACCTCTCAGGATATTGTTTTTCGTCTTGGGTTGGAAGTGTATTTAGGAGGTAAATGACAAGGGGGAGATAGTGTTGCATTAAAAAAGAACCAACCAACAATTAATCAACTCCTTTTCAGTTCTGTTTTGGTATTATTAAATTCCAAAATGATGAATCTCCTACTGAACGTTTTTATACTTCTTTTTTCCACTACTCAAAAAGATCTTTTTCCAATTACAGCTGCGTCTATTTCTCAAGGGGTGTATAAAGAAGTTGTAGTAAAATCCAGATCCGGCAAAGGAATCAAAAAATGGAAAATTCGCTGGAAGAAAGTTTTCCGGCCCATTTACATTTTTAAAAAACGAGTAGCCTTTTGGCTGGGGATTTTTGGGAGCCTCCTTTTATTGATATCTTTATTGGGTTTACTTGCAGAGCGATACAATTATGAATGGAGTTGGACTTCCGTCAATACAGATGGAACATACTTGTTAGCAGGAGCTTATTTGATTTCTGCAACTGTTGTACTACTTTTGCTATTGTGGATTCCAATGGTTTGGATGTACCGGATTTTTCAAGAGCTAAGATGGAAAAAACGATTTAATCGATGTTTTGGATTTAAATAAAAACACAACATACTAATAATAACGAAAAGAAAAAATGATACTAAAAGAAACAGACCGCATAATTCTACGTCACTTTGAAATGAAAGACGCAGGCGCCCTTTTCCAACTGGACTCTGACCCAGAAGTCTTAACTTACTTGCACGTACCAGCAGTAGCATCCATTGAAGAAGTGGAGCAAATTATTCGGAGGATCCAAGGCGAATATGATTCAGATGGTACCGCGCGTCTGATTGTAGAAGAAAAGGAAACCGGCGAAGTCATGGGCTGGGCAGGTCTAAAATACATCAGAGAAAACATTAATGGGTTGATTAACTTTCATGATGTTGGTTATCGTTTGCGGAAACAATTCTGGGGTAAAGGATTTGCTACCGAAGCGGCCATAGCTTCATTAGATTATGGTTTCGATGACCTTGGGTTGAGCGAAATATACGGAATGGCAGATGTCAATAATATAGCTTCCAACAAAATACTTACAAAAATAGGTATGACCAATCAAGGTGTCTTTGACTATGAAGGAGTTCCACATAATTGTTATCATATTGAGAAAAGGGTAGATGAGGGTTGATGAAGGCGGATCAGGTAAGATAATGGTTTTCTTAATTCGTATGTGCGCAGCTTGTTAAATCATAGTTTTTCGTCACTATTGTTTCGCACCTCATTAACGCGACAGAGGGAAGACCTGATCCACCCTTTTTTATCTACACTTGACTTTGTTAAATATGTCCAAATATAACATTACCTTCGCCGCATGAAAGTAGCCATCATAGGAGGAGGAGCCGCAGGATTTTTTGCGGCTTTATCTGTTAAAGAGCACCATCCGGATGCTGAAGTTTCTATATTGGAAAAGACGACCAAGCTGCTTTCTAAAGTGAAGATCTCCGGCGGTGGTAGATGTAATGTTACCAACGGAACAAAGTCCATCAAAGATTTGTCTACTGCTTACCCCAGAGGAGAAAAAAAACTCAAAAAAGCTTTCCGGACTTTTAACACCCAGCATACCATGGACTGGTTTGAATCTAGGGGTGTTCGTCTGATGATACAGGAGGACAATTGTGTCTTCCCCGTAGCTCAAGATTCCCAAGTGGTCATTGATTGTTTCTTAAAGGAGAGTCGGAAGTTGGGCATTGCCATTCAAATGGGTAAAGGGGTGAAAGAGATTGAGTCAATCGATAATCAATTGAAAATCAGCTATATAAAGAATCATGAACCAGAGGTTTTTGACAAGGTGATTGTCGCTACAGGTGGTTCCCCCAAACGAACTGGACTAGCATGGTTAGAGAAAATGGGACATGAAATCGTAGAACCCGTTCCATCGCTGTTCACCTTCAATATGCCCTCGGAATCCATACGTGAGTTAATGGGCATCGTAGTAGAAAAGACGCTGGTTAACATTCAAGGAACCAAGTTGAAGTCAGATGGTCCCTTGCTTATAACTCACTGGGGAATGAGTGGCCCTGCGATTTTAAAACTCTCCGCTTTCGGTGCAAGAATCCTTAGTGAAGTGAATTATGAATGCAAGGCGCAAGTGAATTGGGTCAATGTCCAAAATAATGAAACCGTACTTGCTGAACTCATAAACATAGCCTCCGATCACAGCCAAAAAATACTTTCAAATTATCGACCTTATTTATTGCCGGATCGCTTATGGCAATACCTTCTGGTAAAAACAGAATTGCCTCCAAGGAAGAAATGGGGAGAACTTGGAAAAAAGGGATTGAACAAATTAATGACGATTTTGACCAATGATGTTTATCAGGTCAAAGGAAAGACAACCTTCAAAGAGGAGTTTGTGACTTGTGGTGGAATCAGTCTGGCGTCTATTGATTTTAATACGATGGAAAGTCGGGCGGTTAAGAATTTATATTTTGTAGGGGAGTTGTTAGATGTGGATGGCATTACGGGCGGTTATAACTTTCAAGCGGCTTGGACTACGGGGTATATTGCGGGGAAGCTTGCGTAGAGTGGGTAACCGCAACGGCGCAACGAGAGTGGAGAGTGCTACGAAAACGCAACGTTTCTTGCTTCACCTCAAATTTCTTATAAAACCACAAACCTGTCCGCACGATAGGCGGAGAACAGGAACATACATAAAGTTTTTTCAGCGTACAGCCCTGCAGGGGCGACGTACATTAAGATAGTACTTTAGTGCTATTAAAAAAAGAACAATGACAAATACTCAATCACTCCATTTAATTTTGCTCACGACTTTCGTCTTATGTAGCCATTTCGCCACAGCGCAAAACGACAACAGTTTAAAGATCTACGGCAACTTCCTCTACGCCAGTTCTGGACAAACGCCAATGCATTTTGACCATGATGATGACGCAGCTTTTCTATACAACCATCTAAGCTTTGCGTTCAGAAAAGAAAAGGCGACCCATTCCAGTGAATACGAATTGAGATTGTTATTTAAAAGTGAAGCTAGAGACAACCATAAGGTAACGCAATTTGAAACGAGCTTTGGTTATGAATACGGATACGAGTTGAAGAAAAAACTATTCGATTTTATGACTGTCCGTTTTGGTGGAGCGGGTAGATTATTTTATCTGAGAGAGGATATCCAATCTGCGGAATACAACATGTTTCCAGTGATCAATTCTAAAACTGGT
>JBLHRR010000204.1:0-7520 GCA_047626155.1 Saprospiraceae bacterium | reverse complement strand
AATAATCATAGGAGTTTGGTGTACAATATTTTAATGATTCTTTTCTGTAATAATTTGTCGATTCGATTTCTCCTAACTCATGATATGTTAAACTTATATTACATAGATACATTACTTTCTTCTCATTTGATTTAGTTTCGTTTTGTAAGCTAACTTAAATTCTTTCTTCGCTTTTTCAAATTCACAATTCCCTAAATATTTTAACCCCCTAAGATTATGTCTAGTACTTTTATTTCGAAATAGTGTTTGCAAGCAATAAAATTTTCATTGCTAGAAGGAAGATTAAACATGTTATAAATACATTCATGAAATAATTTTAAAAATTAGGAACACATTGTGACATTATTGTTTATCATTAACTGACCAGAATAAAACACCCCCATCTCCATCCCCTCTACTACATCTCCACTAAAACACAAATCCCATCATTGTATAATTTGCTCACGCCCAATAGCAATATCAACCCCCATCACCTCAAAATAAAATGCCCCGCAATCACCCGCTCCGAACTTCGCAACGTCAAAACATACTTCCCTGCCGCATACCCTTCAACACCAATCGTCGACCGCTCACCATTAATCATCCCCTGCCCTACTTTCTTACCTTCCATATTTAGAATAGTATAGCTATACTCTCCCAACAAAGTCTCCGGCATTTCAACATTCAAGGTACTAGAGGCTGGGTTCGGATAAATATGAAGCTGACCATCTCCATTTAACTCCAAAACATTATCAGTAATTTCATCACAGTCATTCAAAAGGGTATACTCCTGTTCTTGGCCATCTGTATGAAATAAATAAAAGCAACCCAACTCAAACTGCAGGGCTTCCATAAAGCCATCTTCAAAATTATTGACATGGTACATATCAATGGCGATGACCCGGCCCTCGTAAAGAGATCGAATGGTGTTGTCTTTCGTATGACCTAGTATTACACGGCCTACTCCAAAACCATCTAGAATATCATCTACTTCTTGTTGTGTTAATTCTTCGTCTACCATTCCTCTGTACCAATAAATACCATCACCGCTGTTTACAAGCGTGCACGCACTGTTGGGACATGACGTTCCATTCATTTCTAAGCGGCCATATTCATTGATCTGATCATAGGAAAGATTCAAGGCGGAGACCGCTGGACTAATGCCTCCGTGCAAAAATGCATGACCTCCAATTTCTTCTATAATGTTTTTCGACCTCAGCCATCTTCCAAGCTCCGTATCCGCATCATATAAGTTAGACATTCTTTTGCCCATCAAGTGCGCATCATTGAAGTACTTCACTTCCACATATCTCCAATCATCGGTCAGGTTAAACATTTCATGATTTCCAATAATCAAATGCAGCTTACCGCCAGCAGCTTCTGCTTCAGATTCTAATTTATAAAGAAGCCACATGCATTCTGTAATATGGAAACCCCGATCAAAAAGATCTCCGCTAATAATTAAATGACCATCTCCATAGGTCCAATTAAATTCTTCGTCAATTATTCCTTCTCCTCGTAGCACCATCGTAAGGCCTTCAATGTGTCCATCAAAATCAGAGATCGCAAGGAACTTAGAAGGAGTTGATTCGTAGACCGAAGGTTCTATTGTAATTTCTGGCTTCAGTGTAAATGAAAAACTAGTCCCCATGTGTGGAAGTAAACAAGTCAAGACCAAACCATCTGTAGTTGTATAAGTATTGTTAACCAAACCACTAGGAGTTACTTCTTCTACAATGATATCGTCTCCACTGTAGGATACATACGGACCGTCTTGATCATATAAAAAACCCGTGCTAATAAAACAATCAAAAGAAAGATCCCCATCAGCAGCATTTCGATTGCGCACAGAAATAGCAATCGTATTCTCACCGGAGACGAAATAACTTGGGTCGATTTTATACGTGAAAAAATCATTTTGAATCTTGTCATTGATACTTTGTCTGGCCGATGTGTTGTGGTTGATCGTTCCCAATGGCATCATTTCCGTCCGTAAAACTTCTTGACCATTGACATAAACAATAGCACCATCATCGTGTATCATATTCAAATAGAGGCTGTTCAATTGACTCACATCAACAATGTCAACTTTCTTTCTAAAATAGTAACTGGCCAAGCCACCGTTCAAAGCCGTTTCTTCATCACCCTCCCCAAAACCAAAATGACCTACGCCCACTGGCCATGACGAATCGTCTATCCCCGCAGCATTCCACATAGAACCAGGGTCTGCACTATTATCCCAGTAGCGCCAAGAACTTCCTTGACCAAATAGTAATGGATCAACTTCATCGATCACAGTTATTGTTTTTGAAAATGTATTGTTAGCAGGATTCTCATCATCATTGATTGTCAATTCAATACTCAGCTCGTAACTCCCAAGTGCGCTGAGGTCAACCGTTTCTGCAAATGTAAAAACAACAGATTCTGCAATCTCTAGAAGTGCTACCCCTGCTTCCGTCGTGATCAAATTCCCATCAACGGAATAGGCAAGTGTGTAATCTGTTGCGGTCAGATTCCCAAAAGAGGTGATCTCTACCTGGACAGTTGAAGCGGCATTTGGATAATCATTGTCAGTCGGAGCAATGCAGGAAACCAAGGCCAGATCCACCGCTGTGTTCGACTCATACTCAATATACAATTTAGCAGCCTTCGTTGAGTTCTCATCAAATGAATAAGCTTTCCTTAGTACGGCATCATTTCCTGATCCTGTTATGATAAATGTAATTGGATTGTTACTCTGCCAGCCATTGGAGGTAATGACCTCCGTGACTAGCTCCGTTAGATCCGGTGTTCTCTGTGCAATCCCGGCTTGATCATCTATCCATGTAGGGATCGAAGTCCAGGTGGCGCTTGAGGTAGTTTGCGTACGGCCTGAAATGTTACTAAAAGAACCCGAGAAGGGAGATGAGTTAGCGCTATCCTCTCCTTTTATCGTCATGGTCATATCTCCAGAATAGTCTCCATCCGCGGTGAACTGAATATATGCACTGAGGATGGTCGAATTGGAAGGTATTGCGATTTCATCGAATCGGAGACCAATCGTTTGTAGTCCTTGATCATTCCAGGAATCATAGACCAACTCTAAATCTGAGCTGGAGGTGGTAATGTTGCTGCCATTAAACTTCTCTTCCGCATCATCTGTTGAGGCTAAGATCTGTCGCTCAAAGGATTGAGTGAAAACGATGTTGGAGTATAAGGTGAGGAAGAGTAGTAAGGAAAGGAAAAGTAGTAAGGTGAATTTTGACTTGGACATAGCAGGGGAATTTGTTGTAATAAAAGGGAGCAAGTTACGATAAGTATTGGAGTTTTTTGTTGTTTTTTTTGAGGAAGGTTATTGATTGGATACTGGGTGAGGAGTATGATTTTATTGCAAATAATTTTAGGATTGTAAATAGGTTTTTATTCCTTCCACTACTTTGCCTCTAAAGTCACTAAAACTATTGTTACTAGGATTTATACAGTATAAGTATCGTTATGTTTTACTGTTTGTGTACGAAAGGATAGAGAATGTAAACACAATTTTAAAAACAATTCTTTTCCTAATAACTGCACAAATTCTATCCGCTACATAAGGTAGACTATCTGCTCTTTGGTAATCCGAAGGTTTAAGCCAACTTCCTTTAATTTCTTTCCAAAGACGCTCAAAAATATTAAGGTGGACATCACCTCTCCCCCACCAAAACCTTCGAACTAAACATCTCCCCACCAATGTTCGTCCTAACAAAATAAACGCCCCTAACCCAAGCACCAACATAAATAAAATACTCCAATATCGCCTCATTAGAAACCAACGAACTCCGATAAATTTCCTGCCCCAACACATTATACACCCTGACTGTAATCTCATTGTTACTCAAATCGCCATAACGAAGATATAGGTTATCAGAAACAGGATTCGGGAATACTTTATAAAAAGGCCGACCTTCCATTGGCGATATTCCATTTTCTAAAAATATCGGAGTCAATAAGGTATCTACTTTTGAACTAAAATCAATTTGTGCCAAGGTATCTCCTGTCTCTTTCCAACGCACAAAATAATAGCCTTCGTCAGTAACAGCTTTTACTTTCATCGGTACTTCCTGAAAGTATTGTCCCGCATATTGATACGGAACGGACATCTCATTATCGTGTAACACTACTTTCCCGTGGCTATCTTTATCAAAATTAAGGGTTAAGTTATAATTGCCTGAATAACTAAAGTGGTTTTGATAATCTTCTAAAGCATAAGGAAACCGTTCGGTAAAGAATGCTTTGAAAAAGGCGAGATTTTCCTGCCAATGCTCTAATGTCCCTCCCGCTGGCTTAGAATCTCCATTACTCCATTCCGGAGGAGCATTGTTAAATTTTGCAAAGGTCCCAGGCATTTCACCAGCTACATCAGCCGCAAGACTGTCTATAAAGTGATTGGTTCGTTCTGGGGCAAAAATGGTTTGAGCAATAGGAGAAGGGAGAGATAGAATAAAAGTTTATTCATTGATTATGATTTATTTAATTCCTCGTCAAAGAAACCATCATCCAAGATATCTGTAGATTAGATAATCCTTTGCTTAGTCCAATTTCTTTCTAACAATCGATAAACGATCCAACAGAAAAACAAACCAAAAGATCGAAGGTAAGTATATTCTAAAAAAGCACCAAATCCAACAGCCTTTTGCAACTTGAACTGAACAAACAACCCACCATCTGTTTTACAATATCCTTCGCCTATGATCAATTCTCTAAACTCCTAAAAGACAATTGCAAGTCACCTGTTTCAAAAAGTACTAGTTGATTATATAAAAAGTGATTTACTTGCTATCTTGTCAGCCACTATAAAAACAGACTCATATGATTTTAAAAAACACCAGCCTCTTATTCGCCTGTTGCCTATTGACAACAGCCTTGTTTGCACAAAGCAATTTTGAAACAGCTCTTGACCACCTTCAACGATTAGGAGCATATCAAATGGATGACCTTTCGGATATTCGGATAAGTGATGAATATCAATCGAGACATAATGGTATTACACATCTTTACCTTCAACAACGGTATGCAGGGATTGACGTAAGCAATGCTTTGATGAATTTCAACCTTAAAGGAGAAGGGGTTTCCAGCGTAAATGGAAGTTTCAAAAAGGAGCTTATTCAAAAAGTTAATACAACACAAGCGCAGATTAATGCAACACAGGCGCTACAAGCCGTAATCTCCAATCATAATCTGCAAAACCTTATACCGCCCGTTTTCGAAGTATCTAATACCGCAGAGAAGCGAACCGTTTTTGAAAAAGGACTACTTGCCGATGATAAGATCGTGCTTAAATTAGTTTACCTCGAACAAGACGACAATTTGAAGCTGTGTTGGTTGGTCAGTCTTTATGAAAAAAGCTGTCAGAATTGGTGGAAAACTTATGTTGATGCTCAAAATGGAAACATCCTAGGTGAAAACAATTTAGTCATTCATTGCTCTTTCCATGGCGGAAGTCACCATTCTAAGACTACGAAAACAACGAAAACGAGAACAACGAAAACTAAGCATTTAGCAAAAGTTACCTTAGTTAGAAATGCAACGGTAATCGCTAATTCTTATAACGTGTATGCCGTGCCGGTGGAAAGTCCAAACCACGGAGGAAGGACGTTAGAAATCAGTCCTTGGAATATTGCCGGCGACGCGGGGACCCTTGGGTGGCATGATGACGGCACCGCTAACTACACACATACTAGAGGAAATAATGCAGACGCTTATCAAGATCAGAATAATTCTAATGCTCCAACCGGGGGGAACGATGCTCGAGCAAATGGTGGCGCAAACTTGGAATTTGATTTCCCAATTGACCTCACTGGTGATCCGGAAGATGATCCAGTCCCTTATATCACAAATCTGTTTTACTGGAATAATTTGATGCACGACATCTGGTATCAATATGGTTTTGATGAAGCATCCGGAAACTTTCAAGAAGACAACCAAGGTAGAGGTGGTAGCGGCAGTGATTATGTAAGAGCGGAAGCCCAAGATGGCGGTGGATCGAATAATGCTAATTTTAGTACCCCTGAAGATGGCGGTAATCCTCGAATGCAAATGTATTTGTGGAACGCTTCTGATTTGGATTACCTAGTAGTCAATAACCCCGGAAACGTGGCGGGCTCCTATCAGATGATTCCAGCTAGTTTTGGTGCCCCCCTCAACAATGCTATCACAGAAAATGTCGTAGAAGCAAATGACGGAACTGCAAACCCAACACTGGCTTGTAATCCCTTGACCAATGGAAGTGATATCAGTGGCCACATCGCTTTAATAGATCGAGGAGATTGTCAGTTTGGAACCAAGTGTCTGAATGCTCAAAATGCAGGAGCAATAGCTGTGATTATTTGTAATAATGAACCGGGTCTATTAACGATGGGCGCTGGACTTGATGGAGGAAACGTTACAATTCCTGCAGTGATGATTAGCCAGGGAGACTGTACCACCTTGAGAGCGGAATTGAACAATGGATTAAATACAACAATGCAAGTGGTAAGCAACCCAATGCTTGATGGAGATTTAGATAATGGAATCATTGCTCATGAATATGGGCATGGAATTTCTATTCGACTCACCGGTGGCCCTTCCAATAGTGGTTGCCTTGGCAATGCAGAACAGATGGGAGAAGGCTGGAGTGATTTCTTTGGAATCTGGATGACCGTCGAAGCAAATGATAACCATACAGACATACGTGGCGTTGGTACTTATGCACTCGGAGAAAGTACCGCGGGTAATGGGATTCGTCCAGCACCTTACACCACAGATATGGGCACTAATGACTACACTTACGGTAACGTAGGTGATGGAAATATTTCTCAACCCCATGGCGTTGGCTTCATTTGGTGTACCATGATTTGGGATCTGAATTGGGCCATGGTCAACCAATATGGATTGGATATGGATTTGTATAATGGAACGGGAGGTAATAATATTACAGCTCAATTGATCATTGATGGATTGAAAGGGCAGCCTTGTAATCCTGGTTTTGAAGATGGCAGAGATGCCATTCTACAAGCTGACGTAGATAATAATAATGGTGATAATCGAGATTTTATTTGGAATGTATTTGCACGTAGAGGTCTTGGGTTCTCTGCAAGTCAAGGGAGCTCGGCGAGTCGATCTGATCAAACGGAAGCTTTTGATTTACCACCTGACGTACCCTTTCTTACGGAAGTAGAACTATTCGAGGCTGGCCCTTTACCAGTAGAATTGACCTTGTTTAATGCGGTTGTGGATAATAGAAAACAGCAGATTGATGTATTTTGGACGACTGCTTCTGAGCTAAATAATAAAGGATTCGAATTGCAAAGACGATCAGAGGACAACAATGTATTTAAACCAATTGCTTGGCTCGATGGGAAAATGGAAAGCAGTGATTTTACGACCTATTCTTATAATGATAAAGACGTAAGAAAAGGATTGGAATATTATTATAGATTGAAACAGGTTGATCATGATGGAAAAGAAGATTGGTCAGCTATCGTAAATGCAAGTTTGAAAAATACAGATCCGCAGATCGAAGTGTATCCAAATCCAACGAATGG
>JBLHRR010000203.1:0-7579 GCA_047626155.1 Saprospiraceae bacterium | reverse complement strand
GGTTGGTCCAGGAGCGCTACTGCCTGTACAGTTATCCGTAGCGGTTGCTTCACCTGTATCCATAGGATCAGTACTAGCTGTACATCCTACGGTTACATTCGCAGGACAAGTGATTACTGGAGGAGTCGTATCCACGATTACATAATCAATTGGACAGTCCACTGATTCACCGGTTCCTGGATCAGTAACAGTAAAGGTTCGAGTGACTGTTCTAGCCGCAGCAGCACAACCCGGTCCGCCATCATCTGCATCAGCAAAAGTGATAACAACAGGATTACAACTTTCAATAACAACACCACCCTGTGCTGTAAATTCAGCAAGAATTGCTGACGGATCTGCTAAAGCAGGGAGTTCTTCGATGCATGATAGATTCACTGGCCCTGTTGGGCAAGTCACCATGAGCAGACAGCAAATCGGATTGACAGAAATATTATCTATTGCACTATTGGTACAACCATTGGCATCCGTATAAGTATAAGTCACCGGGATATCTCCACCACCAGGAGCCGAAGCCACCGGATCAAAAATAAAAGTCGTTCCGTTATAATGCGTCACTCCAAGGCCGCTATACACACCTCCTATTGGCGTGCCGCCTCCTAATACGAGGGAGGAATCCGCTATACAAAGAGGTGGAGCATTGGCGGTAAAGGCCACTACTGGCAAATCAAGCACTTCCACATCATCAGTTGCACTGTTCGTACAGCCAAACTGATCGGTATACATATAGCTTAAAGTATACACTCCAAGACCTGCCGCAGCAGGATCAAAACTATAAGTCAGGCCATTGCCATCATCGGTCACACCGATACCGCTATAAACACCAGCCTCTCCTGGTACAGGTACCGGCAATCCGCCAGAGAGCCCTGCCTGGACGCCTACATTGATACATAGATCAGCAGGTGCGGTAAAACCAACTGTCGGATTGGCATCGTCTAGTCCTACTACTGTACTTGCCGTACCCATACAGCCATTGGCATCTGTGGCTGTAACGGTATAAGTTCCGTCAGCCAGATCCATAATATTGGCACCTAAATCTCCATTGCTCCACGCATAAGTATAAGCTGCTGTGCCACCGGTAGCAGAGGCAGAGGCCGTTCCATTATTTGCCATACATATTGAATTGGTAGAGCTTGCCGTGACTATTGGTAATGGATTTACGGTGATATTATCTGTTGCAGTTCCGGCACAACCATTGGCATCCGTATAAGTATAGGTAACCGTATGTACACCTACGCCTGCTAAACCAGGGGCAAAAGTAAAACTCAGGCCATCACCAAGATTGATTACTCCGGTACCGCTATAAACGCCACCGGTAGGAGATCCTGCAAAAACAATTAAGGCTGTTGGGTCATCGATACAATATTCATCTTCTCCACCAAGGATATTTAATGATACTGTTGGTAGTGCTAATGTTATAAATTGAGAAGTAACAGTACATTCTTGGGCAGAACCTGAAGCGTTTTTTGCAAGAATGAACCAATAATATGTACTTGGTGTCAAATTACCTGTTGTAAAGCTAGTAGTCGCTGAATTTCCTATCAAATCATTATTATCAATAAGTTGATCTGGGCTGAGATAAACATCATAATTTGTCGCACCAGATGCTGCCTGCCATGATAGCGTCACGGGATTAGTTCCATTACATAACTCTGCATTGTTTACTGGCGAAATGTATGAGGTAACACATGATGGTGGAGTACCAAAGACTAACTCAGTCCACGGAAAACCATAAAAGACAATATTCGCACTTGGCGGTGAAGCCGGATCAATATTACTGCTGCCGTAGGCCTGTGCCTGACGTCCAATATTAGCAGAACTTCCAATCCAATCATTATCCATGCCGTTGTTACCTGACTTATTTTCGTCCACAGCAATTACTAGGTTGTCGATGTTATTGTAGTGAAATGGGGTGTTTAGTGTAAGGGTAACCCAGCCAGCTGCTGGTTCCGCTGGAAGTGTCTCACTAAACACCTGAGTCATACTACTGGTAGATATAAATGTAAAGCTCAGAGATGTCTGCGTTGTATGCCCCATGTAAACAACCCATTGGTTACTGTTACTAAGGCTAGCGGAAGAAGCATCTCCATCATCCCCATAATAATAAAACCTAATCGCAGTGATTAGACCAACGGTGTTGATCTCATTTTTCAAATAAAGCTGTTGCGTATAGGAATAATCATGATTAGACTTTTCCGGTACCATTTCAGTGTTATCAGCACTACCAATCAGGATAGTCTGAGTCGAAGCAAAAGAAGCGCTAAGTATTAAAGCCCAAAACAAAAGAGCTTTTTTGCTACAAAGGAGTTTAAGTATTTTCATTTTATTTGCAGTTGATTTGCAGTTGATTTAAAAATTTTGAAAAATAATCGAAAGCTGGCTTTATTAAAAAAAAAAGTATCTATTTTTAAAACCATGATTTAATACTTGAAGTGCAAATTCTATTAAGCTCACTCCTTAAATTAGTTGTGGCCACAAGCATACATCCACGCTCGTAAATGCACGAAGTTTTTTAAATTAAAAAGACTAGCCACAACGGCGTCAAGAACGCTACATTTTTTCGCTGAGCCGCTGAGTGAGCTGCCTTTCTTTGCGTTCGTTGCGTTTTCAATAGTATTCGTTTCATCTTCTCATCTCTTTATTGCAGCAGGTTGAAAAAACTTAGCAGACCCGGTGAGTTTTTTTTAAAAGGCTTTAGACAATACTCTAGTAGGTTGATTGCATCAAAATATGAAACCAGGGAAATCTGTTAGCTTTAGGAGATGAAATCACCGTAAAAAGATTACGAGAAGCAGAAAGCATTTTATAACGGTAAAAAAGCATATACCGTTAAAAACATAATAGTATCTACATTCTTACAAGCCGTACTTTTTGTGGGGCTTACTGTTCTTGGAGCAAAACATGATTATAAAATGCTCCAAAAAGATTTTCCCCCTTCGCATCCATGGTTTAAGTACCTAAGCGTATGGATCGATTTGGGATATATCGGGTTCGAAAAAGATTATATAGTCAGAAAAATAAACATTCCTTTTAAAAAACCTTATAAAACAAAAGCAAACCCTGAACAAAAACAACATAATTTGTCCGTTAGTAAAAATCGAGTCTTCGTTGAAAATGCGATTGGGGGTATTAAACGATACAATATTTTAGTTCAGACATCACCAAAGATATGAAACTTTAGTGGATTTTAAAATATTAAACGATACAATATTTTAGTTCAGACCTTCAGAAACAAAAGTGAGTGGCTACGAGACAAATCAATTTTCCTCGGCGCCGGACTCTGGAATTTCACAAAGGGCTTTTCCTTTGCTAAACAGTAACAAGTCTATTGTAATTTAAGAGAAAGATTAAACAAATGAATTGAAATTTCATTTAGTTTATATTCATAATTAGTTCCACTAAAGTTTTCCGTAATCTACGTGTGTTTTTATATTAACCCTGAATTTGACCGTTTTGTCTTAGCAAGTCAATCCTTCAAATCACCAACACTATAAAGGAATGGAGTTTCAAAACTTCTCGCTTTCTGCAAAAGACTACTTCATACTCTCTTTACTGTTACCAGTAATTATTTATTTGCGTTATTGGATACTTGCGAAAGCCTACCAACACTGGGTCTACAATTTTTTTAAGAAGAAAAAATCAAAACGTATTCTTGAAATCCACCAAGTGAAAAAAAGTCAAATCAATAAGGAATTGATCCGCTCGGCTTATAGTGCAGTCATCTTCTCCACCTTGGCGCTCTTCATTTTGTTTCTTTTCGAAAAAGGACATACGGCTATTTATTTTGACTGGAGCGAATACGCCTGGTGGTATCATCCGCTGAGTATTTTTATTTTTCTCTTTGTCCAAGACACTTATTATTATTGGCTTCATCGCTGGATGCATCAGCCTAGGGTTTATCGTCTGGTTCACAGTTGGCACCACGAAAGTGTTCAAACGAATAGCCTAACTTCCTTTTCTTTTCATCCGTTTGAAACTATTTTACAGGCGATGTTCATACCGCTACTTCTGATTTGGATTCCCATTCAGGTTTATAGTTTATTGTTGGCTTCAGTCTTAATGACCATTACCGCTATCATCAATCACGGAGCTGTCGAGGTTTACCCACAAAAAAAATCGTTGAAGTTTCTGCAAAAATGGTTTATAGGTGCCACCCATCATGATGTACACCATCGGAAGTTTTCATTTAATTATGGCCTTTATTTTACCTTTTGGGATAGAGTAATGGGTACCGAAAAGGAGGAAAAATAATCCGATACTCTTCCCCCACTTTATAAAAACGTGACTTCCCTTCAGGGAAGGCAACAGTCAGACTTGCCAAAAATAATTATCGAAAACAATAGAACTTCTGAGGATGAAACGGATCGGCTTCTTCTAATTAAGTCCTGAATTTCCTTTTGTTTTGTAACTTAGGCTCTTCTTAGAAGCCAGCTTAGGAATGGTGAAAGAATTGGCATTCAATTGACAGGTAATATGGATTCAAAAAACGATTGTAAAAATTGTGGACGTGTACTTCAAGGAAATCACAGGTACTGTCCTGCTTGTGGCCAAAAAGTAGAAGGAAAAGTCACCTTAACTTCTCTTTTCAAAAACACCATAGGCAACTACTTATCCATTGATTCGAAGCTACTATCGACCTTACCTTCCTTCATTTTTCAACCAGGGAAAACCGCACGACAATTTTGCGAAGGCAAGCGAATTTCCTATCTCCATCCAGGACAATTATATTTATTTTTCTCTGTACTTTTCTTTTTTGTCTTCTCCTTACATTCGAGAAATTGGGAGGATGGAATTAATTTTAAAAAAGCAAAACAGACTTTAACACAAATACAGGACTCCATTGAAGTAAACCAATCGGACACCTTGATGCTCCTTCAAGATGAGATTCCTATTATTTTTGCCTCGGATTCTTTAAATAATATGAACTTCTGGAAAAGTAAGGTTATTAAACTAGATTCTTTAATTACGACAGGGAATACGAATGAGGAGGTTATTCTTTCTTTTATAGAAGAGCCAAGTGTAATCCTTTATTTTGCGCTGAATCAATTTTTAGACATGTATAGAGCAAATGCGAAAGGAATTATCTCCACCATTTTTTCGCAAATACCACTAGCCATATTTCTGTCCCTACCTTTTTATACGCTCTTACTTTGGTTCACACATATTCGTCGCAGGAAACGATTTTCAGAACATCTAATCCTAACCCTTTATCTTTTTGGCTTCTTATTTTTGCTATTGACCCTACTCTTGATTGCCTTTGGGATAACGGAAGAATACGCCATTTGGTCATTGTTCTTTATCATTCCCCCGATCTACTTTTTGATTAGCTTCAAAATGTTTTATCGACAAGGCTGGTGGAAAGCTTTTGTAAAGTTGATTATGGTCTCCTTTGCCTTTTCAATAGTGATAATACCTTTTGCTTTTTTGCTAACAACGGTTCTTACTATTGTATTTTATGGGCAGTAAAGCCAATGTTTAAGGCCGTTCAATACCCAATTTTTTCATTCTTGCTTCCAAGGTCGTTCGATTCAATCCCAGCAATTTTGCCGCCCCCTTTTCCCCACTCACCCGCCAGGTTGTAAACACTAATGTTTTCAAAATATGATCCCGTTCCATCTCCTCCATAGTAATAATCTTACGTTTTTTAGAAATACCTGATTCTTTTGTCAGAGAATTACCCAATTCCAGTTTATTACCAGAGCTAACAATCATTGCACGTTCGATCACATTTTCCAACTCCCGTACATTACCTGCCCAAGGGTAGTTCATTAAATCAGTCATAACTTTTTTGGAAACGACTTCAATTTTTCTCCCAAATTTCTTCCCATATTTCAATAAAAAATGTTGAACCAGCAAAGGAATATCATCACGGCGTTCTCGAAGGGGAGGCACCAAGAGCGGGAACACATTCAATCGGTAATAAAGGTCTTCTCGAAAGTTGCCTTTTTCTATTTCCGTTGTCAAGTCTCGGTTTGTAGCCGCGATTACTCGGACATCTACTTTCAAGGTTCGTGCAGATCCCAATCGTTCAAACTCTCCTTCCTGAAGTACCCGAAGTAATTTGGATTGCAGTTCAATTGGGACTTCCCCAATTTCATCCAGAAAAATAGTTCCTCCGTCCGCCAATTCAAAGCGGCCAATCCTTTTAGTCAGGGCTCCGGTAAAAGCGCCTCTTTCATGACCAAACAATTCGCTTTCAATTAAGTTAGCGGGAAGAGCCGCACAGTTTACTTTTACCAAAGTACGGTTTTCCCTTTCGCTTAAATTATGAAGCGCACGAGCAATCAATTCTTTTCCAGTACCCGACTCCCCTAGAATCAATACGGTGGCGTCCGTAACGGCAACCTGCTCTATTTGAGCAAACACCTTTTTGAAACTTTTACTTTGGCTAATGATTTCTTCAAAGTTGTTAGACAATTTGATTTCCTGTTGCAAATATTTGTTTTCTACTTCCAGATTTGTTTTTAATTTTTCTACTTCCAACAGTGCATTTTGTAAATCCTCATTGCTTTGTTTCAATGCTCGTTCTACTTCTTTCCGCTGGGTAATATCTTTGAAAATAACGACCGCTCCCAGTAGTTGTCCACTTTCATCTTTGATCGGAGTACTCGTGTATTCTACTGGAAAAGAAGAACCATCTTTTCGCCAAAATACTTCATCATCAATCGTATGGACTTTGCCATCTTTAATAGCGGAATATATCGGACAATCTACTGCGGGATATGGCGTCCCGTCTTCTTTACTATGGTGAAGGATGTCATGTTGGGGTTTGCCAACCAAATCTGCCAATTCCCAACCGATCATTTTTGCTGCAGCTTGATTGGCAAAAGTGGTATGCCCTTGTGTATCCAATCCATATATCCCTTCTCCGGCAGAATCTAAAATCAGCTGGTTCTTTCGTTCTGATTTTCGAAGTTTATCAAATGCCGATTGGCGGGTTTTAAGTGCATTAAGGGTCATCTCCGAACTGTCAGATCGTTCTTTGACAATCAATTCCAAAAGAAAATTAGCTTCTTCTAATTGAGTTGCGAATTCTTTACGTGCTGAAATATCTCGAACCAGTACACAACAAAGTGAAAAGGAGCCCACTTCAACTAAGCTAAAATTCAACTCCACGGGGAAGGACAGACCGGAACTGGTATTGAGTTGCGATTCAATTGTCAATGTTTTTTCATCTAACAATGTTTTCCAATTAGCTTTCCAATCTTTTTTGGTTAATTGTTCATTCAGGTCGTATAAAGTTAGTGATCGTAAAGCTTCTGAATCATAGTCCAAGGTCGTTTCCAGAGCAGGATTAAACCGGATTAGGTGAGCTTCAGGAGACAACCAGAAAACAGGAACTATTGAATTGGTCAATGCAATTTCTGCCCATTCGTTCTGCCAGTCTTGATCAATTTTATTTAGCATTTAATCATTAATTGTTTTGAAATTATTTGCCTAAAGTTATCAAATTAAGTATTGCACAAAAAATATTTCATCGATTTCTTTTGTGGAGGCTATTAGCGATCGTACATACTCCCACTAAAAAGCAGGATCGTTTAACTCTAAATTATTTGTAACTGTTCAGCAATTGGCAGTTAGC
>JBLHRR010000202.1:0-7610 GCA_047626155.1 Saprospiraceae bacterium | reverse complement strand
TCAAAATATATTTAATATTTTGTTTTTATCACAACATTCATTCTGATGATTTTTAATTTTTAGTCTATTTTGCTTGAATTTTATTCATTGAAAATTGCTTTTTACGTCATTTAATTCAATAAAAATTTAAAAAGTTGCTTTTTTCGTTTACCATTTTCTTAAAATATCAGGGATGAAATTGAGAATTTCATTTTTTTAATTGGCCCTAATTTTCATATTCGGAAAAGTGACACTTGCATTATGATATGTGAATTCTATGTTGTTATATTGTTTAAAATAGACTTTCAATTTATACTTAAAATAGGATCATATGTTGAAGAAACAGGGAATGTATTTACCAGAATTTGAACACGATAATTGTGGAGCAGGATTTATTTGTAGTTTAAAAGGTGTTAAGTCAAATAATATAATTCACAAAGCACTTCAAATTTTAGAAAAACTGGAGCACAGAGGAGCTGTAAATGCCGATGGAAAAACTGGTGATGGAGCCGGGATTTTAATTGATATCCCACATGACTTTTTTGTGAAGAACTGTGAGTTCAATTTACCCAAAGAAGGGTCATATGGAGTTAGTAATGTCTTTTTGCCTAAAAAAGAGAATCAGAGGGATTACTGTATAGATGTATTTGAAAAACACATAAGAGAACAGGATCTTGAAGTAATAGGATGGAGAGACGTTCCTTTGGATGAATCGGTCCTCGGCGAAATTGCTGCGGTTACACAACCATTTATCAAACAAATTTTCATAGGGAAATCAGATAATACACTGGAAGACTTTCAGTTTAATTTAAAACTTTTTATTGCCAGAAAGAAAACGGAACACGAAATTAATGGCTCGAAAATTTCAGAATCTGCATTTTTCTATTTGCCTAGTCTTTCAACAAAAATTATCATCTATAAAGGTTTACTTATACCTGAAGATATCAAGTTGTTCTATAAAGACCTAACTGATCCTTTATTCATAACAAGATTGGCCTTGGTACATCAACGTTTTTCTACAAATACTTTTCCAACCTGGGATTTGGCCCAACCATTTCGTTATATGTGTCACAATGGCGAAATAAACACACTGCGCGGAAATGTTTCAAGAACATTATCCCGACAGGAGCTCATGCAAAGTGATTGGTTTAATGACGAAATTAAGAATATTTTTCCCATCATATTGCCAGGTAAGTCAGATTCGGCACAAATGGATATGTTGGTGGAACTTTTATTAATGACAGGACGTTCTCTCCCCGAAGTAATGATGATCCTCGTTCCTGAAGCTTGGGAGAAAAATCCATATATGTCTGAAGCTAAGAAAGCATTCTATGAATATAATTCGTGCATCATGGAGCCTTGGGACGGTCCGGCTTCTATTCCTTTTACCGACGGAAACTATATTGGAGCTGTGCTTGATAGAAATGGTTTGAGGCCTTCTCGCTATACAGTTACCAAAGATGGTTTTGTGATTATGTCTTCTGAAACCGGTGTTATTGAAATTGATCCTAAAAATGTAGCGAGTCACGGTCGATTGGAACCAGGAAAGATGTTCTTAGTAGATATGAACCAAGGACGTATTATCAATGACGAGGAAATAAAAGATGAAATAGTTTCTAGGCATCCCTATAAAAAATGGTTAGATAAGAATTTAGTGCATTTGGCAGATATTCCTCCGAAAAAGGGACCTATTAAACACAAAGAAGATGCTTTGGAAAAACGACAAATCGTTTTTGGCTATACTGAAGAAGATCTACGTATTATTATCCAGCCAATGTCACAATTAGGGAAAGAGCCAATCGGTTCCATGGGGAATGACACTCCTATTGCAATCCTTTCTGAAAAACCACAACTCATATACAACTACTTCAAGCAGTTGTTTGCGCAGGTAACCAATCCGCCTTTAGATGGGATTCGAGAAGAATTAATTACAGACATTAGTTTAACACTTGGAAGCGATACAAATATTTTCAAAATCAATGAGGATCAGTGCAGGAAACTAAAGATTCAAAATCCTGTTATCTCAAAACACGATTTAGATAAGATTAAAAATTACACTCAAAACCCAGATTTTGTAGTGACCACGATATCTATGCTATATGAAGTGGATAAGGGATTAAATGAACTGGAGAGAACACTAATAAATCTTGTAAAACAAGCTTCGAAAGCAATAGATGAAGGGGGTAATATTATCATTCTTTCCGATAGAGGAGTCAATAAGAAAATGGCGCCAATTCCGGCATTGTTGGCTTGTTCCTATGTAAATCATGAATTGTATAAAATAGGGAAACGCGCGAGAGTCAGTATTATTATCGAATCGGCCGAGCCTCGAGAAGTTCATCATTTTGCCTTGCTGTTCGGATTTGGAGCGAGTGCTGTCAATCCATACATCGTAAACGAAATTGTTTCTAAACAAGTCAAAGAACAAGAAATTCAAGGAATCGATTATTTAGAAGCCATAAATAATTACAATAAAGCTGTTGGATTTGGAATTCTTAAAGTGATGAATAAAATTGGAATTTCAACGCTTAATTCCTACCGAGGATCACAACTTTTTGAATGTATAGGTATCAATACCAAAGTGGTCAACGACTATTTTCCAAATACGGTAACAAGGATTCAAGGAATTGGTCTACGAGAAATTGAAGGGGAAATTTGTAAGCGACATCGAAGAGCGTATAATACAAATACTATAGATGGTAACTTAAGTTTGGACTTTGGTGGACAATATAAATGGAGACGAAGTGGGGAAAAGCATGCTTTTAATCCGCTTACGGTTGCTAAACTTCAGGAATCCGTAAGAAATAATAAACACAGCACTTTTAAAGAATACTCAGATTTGGTGAATGAGCAAACTAAGAAGTTGATGACCATTCGTGGTTTATTTGAATTTACTAATTATGATCCCATCCCTTTAGAGGAAGTTGAGCCATGGACTAAAATTGTAAAAAGGTTTAAAACCGGAGCCATGTCTTATGGTTCCATTAGTAAAGAAGCGCATGAGAATTTAGCAATCGCCATGAATCGTATTGGAGGTAAAAGTAATTCGGGTGAAGGGGGAGAAGACGAGAATCGTTTTTACAAGGACTCAAACGGCGATTGGAAAAACTCTGCAATTAAACAAGTAGCTTCTGGTCGTTTTGGGGTAACTTCAAATTATCTTACAAATGCTGCAGAGATCCAAATTAAAATGGCACAAGGTGCAAAACCTGGAGAAGGGGGGCAGCTACCCGGTCCAAAAGTAAATCCGGATATCGCTAAAACAAGAAATTCGACTCCCTATGTGGGACTGATTTCACCGCCACCACATCACGATATTTACTCTATTGAAGACTTATCACAACTTATTTATGATTTAAAATCGGCTAATCGGGATGCTAGAATCAATGTAAAGCTGGTTTCTGAGGTAGGGGTAGGTACAGTAGCCGCAGGAGTTGCTAAGGCAAAGGGAGATGTTATTTTAATCTCCGGTCATGACGGTGGAACAGGGGCCACTCCATTGACTTCCATGAAACATGCTGGATTACCTTGGGAATTAGGACTGGCCGAAGCACAGCAAACTTTAGTTATGAATAACTTAAGAAACCGTGTGGTTTTGGAATGTGATGGGCAATTAAAAACAGGTCGAGATGTTGCCGTTGCTTGTCTGTTGGGTGCTGAGGAATTTGGATTTGCAACTGCACCTTTGGTTGCTTCAGGTTGCGTGATGATGCGGGTATGTCATTTAAACACCTGCCCTGTTGGGATTGCAACTCAAAATCCGGAGCTGCGCAAAAAATTTAAAGGGAAACCGGAACATGTGGTCAACTTTATGTACTTCGTCGCTCAGGAATTACGAGAAATTATGGCTCAACTAGGTTTCCGAACAGTGGACGAAATGGTAGGGCAGGTTCAAAAACTAAATCGCAATAAAACAATCGATTTTTATAAGTCCAATGGGTTAGATTTATCTCCAATATTGCATCAGGTAAGTACCCCGGAAGGAACGAAAGTTTACAATACTGAAACCCAAGATCACGATTTGGAAAAAGCTTTGGATTTTAAAATTATTAGGAAGGCACATCCAGCTTTATTTCGAAAAGAAAAAACAGTTTTAGAATCAAAAATAACGAATAGAGATAGAGCTTTTGGGGCAATCTTAAGTAATGAGATCTCTAAAATTTACGGGGCTCAGGGACTTCCAGAAAACACCTTAAAAATAAATTTCACAGGTTCGGCTGGTCAAAGTTTTGGTGCATTTGCAACCAAGGGACTTACGCTAATTATTAATGGCAACGCAAATGATTACCTCGGAAAAGGGCTGTCTGGCGCAAAGTTGGTTGTGAAAGTTCCTGATAGTTCAACACTTGTCCCTGAAAATAACGTGATCATTGGGAATGTTGCCTTATACGGTGCTACATCAGGGGAGGTCTATATAAATGGAAAAGCGGGCGAACGTTTTTGTGTTCGGAATTCTGGTGCTCTCGCTGTTGTTGAAGGAATTGGAGATCACGGTTGTGAATACATGACTGGCGGTAGAGCTGTGATTCTCGGCGAAGTTGGACGAAATTTTGGAGCCGGAATGAGCGGTGGTATTGCATACATATTCGATGCAAATAATACCTTTAATATGAATTGTAACAAGGAAGGATTGAATTTGGAACCAGTGAATTTAACGGAGGACATTTCAGAATTAAAAAATCTTATTGAAAATCATTACAATAATACATTAAGCCCTTTAGCCCAACGAATTTTGGAAAATTGGCAGACTCAATTACCGAAGTTTATTAAAGTACTGCCAGAAGAGTATAAACAGGCGCTAATTAGATTAGAAAATGAAAAACTCGTAACACTATAATCGTATGGGAAAAACAACAGGATTTTTAGAATACTTGCGTATCGATGAAGACACTAAAAAAGTTGAAGACCGACTTAAAGATTACAAAGAATTTACGCTTCCCTTAGAGGAAAAAAAGCTTGAAGAGCAAGGATCACGCTGTATGGATTGCGGCATTCCCTTTTGCCAGAGTGGTTGTCCGCTCGGTAATTTTATTCCTGATTTTAATGATAAGGTTTATAAAGGACGTTGGAAAGAAGCTGCTCAGATTTTACATGCGACGAATAATTTTCCTGAGTTTACCGGCCGGTTATGTCCTGCGCCCTGTGAAGAAGCTTGTGTCTTAGGGATAAATGAAGATCCCGTTACTATAGAAAATATTGAAAAAAACATAGTAGAGATCGCATTTAAAGAAGGCTGGGTAGCTGCAAATCTACCTGAGAAAAGAACAACTAAGACGGTTGCAGTTATTGGCTCAGGGCCTGCCGGTATGGCTGCAGCGCAACAGTTAAATAGAGCAGGTCATTTAGTCACGGTCTTTGAGCGCGATGCTAAGATTGGAGGATTATTGCGCTATGGGATTCCGGACTTTAAATTAGAGAAGAATATTATTGACAGACGCGTTGCAATATTAGACGCAGAAGGTATCCAATTTAGAACGAATGCTCATGTTGGTGTAAATGTAAGTATTGAAACAATTATGGCCGATTTTGATGCTGTATTATTGTCTGGAGGGGCTAGCGAAAGAAGAGGTATTCCAATAAAAGGAAATCATTTGAAAGGAGTTCATCAGGCTATGGATTTCCTAAAATTGAATAATCAATATGTAGATGGATTGGTTGATTTTGAACACATTCTTTCTGCAAAGGATAAAAATGTTATTGTAATTGGTGGTGGGGATACGGGTTCAGATTGTATTGGAACTAGTAATCGACAGGGGGCAAAATCAGTAACCAATTTTGAAATTTTAAGCAAACCTTCAGAAGGACGCCCCACCAACCAGCCTTGGCCATATTGGCCAATGAGATTAAAAACAACATCCTCCCATAAAGAGGGTGTAGAACGCTTTTTTAGTGTTTCTACGAAAGAGTTTCTAGGTGACAAAAACGGAAATCTAATCGGTTTGAAAACGGTTGAGGTAGAATGGATTTTCAAAGATGGTGAGCGTCCGCAATTAAAAGAGCTTCCGAATACAGAAAAAAAGTGGGGTTGTGATCTGGTTCTGCTGGCCTTGGGCTTTGTTGGAGCCGAAAAAACACTTGCCGAGCAGTTTGGTTTGGAAATGGATTTTAGAACCAATATTAAAGCGACTACCAAAGACTATGCAACCAATGTGTCAGGGATTTTTGCAGCGGGAGACATGCGCCGCGGGCAATCGTTGATTGTTTGGGCTATTTCTGAAGGGCGTCAGGCTGCACATCACATCGACGCCTATCTCATGGGGAAATCGAATCTACCGTTGAAAGACAATAACGACCTACCGAGAATCTAAAAATAATTACAGCCTAATAAGTGGCAGCGTTAGATTATAAATTTAGTAAATCTTCATAAAGCAGGGCAATTTGACTAATATTGAGGGCATTGATAAACAAGTTGTAAGTTTTATTGAAAGAATTGATTTCGTGGACATCGGATATAATAGGGTGTTAATTATTTGAAAATCAATTTTATACGGGTTATTTGTCGCGCTTGGATTTATTCCAAAAAGTCTAATCTTAAAAATATAGATGTCCCGTTTTGTTAATTTCGACTTCAGTTCTTTAGAAAATTACAATTCTGAGGTATAAGATGATAGAAATTGAATGAAAGAATTAAATAAATACAGCAAGACTGTAACTCAAGACCCGACCCAACCTGCCGCTCAAGCAATGCTTTATGCGATTGGATTAACTACCGAAGATTTTTTTAAACCCATGATTGGGATAGCGAGTACTGGCTATGAAGGGAATCCCTGCAATATGCATCTCAACGATTTGGCAAAATTAGTGAAGAAGGGGACTAAAAATGAGGATATAATTGGTCTTATTTTCAATACCATTGGAGTAAGTGATGGTATTTCTATGGGAACTCCTGGGATGCGTTACTCACTGCCATCTCGCGATTTAATTGCCGATTCTATGGAAACAGTGGTGCAGGCAATGAGTTATGATGGCTTAATTACGGTAGTTGGTTGTGACAAAAATATGCCCGGTGCTTTAATGGCTATGATACGTTTGAATCGCCCCTCTATTTTAGTATATGGAGGTACTATTGATTCTGGATGTCACAATGGAAAAAAATTAGATGTTGTTTCTGCCTTTGAAGCTTGGGGATCCAAGGTGGCGGGAACTATCACAGAAGTTGAATATCAAAGTATTGTTGAAAAAGCCTGTCCAGGAGCCGGTGCCTGTGGTGGTATGTATACAGCAAATACTATGGCTTCGGCAATTGAGGCACTAGGTATGGCTCTTCCGTTTAACGCCTCGAACCCTGCCTTGAGCGATGCTAAGAAAGAGGAGTCGGTAAAGGCTGGTGAGGCCATTCGCCTTTTGATTGAAAAAGATATTAAACCTTCAGATATTATTACCCGAAAATCCATGGAGAATGCTATTCGATTAGTAACGATTCTTGGAGGATCTACCAATGCTGTTTTACATTTCTTAGCAATTGCAAGAGCAGCGAAGATCGAGTTTACCTTGAAGGATTTTCAGAAAATAAGTGATACTACTCCTTTTTTAGCCGATTTAAAGCCTAGTGGTAAATACCTAATGGAAGATGTACATGCTGTTGGTGGTATACCAGCCGTTTTAAAATATTTACTTCGGAAAGGATTGCT
>JBLHRR010000201.1:0-7617 GCA_047626155.1 Saprospiraceae bacterium | reverse complement strand
TCTTACTTCTTACTATCTCCCATTGACTTCAAAGACTTATTAGGGTACACTTGTTTTGAGCCTTCTGAATCAAATTATTTCTATCTGGAAACCTTTTAACAAAGAACCGAAAATTATTAAGCTTGGATTGTAAATTAAAGCCGATTATTTGTATATACCAGTTTTGGATGGACTTTTTATACGGGTTATTTTTCGTGTAATACTTAGATACAGGAAGCAGAAATGTGTTACAGAACTTTATGTTTTTTGTATAAAAAAAGGCGACCCAAATCATTGTATCGCCTTTAAATTGTATATACCTTGTAAAGTCGCGTTTAAAGGAGGATTCACTTCTTGCAGTGAGATGTGAAAGTTCGCTCATATTTAAATTGTTGTATAAGTTTGAATAAATTAATAATAAAGGATACTATAGGTTCTTGGTCATATTTAGTGGATTTGGAATAAGGGTTGATCAGGGTAGATGAGGGCGGATCAGGGTTGATCAGGGTTTCCCACTTGTGTAAATTAATATAAGATGGCGCATATTAAGGGAACCCTGATCTACCTACTATAAATGACGGAGTACCATACTATAAGCTCTATATTGACGGAGGAAGGACTATCCAAAGTTTTTTGAAAGAGGATTTAATCGATAAAATGACTATTACAACAATACCTTATTTGCTTCGAGGAGGCGTTCCATTATTTACTGAATTTCCAGAAAGAATAGATTTTGAATGTGTTGCTTCTAATTTATTCTTAGGAAAAATTGTACAAAATAGATTTGTAAGAAAAAGATAAAAACGAAATACCAATAAGTATAAGGAGCCAGAGATTAATAAGGTTCTGATTTAGACGCAGTAGGTTTTGTGCTGACCGAGGCAAAAAAATTGAGCATAGCCGTAGCTACGCGATATTTTTTTAACGAAGGACAGTGCAAAGCCTACAAGTATAAATAGGAAAGTTATTATTCACTGACTCCTAAGCGGCATTAAAACGATCGCTTATATTAATCATTCCTAAAATCCCACTGATAAAGAATATCAAGGACAAAAAAAACTATGCAAATAAACAAACACATATACTCCTTTGGTTATGACAATACGGAAAGTGAGTTATGCAAGCTCGAATCGAAATATATTTTTAATAAGGAAGAAAAGGATAGACTACTTTTTTCTGATATAAAAATAGAACCTTCCAATAGTGCTTTCATTAAAAAAAGACTTGATGTCATCTCATCTTCTGAAGATTATGATACGCTAATAAATGAAGTCAAAAAAGAAAATATTTGCGTTGAAGGTTTCAAAGTTGAATATTTAGTTTTTGATGGGGATACAACCGAATATGGGGAGCGGCTTAAAAAATTAAAAGATATAGGCTACAGCATTGAAGGCAATCCTGATTATTATAGCCCAACTATAACTTATGCTTTATGCTATTACGAAGGCATTTGGCATTTTGGTACTTTGATTAAAAATAATTTAGATTGGTATAAACACAAGAAAAAACCATCCTCCTACAGTAACTCCATAAGTATAAATATCGCCAAAGCTCTTGTCAATATTGCAGCGCAGGCAGACAAAGAGAAAACGCTACTAGATGCCTGTTGTGGTGTGGGCACTATAATGTTGGAAGCTTGTTTTGCAGGAAATAATATTGAGGGTTGCGACATTAACTGGAAGGTGTGTAAGGGCGCACGAGCAAATCTTGCTCACTTCAACTATACTGCAAATGTATATCGCTCCGGTATAAAAGACATTAGCAAAAGGTATGATGCTGCCATTATTGACCTACCATACAATTTGTTAAGCTCCGCAACGGATAGTGATATCTTACACATTATTGAGTCGACAGCAGAAATCACAGATCGACTTGTTATTGTGTCTACCTCCGATATTACAAACTTAATCAACGACACTGGATTCAGCATATCAGATTGTTGTAGCGTTAGTAAAAGAGGAAAGACCACTTTCGCTAGAAGAATATGGGTTTGTGAAAAGAATGGATAGGTAGTGGCTGCCAGACAGGCCCTAAAAGAGGGCTTACATCTCGGTGAACTTTGGGCGCGCGTTAAGTCTCCCCTTTAGGGGTTGGGGGTCGCGTTCGGAACCCCCAGCCCCTAAAGGGGAGCTACATATCGGTGAAACAGAAACTTGTATTTTTAAAGTGTACAGTAGTTTAGTAACAGCGCTTCAGTAAACCGGAATACGAATCGCCTGCCCTATCGAAAGTTTATCATCTCGCAAACCATTCAGTTTCTTGATTTCTTTTGTTGAAGTGTTTCCACTCTCATCCATAATCCCATATTTTTTGGCAATAGAAAAAAGTGTTTCTCCTACAGCTACAATATGTAATTGCTCTGTTATATTTGTAACCGAAGTGGTATCACCAGGAATAAACTTACTGGTTCCATTTGAGTATTGAACCTCAATTCCCTGAACGGAAGGATACTCATACTCAATCTTTGGCGGCGACGCGGTGAAAGAGGAAGGACGCACTTGTACAATATAACTCAACTTCACAGGGCGATCTCCAAAAATAGTCCGTATGCTGTTTTTATCATTTTCATCCTCAAAGAAATCTGTCAATTGCATATCGAAGTTCAGCGGAACGGATTGGGTAGACTTCCCTGACTGAACTTCTGTCTCTCCCAATTTCATCTCAATGGGTTCCGATCGCCTATTGAACTCCCTGATGCTATCTACATCAATACCCTTAGGCGTCATTTTAAGAAAGCCTGAGAGCTTTGCAAATGTCTTGTTACCAACCGGGTTCCCGGAGCCGTCATATGCGAATGCAAAGGGGACGACCACATCCGAAAAGGACTGATAGCTCAAAGAGTTTTCTTTCCCATCTACCGGTATTTCAATTGGACCTGCCAGTTTGATGGAAATAGTATCAGCGCCCATCGCTCCGTTCGATCCGAGGCCGGCAATACGAATTGGGGCTAGTGGCAATTTAATAAAAATGGAATCCGCCGGTTTTAGTTCCTGGTCTATAACTATAGGCGGTAAGGGCAGCACAACAGCGCTAAGGTTCTCCCCGATATGAAACACTTGCTCTTCCATAACAATAGCTATGCTTTTAGGAGCCGCTGTGCTTTTGGAACCCTGACTAAGTTTAGGAATCACTTCAAAAGTATTTTCAAACAACATCCCAAATAAAAACCATAACAATAAAAGCGCAGCAAAATATCTCCAGGTCCTTTTGATAAAACGTGCAATCGCTTCTCTGTCTTTCCTTTCAGCGAGAATCGGTTCGACCAGGGTGTCATGACTGACTTCATATATGGGGTTGGCACCCGTTTTATGGATTCTGCGGATCAGGCGGGAATCTTCTAATTTTTCCAACAAGCTATAATCAATGTCCAGTATTTCCTTTATGTATCCGGCATCCTTGGACGTACGCTGTCGGGACTTGGGTAGCACCAGGTGGTTCTCCAACAGTCGTCGGGCCTGTTTGCGATCCTTCCGCTTTTCCAGGCTTTTGATTTGGCTTAGATAATACCCTCGAAGTACGGAATCAAGATTTCCTACATCTTCTATTTCCAAAGCCAAAACCGGCCTGCTATGTTTTTCTACTGTTATGGGTATTTCGGACTGTTCCATTTTCTTTTATTTTCGATTAGATCTTTCGTTTTATTTTGTACCTATTCAGCCTATCAAATGATGCGACTGCATCGGCGGGCGAGCCGTAATTAGACGCAGCCCTTTTTAATGTGTTTAAAATCGCGATCGTAGTGCCCCGCGTTTTAGCTAAAATATATCTATTATTTTTGACACTAAATCGTTAACTCTATATCGTCAAATTGCACACCTTACCGCATCAGGGTCGCGCCTCCATACCCTTCTGAACAACTACCCTATTTCTTATTCTTCCGCTCCTTTTGAATCATCTTTTGCTCAATGTGCTGACATACAATCTGAAGCTGCGAAGGATCAATGCGTCGAGTCAGTTTATCCTGAAGAAAATCAATTAACTCATCCAGCACTTGGTCACTTATCGTAAAGACAGGAGAAGTAAAATTTTCCCCGGCCAGCGATGCAGGTTGTACAATAGCATTTTTCGCCTGATCGGTATCAAAGCTTCTCAGTTCATAACTATTGAGTAACATTTCCGGAAGATAGGCTTTCAGTCGATCAAGATAATGCAACTTGTCAGAGCGCATTGAAATCAGAATTTTCGCATCCAAAGGTTCTTCGATCCGGGCCATCAGCTGCGCTACTTTTGGACTGGGAAGAAACCCCTCCTTAGAATTTTTCTCCGCATCAATAATCTCTTTTCGCTCCATCCCTTTCCTAATTGATTCTGGTACGATCTGATGGTAGAGTTCTTCTAGTTGCTGCGCAAACTCCTCCACACGTTCTTCCGGATAGGTAAACAGTTCTTCAAATTGATCTAGAATAAAGACAATCCGAAGCGGATGAATGGCTTGGTCAATCAACATTTTTTTTGCGCTTAACCACAGGCTCGGTTTGGGCATGGGGATTACCTCTTCCCAATTATGCTCCCCTCCCAGACAGGCCGTAACAAATCGATCAATAGGGTCTTTTATGAGATCAGCATCTAAAATTTTGAATCCTTGTTTTTCTCTTCTTATTCTGGCGAGTTCTGGATCATAGTTGGTAAATCGGATGTGTACAATGTGATAGGGTATGTCCCAATTTCTGATTTTGCTTAAAGCCGGAAGTATCCCTGCATTGATAAGGGATGACTTACCCATGCCGGAGGGGCCATGTAAAATGGTTAGATTGTCAAGGTCTAACAATCTGCACACAGATTCTATTTCTTCGTCTCTTCCGAAGAAATATTGCTGTTCCTCTGAGTCGAAGGGGCGAAGCCCGGGGTAACGTGATCGTAAGTTTGTCATTTCCAAATAGTATTTAAGCAATCAGAGCATAATAAAATTCTGATTTAAACGCAGTTGTTTTTCTTCTGATCGAAGCAAAGAAATTGAGCATAGCATATGCTACATGATATTTTTAGTTCATAAGCAGCTAAGATACCCGCACAAATGGGAACTCACATGAAAGCTGAATTTTACGCTCTTTCGCATTTGCCCTATAACGTATTTTTTTTAACACATAGGCACATTAGAACACATAGCCCACTTTCGCGAAAGGGCACATAGTAATTTACTTTCAGTAAATCTTACATAGTTCATAAAGATAAGCTGTGTGAACTATGTAAAAAATGCAAATAGCATTTTACTATGCGTGCTTCTACGATAGAAGGCTTATGTGCCCTCTATCTTATGTGTTAAAATCGCGGTCGTAGAACAGAGGTACCCACTTACTGTAAATACAATAGATCCTACGCAGGGATCGATTCAGAAACATGATCAATAAACAACAACAACTTATTTCGTAACTGCCGCCATTTCTTTTTCCCTTCCTGTTTATCAAAACTATTATAATTTTCCCATTCCTTGATTTTATGAAAATTTTGCTGATACCCTCCCAACTCCTTCAACAAGCCTCCCTCCTTTCCATCCTTGATAATCAAATCATCCAATCGCTGAAGAACTTCCTCTAATCGGTATTCCTCCGTCATCTCCTGCAAATCCTCATACTCCGACTCAGCGGCGCGCGCAGTACCCTTCCTCGTCAATTCTTTTTCTTCACAGAGGCCGTGCAAACCCGAAACAAATTCATCAATTTTTTTATCCAAAAAGGTGACTTTAAAATTCGATTCAAAAAAGGATTTGTTTTGCTGACCAAGGCCTTGTGGTCCAGATGGATGTGCGTAGGAGATTTCTTTTTCATGTACCTTCAGTACGCGCAATAGCAATTTCATATGCCAATCGTCAAAGGAAAAACCTAGAAAAACCAAGTGAGAGGCCTGCTGAACTTTGTCCTCAATCAACTTCGGCAATTGACGAACGCCTAGAATTCCAAAAATAAAACTGTACAAGCGATCCAGCGATATGACCATAGATTCCTTATGCCGCTCACTGCCAAACATATTATAGATCAATGGATAATCTTTCGTAAAAGGTTCCAGCGGTGCCGGTTCCTGTAAGTAGCTATAATGTGCGTATTGATGATTAATTTGATTTTCCTCAAACACTTCATGCACCAAATCAAAGGGATAGGTAGACAAAATCAAATCAAAAGGAATCTCAGATATTTTTTTAAATCGGTTCAGTTGCTTTGGTCCCAGGTCTTTTAAATTGATTCGGGTTAGATCCATAAACATCCGTGGTCCTCCAGGCCGCTCTATCAATGCCTGTGCGGAAGTGTAAAAATCAGTGGGGCTGTCAGCAGCGTTTTTTCCGATCCATTTATGTTGCTCGCGCATCAGTATTTCCGGAAGAAAAAACTCCGCATCAGAGGCTTCCCCGTCAGCAGGTTTTGAAAAGGCATAATTCCCTAAAATGAGTACACACTTCTTCTCCTCCAGTGCATCCAGAATTTCTAGCATCTGATACTTTTCCCATTCGCGTTGATTTGCGGGATTGGCTGGAGCGGGATTAGGTGGAGATGGATTGGAGGTTTCTAATTTCCCCTGCATTTGTTCCGGACGGGGAACGACGAACTCTGAGTTAGAAACGGCATATACTTCCATTGGCTCTATGATGTTCTTAAAATGGAAAGAGCCCACAGAACTAAGAGAGAATTCAGATTTGTTTTTGACTTCGTTTCTGATGGTTTTGGAAAGAAGAATAGCGCCGGGTATCCCCAAAGACTCAATGCGGGAAGCGATGTTTACACTGTCTCCAAAAGCATTGTTATTTTTGTAGACCACATCTCCAAGGTGCATTCCGATACGTACGGGAACCTCTTGTTCGATGAATCGTCGCTGCAGTGACGTGGCTGCACGTAAACTGAGAAAAGCACTCTCAAAGGAAAGCAAACAACCATCGCCATAATATTGTATGATCTTGCCATCATGGACTAGGACTTCCTCTTCCAGCACCGTCCTAAACTGGTCCAATACAGAAAGTGCTTTTACTTCATCTACCTGCATCATTGCCGAATATCCTGCAATATCCGCAAATACTATAATGGCTAATTTTCTCGAATCAAGCATGTTACAGTTGGTTTTGTATCTGTAATGTACAAATTTATTTGGATTTGGATTTGTTTGGGGGAGGGAAGGTTCTGTGTGGTATCGTCTGGGTTTGGGAGCTGGGATGGGCTTTGTTTGTTAGATGGAGGTGGTTGCTTGGTTACTGGACTGCTCTTTCAAAAAAACGCAGCTAGTGTTTACGTGTTTTTTTCATGATCATACTTGTTAGTCGGGATATTTTTGTTATTTTTGATTTGACTTTCTTAGGTGCTTGATGAATGGGTTGGGCTATAATTTAGAGAAGAGTGGATTTTTGTGGACTACGGGAAGTGATTATTAGGTGTTAATAGCCGGTAGTAGTCGTTTGTAAACGGATGTCATTTTTTGAAAGGAATGATGAATTATGAAATGGATAAGCGATATATACGCAATAGGAGTTGTGGATATAGGGAATATAAGGGGTATATACGCAATAGGGAGGGTGGAGTTATGGATATAGAGATGTTAGACTGCTACCAGAAAAAGGGAAAGCCTCATTTATAAATGAGGCAGCAGCTAACACGGTGTATGACATCCATGCCGCTCAAAACTATTTGAGTACTTTTTTGCGAAATTAGGCCGAGAAAA
>JBLHRR010000200.1:0-7653 GCA_047626155.1 Saprospiraceae bacterium | reverse complement strand
AGAATAATGCAACCATCGGTATAGTAAGAAACGATCACCCAATTTTGCCATACGTGTACATTGTGTGGAATAACGCCATCGCCTAGTGTTGTAAAAGGAGCATATGAATCTAAGAATTGAATATCTGAAGGGTCCGAAACATCGTAAGCGGCCACCGGAGCATTCGCTAATTCGTCAGTCGTAAATAAATAGTTTCCGTCATCAGAAAGCCAGGCATTGTGGGTGAAGGAAAATGGAGTTTCTTGATTCCCCAGGTCAACAATGTTTTCCTTATCTGTAACATCGTAAATAGTAAATACCCCTGCATTGATTTCAGAAGCATACATCTTATTGTCACGAGTATACACATCGTGAGCATAGGTGTTTGGTGCATTTGTTACAAACTCAGGGGTTCCTGGGTTAGTGAAACAATCCAAAATGATCATCCCTCCATTGTTTAAATTACAACCTGCGAGGTAAGCATAGCCGAACTCATCTATGTATATGTTATGACATCTATTTAAAGTACCGCCAGGTAAAGTGGTTACCGCGTAGCTGGAAATAGAATTAGGTAAGTCACTAAGGTCAATAACAACCAGCCCGTCGTTTCCGGAGTCACAGGTCACATAGGCAGTCGTACCCCATGTTTTAATATCTCTCCAAGTAGATGGATCTCCAGGAACGAAGCCAACTTCTACTGGGTTTTCTGGGTCAGCCAAACTAACGACAGAGGTTCCATTTCTTAGACCGACCAAGGCGTATTCGGTATCATCCGGAGCAGCGTAGCCCCAAACGTCATTGAGGTCATTGTTGTATTCCAATTGAGAAACAAAACTGAGGTTTAATTGTGCTTGCGTAAAAAAGCTGCAGCAAAGTAATAAGATTAGGGTGTTGAATTTTTTCATGTTGTTAGTTCTGTTTTTAATTGGTGAATTTAGTGATTAGTAAAGTAGTTGTTATACCAGCTACATATTGAGGACGATTAAGTAGTGCAGAGGTTGTCTGCTTAAATTTCAAATATGAACCTTTGGCGCCTATTAGACAAACTCGGGTGCTTGGGTTCCTGGAATAGGCTCCAACCTTTTTGTCGTTTCTAAAGTTGCGGCCACTGCGGCTAGAGGAGGAGCAATCAGAAAACCAATCCCCGTAGCTAAAAGCAAGAGGAAAACGGTTCCGATACCAAGCGCCAAACCTCGGTTATTTCTTGCGAAATGAACGCTATCTCCGATATTAAAATGCCGTTCAAGGGTATAATCCATATTTCCGAACCCCGCATAGAATGCTTGAATTGCGAATATAAGAATTGTAGCGGCTATTCCAATAGCAGGAATGAAACTGAGAAAAAACAAAGGAATTACAAAAAGGAGTTCTCGAATGATGTTGCGTAAAGCCATACGTAAGCCTCGCCACAATTCTTTAAGCGCCCGACTCATCTGAAAACCAGTGTAAGTACCTTGTTGTCCATGAAGTTGTTCTTCGATTTTTTGCGAAAGCGGGCTCATAAATGGCGACACGAGTATCATGACCAAGTGCTTATATAAAATGAGGCCTATTATTACTATCATTAATCCGCCAACCCAATTAGATATAGTACTCATTAGACCAACACCAAAAGAAAAAGGATACCAGGATAGGAGCCATAGGCCGATATTGTCTGAACCGGACCAGGCGATGGTGCCAATACCAAGCCCGATCATTAAGCTAATGAGGCCAGGAACAAGAGCGAATTTCCATAGCCCTTTTTTACTGAGGTAGCTGATTGCTTTGCCATAAGCTAGAATACCGTCGAGGAAAGATTGAATCATTTAGTTGGATTTGTTGGTTTGATGCTGCTAATGTAATTCACTCATCATTATAATTACTGGTTTTTCTACTGGAATCGTATTTTTGTCGACGGGTTGAGATCAACGCATCTCTTAATATATGAAACAAATGCTTTGGAGCCCTTATTTCCTATCTTTAGCCTAGTTTTTGAATAAAAAGCAAATAGGAATAATATTCAATGTATTTGTAGTGTTTTGTATATCAATTGGTTATAGATAGAATTATGGACTAAGCTTAATGTGGAAAACTTATTTGTAAATTCTTGAGCAATGAATCCAATAAAATACTTACCTTTGCAGTTCCTTAAAGATCGTTTATTATAAAAGCGGTGTTACTTGTATTGAACCTAAAATCTATTATTATGGATGCTATTAGCTATATTCAGGAGAAATTGTCAAAGAAATTAGAATATCCAAATTTCCGTCCGGGAGATAATGTTGTAGTAAGCTACAAAATTGTGGAGGGTGCCAAAGAGCGTATTCAGGATTTCCGTGGAGATGTTATTCAAATCAACGGATCTGGCGCTACAAAGACCTTTACTGTTAGAAAAATTTCTAATGGAGTAGGTGTTGAGCGTATTTTCCCTCACGCTTCACCAAACATTGTTGAACTTAAAATACTCAAAAGAGGTAAAGTGCGTAGAGCGAAGTTGTATTACTTACGTGAATTAGTAGGTAAGAAAGCTCGTATTAAAGAGCGCGCATATAACGCAAAAAAATAATGTTGAAACTTTGCTTTTCTTAAGCAAATGTTACTCAAAGGCCCTGGTGATTAAGTTCATCAGGGCTTTTGGTTTTCATTAGGTTTACTAAATTTCCGCGTACGCTAGGGAAAAGTTTAGTAATCTTAGAGAGAGAGGACAGAATTACTGAATTTGTCAAAGAGCCAAAAAAACTAAATGAACAATCCCGTTATTTTTTCGTTTTCATGCCACAGCAGAACAAGTCCAATAAACTATTAACAACCAAAATCTTGCGCTACCTATTCCCCCTTTTATTTCTTTTTGTTTTCGAATACATTGTCTTTCAGGGACTGGTACTTGTCATTGCGACTTGCCCGGACTGGCTTCAGTTGCTCATCCGAAGTCTATACTGGCTCATGCCACTTGCCCTTTGGTTTGTTATGTCAAGAAGAATGGCACGTTGGGAGACTCCTTTAGAGATCAATAAAGGTGCTTTTCTCTTTAGCAATTGTCTATTGGGACTGTATTTTGGTAAAATGATAACCTTTGCGGTTCTTGGAGCAGATATGGTACGCAGGATTTTTATGTTGATTTTTGGCAAAATAACAGGAGCTGCGGCCTTGAGCTACCCCTTGTCAACAACAGTCGCAACATTGGCTTTGGTCCTTGGGTTAGCGCTAGCTGCCGTGTTGATTTATGGTATGCTTCGGAATCGCTATCGCTATAAAATTCATCGGAAGACCGTAAAAATTAGTAACCTGCCTGCTGCATTAAAAGGACTAAAGATCATTCAGCTTTCAGATATTCATTCTGGTAGCTTCACAGAGATAAATCCATTAAATAAAGCCATTACTCTAATCAATAAAGAGGAAGCAGATCTCGTTTTTTTTACTGGGGATTTGGTCAATAACGTGGCTAGCGAAATGCAACCCTTCATTCCTATTTTTAAAAAAATAAAATCCAAGTTTGGTGTTTTTTCTATTTTGGGAAACCATGATTATGGAGACTATGTTTTATGGAAAAGTACGGAAGCCAAGTTGCAAAATTTCAATGAACTGATACAAACACATCGGGAGCTGGGTTGGGATTTGTTGTTAAACGAAAACCGATTATTGAATATTAAGGATAGTTCTTTAGCTATTATTGGAGTAGAAAATTATTCAGCTAAGGGTCGTTTTTCGAAATACGGCGATTTGTCAAGGGCCGTAGTGGGAACCGAATCAGCCGATGTGAAATTGTTGCTGTCCCATGATCCCAGTCATTGGTCCGATCAGGTGCTTACAAAGCATAAAGACATTGCTATTACCTTTAGTGGACATACACATGGAATGCAGTTTGGTATCGATATCCCGGGTTGGTTTCAATGGAGCCCTGTGCAGTATTTTTACAAACAATGGGCAGGACTTTATCAGGAAGGGAAGCAATATTTGTACGTTAATCGTGGTTTTGGTTTTCTTGGATATCCAGGAAGGGTAGGGGTGCTGGCGGAAATTACCGTAATTACACTTGATAATAAGGAGTGATAGGATACTCCTCGTTATGCCACTCGCCGAAAAAAACGTAATTTTGACCTTCATACCACCCTTTGGAAAGGGAGAGGGCGTTTAATTATTTACCTTCTTTGACAAATGACGTAGTTCCTGAAAAAGATTCTTCAAAAGCAATCGTAGTGTAACGGTGAGCGTGTTGGAATTTTTATTGAGGAACTATAAAATACGGAATTCGTCAAAGAACCACTATTTAGCAATGTATAGTAGAACTTTTTTACCATTTTTTCTGATTTTGCTCCAAGGCCTGTTCTTTACAAATTGTGGCGATGATGCTAGTCAAAAAGAAGAATCTTTATCTAGTAAGTTGCAAGGAAGCTGGGATCTGAAAAAAGCCTTCCGGGATAAGAAACAAACAGTGGCACTGGAAAATACGTTCTTCGAATTTGGAGAAGAGGGGGCAATGAAGACGAATTTTAATGTGGATATGAAAACGGAAAGCCAATCATTTACCCTCAAAAATAATATACTTCACCAAGTAAGTGAGAATACAGATAAACAAACCTATCACATCTATGAGGCTAGTGATACTAGTCTGACCCTCCAAACCAGGTATAAAGGCTATGAATTCAAATTAATAATGGAAAAACGGTTACTTGAAGGTCCGGAATAAAACAGCAACCTGACTTTTTGGAATCAATGGTTTGTCCGTCTTACAAACACCCTTTACCTTTACTATTGTTAAATCTGTTCTGCTCATTAAAATGTCCTTATCATGAAACGTTTGTTACTTGCTTTATGCTTTATAACAATAAGCCATTTCGCTGTCCAAGCGCTGGATGCAAGTGTAGCCTATGCGACTTTCAAAAGTCCCCCCAATAAATCCTTTGTTGAGGTCTATCTCAATATTATGGGAACAACGGTCAATCACAAGCATTTGGATAGCTTTACCCAGCAGGGTGCTGTGGAGGTTTTGATTATGATCAAAAAGGAAGATGTAATTGTTTCTTTTGAAAAATATATATTGAATGGACCGGTCTCACAGCATCCATTGGATTTTATGGACGTGCGCCGTATTGGTTTGGATGATGGTTTGTATCAGCTGGAAGTAGAAATCAGGGATATGAATGACTCCACAAATCTGGCGAGCTACGATGGGAAATTTGAAATTGCTTACCAAAAAGAAACGCTGTTGCAATCCGATTTGCAATTGATTCGATCCTTAAAGCCAACCGCAGACAACTCCTCCTTTGTCAAAAGCGGCTATCACATGGAGCCGCTTCCTTATAATTTTTACTACAAGACGGATTCTGTTTTGATCTTTTATCAGGAATTGTACAACTCCGATAAAGCCTTCACAGAAAAGTTTTTGCTAAAATATGTTGTGGAAAAAATAAAAGGCAACAATGAGTTGGAACCGGTTTTATTAGGGCATAAAAAATTAGATCCCAAACCTGTAAATGTAATTTTGATTCGAAAAGACATTTCGAAACTGGAATCCGGACGATATAAGTTGACTGTAGAAGTGAAAAATCGACAAGGAGATGTCCTGAGTTCTCGTGAAACTCAATTTGATCGAAGTAACCCATATAGGGATACAGAAATTTTATTGGAGAAGCCAATAGAAGAAGTGTTCGTGGCAAAACTGGATTCCGCAGAATTGCGTTACAGCCTGAAAGCCATTGCCGCGCATGTAGGTGCTGGATCGGTAAGAGTGCTCAATAATATCATCAGAGAAGGAACTGCAGAAACGCAAAGAAGGTATTTGTATTCCTTTTGGATTCAAATGGATCGTAATCCGGAAGCCGCCTATACCCGATATATGGAAGTTGCCCGTGCGGTGGATAAAACGTATTATTCTGGTTTTGGTCATGGTTTTGAATCAGACCGAGGGCGTATTTTTATGAAGTATGGAAAACCTAATGATGTCGTTACTGTAGAGAACGAAACTGCTGCCCCTCCATATGAAATCTGGTTCTATGCCCGTGTTCCTAGTAGCCCTCCTCAGTCAGATGTTAAGTTTATCTTTTACAACCCTACTTATGCTGTAGGGAGTTTCGAAATGCTTCATTCTACCTGTCGTGGAGAGCTGGAGAATCCGCAATGGGAAGTTGAATTGTACAGAGGAGACAGACAAGCTACAGGAGGTTTGGATGGAGATGCAACAACGTTTCCGAGGGGAGGTATTAATAAGCGGGCTAGGGAGTTTTGGGAGGGGCTTTAGTCTGTTGCCACCTTCTACCAAATGAATTCATTTAGACTAAAAAAGGGCCGCATGGAAAATTTCCATGCAGCCCTTTTTTTAATTCTTATGTGTTAAGATAACTTGTTAAGATGATTGTAACGTAGGTCTTGATTCTGAGATAATTTTCTTTGCTGATTCAAGTATTTGGGTATTTGGTAGACTCACAATACCGCCGAGAGGACCTGGTTGGACATGGCTCCCTGTCGTTTGTCCATTGTTGAATTTGCTGGCACCGAAGTAATTTCTTACGGTTTGCTCTTCAATGGATAACTCTTTGGCGATACGTTGAACACTGCCAGTTGGAAGGCTGTGCTTAATCCTTCTCAATTCTTGAAAAGTAATATTCATAAGCGCGAATTTAGATGGTTAGTTAATAAAGGAAAGAACTAAAACAAGCGCAAAAAAAAGAATACTATTGCGTTTGTTCTGGAAAGTTACTGCATTTGCAACTTTTATCAAAGTAAAGTGAAGTTTAAATTGCATTTAATTTTACGATATGAATAATTGGTAGAATTAAATTTGATGCATTATAAAATATTTATATATTTGCATTTTTCACATAGTAAACGATTATTTATCGGGGGGAATGTACTCCCTAATTAACCGCCTTAGTAGGATTAAGTTACACGAACTCATGAAAGCAATAAAAAAAGCCCCGATATTATTTATCGGGGCTTTTTTTATAAAAAGGATTGACCCTTAATTGAATAGGCCGAACCAGCTAATGGACCAATTCACAAGTCAACTTATTCACTAACTTATTCCTTTCCTCCATCCAACTCATCCTGCCACTGCTTCAATTCATCCCATTTACCAGCAGAAGCCAATCCTGCCTGACGAGGCCAGGTTTTAGGATCATGCATTTTGTAGCGGCCACCAGCTTTAGTAAGAATCATTTGAATATCAGTAATTCGGGCAGAAGCCAATTCTTCGAAGGTAGCAATGCCTTCATTGTTTAGTAGTTGTTCAATTTTTGGTCCGATACCCTCTACAATTTTGAGGTTATCAGGTTTAGAATTCATTGGGACTTCAGTAACTATTCCTTCCTCCTCTTGTTCGAGTTTTACAATTTTTGCATCAGTGCTACCTTTTACTCTTCTATTGATTTCCACAGGCACTTCTCTGATGACCTCTATCTCGCGAATAACTTCTACTTCTTTAATGACCTGAACCTCTTTAATTACTTCTACTGGAACTTCCTTGATTACTTCTACCAGAACTTCTTTAATTACTTCCACAGGCACTTCTTTGATCACTTCTACTTCACGTATCACCTCCACCTCTCTGATGACATCTACTTCTATTTCACGAATGACTTCTACCTGCTTAATGATTTCCACAGGCACTTCTTTGATTATCTCGTTGATGATCTGAACCTCTTTGATAACTTCAACAGGAACTTCCTTAATGACTTCCACCTCTCTGATAACCTCTAC
>JBLHRR010000199.1:0-7665 GCA_047626155.1 Saprospiraceae bacterium | reverse complement strand
TTATACATACTGTCTTTTTTGTGCTGGCCTTTTGCAGTCCCTCCATTATTATTGCACAAGGTTGCTGCTCTGGTGGAGCCCCGATATCCGGAAATCTGGACCTTGGCCAATCCAGTCCTCATCAGCTTTCTGTTCGTTTGACTTATGATTACAACCGCCTTGGAGATGTTATTTTCAAGAGCAAAATAGTTAATGACGATACTAGAGCCCGTATTACCAATACTGGTATCCTCCGACTTACCTACGCATTAAATCAAAGGATCGCTTTTGGAGGACTATTTTCCTATGTGGAACAGGTTGAAAAGGTAAACTCCATTACCTCCAGTCGAACTTCAGGTAAAGGATTGGGCGATTTGACCTTCTTTGCTCAATACTCTTTCCTAAAGAAAAAAAGATATAGCATGGATTATGCTTTAGGAATTAAAACTCCAACTGGCGCTACAGACAGAAAAAATGAAGACAGCCAATTGAATTTAAATCCTGATTTGCAACCTGGTACAGGCGCATGGGATTGGTTTAACATTATACAATTTGGCTATAGAGATTTGTTTCGTTCAAAAATAAACCTCAGCGCCAGAAGTTCTTACCGCTTCAATGGAAAAAGCACCCGATTTAATAATCAACAATATAGATTTGGAAATGAGTTGCAATTATTCCTTGGACTTAGCCGAGACTTTTTCTTAAAGACTTTTATGATCAGTCCACAACTTATTGGCAACTACCGGAATACGGATCCTGACGAGATTAATGATTTTGAGACTCCCAATACCGGAGGTCACTGGATTTACTTTATTCCAGGTTTGAAAATACTTCCCAAGCCAAATTGGAGCATTGGTCTGTTTGCAGAATTACCTGTCTATCGAAATTTAAGTGGCATTCAATTAACCACTTCCTACAAGCTAAGTGTTAATCTGAGTCACTCTTTTAGCTTGAAGAAGAATAAAGCGCCAGCACCTTTTAAACTTAAGAAGTTGTAGCTTAAAAGGATTAAGTGCACTGGAAATTAAGTTTCGTCCGAATTAGAATAGGTTATTTTGGAATTAATCGAGGCAGAGACGACGCGAATAGCCTTAGCTATTTAAGGAGTTTCTAACGAAGAGTAATTCCAAAAGAAGTATTCAAAACGGGTAGAACTTAGTTTACAATGCACTTGGTAACAACAAAAAATTAACTCCCCGATTTGGAAACGATTATGTAAATCAATACGACCAAAGGAAGAGTGATTTATATAATCGTTTCCACCAAAGAAATCGGGAAATTATTTTTTGTGTAATACTAAGTGAATTTTTCACTAAACTTTTCCCTATCATAAGTGGAAGTTTAGCAAACCCCCAAACAAAAAAGCCACTCCTAAAAAGAAGTGGCTTTTTTGTTTATCTATTTGATTTTCAAAACTACATCGCATTAAACCCCTTCACTAAACTTGTCAAAACAAATGGTAAGGTTACCCAAAACCATTCTGGCAAGAAGATCAAAAAGCCAATACATGCTATTGTTGAAATTAAGAAGACCATCCAGGCCATCTTTGAATCATTATTTGTCGTTGATGAAGTACTCATATTAATTGTTTTTATTTGCCGCAAAAGTAAGGTATTTTTAATTGTAGTGGGTAGTTTTTGCAGGTATTTTTTACACCACTAGCTCATAAGCAGGTAAAGTTAAAAACTCCGGTAATTCTTCACTCTGGATCAATTGATCAAATAAGTGAATGGCAGCAGTAAACTTCCGGCTATTGAAAACGCTTGAACCAAAATTTCGCTCCATCTTGTCCACTTCTTCCAACAAACATCGTTTATAATATTCCAGCGTAATCATTCTCCCGTCCTCTAATCGGGCGCAATTGTGAATCCATTGCCAAATTTGCGTTCTACTGATTTCGGCAGTTGCAGTGTCCTCCATTAATTGATTGATGGCCACCATTCCATTTCCATTTAACCAAGACTCCAAATACATAATCGCAACTTTGATGTTTTCGCGCAAGCCTACCTCAGTGATGCTTCCTTTCGGAATAGCAAGTAAGTCTTCTTCCGTTACTTCCAAATCCGTTCGTTTGTTTGAAATTTGGTTCTTTCCTGGCATATATTCATCAAAAACAGATTTTGCAACCTCTACGAGTTCAGAATGAGCTACCCAGGTTCCATCATGGCCATCTCTGACCTCTCGGCGCTTGTCTTCTTTTACCGTTTTCAAAATGGCTTCGCTATCCGATAAGTTTTCCCTAATTGGAATTTGAGGAGACATTCCTCCTATTGCGTGGACGCCTCTTCTATGACAGGTCTGGATCAACAATTGGGTATAGGCGCGCATAAAAGGACTCTGCATCGTTACCTGCTCTCTGTCCGGAAATACAACATGGGGCATATTCTTAAACTTCTTTATAAAAGAGAAAAGATAATCCCAGCGGCCGCAATTCAGTCCTGCGGAATGCTCTCGAAGTTCATATAAAATTTCATGCATTTCAAAAGCAGCGGTAATGGTTTCTATCAGAACGGTGGCTTTTATTGTCTTTTGAGAAAAACCCATATAGTCTTGAGCGAAGACGAAGACCTCATTCCAAAGTTTTGCTTCTTGATGGTTTTCTATTTTAGGTAAATAAAAATAAGGACCGCTACCCTGCCGAACTAAAGTTTTTACATTATGGAAAAAATACAAGCCAAAGTCTACTAGACTTGCGCTCATCGGTTCGCCATCAATCCAGATGTTCCATTCTTCCAGATGCCAGCCTCTTGGTCTTATCATCAAAGTCGCTACCTCTTTTTTGAGTTGATAGCGCTTTCCTGATACCGAATGTTCATATGTAATTGTTTTGTTAATAGTATCTCGTAGGTTCACTTGCCCTTCAATCATGTTTTCCCAGGTCGGCGTATTTGTATCTTCAAAATCAGCCATAAAAACATTCGCACCAGAATTAAGCGAATCAATAATAGTCTTCTTACTAGTAGGGCCCGTTATCTCTACTCTGCGATTCAGCAGATCAGGCGGCACCGGAGAGACCGTCCATTCTGAGTTTCTAATTTCTTTGCTTGCATCTAAAAAGGAAGGCCAGCTGCCATTATCAAATGCTTGCTGAGTTCGCAAACGGAGCTGTAACTGTTTTTTACGTTTTGTATTAAATTTGCGATGAAGGTTAGCTAAAAATCGCAAAGATGAATTAGTCAAAGTAGTAGCATAGCTTTCTTTATACTTTCCAGTTATATTGACACCTTCTGGACAGTTGTAAGCGGAGATCAAATCCTGATTGATAAATTCCATAGTTGACTTTAGTTAATGTTCAAAAATAAGGAATATGGTGTACATAAGAAATAGTAATATCTATTGGTTGTCAGTACACCGAGCGAAAAACTTACGACAGCTCTACATCCTATTCTTCTTTGATAAATGACGTGCTTCTTTAAAAGCAAGGAATCTCCCTAGAAGGCGGACAGGTTCGGCAATGAACTTATTCAATATTAGACTTTATTCCAAAATAGTTTGTATGTCCTCAAATGCTAATTCTCGCCAGCACTTCTCATCCCTTCCGCTTTGCGGTTAAATCACTTGACTGTTCACTGAACAGTCACCCTTTGGGATCGCTCTTACAAAAATTATCTATTTGATTTCTGTACAAAATATTTCAGCATAAAATCTATTATACTGAGATTCTTACCGATAAGTTTTACAAAAAGTATCCCAATTTATTTATATATTTTATTTAAAGTGACGTTTAACACAATAAAAGCCATTAACGTTAAACAATACATATGTATAATTCACTGACTTACAATAATTAACATTTATTTTTTCACATTTAAATTATTACCATACCAGAATTACCAATTATCAGTTATTGTCGACTGACCACTCTTGGTTTAACTTTGTATCATAACGCAGTAATAATAGCGCTCCCCGCCACTGCAAAAACAATCCCTCCTTTTTAGTTCTACGAATCGAATCATCCATTTTACTTAACCATTCCCCCCCGACTTACAATCCCATTGATTATGACGTATCCAAAACTTAATGCACTTCTTTGCAGAACTAGTTTGCTACTCATGCTACCATTCTTTGGTTTCTCTGCCAACATTGCCATCATTGAGAGTCAATCTAATCATCCGATGCAAACAATGGATGCTAACTGGGAAACAGTCGTTTCTAACATGGGACACACGGCTACAATCTTACCACAAACTTCTTTAGATAATTTATCAAGCTTCAATGGTTATGACATCTTAATCATCTCCTCTGGTTTAATCGACTTACCGATGAACAGAAGAGAAACGGCTAAGGCTTTTTTCATGAGTGGAAGATCAATGTATCTCCAATCTGAATATCAGTTGACTCATCCTGGTAACATGATGTTCGCAGAAATCATCACAGAAAATGGTAACACTTTTACATGGGAAGGTGAGTCATCAGGAAGTATCACACCGATGGAGGTTATTTGTGGCTTAGGAAATGGGCCTAACCAAATAACTGACCTTAGTTACTTTTGGTATGGTACTTATGGAACAGGAGATAATTCAGTGATTCCATTCTTAAAAAGCAATGATAAAGCATATGGGTTTAACTACAATCCAAATGATGATAACTTAGGACGAGTAATAACCACCACAGATCAGGATTGGGTTCGTATCTTAAATAGTGAGCCATTAATGCAAAACATTATCCATGAGTTGACACAACCTAACAATATATCGACAACATTTCCAACCGTTGATATAGAATTGATAGATGAGCCTTTATGTGTAAATGGAATTTATACTTTTAATTCTAATGTAGCGAATCCGAACAATGACATGGAATACCAATGGCAAGTAAATGGTCAGAGCGTTCCAAATTCAAATACAGCCAACTATAGCAGCACTGATCTTACAGAAGGAGACGTTATAGAATGTGTTATCATTCTAGATGCTAATTGTGAAATGTACAGTCATATTTCGAATCCAGTATTGATTGCTCCTATTTTTCCGATCTCTGAAGCAACTTTCAGTATCAGTAGCACTCAGGCTTTTTCTTGCGAAGGAGAGGAAGTAATTTTCAACTCAGAAATACAATCAGAAGGGATTTATAGCGTCATTTCATACCAATGGCAAGTAAATAACAATGATATTATCGGTGCCAATGCAGATTCCTTTAGTACTACTAGTTTAAACAACAGCGACTTAGTCATTTGTAATGTTCAATACACTGACGCTTGTAGCAGCTTGAATTTACTTAGCTCTAACGAAGTGACTGTTTCGGTAATCCTAGCGGCTACGCCTACCCTTGAAGTTCTTGCAACAAACCTTACAGCTTGCAGTGGAGAGGAACTCGTTTTCTCTTTAAGCGGAAATGACTGGGGCGCGCAGCCATCTTTCCAATGGCAAGTAAATGGAACAAACGTTGGCAACAATGAAAATACACTAAGCATCAACAGCTTAACCGATGGTCAGCAAGTAACTTGTATTCTTACAGCAAGTGGAAATTGTCTAAGCAGTGATCAAGTCACCGCTACTCCACTTACCGTAAATATCAGCAACTCTTTAGTTCCGACATTAAGTATCAATATTAGTAATTCAGTTGTTTGCCCAGACGAAATCGTCACTTTCACTGCAGGTGGTGAAAATTGGGGCAATAGTCCTTTCTTCTCTTGGACAATCAATGGTTTATCTACAGGAGACAATAATCCAGTATTTACTAGTAATAACCTTACAAATAATGATGAAGTAAGTTGTACAATCTTCATGAACGAGCCATGTTTGAGCATAGATCAATTAAATGCAGTGGCTGAAATGGTTACTGTTCAAGATGCTGTCACACCAATCATTTCAATCCTAACGAATACAGAAGCATCTTGTAAAGGTTCTGAAATCACTTTCACTGCTAACATTCAAAACGGTGGAACTAATCCAAATTATGAATGGATGGTAGACAACAGTATCATTGGAAACAATACTGCTACATTCCAAACTTCAACCCTTACAGATGGTCAGATCGTTAGCTGTCAATTGACTTCAGATGTAGAATGTACAACAGAAAATACAGCTATTTCCAATCTGATAAGTGTAGACATCAGCGATATAACTTTAGTAGTCAACCAACAAAATGATGACTACTGCGGTATGGGTAACGGAAAAATCCAGGTAGGTGCAAACTTCGCTTTCGGACAAGTTGAGTATCTATGGAGCAACGGAGAAACGACAACGACTATAAAGGAATTACTAGCGGGAACATACAGCGTAACAGCTACAGATGCACTTGGTTGTAGCTCTTCCCTATCGGTTAATATTGAAGAAACTAACGGACTTGAAATTGAGCGTCTTGATCTACAGGAATCTACTTGTGGAGAAAAAAATGGCGCCGCATTCGTAACGATGACTGATGGCTCTAGAACTTATTTCTTTACCTGGACAAATGAGAACGGAAATGTACTAGGCATGGAATCAAACCTTAGCAATTTAAGTCCCGGAAAATACTTGTTAGAAATTACAGATGAGACAGATTGTTACATTGTTGAAGAAGTTATCATCGGCGGAACTTCAATGGTATTACTAGAGATGGAAGAGATACAATATGTGAACTGGGGAGATAGTGTGAAGTTGGAACCTTACATCACTGGAACTGGAACTGGAAACTTGACTTATGAATGGTCTCCTGCTGAAGGTTTGAATTGTGACGATTGTCCTAGTCCTACTTTTTCTGCGGAATTGGAAGTGACTTATACCCTAACCGTTACTAGTGAAACAGGTTGTTCAGCGATGAAAAGTGTATTGGTTTATGTGAAGAAAGAACATGAGGTATTTATTCCAAACGTTTTTTCTCCAAATGCAGATGGTAATAACGATTGCTTCACTGCTTTTGCAGGAGATAAAGTACGCAGTATTAATTCTATGACTGTGGCAGACAGGTGGGGTAACATTTTATTTCAAAAGCAAGATTTCGAAGCTAATAATGAGCTTGCAGGATGGGATGGCACGAGTAGAGGAAAGCAGTTAAATGTAGGTGTTTATATCTACAAGATGGAAGTTGAATTTATAGATGGCCATGTCCGTTCTTTTAGTGGTGACGTGACCTTAGTAAGATAATTTTTGTACGATTTTTTAAGAATTAGTTAATGGGTGATTCTTGGATGCAGCCCGGCATCAATCTGTCGGGCTGTTCTTTTCACCCTCTACTTTAATAATGCAATTCCAGTGCCAAACTCGTCCAAAAGTGGTCATTTTTTCACTTGAATTTTTAGAAAAAATTTTATAGTGTGCAAACATTGTTATATGGTTTAAGTTAATTGGTAATTTTAAATGCAGTCTGGCTTTATTTTTATGTCAGATCGCAATTTTCACCAACACTTTATATAAGGCAAAAAAGGAGCCAACTTTTCAGTATTTAAAGGTGTTTTTAGCAAAGAGATGCATTCAAAAAAACACTCCTTTAAAAGGTTAAATATTAAAAATTTTCAACGCCTCCTCTCCTACTGAAACGATGAATAAAATCAAACAATATTGAAGGCATATTCAACGCCGGAAATATAATGTTATAAAGAGTTAGTTAATGGGTGATTCTTGGATGTGGTCTGGTATTTATTTTTATGTCAGACCACTCTTTTTCTCTCCATTGATAAAGAGTTAGTTAATGGGTGATTCTTGGATGTGGTCTGGTATTTATTTTTTATGTCAGACCACTCTTTTTCTCTCCATTGATAAAGAGTTA
>JBLHRR010000198.1:0-7700 GCA_047626155.1 Saprospiraceae bacterium | reverse complement strand
TTATCGTTTCTCAAGACATAATTGCTCCTATCGCAGATGCCGGAAATGATGGAACAATAACCTGTATCAATGACACCTACGAACTAGATGCTAGTAATTCTACAGGGGATAACTTAGCCTATAGCTGGTATGACAATACTGGGAACCTAATCAATTCCAACATTGCTTTTACAACATCTAATTTTGGCGACTACACCTTAGTCGTAACGAACACCCTTAATGGTTGTAGCGCTGTTGACGAGCTGTCTGTTTTTGAAAACACGTTGAGTCCCCTTGCAAGTGCTGATGCAAATGGAATGTTGACCTGCCTTGAAGATGAAGTAAGCTTGAGTGGTTCTGCTTCTTCAGGAACGGATCTTGATTTTGCCTGGTTCAACCAAAGTGGTCAATTGATCAGCACTGAGATAAATACCGTTGTAGATGCTGCGGGCAATTATACGCTATTACTTACGGATCTTTCTAATGGTTGCCAACAAAGCGATATCGTAGAAGTACTTACTGATGTTACCGCACCTTTGGCCGTGGCCTCAACAATAACAAATATTTCCTGCGAAGAAGAAACAGGATTGATTAGTGGAGATGGCTCATCTACTGGCTCGAACTTTACTTATCAGTGGATTGGACCAGGAACGATCCTCGATTCTTTAGCAATCGAAACGGCTGTGGATACCGAAGGGCTATTCAATTTACAAGTTACGAATACGACAAATGGCTGTACTGCTATTGCACAAACAGCGGTTATACAAAGTAGTGATTTTCCGGGTATTCCCGAACTGAATTTAACGGGGCCTTATTGTTTTGGCGATCTGGCTACATTAATGATTTCTGATGTAACTGGAGGCAACTCGCCGTATTTATATTCCGTGAATGGTGGTGACTCTTTTCAATCGGGTAATATATTTACGGATTTGCCTTCGGCTTTATATGAAGTACTTATTGAGGATTCTGAAGGTTGCTTATACGCAGAGAGTTTATTGGTTCCTGAAGCTGATGAACTATTCATTGACTTAGAAACAACACTTAACTTAGAGTACGGGAGCACGCAACAATTGAACGCTTTCGTAAACTTGGCGCCTGAAGACATCGCATCTATTCAGTGGAGCCCTGCGAGTGGATTAAGTTGTACCGACTGCTTGTCTCCTTCCATTGTCTTTGCGGCACACTCTACCCGATATGCGATTACGATAACAGATATTAATGGCTGTCAAACAAAGGCCAGTATATTAATAGCCGTGGAAAATAAACAAGATGTTTACATACCTTCTGCATTCAGTCCGAATGGCGATAATAACAATGATGTCTTTATGATTTTCAGTTCAGAAAAGACCATTCGTGAAATTACATACTTCAGAGTATTCAACAGGTGGGGAGCTCTCATTTATGAAAATTTTGACGGCCAAGCCAATGATACTTCTTATGGCTGGGATGGGACAAAGAATGGTGAAAAGCTAAATCCAGATGTGTTTGTTTATGTTGCAGAAGTTATTTGGAATGACGGGACGACAGGGATGCTTAAGGGGGATGTTACTTTGATGGAATAGTTTGTTGGTTCATATTTTTCGTGGACGCACCTAGCGTGAGTCGATCGAGTTCTATTTTCCCAGCCTCCTGTTGCCCAGTTTTCGATCCAATCATTATTAAAACGGATTACATACCTGTCCTAACTACTCAAATTTATCAAAAACCAAGAACCTTCCAGAGATGTCATAAAGCGCCACAATTCCTTTTCCTTATTATAGTAAATTGATTTCATACCATAGGAATATGTTTTACTTTCGATTACAAAACCAAAATGTCTTCCAAATATTTCAAAGTTTTCTATCTTAAATAACTCATTGTATTTTGAATACTGTTTCAATGATGGATCGGATTTGAGGAGCTATTCCGTAAACTCCTTATAATCCACCGACGGATCATAATCATTCTTAGTAGTAATCGAGTGCAACTCACTCCTAAGATCCTTGGACCTAATGAAGGGGAAAAAAAGTTGCACATACCAAGGCTCTTTTATTTGATTCCAAGCACCGAACCTTGAAGGATACTGACGCGTGATTTTGGCAGTCCCAAAAATAACATCCCAAATAAAAAGCAAATTACCATAGTTTCCATTGGGATGAGAGATCCCATCCTCAGCAGTTAATCCATGATGTGCGAAATGGGTACTTGGCGTTGAGATCGTTCGTTCTATGATCCATGCTAAGGGCCTTAGCATTTTATATCGATAGAGAAACCGATCCCATTTGGTCTCGCTATGAGCCAATAAAATAACAATTAATTTTACCGGTAAGTAAAACAGATAAACATAGCCCATTCCTAAATAGACCAACATTGCGGAGAACCATATTCCGGGCATCAGGGCATAGTACATGCTTGCATTTCTGTAGGTTACCAATACGCCCATTTCTGCTACTACATGATGAGGTCTGTGCAATTTCCACATTTTTCTATTTACATGTGAAAACCGATGCCACCAGTATTGCGCCATATCATCCAAGATAAGAAAGGCAAATACATGCCACCACAATGACGTACTTGCAAAGTAATCTTCCACTCCTGGAAAGCCGACGCTCATGATCCACAGTACAAAAATAAATATTCCAGGTTGTATTAATACTGGTAGCGTCGTTAAAAGTTTGTTTTTCATTTACTTTATTATTTCTTATTCTTTATTAGTATCAACTCCTCTTCATCCACCACCCCTATTACATTTATATCTTGAACATCCCACCAAAGCACAACTTTCCATCAAAATATCTATCACGCTACCCTCCAAAACAAAAACAAAAAAAACAAAAAAAGCAGACAGGACTACCCATCTGCTTTTTCATTAACCATTCCGCACTTACCTCACCTCACTAACAATCCTTCTTCAAGTCTTCCATCTCCCCATCATCAGCGACCGTCTGCGTATCTCCGCTCTTAAACATAACACTTACTGGATAATTCAAACTTGGCTTCTCCTCCGAATCCGCATTAGCTTCATACCAAGCTTTAATGGTATCCCAGTCTAAGTCATCATTCATTGCAGCAGCAGTACCATCAGGCATAGTCCAAGTCACTGGATATACCAATTTAAAGCAATCTTCTTTTTCGTAGTCCTTTTTATCATCGCAATACTTTTTAGCGATTTCCATTTCTACCTCATCGTTGACGGTTTTAACTACGTCTCCATCCCAGTTAATATCAACTGGATAATCTACGTTCGGTTTTACTTCCGAATCTGGATTAGCTTCGTACCAGGCCTTAACCGCAGCCCAAATGTCTTCTTCGTTTCCTGACAAAGCTGAACCGTCTGGCATCGTGATACTAACTGGGTAAACAAATTCAAAACAGTAGGTTTTATCTTTCCCATCCTTACCATCTTTGTCATCATTGTCATCATTGTCATCATTGCCACTAACAACTAAGGCTTGAAATGTGGTGTCCGTAGTCATCGTAGGAGTAGTGGCTTCGTCCTTCTTGCAAGCGGTAAAAACCAAGGCTACTAAAAGCAAATAAAAGTTAATCAATTTCATTTTAAATTATTTTAATGATTCTATTGTAATAAATTGAGTGTCATATATACTTGTAACAAAAGGCGTTAAAAGGTTGCCTGAGTTTCTATTTTATTTTAACCAGTACTAAATGATTCCACTTCTTGGCGTATGAATAATTGACGTTCCATCAATTATCTTTTTTTTTCATACCCTAGCGTTTCACAGTGGTCCAATTCCTTCTTTAGCTGCCATACATTCATTACAGTAACGCCTTCCATCGCAGCCTTCGAATCCAGGACAATCTTTAGTACAAGCATCATCATGCACAAGAGAACTGTTATAACACGAATTATTTCTATCTCCTTGACTACATCCTGCCAGCATCAAACCTAAAAATAATGATAGTATTATATTTTTCATGTTTTGTGATTTAGTTATACTTCTAATATTTCAAGATTGCCTTCTATCATTTATCTTTTCGCTCTTCTCTCTTCTCTCTTCTCTCTACTGACACTAACGCTGCCTCCCCCACGGTCGCTCTAAAATTCAAGTCCCCAAACACCCTACTTATACCCATTACGAAGTGATTTGGGACTTCATCTGCCGAGATTAATTTATCCAGCTCTGCCTTAGAAAGCCTCGTAGATGCAAAGGCATCGCCTACGTTTTCTGCCTTAATCTGAAAAAAATAATCTCGACATATTCGCCCAAATCACTTGGTGCTGGGTATAGGATCAATAAATTAAAAGCTATAACCTACCCCCATCTGAATATTCTGACTCGTAAAATAAGGATTATACTGAAATATAACATCTGCTCTAAGGTTCAAATTCTTATTAATTTGATAATGCAAACCTAAGCCAGCTTGTGCGCTAAACAGCAACGTGGTAACTGAGGAGTCATATTTATTATTTACGATTTCAGTTGAAAATATTTTTTGAGTAGACTGGACGTTGCTTTCTATTTCGGCATCTGAATACTCTATAATATTCAGTACCGCAGCTGCTTCCATTTGCCAACCGAGTTTATTTTTTCGCTGTCTATATTCTATTCCTAATGGAACTTGCCATGTTTTAATACGCTGTGTTTCTTCAAACTCTCCAAAGATCCAATCGCCGGTCTCCAATTCTGAATCATCGGGGATATCTAGAGCGACGTTTTGTGTGGTACGAAAATATCCATTACTTATTTGGAGGGAAAGTTCATTAGCTAATGTACCATCGGGCTTTTCATATTCTCTGGAGTTATCGTACTCCGTTTTAAATTGGAAATTATTTTTATAAAAATAATTGGAATAACGAACACCTGACTTAATCCACAAATTCTTTTTCAACGAATAGGCAAGATGCAGATGATAGGCTGCGGTAGATACCTCATTGGTCTTTTTTAAAAGTTCTTTGTCGTTATTTAATTCGATTGTTGAGGCTACTTTAAGAATGGATAGTCCGTAATTTAATCCCAGTTCGAATTTATTTCGGTTTTGCTTCTTTGGAATTATGATGGGGTTTGATGGGCTTAGTTTTAAATTAAATGATTTTAAATCTTGCTGTACATAAAATCGGGTTGTAGAGAGATGGGGTAGGTCTATTGTTATGGCCTCGCTGTCCCCGGCCCCTAAAGGGGAGCTGCCTCGCGCGGACTTATCGATTGATGGGCTTTGTTTTTGAAAAAGATCTTGGGAATTATTTTTTCCTTCGATTAACTCTTCCGTTGTCAAACCGTTTTCTTGTTCAATATTAATTCCTTCCTCCGTTGCCAATAATTCTTTTTCATTATTAGAGCGATCGCTAGTATTTCGTAGCGCCTGATATTGCTTTTGTGTTTGCTTCGATTCTTTTTTAATTTGTTTATTTTCTTCTACTAATCGCTCATTGTCCTGTTGCAGCTTTTCAATGGTCGCTGATTTTTGTTCGTCTTGGCTTTGTTGCTTTTTTAAATTACCGGTCACTTGTTCTTGTAGTTGCGCCACTAGTTCAACTTGCTCCTCTAATTGTTCTTTTACTTCATTTTTCAATTTTGCCGACTGCCAAGTACTGAATAAAGCCAACAACAAAAGGATGGCCAAACAGAGTCCATAAAACCAAAAGGGTATGACTTTTTTTCTATCTTTTTGAGGAGGTGTCATCTGCGATTTTGCATCCTCCCATACGGAAGCATCAGGCTGATCCCAATCGGCATTGGTATCCTTTGCAGCATCTAATCTGCTTTTTATAAACCTGGATAATTTGTCACTATCGCCTTCCATAGGTATTTCTTATTATTGACTACTAAAGTAAAAATTCGATTTTTTGTCTCAGCATCTTTTTTGCTTTTGACAATTGAGATTTTGAGGTCCCCTCCGCAATGTTCAACAGCGCTGCAATTTCTTTGTGTGAATAGCCTTCAATCGCATACATATTGAACACGATTCGATAGCCGGTTGGGAGTTGTTGAATGACTTGGGTTAATTCTTTGGCGGATAACTTTTCTATGGAGGTTTCTGAATAGTCCTGCTCACTTTGGACGGAATCCAAATCTTCGAAAGACAATTGCCATTGAAACTTCTTCAGATACCTCAGTGCCACATTGACCATAATTCTATTCGACCAACTTCTAAACTCCCCTCTCGAAGGGTCAAATTGACGCAGGTCTCGAAAGATCATGATCAATCCTTCCTGCATGATGTCTTGCGCCTCCGACCGATTTCGACCATATCGCAAACAAATGCGAAACCAATGCCGCTCATGACTTTGATAAAGCTCATTCATCGCAGCCTCTTCTCCATTTAAAATTTTATCGATTACATTCAAAGGTATAGGCTGTTTAGAAAAAGGGTTGCGTTAGGTACTCATTAATGCATGTATTAAAAGTAGGGAAAAGGTTGCCTGGGAGGATTTTTAAAACTTATTTTTATTCAATTCCTTGTTTATTTCCTAGCGGCGGTGGAAGCGATGCCCTTTCAATTATTCTTCTCTTTAAATCTTCTTCTTAACATCTCTCCCAACACCTTTGTCGGCGAATCATTTTTCAATGCACCCATCGGACATCTGTTTAAGTAATGAGCTATCACACCACTAGGCTTATTAAAGCCTCCATCATGATCTATGTGAGCTGTAATTTGATATTTGAAATCACTCATAGACCCTAATACAGACCTACTATTTGTTTTATTAAATCTATATTTTTCACCCCCAGGAAACAAGTCTAAAATATACTCCTTAGGAAGACCTAGGTCATTCGTTGCGACTTCTATTGCTTTTTCCTTGAATATTGATTCGATATCTACTAGTTCTTTTTTAGTCCCCGCGTAAACAAAAAAACTAAACAAGCTTGTCGAATGAGTAAATAAAAAATAGTTTTTCCTTCCTAAATTAATTTGATCTACATACCAGTTATGAAAGTTAATTTCATCTTTAGTATTTTCTATTACTTTATAAGTCTTCAACCTTTTCAAAACTTTACCTGTACAACTGAACGTAATCATTATTTTATTTTTTGTAGTAAAATAGCTCTGTCTGAATCTTTTTTCTAATGAAAACCCTGAATAACAACGGGGCTTCTATACCTCCATAAACTGCTCCAAAATACTCATAAATCATCAATATAACAAAGCGTAGCGATCCTTTTCTCATTTGAAACAGCCACAATTATTAATTTAAATTGCTAAATTTACGACAACAACTATACAACTACGTCTGAATGAAATTCCCCAGTAAAAACCAACAAAAATCCTACAAAGTGAAAGCCTACAAATCCTTCGAAACAGAAAGACTCCTCCTCCGCCCCAGCACAGTACAGGATGCTCCATTTGTATTCAAATTGTTAAACAGCCCTAAGTGGCTAAAAAACATCGGCGACCGAAACGTCAAGTCCGTAGCAGATGCCGAGCATTACATCAAAGAAAAAATGCTTCCTCAACTGGAGCGTCTAGGCTTCGGAAATTATTTTGTCATTAGAAAATCAGATGGTGTAATGATGGGATCTTGCGGCCTCTACGACAGAGATGGCCTCGAGGGGGTTGACATTGGTTTTGCTTTCCTACCAGAATACGAAGGCAAAGGCTACGGCTATGAAAGCGCTCTCAGAATAAAAGAAGCCGGCTTCAATGAGTTTGGTATAACTAAAATCAGCGCCATCACCAGCAAGGGAAATTTGGGTTCCCAGAAATTAATCGAAAAATTAGGACTAACCTTTCAAAAAATGATAACGCTTCCTGATGATGACGAGGAGTTGATGTTTTATTCG
>JBLHRR010000197.1:0-7788 GCA_047626155.1 Saprospiraceae bacterium | reverse complement strand
CTGGGGGTTCACAGCCGCACCGCTATCCCTCCATAAAAACTCCGTCCATCACTGGGAATAATCCCCGGCCCTGGATATGCCGCAGCTCGACGCGTAAAATAGCGCGCATCTAACAAGTTATTTACACCGGCTTGTAAATCGAAAATACCTATAACATAGGATAAGGAAAGATCCTGTACCTGATAAGAAGGGATGATACCTCGGGTGGCGTCGGATACAAATTCGGCGTTGGTAGCATCACTGAAATGCTCGGAAACAAAATTGAACTGATAAGCCAATTTGAAATCTTGCCAAGCGACATTTATACCTGTTTTAAAACTTACCGGCGGGACCGATTCTACTTTATTACCAACAAAGGAAGTGCCGCCATTCACATATCGACCATAGAGTAGACTGAAGTTTGTAAAGATTGAAATGGACGGTCGCTTCTTCTCTTCCTTTTGTTCTCTCATTATTTGCAGTTCAGCATAGGCTTCCAAACCCACAATTCGTGCATCTCCAATATTCGTTCTGTAAGCAACTGCACGCTCCCCTCCTACCGATGGATCATCCACCACAATTTCTCCAACGCCAATTCTGTTTTTATAATCAAGATAAAACACACTGGCATCAAAAACGAGCTTTCCTTTAGCCGCTCGACCGCGAAAACCAAGATCTGCGTTAAAACCTCTTTCATCTTGCAACAATGAGTCTACAACTAAGTTTGGATTGACAATAGCTAAGTCACTAAAATTAATAGAGCGATAATTTTGAGAAATATTACCGTACACTTCCAAATCAGAATTCGGTTTATAGCCCAAGCCAATACCTAATAAAGCCAGGTAGCGATCCTTTGATTTCATATCTTCAAAGCGCTGTTCAAAAATCACCTGCCCTCCTGAGAATACCCTTTCCTTATAGAAACCATCTGAAGCCGTTCCGATAAATTCTAGCCGTGCGCCTGGCGTTACAGTCCATTTTGAATTGAGTTGAAATAGGTTTTCTGCAAAGAAGGCAATATTTCTACTCGGGAAATCATAGGCAGAACGTTCCAGGTCATCTGGGTTTGTAAAATTGAAATCAGGATCGTAACCATCACTAGCATTCCCTTGTTTGTTTTTGGTGAAGCCTTGATAATAACGGAAGCCAGTCAAGAAAGTAGAAATCCTGGAACCAATGGTATAACGAGTAATCAAACGGGTTTCGTTACCGAAGTTCCGATACTGACCTCTAATCAAATCCCGTTCACGCAGTGGATCTGGTCGATTGATCGGGCCCAGTTCTCCGAGCGCGTCCCGTTGTGCATATAAGAAAAAGGAGCGACTGTTTATTTTTGTTTTTTCTGTGATGTCAAAATCGAAATGCATCGCGGCCAAATTCCAATCTACCGCAAACCAGTTTCTGCTCCGCTTTGATTGTCGGGCATCTTGTTCGAATTCAAAATCCTGCAGGCCACCTGGTTGTTGCGCCAGGTAATTCATTAAGGTATATTCAAAACCGATGCGAATTCTTTTTGTGATATTTCGATGAACGCTAGCGTAGGCTGTATTTTGTTCAAACTCAGAATTTGGTCGCCAACCGTTGCCTTCCTTCCTTTGATAAAAAGCATAATAATTCAAACCGCCTTCGGTTGTTCCACCAACGCTATGAAAGGCGGTAGCTAAACCAAAGGAACCTAAAGTAACTTCGGAGTTAAACGTAAATGGTTTGTTAGGGTCTCCTTTTTTGAAAACGAAATTCAGCAGACCACCAAATTGAGAACCATATTGTAAAGAGGCTGCTCCTCTTACAATTTCTATTTTCTCCAGTGCTTGTGTTGGTGGCGTATAATAGCTTTCAGGATAACCGAGTGCGTCTGCGCTGATGTCGTAACCATTTTGGCGGGTATTGAAATTGGAGCTACGGTTAGGATTCAGGCCCCGAGCGCCGATACTAAGTTGTAAACCTGCACCATCGCTTTCCCAGATATTTAGTCCGGCAATGCCTTTATATATTTGCCTTGGATTATTGACTGCCAGGTTAGCGGTTAGTTTTGTTATCTGGATGACCTCGCTTTTTTTAGCCGCGTAGATCCCTGTTCCTTCTACATTTCGAAGACGCCTTTGCTCGCTATTTCCATCGTCTGTTAGAGGAACCTCTACCGTTTCCAATTGATAACTTAATTCTTCTAACAATATAACGACATCTTGCCACTCGTCTGTAGTTATAGTAACTTCTTGCGTTACAGTATTGTAGCCTTCTTTAAAAAATAAAAAGGAGTAAACGCCAGGTTCCTTTATATCTATTTTTACTTGTCCTTTCTTATTCGTCGCATAGGTCTTCGCCTTTGTTTGATCGAAAACGCTAACTGCTGCAATTGGGCTTTCGCTTTCTAATTCGCTGATTTGGAAGTGAAGGCTTTGTCCTATCAGGGGAAGCTGAAGGGAGCAGAGGAAGAATATAAGGAGGACGTTTTTCATTATTTATTTGTTAGTGTTTATTCCAACTATCTTGTGATATAGACGTACCTAATGCGGATTAATCACGCAGAGAGCGCAGAGGCCGCAGAGGCCGCAGAGCGAGATGCGAAAAAAACACGTATTAGCAACGTTAGTTCTGCGCCCTCTGCGGCCTCTGCGTGATTTAAAATACGATCGGTAAACAAAATAAACGTTTGGTACATTTTACCGCAACGTGGAAAACCTTAGTCATTATTTCTTAAAATCCAGAACCCAGCCCTTGGCAGCAAAGCCGTCTTTGACCGTTGCCAAATTCACTTTCGGATCTATTAATTGCTGGCTCGTTCTACCATTCAAGGCCACATGACAATCTACGGTAATAATCGGATTCTTCATGCCATGCTTGGTTTGGTATTCTCTTTTCAGAAAATGAGCAAATTGCAAAATAAAATCTGGCTGTATGCTCATTTGTTTTTCTTGAAACTGCGTGAGGTAGCGACCATTTATCACCTCGTCCTTTCTGCCCGTTTCCGGATCTTCAACATGGAAGGTCGCTTGCCCAATTTTTTCTACCAACATTACTCTCCAGGAAAAACGGTAACCTTCCTCTGCCCAAAATAAATTACTGGAATAAGCCAAGCAACGAAAAGGAAGTAACAATTGAATTACAAAAAAGAAAATTAGTAACGGCTTTAACAATTGCTTCCAATTTTTTGGGATTTTGTAAATCAACTTTTCTCCTCTTTGATAGCCAATCCATCCTAACACTTTCTCATGGGAATCGCCAGAGAAGAAGATCAGCGTGCTCGTAATCATAATCGCCGGAAACAAACCGATATTGAAGAGAACATTCGTCATCACATGAAAGAGGACCACTGCAATATAAGCCAAAATTCGCGTCCGTCTAAAAAGCAAAAAGTAAGCGATTGTCAAATCATACAAAGCACCAAACCAACTGAACAGAAAGGCTGTTTCTTTATGCTTCAATAACGGACCTATAATAGGTAAGTCTTGATGTTCTGGCAACCAAATCGCTAAGGGCATGGCCTCGAATAACCAATCGCTATTTAATTTCGCCAAGCCCGCGCAGGTATAAACTATTGTTAGTTGCGCAATTAAAATTCCAATCATCCACTTGGGCACCTTACTTACTTTTAAGAAAGGCTTCCGCCATACGTCCAGAGAAAACTGCCGATGAGCCGGCAAAAAAATCATTAGAAAAGCCAGCAATACAACCAGGTAATAATGGTTCAAGTAATTGGTGGCATCTATCAATTCCAAATAGATAAAGCTGCAAAAGAAGACGACAATCGCCATTCTATAAAACAAACCTAACATGACCATTACAGCGCTGATGACAATGATCCATAACAAAACAAACATCCCATTCTCCGACAATACCTTCACCCATTCAAAACCATAAAACTTAAAAAATAAATTTGGCTCCACATACAAACGGGTGACCCAATCATTGTACAAAAAACGAATAGCTCCAATCGCCATCAATGCACCAAAAAGGATGCGGAATGTGACGAGTGGAGCTATGCTTGTAGGAACTTGTATCCTCTTTGTTATATTTTCCCAGTAACGACTTAACATCCTTTATTAATCAGAATCACTAGGATTATCAATATAAGTAATCGATACACAAAGTACCGAAGGCATATCCGTTTTAATATTGACCAATTGCTTAGCCACTTCATTATAAGCTTCAACGAGAGGAGTGACATCCGCTTCAATCATTTCAGAAAGCGGATCTTCCAGAGCGCTTACTTTTTCAATCATGGTAATGAACTGTCCTTGAATCGCAGCGTCCAATGTCTCGCTACCTTTCATTGCATTAATGTCCTGAAGGTAATCGTCCAGACCGATACCATCGTAGCCCTTATACAAACCAACGGTCGCTTCCAGTCCAGCTTTCGCTAACAAAACTGAATTGCCAGAATAAAAAGCTTCCACCTCTGTTGGATTCAAAAAACCCAATGTGAGTACGCCTGAAGGAATACCTAGTTTCTGTCTTTTTATAAGCTCATAGTTTTCGTTTAGTCCATTTATAATAAGACTTAGCGATGATCCCGCAGCTGTTCCAGTGTTCTTAACAAAAGTTTCCCGGTAGTCTGTATTCCATCCATCCAAGGTTTGATCCACTCGTTCTTTCATGTCTGTGACGAGGGCAACTAAGTAGTCCTTGTAGCCATCGCCTGCAGTATATAAATACAGGATAGATTCATCTGTTTCGGCAATTCCAAAAAGTAAATAATCTACCGCTGGAAAACCTTTGTCAAAGTCATCTGGTTGGTCAAAACCCGTAGTATTGTTTGCAATGTGGTTTTCTATTTCGGTGACGTTAGTTGGGAAGTTGTTTAAACTCGTTCTAAGAAAAACAGTCTCCGCCGGGCCAAATTCAAAAGCAGCGATTTTCTGATAATCCACATAAGCACCAAGATAAGCGGCGCGCAGGTTATCCAAGCTTACTTGATCTAAAGCACCTACGAAGGAATTGGTCTCCGTTTGCAGTTTCACCAATTTTGCCTGCAAGTCTTCATAACCTGTAACAATAATGTTATCAGCTAGGTTTATGAATAAAGCTTCTTGATCAAAATCAGAGTTACAGCCAGAAGTACCGTTAATTTCATCATCACTTTCACAGGAAATAGCTAGCAGGCTAATTCCTAAAAAAAGAAGACAAAGTGATTTTAAATATTTCATAATTTTTATTTTGTACTTTAGAATTTTCTCGAACAAGTTAGCAGTTGGCAGTTGGCTTTCCACTATCGCGCGTTATAGGAAAGCTAAATGCCAACTGCCGTATTCAATAGCTACAACTGCTCTTTCAAATCATTTAAGTCATAATAATCCGCAAGGTCATTTCTTGCTTCTTCTACACTTGCCGCAGTTACATTGTTAAAGTTCAAATCAGGAAGTAGCTCTGTACCTCCTATCTTAACTAATAAGTTATTGATCTGAGTATTTGAAATTTTCTTAGATGGATTAAATTGCAAAGAATAAATAAAACCCGCTGCTTCTGACAACTGATGTCCTTTTAAGGCTGTATCATCAATGTCACTTATTCCTTTGTTCAAGTAATGAAGAGCCGTACCTACAATAACTTTCTCCCACGCTTCACGCGCTTCCTCGATTGCTTCATCTCTAGTTGGAATATCATTGTTAGAAATGGCAGCACGTCCTTTCAAGAAAGCATCCATAACCGCTTTGTCTGTTCCCATCAATGCATCTCTGTCGTGGCAGTAGTCTCCCCAAAAGTAAAGCGGCTCTGTATCTGCTGGGAAGGTTTTTGGAACACCGAAGTAGCCAAACGCTTCATCCCAAGCATGTTCCATTTCTGTTCCTTCACCTTCTGTAACAGTAACATTATCACTCCCCATCTTACCATCACCGAGATAAACTTCTACAGCTTGATAATACAATAAAGCCCCCATCAAACCCTTTGAGATCACTTGGGTATATTCCACTCCATTCTCATTCAATAAGTAGTTTTTCTCTCCATTAGCCGAAGAAACCACACCACCTAAACTTCCTGGTTGGCTGGTAGCTGCCATATCTTCCAATAGCGTTTCGAAGGTTCCTTGAACTTGTTCAAAAGTTTTACTCTTAATCTGCTTAGAATCTTCATAAGTTCCATTCCAATTGGCTAAAGTTGGATCATTTGCATACATTGCTTTTAAGCGGTCTACATCCAAAGCCGTATTAGCAACATTAGCCGTTTTCATATAAGAGGTCAACTCTGCCAATTGGCCTATTCGTTGTTCCTGGCCACCGTAACTTACATTTTCAAAGTCATAAGTAGTAGGAACAGTATATGTTTCAGCATTTTCGTCATCTTTGCTACAAGCGCTAAACAGTACTAAAGCGCCGAGAGTCAATAGGTTAAATTTCATTTTCTAATTTTTAAAAAGCGTTAATTGGATTTAGTCTAAATAAACTTACGGCTGCAAATATAGGGCGGCCAATGTTCTTAACCAATACCAAAGGTTAGGTAATTGTAGGCTTATTTTAGGTAGTCTTTTCCAACTTCAGGCTCAAATGCAGTCCCTTCGCGAACAAAGGAGTTTGAAGTTTCTTTTAAAATTTAAAGTGTACTCCCTCCACGTATTAAGAGCTTTGAAGTTGAGCTTGCTTTTGAAGTTGAGAAAGAGGTTACTTTTGAGCTTGAAAACGCTACCTTCGCGCCACTAAAAAAGAAGACCTACAATTCTTATACATTTATGGAATCCAAACAGAACGAAAGCGTCAGTCTCTACAGTTGGTTTTTACTTATTTTGCTCAGTCTGACCTGGGGGAGTTCTTACATTCTAATGAAAAAAGGTTTGCTCGCTTACGAGCCGGAACAAATGGCCAGTGTACGTATTAGCATTTCCATGCTTTGCTTTTTGCCTTTCTTCTTTCTACGCTTTCGCAAAATTGATTGGTCGAAGTGGAAGTACTTTCTTATCATCGGTCTGACAGGCAACTTTCTACCTTCCTTTTTATTTGCTTTCGCAGAAACAGAAATCAGTAGTTCTTTGGCTGGCGTGTTGAGTTCATTGACTCCACTCTTCACTTTATTACTTGGACTTCTTATATATGGTATCCCCTTCACCAGAAACAAAGCCGCAGCCGTTGGGATTGGGTTAGCCGGAGCGGTGGTCTTAGTCCTTTATGGAAGTGGGGCTAATTTTGATGGTAATAAATGGTATGCTTTATTGGTAGTCATGGCCGCCATGATGTACGCCATTAGTTCCAACACCGTAAAAAAACATCTGGGTGAGATAAAGCCTTTCGACATGAGCGTCGCCAGTTTTACTATGGTAGGTGTACCGGCGATGGTCTACTTATTTAATACGGACTTTTTGCATCGCTTACAAACGCATGAAGCGGGTTGGTCTTCGCTGGGTTATATTTCCATTCTATCTGTCGTCGGGACGGTGATTGCCTCTGTGCTTTTCTACAAACTGGTTCAATTAACGACGCCGGTTATTGCTTCAATGGTAAGTTATTTGATTCCCGTAGTTGCGCTCTTCTGGGGCTTTATGGATGGAGAACCCATTTCTATTTTTCACTTTTTAGGAATGGGGTTGATATTGGTAGGGGTTTATGTTTCTAAGCAAAAGAAAGGACGAGAAATCTAAATGTCAATGAAAATCAAAACCTTCTAACGTGATTCCCGCGTATCGATCTTTTGATTTTGATTACTAATTTTTCAACCTAAACCTAAACCATCTACCATGATTCCCACATCTCGGTTTTTGATTTTGATTTTGATTCAAATTTTTTAACCTGTCAACCTAAGCCCAAACCCTCTACCGTGATTCCTACGTCTCATTTTTTTTGATTTTGATTCTTATTCAAATTTTTATTAAAAAATTCTCTA
>JBLHRR010000196.1:0-7860 GCA_047626155.1 Saprospiraceae bacterium | reverse complement strand
CCTGTGCTTTTCCATTTTTTTTTGCATGATGTATTGTTTAATGATTATTAAAGGAAAGAAAGTACGAAAATTTGGGGAGAGTTTTGTATTTTTAGGGGTGGATTTTCACGTTGGGGGGTAGGGGGAGAAGTTGCGACGTAGGAGCTTTGTTCAATAATGTATAAAAATAATAAGGATTAAGTGCCAAACCTAAAGTTGGTGCAACTTAAGAAAAGTTTGTATAAACCAAAAAGTAAGTGCATTTTAATCCCTTACTATTCTTATACGAGACGTTATCAATAAAACAACAACCCCAATCACCCCACTCAAACGTACAAAGCCAGCCCAATCCCATGTCTAAAAAAAGGCTCCCTATTCCTGACCATACCAACCAAAAAATATTACAAGAACAAATACAAAGCCTCCAACAAGAGCTAGCAAAAATCCAAAAAGAAACTCGAGATTTTGAGGCTATAATCCGTTCTCCCATCAGCGATTTAATCGTAGAAGCACAGGAGTTATTTGTTTTATATAAGCAAATAAAAAAGGCAAAAAAAGAAAAGCGATTAGAACAAAAAAAGCGAGGTAAAAATTATAAGGAACCTAAGGGGTTACAAATTATTTCTAAGAAGAAAAAAAGTCTTATTCCGCCCGAACAACAAAAGGAGAAAAAAAGATTATACCGGGAAGCGATGTTGCAGGTTCATCCAGATAAATTCTCCATGAGTGAAAAAGAAACGGATATCGCAACGGAGGTTACAAGCCGACTTATCGAAATTTATAAGACGGAAAGCTTGGAAACATTACAAGCATATCATGCGCATATTTTCAAGGGAAATACGGCTATCACTCTAGGGGAGGCCGCTTCTGAAATAAAGGTTTCCACTAAGGGTAATTATTTGCAACAAGAAAAAGAACGACTAGAAGCAGCTATTGATTTAGCTAAGAATGATCATCTCTATAAAGTCATTACCAAGTATGAAAATCCATTGACTTTTGTGGATGAATTAAAAGATTATTATAAAGAGCGAATTTTTCTATTGAAAAAAAGGACACGGAAAGGGCTTTGAAATGGAGATGATTTCAAAAAACATAAAAATGAACCATATTTGTAAACACACTACTGCAACACAAAATAGTTCCCATTGAACTCAAATCCGATGATCCCCAGCTCCTCTTTCAAGTAGATAGCATTACCTTCATTCATAGAACAGAGAACTCCAATGAAGGCCTTCCCATTAAGTTTAACAGAGTCAAGTTTCTCTGTGATACTGTTAAGTGGACCTTCAAAATTATTCGATTGTCATCGAAAAACAATAAAGAATCTCAGCAAATAAAATATTTTGCTACTATTTTTTTTAATAAAACGTTAACATTTATTACCCACTCCAAAGGGTTTTAATTAAATTAGCTGCCGATATTCTTATTGATAATTAACCTTATAAAGTTCTAATTATGCAAATGAATAAATTACTCTCATTAGTTATTTTGTGCTTCCTACTCCCCTCGAGTCTATTAGCACAAGTTACGACAGCTTCTGTTAACGGCGTGGTGACCGATAGCAATGGTGAAGCACTAATTGGTTGCACCATCATTGCCACTCATGTTCCATCTGGAACAACCTACGGGGTTATCACAGTCGACAATGGCCGTTACACCATACCTAATATGCGTGTAGGCGGACCTTACCGAATTGAATCGAGCTATGTTGGTTTTAGTACCAATAGCCAAGAGAATTTGAAACTTAATCTTGGACAGAAAATGAACCTCAACTTTAAGATGAGTCAAGAGGGCATTAATCTAGAAGGAGCGGTCATTACAGGAGAACGCGATCCGTTACTAAACAGTGATCGAACAGGGGCCGCGACTACTGTTGGTCGTGACTTAATCGACAACTTACCTACCATCAGTCGATCTGCATCTGATTACACTCGATTGAATCCGATGGCTTCTGAGGGAGGTTCATTCGCTGGACGAAATGATCAATTCAACAACTTCTCTTTAGATGGAGCCATTTTTAATAATCCATTTGGATTAGATGCCGCTACACCCGGTGGTCAGACTGCCGCTCAACCTGTTTCTTTGGATGCCATTGAACAATTGAATGTGTCCATTGCTCCTTATGATGTCACTCAATCAGGTTTTACGGGTGCTGCAATCAATGCCGTTACCAAGTCTGGAACCAACACATTTCATGGCAGTGTTTTCGGTTATTTCCGAAATAAAGACATGATAGGTAGTAAAGTAGGTGATACGGAAGTTCCGGAAGGAGACTTGACTCAATTGCAAACAGGCTTTAGTATAGGAGGACCTATTGTCAAAAACAAAATCTTTTTCTTTGCTAATTTAGAGTTTGAAAAAAGATCAGACTTAGGTTCCTTTTTCGTTCCAGATGATGGTTCGTCAGATGGCAATACTGCTAGAGTGCAATTAGCAGATATGCAAAATGTATCTAGTCTTTTGGAATCCCGATATGGATATGATACGGGAGAATTATCAAATTTCAAACATGATGCTGATAATATAAAAGGCTTAATTAAATTAGATTTTAATATTAGCAACAACCATAAGTTAACCGCTTCTTATAATTTTCTGGATGCCTTTCAAGATAAGCCAGCGCACCCTTCTGCGATTGGTCGTAGAGGCCCCGATTTCCAAACCCTTCAATTTCAAAATTCCGGTTATCGAATCAACAATAAAATTCATTCTGGAATCGTAGAATTGAAATCTATTTTTGGAAGTAAATTTTCTAACAAGTTACAAATTGGAGCTACTGCATTCCGAGACACTCGTGATCCTTTTTCAGATCCTTTTCCTGTCTTGAACATTAGTAAAGACGGTATTCGTTATATCATTGCCGGTCACGAACCATTTTCAGTGCATAACGTTTTGGATCAGAATGTCTTCCAAATTACTAACAACTTCAACATTTATGCTGGAAAGCATACCATTACTTTAGGAACCGCTTTTGAACGATTTGATTTTAATAACTCTTTCAACTTGACCTCTTATGGGTTCCGAGTTTTCTGTTGTGATGTACCAATCGAAGATTTTGAAACCCTTATTCTTTCCGGCGATTTTGATGAAGAAGTGGATGCTGCACGAGCTGCCGATATTGCCAATAATGCCAACAATACTTGGGCCCTAGCCGAGACGACTCTTGGACAATGGTCTATTTATGGACAAGATGAAATTGCCATCAATGACAAATTAACCGTCACTGCTGGTTTAAGAATCGACGTTCCATTGTACTTTGATACTGCAGACAAAATTCAAGAAAGCATTGATCGAAAAGGTGGATTATTAGCAGATGGTGGTGTATACGATCCGAGCGTTACTTATTTTGATGAAGATGGAAACAATGTAACTTTTGATCATACTGAATTACCAACTGGAAATGTTTTATTTAATCCAAGGTTCGGTTTTAACTATGATGTAAAAGGAGATCGAAGCATGCAGCTGCGTGGTGGATCTGGATTATTCTCTGGTCGTTTTCCATTTGTATGGATTGGAAACCAAGTCGCCAATCCTGATTTCTTCTTTTATAATATGACGGATCCTGATTTTAAATTCCCACAAGTTTGGCGTACCAATTTAGGATACGATCAGAAAATTGGTGCTGGTTGGGTTGGAACCATTGATTTGTTATATACAAAAGATCTTCAGGCAGCCATGGTTAGAAATTATGGCATCAAGCCTCCTACAGGTCGATTGGTCGGCCCTGGGGAGCGTCCTGTTTATATAGCTGCGGACCGAACGACAAGTCCTTTCGGCGGAGGTAATAATGCTTATGTATTTACCAATACTTCTTCTGGATATACATTCAATGCTTCATTTTCTATCGAACGTTCTTGGAATAATACTTACGTAAAATTAGGTTACAATTACCTTAAAGGGGAAGACGCATCTTCTATTGATGCTGAAATTTCTTCTGATGCTTATGATCGCAACCCTGCTAATATTCAGCATACGAATACCCCTCAATTAGCACCAACTCTTTATGGCAATCGTCATCGTATTTTGGGCGCTGCTTCTAAGAAGTTTGTGTATGGCAATGATAAACATGGAACTACGATTAGTTTATTTTTCGAGTATGTCGAAGGATCCCGTTATAGCTATACCTATAGTGGAGACATCAACGGTGATGGTTCCGTTTTGAATGATTTATTATATGTACCTACGGATGTTGAAATTGAGCAAATGAATTTTGGCGGAGATGCAGATGTTCAAAGAGCAGCATTCAAAGCCTATATAAATCAAGATGAATATTTGTCTTCCAAAAAAGGGGAGTTTACCGAAAAGAATGGAGCTTTAGCTCCTTGGTTAAATCATTGGGATTTACGAATTCTCCAAGACCTTTATATGAATGAAGGAAAAAACAAACTACAATTTAGTATTGATATTTTAAACTTTGGAAACTTGCTCAATTCCGAATGGGGAGTCCGTCAGTTTGCCACTCAAACATCATTAGCTCAGCCTTTAGGCGTTGCTGTTGATCCAGTTACATTGGAACCAACTTATGGTTTTGATGATAACTTAACTCAAACTTTCTTTGATGACTTTAGTCGTCTAAGTCGATGGCAATTACAATTTGGATTGAGGTATGAGTTCTAAATTTTAAATTCTAAATATCCTGTCTAACAAAAAGCTTTCTCCTGTGGTCTCTATGGGAGAAAGTTTTTTGTTATTAGACTTTATTCCAAAATAGTTTGTATGTCCTCAAATGCTAATCACCTGCATTATTGAAAAAGAGATCTGCATCCAGGTAGCCGGATAGCCCGGTACCAGTCGTAGTATTGGTCCATACGCCATTTGAAAACTTACTGACATCCCGTGATGCAATAAAAACATCGCCTGAACTATTGATTTCAATATCCCAAGCCTCAAAGAAGTTAGGGCCCATTTCATCCCCATCGTAATGAAACCAGTTTTGATCTTGTTTGTGATAAACACCGTCGGAAGTACCCAACCAAAAATCGCTATTGGGAGCGACTTTCAAATAAAAGAGTTCTGTGTTTTGATCTAGCTCATCACTTTGAGGGATCGTAATATCCTGAAAGTCGGTCCCCTCAAATCGCGCAATAACAGTATTGAAAGTTCCAATCCAAATAGTACCATCAGTCGTTTCCGTAATGGTTTGGATGTGGGTGTTACTAAGGTTGGAATTGGACATGTTGAAGACCGTTTTCTCAAAAGTAGTTTTATCCATAACGACCAAACCCGCATCGGTAGCCATTAGTAACTCAGTACCATTATCAACCAAGTCGTTGATCTGTCCCTGGCTTTGGAAGGAGTCCCAGTCTTGTGCCTGTATTGATCCCTGTAAGAGAAAAGTGAACGTAAGGAAGAGCGTAAGTTTTGAAAAGTTCATAGTTGTTGTTTTATTAGTTAATCGCAAATTGTGATTGTAAAAAGGATAGATGTCCTGTTGAATATGATTCAAAATTACTGCAATGCGCTTGGGCTGACAAGTAGTAGTATTATTATCATTAATAAGGATTCAATTGTCATATCAACGGAGGGGTAATTCTGAATACGTTCGGTACGATTGGATGTTTTATTTGAGCTGCCGGAATAGGCAGGAGCGAATTGAGCCATCGCTACACTTTGTTATCTTCATGAAAATAGCTATTTTGGAGCGAGGAAACGAGCTATGCGAACAAGGCATTTTGTCCTATTATATAAAAGTAAGAAACATAAACGGAGAATTTTTTGAAATCGAAGAAAGGGTTTGCTCTTATAAGTGCAGTGGTAAATTTCCAATTGAAAACTTAAGTAATTGTGCCTTTGGTGTACAACATGATGGGGAAGGAGGGTTTGATGAAAATAAATCAACGTATAAAAAATGTTTCTAAATTTTAGGTCGAAGAAGAAAATAGAAAATGAAAAGTAAAATTCAATTGCTACAACTGTTCATTGCAATATCCATAATAACCCTTTTTTATATCCCAAATCTAATGGGACAAAAAGCCAATGTTCAATTTGGAATAAACGCAAGCCCCATCAGTCTACTTGGTGGCGATTTCGAAGGTGTAATTGCCATTAATTTTTTAAAACGTTTCCAGATTAAAACACCACTAGGCTATAGTTATTCTAATAGTAATTCATTCCTCTTTGTGAGAATAAGCTGCTTGATAGATGACGGTGTTGAAGATCGACTAGAAAAAGGTTGGTTTAATAAAACCATTATTGACTACATATTCTGGAGAAAAAAGAATTTTGATACCTATTCAGGGATAGGGTTTTTCCATACTAAATTTAAAACCTTTGGTACACATGAAATTGGTAATAGAAGATTAAACTCGGCCTCCTAAACTTATTGGATGAAATCGCAAAAGAAGGAAATCCTAAAAAGAAAACAACCGAGGAACCCCTATCAAAATTAGATGAGATAAGACTGGCCTTCTCGATAACAGATATGGATGCAATAAACCTGATTTTTCAGATTGGAGAGTCAAAACACCGATGGCGAAAAGGAAAAACCTTAGAAGTGAAAATGGGTTTGTCCGAAACAGAATTAGCAAAGTTGTCCAGAAACAATCCAGAGGTTTTTGAAAGAGGACAGCTTAGTGGAGGAGAAATAGGCTACAGAATGAAGTCGAAATACGAAGCCATTTATAAGTCGAAAATTATATAAAGTGAAAAGGTCAGACTCAATAAATTAAATACCAGTTAAATGAGTTCTAACCTCTTCACTTCAACAAACTTTTAAAAAGCCACAAACTCTGGAGGAGTCGAACCTACATTTACCCCTAGTAGCAACTCGGGGAGCAGAGCCAGGAGCGAGAGAGCCCAGCGCCCCCTATATCCTCTTCAAAGTTTCCAACAAATACCCCCAATATTTCTGCACAGAATCCACCTGCACTTTCTCATCCGGAGAATGTGCCCCACGAATATTCGGCCCAAAAGAAATCATCTCCATCTCCGGGTAGTTCGTTCCAAGAATTCCACATTCCAAACCCGCATGACAAGCATTTACATGCGGCTCCTCATTGAACATTTCCCGATACAGGTCACTCATCAATTTCACAATTTTTGCACCCGGTCTTGGCGTCCAACCAGGGTAGTCACCAGTAAAAGTAACGTCTGCGCCCAGCAACTCAAAAGTGCTTTGAATGCCATAAGCCAAATCCATTTTTTCTGAATCCACAGAGCTACGGGTAAGACACTGAATAGTATATCCCTCTCCAGAAACCAGTACACGCGCAAGGTTGTTAGACGTTTGAACCAGCTCAGGAATATCAGGACTCATCCGGTAAATACCATTAGCACAAGCATAAATACAACGAAGGAGAGTAGACTGAAAATCTTTTGTTAGAATAGTGCCAGGACTATCACAAGATTCTACAACAACTTCAAGACCCGGATCGGTCGTACCATATTCTTTTTTAAGTATTTGCGTTTCAAAGTGCACATATTGTTTGAAAGCATCTTCGTAATCTTCAGCGACAACCACTTTAGCGAAAGCTTCTCTAGGAATAGCGTTACGCAATCCACCGCCATCTATCTCATGTAAAGAAATACCGAATTGTTGCGACGCACTGAAAAGGATGCGGTTGAGCAATTTATTAGCGTTACCCAAACCTTTATGAATGTCCATTCCGGAGTGTCCCCCCGAAAGACCTTTTACAATTAATTTGAAGGAACAATGTGGGAAGGAAATTTCTTCTGTGTTGTAATTTCCTTTAGCTGTAACATCGACACCGCCAGCGCAACCAATGGTAATCTCCCGGTCGTCTTCCGTATCCAAGTTCAACATGATTTTGCCATCTAGCATACCTCCTTTCAATTCGAGGGCCCCCGTCATTCCAGTTTCTTCGTCTATCGTGAAAAGCGCTTCTATTGGAGGATGTGCAATATCAGTAGAGGCCAGGACCGCCA
>JBLHRR010000195.1:0-8307 GCA_047626155.1 Saprospiraceae bacterium | reverse complement strand
AGAAAATAAATAAATAAATAAATTAAATCTGAAAAGGGAAAGCCAACTCTAATAGCAATAAATAAAATTGAAGGAACTAGAAAAACTATATTTGCCATTCATTAATACACAATAATAAATCTATCAATAACTTATAATATTATGAAAAATATCTCGGCAACTATTGTCTGTTTATTAATAAGCATATTTGCAACCGCTCAAGTTTGTGATTGTTTAATTTCTGAAGTAGAAATGAATACCGTTAATTTTTGTAACTATACAATAGGTACAGTTGTAACAGTAAATAACGAAACAGAGTTTGTTAACGCAGTAAATCAAGCCAATAATAATGGTGGGAATATGACCATCTTAATTGCAGACGGAACATACCAAATCGCCTCAACTAGTTGGTATCCATACATTACAGCAAGCAATGTTGTATTCAGAAGCCTATCCGGTAATAGAGATGCAGTTATTCTTACGGGTTCAGGAATGGCTGATGTATCATCTACGGGTACGGAAGTAGTTATTTATGCAGTTGGAGACAACATAACCATTGCCGACCTTACGATTAAAGATGTAGGAAATCATGGTATAGCAGTAACAGGTGACAACCTTTATGTCTATAATGTGAAAATTCAAAATACTTATGAGCAAATGATTAAAGGTAACAGCTCAGGAAACGGAATAAATAATGGAAAAGTAAAATGTAGTTTGTTTGAATATACAAACGGAATTGGTCCTCAATGGTATATTGGAGGTTTAGATATACATACCGGTACTAATTGGACAGTAAGTGATAATGTTTTTAAAAATATTTCTAGTCCCTCCTTTTCCCATGCCGAACATGCAATTCATTTTTGGGATTCATCAGCTGATAATTTAATTGAACGAAATGAAATACTTAATTGTGATAGAGGAATAGGCTTTGGTCTAGGAAGTAGTCCAAATAGTGGAGGTGTTATTAAAAACAATATGATTACAAATGATGGTACAGGTCTATTTCATGATGTAGGAATTGGTATCGAAACCTCACCCAACACAAAAATTTATAATAACACTATACATGTAGAGTATCAAAATGCAATTGAATACCGTTTTGCATCAACAACAAACGTTGAAATATCAAATAACTTAACCAATAAATTAATTAAATCACGAAATGGTGGTTCGGCAACTCTTGCGACTAACATTGAAAATGCAGTTAGCTCATGGTTTGTTGATTTAACAACTGGTGATTTGCATTTAGTAAGTAATATTTCAGTAGCAGTTGATATGGGCACAACACTAACAGGTGTTACTAAAGATATTGATAAAGTTGCACGCCCACAGTTTTCAAGCTTTGATATTGGTGCCTGTGAGTACCTCAATCCATTAAGTACAGTTAATTTTGATGATCCCAAAAATAAAACGATAGCATACCCTTCACCATCTTCTACACAAATTACAATAAATTCGATTTTAAACGAGAATTCGACATTAACAATTTATAATGCCTATGGACAAAAAACAGGTGTTTTTACAAATGTTAATTTAAAAAATGGTTTTATAATTGATGTAAATAACTGGGCAGAAGGTATATATTATTGTAATATTATTTATTCAGATAAATACAATGAAACCATAAAAATGGTAGTATCAAAATAAGCGACTGATGTAACCAGTTGTTGAACAATCCCTAACGTGTTCCCAAGATTCACTCCGTCATACAGTCCGCTAACAACCAGCTGATTACCGTCAAAATGAGATGTAGTTTTGAATATGTAACGAAGTTGTTACATATAATCAAAACTATAGTCTCATGCACAAGACAATCAAAGAATTAGAAAATTATTTAGTACTTGCCAACTACTCCAAAGCCATATGTAGTGCTTATGTTAGCGCGACTACGAATTTTTATAAATGGTGTATAGTAAATAAAAATCAACCGAATTTTTACAAATCACAAGCGCATCGACTTTACTTGGTTGCCCGTTCTAAAAAAGGATTAGCCTGGAAACGGTCAATGGAGATTATTTTGCAAAGAAGAGTTCGGCATCAAACCTGGAATGATAAGCATGCTCCATACTTGGGGACAGAATCTGGAAAGTTGTATATTGGTGAGGACATAGGCGATTTATATGTAAATAAGAGTTGTGGATATATTGTTATGGGCAAGCACTCTATGTATCTGCCTTGAAATAAGTTCACAAAAAAATAGACAAAATCATGAAGAAGAAAAACTTATCTAGTCAAAAATCTCCTTTATCTAGGAACAAAAAAGGCACACAAATGAAATACTTTAAATTAATTTTCATTTTTACTTTGATTGCTTTGTTTTATACAAACATAATAAATGCAACCAATTATTATATATGTGATTGTGCTTTAGGGGCGGACCCAAATTGTGTTGTTGGGGATGACGCAAATAGTGGAACTAGCCTCAATTCTCCTTGGCGAAGCACTATAAAGGTTAATTCAGTGATAAATTCGTTGCAAGCAGGTGACCAAATATTATTCTCAAAAGGTGGTGCTTGGACTGATGCTTCCATAGGCAATATATCTAACTTCAATGCGACCGCGTCAAGTCCAATCGTGTTTGATAGTTACATCCCAAGTTGGGGTGGGACAGCTAAACCTATTTTAACAGAGTCTAGAGTTGATACCAACGCTTTTAATTTTGTAGATGGGGGAAATGCAGATCATGATGAGGGCTATATTGTTCGGAATTTGAATCTAAGAGGTGCTGATATTGGACAGTGGGGCGTCTTTGCTTATAATGACGTAGACTACATTCAAATGGAAAATCTTGGCATTTCGGGTTTTGAGATTGGGGTTCATTGCGCTGGAGCAAATACAACTAACTCAGGAGCTGATGATCAAAACCAACATATGAAATTGTTGAATTCAACTATAACAAATTGCTCTGGTCAGGGTTTTCTTGGAGGAGCTGACTATTTGCTAATAGAGGACTGCCTATTTCAAAACAACGGATTTGCTCAAGCTATCTTTAATCATAACATTTATGTAAGCAATGGCGATCATGTTATTATTCGAAACAATGAACTTTACCAATCGGCTGTCATTGATGGTAAGGCAGATGGTGTTTCACTAGTAGTTCATGGTATGCTTGACGACCTGCTCATCGAAGGAAATTATGTGCACGAAGATCTTGGAATGGTCACTGGGAATGCTTGGGGAATTGCAGTGGATCCAGGTTATGCTTCTGCAGAGGGTTTTACAAACCTTATTATCAGAGGGAATTTGCTAGTAAATATGTTTAATAAATGCATAGGTGTAGCCTCCGCCCCAGGGGCTATCATCGAAAATAATGTGATTATTAATGAGGCTGCAGCCAGCATAATTGCTATTGCTGCCCCTGACCGTATAAGAGGTGATAATGATATGGAAATGACAAACGTGATTGTACGAAACAATTCTGTTTATTTGCGGAATGCTAATACATCCACTATAGGTGTTTTAGTAGGTGAAGAAGGAAATGGACATGAAATTATTAGCAATATTATATCCGTAGATAATGGCAATGGTTTTTCATTGAATCTTGTTGACATAGACTATGCGACTGTGAATTACAACATGATGGAACTTGTAAACAATGCAAATTGGGGGGCAGGACAAGGCCTTAATTCTTGGTCTTTATTACGGGGATTTGATCAGAATTCCTTCGAAGGCAATCCCCAATTCACTTCTCCAGGATTACCCAATTATAATCTCATACCATTATCCTCATCACTTGTTATTGAAGCTGGACACCCTACATTAAGCTCACCCATTGATTATACTGGAGCACCACGAAATGGCGTTGCCGATATGGGAGCATATGAAAATTTTATTTTGTCCATATCTGATAATCAAACAGGTCTTAATAGGAATATTATAAACTGCTTCCCTAATCCAACGAATGGTCAAATCATATTTAAATCAGATATTTCTATGGTTGGTACAACATACACTGTATGTAACTATAACGGTCAACGTGTTCTAAAAGGAAAAATAGTTTCTGAGCAAATGGCATTAGAATTAGGTGGTTTTTCTTCCGGAAATTACTTAATTGTATTTGGAGAGAATATGAACCAGATAATTAAAGTAATAAAGAAATAAGGCTACGAACTCAAAAAAGAGCTTCGTTCTGAAAAAAAACATCTATTTGATTCCTATGCAAAACATTTCAGCATAAACTCTAATATTTAGTGTAAACTTTATTCTAACATTCTAATTACGTACCTGTTTCTTCACCACTCGTGGCCCAGAGAAAAAGTAGTAGGGTAGTGGAATAACCATATATAAGCTTAGTCCTCTCCTGTTTATAAAAAGTCTGTTTATAAACAGGCATAATGACAAAAATAATTTAAATACCAACCATAGAATCATTAACTTAGCACATACTTTCCCTTTAACCGATCTGGTACTAAAACACACAAGGCCTACAATTTATCTTTGGATTGGAATAGCAAAATAGCTTTGTTCCTACGCTTAAAATTTAACGATTATGAAAAAAACAAGTGCATTTTTTCTGGCGCTGATGTATCTCAGCTTAGGGTATGGTCAATCCTTATCACCAGAAGTTGTGGCTTCGGGAGGAGATCACTTCACAGGAGGTGATGTTCAATTGAGTTGGACCACTGGGGAACTGATGGTAGATCATTACGATGATGGAGCAATTATACTCAGTCAGGGATTTCATCAGTCTAACCTGCTGATAACCTCAATAGAAGCACCAATAGAAGGTATAGCTGTTAGGGCTTATCCCAATCCGGTTGCCAATGAATTGACTATTGAATGTCAAGATGTAAGGGAAACCTTGAGCATCATTTTATATGACCAAAAGGGGACGCAGTTGTTGGCAGAAAAAATAATTCATCAAGACGGCTTAACGAAAACGATTCTTGATCTAACCGCTTTTCCTTCAAGTATTTACTTCCTTCATATAAGTGATGAGCAAAATAAAATGATCAAAAACTATAAAATACTTAAAAACAAATAATCATGAACAAGAAACAAATATTCCTTTTTACCTGCTCATTCTTCCTTATGACTATTGTGGCTATGGCACAGTCTGCCCCTGAGGCTTTCAAGTATCAGGCAGTGGCCAGAAATATCGGAGGCCAGATAATGGATAACCAACCTGTTAATTTTCAGATTAGTATATTGGAAGGAAATATTTCTGGAAACAGTGTGTATACCGAAACGCATAATGCGCTTACAAACAGTTTTGGATTGGTTAATTTGGAAATAGGAAATGGAGCTGGAATCATTGGAGATTTCTCTACCATAGACTGGGGAGGAAGTAGCTTTTTTTTACAAATAGAAATGGATGCGAGTGGAGGAACTGATTTCCAATTGATGGGAACTTCTCAATTGATGAGTGTGCCTTATGCTATTCATGCAAAGACAGCTGAAAGTGTTGCTGGAGATACGGATGGAGATCCTGCAAATGAACTTCAGGAGCTCTCTATCACAGATCATGAATTGACGCTTTCTAATGGAAACACCATTAGCTTACCTGATGACGTAAATGACGCAGATTCAAATCCAAACAACGAAATTGAATTACCAGTAGGTGGCTCCAATGGACAAGTATTGGCTACGGACGGTGCCGGAAATTATAGCTGGATAGATAACGAAGAAGGAGCTTCTACTTATGCCATTGGTGATCTGGCACATGGAGGAATCGTATTTTATGTTAATCCAGAGGGAACACATGGTTTGGTTGCTGCAAATGTTGACCAACATGATTATGAAACCTGGTACGATGTGCACGACCTTTTAAACGATCCGTCAAACCACGATGCCGAAGGGTTGAAATATTTTGATTGGCGCTTACCTAGCAGATGGGAGTCTACTAAAATGTATGAAAACCTGAAAGCGCAGGGACTAGGTGATTTCGATAACTTCGGTTACTGGATTGGTGTGGAATTTAGTACTGATAAAGCTTATTGCGAAGATTTCATAGTGGGAGGTCAACTAGAAGTTGATAAGACGACGCATTTCTTGCATGTGCGGGCAGTAAGGACTTTTTAAAATGATAAGTACCGCTTTTTGCAGCTAGTGTCTGCCTTGCAACGAAAATAAATAACAATATGCTCACGCGACTCTTGTAGGGTCGCGTGTTCTATTTTTAAATTAGGAATCAAATGATTGCAGACGTGTATAATTGCGATTAAAAGATAAACCATCCCTCCCTTTTTGGTGTTTCCCTAAAAAACAAATCATGAAAAAAGTAATCGTAATAATTTTGAGCATCACGATCCTGCTGTTCTTTTATTCCTTTTTTCCTTCCAATCAAAAAAATAACGACACCATGAAAATTGTTACTAAAGAATCCAGGAATATACTTGGCGAAGCTTTACAAGCTTGTTGTTTTGAACCTGCTACGGGATGGTTCAGAGACGGTTACTGCAATACCGATATGAATGACCGAGGTGTACACGTGGTCTGCGCCATCATGACGGATGAGTTCCTAAACTATTCGGCAAGCTGTGGGAATAATTTGAAAACGCCCGCACCCAATTACGGATTTCCGGGATTGAAAGCGGGGGACAAATGGTGTCTTTGCCTGTCCCGTTGGAAAGAAGCAATGGAGGCCGGATTGGCTCCGCCCATTGTTTCGGCGGGTACACATGAGAAGGCTTTAGAGGTGGTGAGTTTGGAAGATTTGAAAAGGCATGAGTATGTGGAGCAGGAGTAGTTCGTTTTTGTTATCTCGCTTGGAGACTCGATAGTGTGATGCGTTCCTAGCCACAATTATATAGTGTGGTTCCAATAAACTTATGCCGCAAGGTAAAAGCGACAAATTTTAACTCTTAATACATCAAGGCACCACCCAGTGTCCTTCCCAATTTTTATCGCCATAAAAAACAGCTCGTAAATGTTGCGGTTTCCCCAGTTGCAAAATTTCAATGCGCTGCGGTCGAAACTGCAATAGAGTAAAATGAGTTTCGTCGGCATATAAATATTCAGGCGCATCGAGTTCCGATTTTGGAGCGGCAGTCGTTGCGTAATCATTCGGATGAATGAGGGCGATGGCTTGGTGTTTTTCAAAGCGTTCACCCGATTCGATGATTTCTGCTGCGCAATAAAGAGTCACCTGCAACTTCTTTTTAGGATGGTAAAAAATCAAGCTACAATTTTTATTGTTGCGCAAGTCCGCAATTTTGGTCGTGCGGCTATCGGTGTAAACGAGGACACTATGGTCGGGTAGCGACTTTCTTTTTACCACTGTGCGGACGTGTGGGAAATCGGAAAGCGTCGCCAAAACTAAAGTACGGAAAGGATGGCGGCGGTCCTGGTTGGCTCGCAACAATTCCTGTTGGGCTTGGTCAAAAAAATCGTTGAGTTCCATAGTTGGGTTTTATAAAAAGAAAAAAGAAGGAGATCAAATTATGGAAGAAACTATCTTCGTACGCCATCCTCCTCAATATAATGCTTCTTAATCAACTCCTCCAAACGCGCTTCCCGAATCGCCAATACGGCTCCTTTAAAATGTAAATCCTTATCGACCATGGCGTGATTAAAATCCACCTCAATCTGTGCTGCTTCAATCCCAATGACTTTTCCATTATGACTCAGACCCTCGTCATCCGTGAGGTTCACCATACTACCCACTTGAATATAATTGGCTGGAATATCACTCGCCCGTTTGAAATCCTCCTGCGGAATTTTCAAAACATTGAGCGCATTACTCCGTCCATAAGCTTGGTTGGCGGTCAAAATAAATTCGAAGGAATCATCGCTACCAAGTCCCCGCAAATTTTCTTCAAAACTTTGAAGCAACTTTCCGTTGCCAAATAAAAAAACGAAAGGGTAGCGGGCGTCCATGCGTTCTAGGAGTTCGCCGTCGGCGTTGCTGTCTCGGAGTTCGTAGGTGAGCGTGATGACTCGATTTTCTTCGATGGTGACTTTCATGAAAAATTAAACAGGGTGGGGAGGATTTTGTTTTGTGGGAGAGAGGGAATTTGAAAGTGGTGACGTTTAGCGTATCACAATAACTTTACAGTTTAATAGGATTACTATAGCCTAACAGTTAGTTGGATTGAATACACTTAGTTTTCAAAAGGCTCTGCTTTGCTAGTCGATTATAGCGGTTTGGCTAGTCTGCTCTTTTGATTAGGGGATAAATAAGGGGGTGTTTAGGCGCATGAAGTTTTGTGATAGTGGACGATGTGGTAAAAACGGGGTTTGTTTGTAGCCCTTGCTTCCGTTCTCTCTCTCTTAAAAAAAATGCAGATAGTGCTCGAGTGGTTTTTCTATAGTCGTACTTGTAATTCGAGATATTTTTGTTATTTTTGATTTGACTTTTTGGGTGGTTGATGAATGGCCTGTGGTATG
>JBLHRR010000194.1:0-8336 GCA_047626155.1 Saprospiraceae bacterium | reverse complement strand
ACCCAGGTGGTTAGTGTCTCCCATTTTAATCTGATCTTGGCCATGTTTTTTAGCAGCAGTATAGACACATTCTTTTGGTTGTAACAGTCTTAAAGCACCCATTATTTTCAACGCTCTTTTTAATTCACTTACCACTGTCATGTCTATCGGCCAGCCCCCATTTACGTTTTGATCAGCGACATATTCATCAATGTATTTTGCATAACCAGAAGGATTAGCTCGCATCATATTGATTTCGTCTACCATCTCCTTTTCAAGAGAAGTCATATAAGAGCCAGAATCACCGGCATCACCGGGAGTATTAGAAGTAGTACTGGTATCAGATGAAGAGGTACCAGACGAAGATGCTCCAGAAAATCCAAATTTTTGCACCCAGCAATTAGGCATGGAACCCACTGTTCCAACTTTATAACAAGCTACGTATTCCCAATCAGATCTCAGCAAAGTTTTACGATGTCCTCGGTTCGGGATGCCTTCATCTAGTAATAGTATTACAACAGATTCTCTAATGTTATCAGGGCCTCCTACGAGGTTCTCATTTCCATCTGCCATTTGCGAGCATTCGCGTCTAACTCTGTCCCAAGGCCATTTACCATCACTACCGATGTGATCTGTACGACCCATTCTAATCATATCTTGTCCGTGCTTCTTCGCAGCGATGTATATACACTCTGTCGGTTTCAACTGAGACAAGGCACCCAATTTACTTAGTTCTTTTTTAAGTTCAGCTACAATAGTCATGTCTACCGGCCAGCCGTTATTTGCTTTTTGATCCGCTACATAGCCATCAATATATTTAGTATAAGCAGAAGGATTTGCGCGCATCATATTGATCTCTGTAATCATGTCCATCTCAGAAGAACTCATGTAAGACGCAGCAGCGGCTGGGCTAGTGTTCCCTACTGAAGGCTCTGTTTTATTAGGATTTGTTATTATAGCCGGTGAAATAGGTTCGTGAGGTTGTATTCGAGTTGGCGCTGTAGATTCATAATAAGTCGTAGTGGTCGGAGGAGGCTCGTAAGCTATGCTAGTTGGGCTGGTAGTTGTCCCACCAGTTGGCGTTGCATTTTCAGAAAACATCACCCGGTCACAATTACAATCGTGAGATAAAACAATAGAACCTGTAGTTAAGCGGTCATTCCCCATGGCATTGAATTCGCGGAAGCGCTCTTCTGTATATCCATATAGACGAGCAAGTCCAGCAATCGTCTCGCCAGCTTGAACGACATGTCGATTTCCAGCTTGGTTTTGACCAAGGGCGGAGGAAGTTGAAGTACTTGTAGGAGCAGCAGGTGGATAACTACCTCGATTATTGGCAGTTGTGTTTCCAGCAGAGAAGGTAGCCTTTTGTCCTTGTGGTTGAACAATGCTCTCTCCGATTCTAATTTTTTTACAGGTCGGAAGAATATCTGTTTCCTGCATATTGTTCATAGCTAAAAGTCGATTTAAGCTGATGCCATACATTATAGAAATTCGGAAAAGGTTTTCATCTTGTTGTACAATGTGATAGCCCGGCTCCGTGCTGGGAGGGCATTGCGCTTGTATGCTTAATACGGTAATGAAAAGGAAGCATACCAATAAGCTCAGTTTTTTCATGGTGTCTTTTTAAGAATGAAACAAATATATAGTAAAGGGCTTAACAGGACTCGATAAATAAAGCCCAAATAAATAGAAAATTGCTGACAATATGAATTATGTCAACAAAAATCAATAGTTCTGTAAAAAAATTATTTGGCTTTATTTCTTTAATATTACACTAAAAATAATTTCCCGATTTCTTTGGTGGAAACGATTATGTAAATCACTCTCCCTGTGGTCGTTTTGGTTTACATAATCGTTTCCAAATCGTGAAGTGAATTTTTCGTTGTTACTTAAGTATAAGATGGGTGTCCTTGCATTCAATTAGAACGCTTACACTAAATTAACAAACTTATTCCTAATTTTGCATCCTTCAAAGAGTCATTTTTCCATATCCACCCTATTTATTCCAAATATGAAAAACCTAATACGTCTTGTTTTCCTAGCATTTTTTTTCCTTATAAATATTAATTCCGTTTCTGCACAAAGTCAATATGAAGGGCTTTGTTGTCCTCAGCCTCCTGGCCAAGGAGCCGCACCTACTTCTTATGAGATTTATGAAGACATTCAGCGATTGTCTTTCCTGGGCTCGGTTCTTTATGTGGCAGCCCATCCAGATGACGAAAACACAAATTTAATAACCTATTTATCAAATCATCTCAAAGCGAAAACATCGTATTTGTCCCTGACTAGAGGTGATGGTGGTCAGAATAGAATTGGGACAGAATTACGAGAACAATTGGGTGTTATCCGAACACAGGAGCTCTTAAAAGCCCGCTCTATTGACGGCGGTCAACAATACTTCTCCAGAGCAAATGATTTTGGCTATTCTAAAAATCCGGAGGAGACTTTGGAGATTTGGGATGAGGCTAAATTGTTAGAAGATATTGTTTGGATCATTAGAAAAGTACAACCGGATGTAATCATCAACCGTTTTGACCATAGAACTCCGGGAACTACGCATGGGCATCATACGGCTTCTGCCATATTGTCTAAAAAGGCCTTCTCTTTAGCAAATGATAAGAGTTTTTATCCTCAACAATTAGATTACGTATCGACTTGTCAACCTAAAAGACTGTTTCTAAACCAAAGTTATTGGTTTTATGGTGGAGAGGAAAATTTTGCAAAAATTGACAAATCGGGCTTTACAGGAATGGATGTAGGTGTTCATTATTATGGAAAAGGGAAATCGAACAACCAAATGGCTGCTACTTCTAGAAGTCAGCATCGATGTCAAGGTATGGGAACTACTCCAAAGCTTGGAAAAAATATGGAATACCTAGAGCAATTGGAAGGCTTGCCCCTACCCAATCAGCAGGATATCTTTTCAGGGATAAATACTTCATGGACTAGAATTAAGGGATCTGAAAACGCAAAAAAATTAGTGAAGAAAATTACGTCTGAGTATAATTTTTCTTCGCCATATGAAAGTCTGTCGGATTTAGTAGAGCTACATGACGAACTCCGGCAATTGGAGGATGGTTATTGGAAGTCGACCAAATCAGCTGAAGTGAAGTCACTTATTTTAGCTTGCACCAACTTGCATTTACTGGCTACAGCCAAATCTTCCACCATTGTTTCCGGCGAGAGTCTTGAGGTTCAGATAGAAATAGTGAATCAAAGTCCGGTAGAGCTAAAACTAAAAGGCTACAATTTTCCAAGGTTTGAGAAGGCAACCAACATACGATTGCCTTTCAATGAAGCCATTTATATTGACAGAGCGTTGGAAGTTGCTCCCGAGACTGCAATTGACAACCCATATTGGCTAAACGGATCTGCTAGCCTAGGGATGTACCAAGTGCGTGAACGCAAACTTCGTGGCTTGCCAGAAACACCATCCCAATTATATGTAAATTTCTTGTTGGGAATTCATGGCACCACCTTCGAATACCAATTTCCGATCAATCACCAATTTACAGATCCTGTGGTTGGACAGGTTTATGAGCCACTGAGGGTCATACCACCTGTTTCTTTGGAGGCAACAGAAGCTGTCTATATTTTTCCAAATAATAATTCACAAAAAATAAGCATTGAAGTAAAAGCAGGAAGGGATAATATCAATGGAACTTTATTCCCTGCTCAAGGTAAGAATTGGAAATGTTCTCCAGCCTCTATCGACTTTAACCTGGCCAAAAAAGGAATGTCTCAATCTTTTGAATTTGAGCTTACTCCTCCTATTCAACAAGAGGAAGCGACTTTTAATCCTTATATTTTGATGGACAGCATTCGCTATGATAAGACCCTTCACGACATACGCTATCAGCATATCCCAAGACAGATGGTCTTTCTTCCAGCTAGTGCCAAAACGGTTCGAATAGATGTAGCTACCCGTGGAAAAGCCATAGCTTACTTAATGGGCGCCGGAGATGTTGTTCCAGATCAACTCAGACAAATTGGCTACGACGTTGATGTATTAAGCAGTAGTGATATTACTACAACAAGACTACAAGGGTACGATGCACTTATTCTGGGTATTCGTGCATATAATGTTATCGAGGATATTCCTTTTCGGCAAAAAGCTATTTTTGATTATGTAAAAGAGGGAGGTACGGCCATTGTTCAATACAATACCAATCATCGTTTATTGGTAGAAGAGCCAGGCCCCTACCCCATTACTTTGTCGAAAGACAGAGTGACTAAAGAAAATGCGGAAATTACCATCTTAAAACCTGATCATCGATTACTCAATTATCCTAATAAAATAACCAGCAAAGATTTCGAAAACTGGGTACAGGAACGTGGGCTATATTTCCCCTCTAAATGGGATGAACGATATGAAACGATTTTGAGTTGCCATGATCCGAATGAGTCTCCTAAAGTAAGTGGCTTGTTATATGCAAAATATGGCGAGGGACATTTTATTCATACAGGGTATTCCTTTTTTAGACAATTGCCAGTTGGGGTGCCAGGGGCTTTTAGATTGTTTGCTAATTTGATTTCGGTTGGGGTGGAGGATCGGCCTTGATGTATGACACCGACGGGGGAACCCATCGAACGCTCTTAATAATGCAACACCTTCTCCGTCTGAATCCCACCTTTCTCATTCATAAAACGAATGAAATAAACCCCCGATTCACTTGGCAATTCCATAGTGTACTGACCTGCGGGATGGTTTGAATTTAATAAAATTCGACCATTAATATCATAAATGGTGGACTTGTGCGCGAGATCAGCATCTATTGTAATCTCCTTGTTGGATAATCTCTTTATTTTTACAAATTGATTTTGTGCAACTTGTTCATTTGTCCCCACCTTGAATAGCTCAACCTCCAGCGATTTCTCTTTTATCAAAACCGGATTCCGATCAGCTCCATCAAACATCGTTCTGAATTCTTCAATCTCTGGAGTACTTTCTGCAAACATTTCTGCCATCCATTTCGGAGGAGCGCTTTGGTAGAACACTGACGCTTTTACAAAAATTAAATCATTATAGCCTTCCATTGGAATATTGAAAAATATACGATCAGATCCACTGCCTTCTATATTGTCTGCATTATTGAAGTCTGGATCTACAAGAACTTGCCCTTCCAGTCTAGTGGTATCATAAGTACTATGGCTTATGGAAAATCCTTCAGGAACCAAACGGTTGTCTTTTAATAAATGATGTCCCCGATCCAATAGCGTTGTATAATTGCCTCCGACATCTGCCATTACCATTTCGTAGATTTGAACTTGGTCTTCAGACACTATTGTTTGATGATGCGTTTCGAAAGGACTATCCTGTCCAAACACTTCAAAGGTATCGTCTAATTTTCCGGAATGAAATAGTGTATCTCCATCTATATTTTCAACCACAAAAGAAATAAAAGCCCGACGAGCAGGATAACCAGATGGAAATTTATGCCCCGCTTTGTTTACTAAATCAAGTTGGAAATAAGTGGTATCCGCTGTTCTATCTAATACTTCAAATTCCATATCCAGTGTTTTATTTCTCAATTGAAATAGCGTAGCACTAATGGCTTCGTCAAACTCTTCTTCTGTAGCGTCAATCTCTAAAACGACTCTATTGTCTTTCATCAGCTCCATCATAAAAGTATTTGCACCAACCAAATCGTGTTTGTAAAAAGGAGAACGTAATTCTGTTTCTAAACCAGCGATCAAATAAAATTGTCCTTTCAAAGCTGGCATATGGCATTCCTGACAGGTGATATTTTCTACTTCAAATTTGGAGTTGAGCCATTCATGATAAGTGGCTTGTTCCACGAAAGTGGTTCCTGTCGGATTGCCATCCAGGTCAGAGGTCTCCGTAACTAAAGTGTGGCAACCTGCACAAACGCCAGCATCTCTAATGTGCTCAGAATAGACTGGGCGGAATTGAGTAGCACTTAGCATTGGGCTTTCTAAAGGGCTTTCAAATGGACCGTAAGCATTCTTTACGGAATCGAAATGTAAGGTGCCGGAGTGATTGAACCCTAGTTCAAAATCGGTTTGCTGATGACAGGCCAGGCAGGAAACGCCATCAAGGCCAAGGGTGTCACTCAGCATGTTGGCAATAGTGTAATGAGGTTGTTGATTCAGTAATGCGTTGTAATGTCCTAAAGGAGCGTGGCAGGAAGTACATTTACTTTCAATCTCATCTTGATGAGCTGAATTGACCAATACTTCATGACTGACCTTTGCTCTCCAAAATGGATCTTTGGCAGCATTCGCCATCATACTTACTTTCCAATCATCAAAGAGATTGACATCTTCACCGGAGGGTGTAACACTGGCAATCATTGCGGTATCAAAGCCATGGCATTGTTTGCAGGACATTGAAGTTAGAAACAAGCTGTCTCCGCTCAAGACATGAGCGTCCAAAGATTGGAACTGAGCTAATTCGTCTTTTGTATGAAAACCTTCCGCTCTTATGGGAAGATAATTGCAGATAAATGGAATTGAAAAAAGAAACAAACAGATAATAACTTTTCGCCGATCAATCATTTTTACTTAGTGTTTTGTTATGATGATTCAAATCTATAATAAATAGCTCGAAAGAGATTATTATCTGAATTTAATTTTAGCATTCTATTTGGCAAAAGCAGGAAATAGATTTTATCTCTAAAACAAAATGGACCGTTGCTGTTTAACAACCGTCCATTTTAATTAGGTTAAACCTAAGCGCACTGGAAACTAAGTCCTGTCTTTTTTAACTGCTTGTTTTTCCACCACTTTTCGTTGAAAAAATACTCATTATGCTAAGGCATAACTCCGTGTTCACCGCCTCAATTGGCAAAAAAATAAGCAACTCAAAATTGGACGAAACTTAATTGCCAATGCACTAAGAATACGTCCAAAACTGCTATTTGTTTAACTTAATCAGAAATTAACCCTTCTGCCGTTAATTTGAGCAGGTACTAAGTCTCCTAAAAAAGACATACTTTTGCCGCATGTCCAAATCCGAAAAATGGCTCTGTTTCTTTCTCGCTCTACTGTGCTTAAATTTGCTCCTGTTGAATGGACAAGTCACTTTGTGGGATGAAGACGAGGCTGCCTATGCTGGTTTTGCATACACCATGTTAGAAAGCGGCAATTGGGTGCAACCAGAATTCCTCTGGTCTAGGATTCACAGAAAAACACCACTTCATTTTTGGAATATCGCCCTCTCCTACAAAGTCTTTGGTGTCAGTGAATGGACTACTCGACTTAGCTCTACCTTAGCAGTTTTGATGACTTGCATCGTTTTACTAAAATGGGGTGCTTCTGTATTCGGAGAACGAGTTTCCAAATGGGCCAGCATTGTATTGGCAACTTCCCTAATCGTTCCGCTTACTGGAAAAGTAGCCTTAACTGATGCGACACTATTGCTGTTCCAAACAAGCGCTGTCCTGGCCTTATTTAACTATTTAAAAACCCCTAACTGGAAATGGAATCTCTACTTTTGGATTAGTATCTCTCTTGGCATTTTGACAAAAGGTCCTTTGATTATCATTCTTTGCGGAGGGCTGTGGTTATTCTTAGCCCTTTTCCACCCAAATCGTAAAACTCTTGTTGGAACGCATCCTTGGATCTTTGGTTTCTGCTCCTTAATCCCAACAGGTATATGGCTCTACACTTCCTGGCAACAAGACAATGGCGAACTAGTTAATTTTTTGTATGATTGGTATGTTGTAAAACGAGTAGGCGGTTCCGTTTTAGGACAAAGTGGTTTGCCCGGTTATCATTTTGTTGTTTTACTAATTGCTTTTATACCTTGGTTAGCCTTTTTATTTTCGACTTTGGCAAAACAGTTTAAGTACTTTCGTAAAAAGGAGGATGATTATTTATTACTAAGTGGTTGGCTACTTTTTGGCTGGCTCTTTTTTGAACTGATGCGTTCCAAACTTCCATCCTATGCTTTAGCAGCTCATCCGGCAATTGCCCTTCTAATTGGTCGAGAAATTATTTCCTTTTTAGACTCTTCTAACAATAGATCTTCAAAATCAATTTTAATCCCCTGGCTCTTCAGTTGTTTGCTAATATTGGCCATTGCAATTGGAGCTCCTTTTGCAATTTATACTTTCTTTGACAATAGCGTACTCCTACCCTATTTTTGTTTTGCTTCGGTCATGCTCCTAATGCTAGGCATTCAATTTTTCACCTTTTTCAAAAAACGAAAGGAAGCATTCGTTTACAGTTTAGCAATGACTGGCGGGCTACTTTTGTTTTTGACCATCAGCTGCCTGGCTCCTGTTGTGGAACGAAGTCCCATGAAGTCTTTAAATCAAGTTGCAATTACGGCTAATGAGGTGGTCCTTGAAAAAGGAATAAGCAACTCCACTATTTCTGTTGGCTTGGTC
>JBLHRR010000193.1:0-8423 GCA_047626155.1 Saprospiraceae bacterium | reverse complement strand
TAATTCAGCTAGAAAGACTTACGCGTAAGGGTGGACGAGTTAGACGTTCAAGTCAAGCAAATAGTGATCCTGCGATTTTAGGGGGGCTATTTTTGAGTGGCTGCGGGGGGGGGCACTTTTCGATGGCTGGTTACAACTTGCTGTAGCAGTTACTCATGCACCTGATGTAGGTTTCCATTAAAAGAAGTAAGAAAAAGAAAAAGAAGGTTGGTTGTATAAAATTGTTTTCCAAAGCTAAATCAAAAGCTTAGGAGCATCGCTCCTTTTAAAAACTTTCGTCTTTCTTTGCTACAAACGCGCCCAAGGCGATATCCTTTTGCTTTTCAAATTCGAGATATGCTTACCTAGCTAAAATAAAATTGAAATTGAATGCACAATGACTCAAACCGACACCATCTTTTCAAAATCATCCCAAGTCAAAAACTCGTCTCCCCTATTTTCCAGCAATACATTTTCAGCCAAGGCTTTCCCTAAGGTTTCCACTTTAACGCCACGATATTTGCGCAAGCCTCCAAACAACAACGGCCTCAACAGGGGCCAAACAGCTAAAGTCACTCCTTGCATAAAACCATAACGATTGGTCGGAGTCAAAATCATAGAGGGTTGGAAAATACTTAGTCGCTCGAAGTTCAAGGATTTTAATTCGTCGACGAGTTCTCCTTTTGTACGAAGATAAAAAGAGGAGGACTTCGAGTCTATACTAACAGAAGAGAGCAACTCAAAATGCTGGATTCCTGCCTTTTTACTAGCTTTCGCAAAATCAAGAACAGCGGTTTTGTCAACCTTGATAAAGTCTTCTCTACTCACCTTGGAAGGTTGCCCGACGCCTAAAGTACAAATAGCGACTTGATGTCCTTCAAGAAATTCGAGATAAGACTCCGGCTCGAAGATGTCAACCTTTTCCTGTCGGACAATATCAGCATTCAGACCTTCTAAGGGTCGTCTTCCTAATAAGGTCAATCGACTAAGTTCTGATTTTTTCAACAATACTTTTACCACTTCGCCTCCAACAGCTCCTGTGGCACCCATCATCACTACAGAAGTTCGAGATTGTGATTTTGCTTTGTTTTCCATTTTTTAATATAACAAGAGAGGTGATTAGTATTACACAAAAAATAATTTCCCGATTTCTTTGGTGGAAACGATTATATAAATCACTCTCCCTTTGGTCGTTTTGATTTACATAATCGTTTCCAAATCGGGATTTAATTTTTCGTTGTCACTAAGTATTTTCGAAGGTACTAGGTTTTATTCTAAATAGTGTCTTTTGGGAAAATTATCAATTAAGAACAGAATAATTTGCCCCAAACTAAATGTGCATAACTTTCTGTTCCTTTTAAGGGAACAAAAAACTATTTTTTCCTATCTTCACGACTATAGCAAGGAGTCCTTTTCTAACTGATAGAGAATCAACTCCTTACCACTTTTGAGAAAAATCACATCAACGAAACAGCATTAAAACGAACTATTAACAAAGGAACTATGTCTCCAAAGTCCTGGCAATGCCAAAGGATGAAGGGCTAGTTTGGGTTTTAAATTACTGTTTCTCTGCCACTACTTGCCGCCACAAAAATACAACTATTCGGCAGTTGGCCTTTAGCAGATTGTAGTTAGCTTCCCACTATTGCGTTATAGGAAAGCCAGCTACTAGCTGCCAATAGCTAAAAGCCATAACTGAGTAGATATTAAAAACATAGACACATGCCAGATTTTTGCCACCTCCACTGCCACACTCAATACTCGCTGCTCGACGGAGCCTCTGACATCGCTATCATGATGGACAAGGCCGTTGCGGACGGCCAAAAGGGAGTTGCCCTTACCGATCACGGAAATATGTTTGGAGCTTTCAAATTCGTTTCTGAAGCTAGTAAACGGGGATTGAAACCGATGATTGGTTGTGAATTTTATCTGGTAGAAGACCGACATATAAAATCCTTTTCAAGAGCCAAGGGAGAAAAAGACAAACGTTATCATCAGTTGTTGCTGGCGAAGAACAGAAAGGGTTATGAGAATCTGACGAAGTTGTGTTCGCTTGGTTTTATCGAAGGATTGTATTCTAAGTATCCACGAATTGACAAAGAGCTTTTGGTAAAATACTCTGAGGGATTAATTGCATCCAGTTGCTGCATTGGTGCGGAGGTGCCACAGGCCATTCTGAGTGGTGACAATGAGAAAGCAGAAAAGCTTTTGAAGTGGTGGTTGGACGTTTTTGGCGATGATTACTACATCGAGATTCAGCGTCACCGAGGCTTGGAAAACATTGACCAATTGGGAGTTAGCCAAGAAGACATCAATCAGGTTTTATTGGGCTTTGCTAAAAAGCATAATGTAAAAGTTATTGCGACCAATGACTCTCATTATGTTGAAGAAGAGGATTATTCGTCTCACGATATCTTGTTGTGTATCAATACTGCATCTACTATTGACAAGCCTAACCGTTTCAAATTTCCGAGTTCGGATTTCTATTTTAAAACGCAAAAGGAAATGTCCGACCTCTTCCTAGATGTGCCGGAGTCGATTGCGAATACCATGGAGATTTACGACAAAATCGAAACACTCGAATTGGCTCGTGATGTACTCTTGCCTGCTTTTCCATTGCCGGAAGGCTTCAAAACACAGGATGAATATTTGCGGCACTTGACCTACATGGGCGCCAAGCAACGATACCCCGTCATGACTCAAAAAATTCAAGAACGTTTGGATTTTGAGTTGGATGTAATTAAGGCTTCTGGATATCCTGGTTACTTTCTGATCGTTCAGGATTTTACGCATACCGCCCGAAAGATGGGCGTTTCCGTAGGTCCGGGTCGTGGATCGGCAGCGGGATCGGCTGTAGCTTATTGCAACGGGATTACCAATATTGATCCTATTAAGTACGACTTACTTTTTGAGCGTTTCCTAAACCCGGAACGTGTGTCCATGCCCGATATTGATATTGATTTTGATGATGTAGGTCGCTCGAAAGTTATAGATTACGTTATTGAAAAATATGGCCGAAACCAGGTGGCGCAGATTATCACCTATGGTTCGATGGCGGCAAAATCTTCTTTGCGAGATGTAGGACGAGTGTTAGACGTCCCACTTCCAGAGGTAGATACGATTGCTAAAACATTCCCCTTACAATTGGGGGCAACCCTAAAACAAGTACTTGCTCCTGGTGATATTGATGCCAAATTGAAAGGCAAAATGAACTCGGAGGATGTTGAAAAAGCTTACAACTTTAGAGCGCTGGCAGAAGGTAGTGGTATTCATGCGCAGCTGATTCAAACGGCGGTAAAACTGGAAGGCTCGGTTCGAAACACGGGGATTCACGCTTGTGGAGTTATCATTACGCCGGGAGACATTACCAACTATGTTCCGGTAACAGTCGCAAAGGATTCGGATTTATTGGTTACCCAATTTGACAACTCCGTAGCAGAAGATGCCGGCCTTTTGAAGATGGATTTCCTTGGATTAAAAACCCTATCCATCATTAAGGATGCCACCATATTAGCTAAACAAACACAGGGCGTTGACATCGATCCTGACCTCATCCCACTAGAAGATGAGTTGACTTATAAACTTTTCCAGCGAGGAGAAACCGTTGGGGTTTTCCAGTATGAGAGTACGGGAATGCAGAAATATATGAGGGAATTAATCCCAACGAAATTTGAGGATTTGATTGCGATGAACGCATTGTATCGGCCTGGTCCATTGGCCTACATCCCTAACTTCGTAGCTCGTAAAAACGGAAAGGAAGCCATCTCCTATGACCTTCCGGACATGGAAGAATATCTGTCGGAGACCTATGGTATTACCGTCTACCAGGAGCAAGTAATGTTGCTTTCGCAAAAGCTGGCGAACTTCTCCAAAGGCGAAGCGGATAGTTTGCGTAAGGCAATGGGTAAGAAGAAGAAATCGATCATTGATAAGATGTGGCCGACCTTCCTAGAGGGTTGTCAAAAGAATGGTCACCCAGAAGAGGTCGTCAAAAAGATTTGGACGGATTGGGAAGCCTTTGCTTCTTATGCCTTCAACAAATCGCACTCTACTTGCTATGCTTTTATTGCCTTCCAGACGGCATACCTAAAAGCCCACTACCCTGCCGAGTTTATGGCATCGGTACTGACCCACAATAAGAGTGATATTACGAAGGTTACTTTTTTCTTACGGGAATGTGTGCGCATGAATCTCGTCGTACTAGGACCGGACATCAATGAATCCTTTTCTGATTTCTCTGTAAATAAAAAAGGAGAAATTCGTTTTGGAATGTCTGCTTTGAAAGGTGTTGGAGTTGGACCGGTAGAACTGATTTTAGAAGAACGAAATGAAAATGGATTATTCGCAGACGTCTTCGATTTGGTTCGTCGATTGAACCCGCAAGCCTTGAATAAACGAGTGACGGAAAGTTTGATTTTGGGTGGTGCCTTTGATTGTTTCAAAGAAATAGATCGCTCTACGTTCTTTTCTCCTTCTGAGAAATATGACACTTTCATGGAACATGTTTTGAAATTTGGAAACGCCTGGCAGGCACAAAAAGCACAGGCTTCGATTTCTCTATTTGGTGATTCTGAAGATGGGATGATTCCTACGCCAAAGATTCCGCAGGACGCTAAGCAATGGTCTTTAATTGAAAAACTGACTCGTGAAAAAGAGGTAACTGGGATTTATATTTCTGGACATCCGTTGGACGATTACAAATTGGAGGTTAATAATTTTACAAGTTGTACTATTGATCGCTTGGAGCAATTCAAAGGACAACAGGTGAAACTTGCCGCCATTGTAACGACCGCCCAACATCGTATTTCCAAAAAAGGAACGGGCTGGGGATTGTTCTCCATTCAGGATTATAACGAGACTTTAGAGTTTCCACTTTTCAGTGAGGATTATAAAAAATTCAAACACCTTTTTGAGCCGGGTGAGGTTTTATTCATCACCGCTAAATATCAGAAACGGTATAACTCAGAGGAGTTTCAACTAAAAATTCAGGAGGTGCGCCAACTGGACAGTATCGGTAAAGAAATGACGGAATCTATTGTGTTGAAATTACCTCTTGAGGATTTGACGGAGGAGTTTATTACGAATCTTGATAAATTATGTAAGAAGAGTAAAGGGCAGCATAAGTTGAAAATGACCTTGATGGATCGGACGAATCAGAATAAGATAAAGTTCGTATCGCAGGAACGGAAGGTGAAGGTTGATGGGGATTTTTTGAAGGAGTTGGATTCTAGAGGGATTTTGTATAAGGTGAATGGGTGATGTTTTTTTTTTACAATTACAGAGTAGCCCTTAATGGTGCGATCTTGACTTGTCATAAGACTTGTCTTTAAAGTTACGCTTTTCGATGGGCCTTCGGCGACCTACTTTTTCATTGGCAAAAAGCAGGCAAAAGCCTAGCCAAATCAAAGGCTCTCCTACTCAGGCCGGCTCCTGCGCCCTCATGATTTGCCACTCCCAGCCCGCCACTATATCGTGGCCTTCTAACGCGGTACTATACCGTGGGAGTTTCAGTTTCTTTTGCTCCTAAATAAATAAAAATATTATTAAGACATGCACTTTAAAAGTCTAAAAATATTCACCACTAATCTTCCTCCAATGGAAGAGTTCTATGGCAACATACTTGGCTTAAATCTAAAAAAAAAACAGCAGCTTCCCTTTCTTTCCAAATAGGCCATTCCATTCTAACAATAGAAAAACGTAAGACGTCAACGCCCTATCATTTTGCCATTAATGTACCCTGCAATCAAATCAATGAAGCCCACCATTGGCTAAAAGAACGTGTTTCCATTCTTAAAGATGGAGAAACTGAAATCCAGCATTTTGACTTTTGGAATGCCAATGCCCTATACTTTTATGATCCGGATCAGAACATTGTGGAGTTAATAGGACGGAATAGATTGAACAATCCGAGCGATGAAGTTTTTAATGTAAATTCATTGTTGGAAATATCTGAGATCGGATTAGTTACTTCTGATATTGAGCCTATTTTTCAGCAATTACAAAAGAAATGTGGGTTACCTCAGTACAGTGGCAGCATGGACAGCTTTTGTACCATAGGCGGAGAGCATGGGCTTTTCATTTGTATAAACGGGGATAAACGGAATTGGTATCCACGTGGTGACAAGGCTTTTCCTTCTGCTTTTCAAGTGGATATTTTGGTAGAGCAGAAAAGCTATATTGTAAACTATCAAAATTATAAACTTGACATAAGTCCAGAAAACGCTGACTAGTCCAACTTTGTAATCATAAAAAATGCTGCCCAGTCGAAACTGGGCAGCATTTTTTTTATTCTTAAAAGCAGAAAACTTATATTACTTCTTCACTATTCGCTTCACCACACTACCCGTCTCTGTCTTCAATTCAACAAAATAGATTCCGCTTGATAATGATTTCAAATCAAGAGATTCTACGTATTGCTCCGCTCCATTCATTTGCTTGAAGAATACGCGTTTTCCGTTATTGTTTAAAATAGAAATTTCAAAATCAGTAGCTTGCTGTAATTTTATTGTTATTGAAATATTCTTTTCAAAAGGACTTGGAGTAATCATAAAATTCTCTAAGGCCTCAATGTATCCAACATCTGTCAGCGTAACTGTCATTTCTGCTGAAGTATTGCTACAACCATTACTACCCGTAACAAAAACAGAATAATCGCCATTCTCAGAAGCGGTGAATACAGAACTTGTTGCTCCTGTAATTTCCGTTCCGTTTAGCAACCATTGGTAAGTGGTATAAGTAGCAAGCACCGTTAGCTCACTTCCATTTACTGTAAAAGTAGGCGAAGGAATAGGAAGCGTATTAATGGTGAACGATTCGTTGTTCTCACAGCCTAAAGCATCCGTAATAGTAATGTTATAATCACCTGGAGCAATGTCATCTAAGTCTAAACCAGAGCTTGTAGAATAAGGAGGAGTACCACCTGTAGTCGTAACCGTAGCACTTCCATTCCCTTGTCCGTCACAAGGTTGACTTGTCACCTCTATAATCGTTGCCAGCCCTGCACAAACATTGGCGTTTATATTATAAACTTGGCCAGTACTATGACGACAACAATATAATTCACCATTAAAATCCTCACCAAAAGAAGAAATTCCTCCTTGTACATCATCGTCTTGAGCATTAGTCCAACCTCCACTTCCATCAGGACTTATGAGATAAAAATCACCTGTACATAAATCTGTTGCGATGTATTTACCTATAAGGTCTGGGTTTTCTGTACCTCTATAAACAAAACCTCCCGTGATAGAACAAGCACCTGAGAAGCCCATCTGTTGTTCTTGAAAAATAGGATCGACATAATCTCCATTGCATTCAGACTGAGGGTTGTTTCCTGTAAATTCTGTTCCTTCATAACAACGCCAGCCGTAGTTTTCTCCTCCTGGACTGGAGGCAAGTTGAAAATCAATTTCCTCCCATTCGTTTTGACCAACATCCCCTATCCAAAGATCACCAGTACTTCTGTCGAAAGAAAAACGCCATGGATTTCTAAGACCAACTGCCCATATTTCGTCCAAAACATCCGCATCATTTACAAAAGGATTATCCGCTGGAATAGAATAAGGTGAGCCATTGTCAATATCTATTCTTAGCATCTTACCCAACATTACTGAAGTGTTCTGCGAATTATTCCAAGGGTCGTTTCCAGAACCTCCGTCACCAAAACCGATGTACAGATAACCATCTGGGCCGAATTTGATTCCGCCGCCATTGTGGTTCCAGGTAGGTTGTTGAACAGACAGGATCTCTAGAGCACTACTTGGGTCTGCTAAATTTGCATTGCCAGCATCTCTGCTGTACCTCACTATTTTGGAGACAGAAGATGGCGTTACATAATTGACAAAGAAATAGCCGTTATTTACATAATCCGGATGGAAAGCCAGACCTAACAATCCTCTTTCATCTTGATTAGCTGGGCTAACAATTACACTTGCCAGGTCTATGAAGGGCGTAGATAATGTGGTACCTGTCGCATCTATTATTTTTATTTTACCACCCTGCTCTGCGATAAAAAGTCTGTCATCACCAGCATGGGTAATATCTAAAGGATTATTGAAGCCAGTGGCATAGGTTTCCAGTTCTATCATCTGCGCATTTGCGGTGCATAGAATGAAACTGAGGAGGGCGATGGATAATATTTTATTCATTGTTAATAGTTTTTTAATAATTAGGGAATTCTCGGGCGAAATTAAACAATAGGTATTACACAAAAAACAATTTCCCGATTTCTTTGGTGGAAACGATTATATAAATCACTCTCCCTTTGGTCATTTTGATTTATATAATCGTTTCCAAATCGAGAAGTTAATTTTTTGTTGTTACTAGGTATTTCAATTCTAAAAATATTACTCTACTATAATGGGTACGGAGTTTCGTTTGCCATGTTTTTCAACAGCTAAGAAATACATACCTGACGGAATATTAATACCTGAAAAAGAGATCTTATG
>JBLHRR010000192.1:0-8426 GCA_047626155.1 Saprospiraceae bacterium | reverse complement strand
AAACCATTGTTTATCAAAATGGTATTCATCTCCATATCATTCCCACCTTCTGAGCCTAAGGAAGTTGTTACATAACCAAATGGTTGATGGTGTGATTTCGTAGGCCATTCCGTTACTTTCACCACAACCTTGTCGCCATCTTCAGCTCCGAGGATATCCGTCAATCGCACCATAATTTCAAAGGGCACATCCAAACGGTCGGGGATAAGTTTTCCCATTTTTTTTGTTAACTGAAGCGTTCCGATAAAATGATCTATGGCGCGCACCAATACTTTAGTGATAACTCCTTCCGGTCGTCTTCGACCTCTCGCGAGGAATTTTTCGATTTCAACTTTATCGCCTTTCAGCGCACCGCCCAAATTTTTAGCCGGCACATAAACGTCTTCCTCTAAATCTTCACATACGATGTAAGCAGATCCTTTTCGAGTCATGTCTACTGTACCGACGTGACGGGTTCGTGGGCTGGAAGATTTTCGTCCTCCACTTCCACTTCCATCGGCATTATTGAATTTATCCAAACGGAAACGGCCATCCTCCAGCATAAAAAGGATTCCTTTTTTTTGCATGCCGAATAGGGTGTGATTCACAGAATCTTTGCTGTTGGAAATTTTCAGTTTGTTAATGAGTTGTTTGGCGTTGAGCCTTTTCTTCGGGTAGGTTTTGAAGAATTTTAGAATAGCTTTGCTTAGTTCTTGGGCGTTTAGTTTTAATCCTTTGAAGGATTTATTAAATTTTTTATCTTTCATGTTTTGTTTTGTACTAGATGATTTTCTTTGGTCGTGTGGAGTTCTATCTTTTTGTGAAACCACATCATTTGTCAAAGAAGGTGTGTGCTAAAGTGCGAAAGGACTTCGTCCTTATCTTCCGCTCAAGGTAAACCCTTAAGTAGAGAAGATAATTTCGCCAGTAGCTAGTAATTCGAGGTGGAGACTTTCAGAAGTGGTAGAATCGTAGATGGGGTTATCAGCAGCCGTTACTCCTCTTACACAATAGATTATCCAATCATCCTCAATGGTTGCTACTGTGCGTTGTAACTGATTGCCATCTACTTTAGTTCCCGCAATTACTTTTTTATCTATCGAAAGGCCATCTTTATTAAAGGTCAGCAGATTGTATTCATAGTTGAGCAAGCCCGCTTTGAAGTAAACGATGGCAGTAAAACCGTCTGTCTTTGGTATTCTAAAGCAAGGGATGTACTCTGTGAATTCATCAACTTCTTCTGTCTCTAATTTCATTAAAAACTCCTCCACCATAAGCGCAGGAATGGGATCGTTGGTTTTGCTGAAGTCGTGGTGACTGTCTTCAGTGAGGGTAACCGGAAGAGATATTTTTGGAAATTTCTGTAGGAAGTCTTTGAAAGTGGCCTGTTGTTTCTTGATCATAATAGGGTCAGTCGTTATTAGTAGAGATTCTGAATGAAGAGTTTTGAATAGCCCTAAGACACTGATGCTCAATGGTACATAAATGAATACCATTTCATTTCGAATAAATTTATTAAGACTATAAACTGTTGCAAAAGTAACTTAAGTATGTGGACTCTCAAAGTAGTTGGAGGAAGATTGTGTTGGGGCTGGCTTATCACATAGACTTAACTAATTTTAGTCGCCAATAATTTTCATTAGTGGCTAAAACCAGAAAGCACCTCTTCCTAACTCTTATCACTGCTTTTGGAGTAGAACAAAATGAACCCAGCCTCGGCTTCATCGATCAGGTTCTAACAATAGATGACCTATTTGACCTACCCAAACCCCTTATTTCGACTCATTCTAAATAACAATACGCCCCCTCATCCCTTTGTCATCTCCCTTTAAAAATTTAGATTTGTGAAAACTAACGAATTACACGAAAAGTAATCTAAACTCATTTAATAATCAGGCTTTTAGATTGATTTCTACAGTTACTAAATATCTTATAAATGAAGTGGTTAACCAACTTTTTAACTTCCTCGATCGGTCAAAAACTTGTTATGAGTTTAACCGGTCTATTCCTAGTGTCATTTTTATTGATACACCTTCTTGGAAATCTTCTATTATTAGCCAGTGATGGCGGTGAAGCTTTCAACACCTATGCGTATTTTATGACGCATAACCCGCTGATTAAAACCGTTTCCTACGGTTTGTATTTCTTCATTCTTGCACACGCCGTTCAAGGGTTCCTGCTTTGGTTCAAAAATAGAAGCGCAAAAGGAAGTCGTTATGCGGTATCCAGTACCAAGACAACGACCTTGCCTTCGAGGCACATGGCATTGCTTGGGACTTTTATTTTGGCTTTCTTGTTCATCCATATGGGTGACTTCTGGTTCAAAATGAAAACGGAAGTACTACCTATGGTCGAGATTGCCGGATTTGATGAACCAATTGCTGATCTCTATTTTCGAGTAGCTGAAGCTTTTAAAAATCCGCTGATCGTAGCCGCTTATGTCTTCGGACAATTGGTATTAGCGATGCACCTCTGGCATGGATTCCAAAGTGCTTTTCAGACATTGGGGCTCAACCATAAAAAATATACCCCCGCCATTGCGGGACTTGGAAAGTTAATTTCCATTGTTGTCCCTGCTGGCTTTGCAATCATTCCTTTGTATCATTATTTTATAAAATAAGGGTTGCACTGACTTTGAAAAGGTTTCTAATTTGAACAAAGTATAAGAGAGAGCAGTTAAAGAGACCATAACATCAACTAACAAATTAATTAATTACACAAAAAACAATTTGAGCATTTACACACTCAATTGTTTTACTGTTGCTAACAACTAATTGATATGAGTTTAGAAGGAAAAACACCTGAAGGAAAATTAGAAGACAAGTGGATGAACTATCGTTCTAAGATGCCACTTGTTGCTCCTAACAATAAAAGACGAATTGACATCATCGTCGTCGGTACCGGTTTGGCTGGTGCTTCTGCAGCAGCCACTCTTGGCGAACTTGGCTACAATGTCAAATGCTTCACCTTCCATGATAGTCCGCGACGAGCGCACAGTATCGCCGCGCAGGGAGGAATCAATGCAGCAAAAAATTATCAGAATGATGGAGACTCTGTCTACCGTCTTTTTTACGATACGATCAAAGGAGGGGATTACCGCTCCCGAGAATCGAATGTTCACCGATTGGCAGAAGTGAGTCGGGACATCATCGATCAATGTGTTGCTCAGGGCGTTCCTTTCGCAAGAGAGTATGGAGGCTTGTTGGCAAACAGATCATTTGGTGGTGTTCAAGTGTCTCGTACTTTTTATGCTCGTGGGCAAACGGGGCAGCAATTGTTGATCGGTGCTTACCAAGCATTGTCTAGACAAATTGCAATAGGTTCTGTCACGATGTACAACCGTCATGAGATGTTGGACTTGGTGAAAGTGGATGGAAAAGCACGTGGTATTATTGCTAGAAACTTGTTGACTGGTGAGTTGGAAAGGTTCGGTGCACATGCTGTTGTATTAGCAACGGGTGGCTACGGAAACGTATTCTATCTTTCGACAAATGCAATGGGATCGAACGTAACTGCGGCTTGGAGAGCGGTGCAAAGAGGGGCTTACATGGCCAATCCTTGTTACACGCAAATTCACCCGACTTGTATTCCAGTATCTGGTGACTATCAATCTAAGTTGACTTTGATGTCGGAGTCGCTTCGTAATGATGGCCGGGTTTGGGTACCTGCAAAAAAAGATGATGTAATGGCGATCCGCGAAGGTCGTAAAACGGGTAATGATGTTCCGGAAGCAGACAGAGATTACTACCTCGAAAGACGCTACCCCGCTTTCGGTAACTTAGTACCTCGTGACGTAGCTTCTCGTGCTGCAAAAGTAGTATGTGATGAAGGCCACGGTGTCAACAAAACAGGTTTGGCCGTATTCCTTGATTTCGCTGCAGCGATCCAACGATATGGAAAATCTGCTGCACACTCTAAGGGGATCAATAGTCCAAGTGATGCACAGGTCATAGAAATGGGAACCAAAGTAGTAGAAGCGAAGTACGGTAACCTTTTCGAAATGTATGAAAAAATTACGGGTGAGGATCCGTATGTCTTCCCAATGAAAATTTTCCCTGCGGTCCACTATACCATGGGAGGAATGTGGGTTGATTATAATTTGGAAACAAATATTCCAGGGCTCTTTTCTCTAGGAGAAGCCAACTTCTCTGACCACGGCGCCAACCGACTTGGAGCTTCGGCTTTGATGCAAGGATTGGCAGATGGTTACTTTGTGATTCCTTACACTATTGGTACTTTCTTATCTGATGAAATTCGTACGCCACATGTTGATACGAACCTTCCTGAATTTGCGGAAGCTGAAAAAGCTACCAAAACAAAACTAGATAAACTGTTAGCGGTCCAAGGAAACCAATCGGTTGAAAGCTTCCACCGTCGACTAGGAAAAATCATGTGGGAGTATTGTGGAATGTCTCGTAACGCAGAAGGATTAACCAAAGCCAGAAAGATGATTCGCGAGCTTAGAGCAGAATTCTACAAAGACGTTTTCGTTCCTGGAACTGCTGATGAATTCAATCCGGAGTTAGAAAAAGCAGGCCGAGTTGCTGACTTCCTAGAAATGGGAGAGGTTATGGTTCTTGATGCTTTGAATAGAAATGAATCTTGTGGTGGTCACTTCAGAGAGGAGTACCAATCAGAAGGCGGTGAGGCGCAGCGTGATGATGAAAACTTCACTTATGTTGCCGCTTGGGAGTGGGATGAGGTGGAGCCAAAGTTGCACAAGGAAGATCTTGTTTTTGAAAACGTTGAGCTTAAGACACGAAGCTATAAGTAATCGTGGGCTGAGGTATTCTCAAAATTGATAACTAATTAAAATTCAACAGATATGGATTTAACATTGAAAGTTTGGAGACAGAAAAATAATAAAGCAAGCGGTGGATTCGAAACCTATAAGGTTACAGCGGAAGAGCATATGTCCTTTTTAGAGATGATGGATGTACTCAACGAGGAGTTGCTTACTAAAAAAGAAACACCTGTTGCTTTTGAACACGATTGCCGTGAAGGAATTTGTGGTTCTTGCAACATGGTCATAGACGGAAGGCCACACGGACCTAACAAAGGTACTACAACCTGCCAGTTACATATGCGTTCTTTCAAAGATGGAGACACCATTACCATCGAACCTTGGAGAGCGAAATCGTTTCCGGTCATAAAAGACCTTGTTGTTGATCGTTCTTCTTTTGACCGTATCATCCAAGCCGGTGGTTATGTTTCTGTGAATACAGGACAAGCGCAGGATGGAAATTCGATTACAATTGAAAAAGATCGAGCAGGTAAAGCTTTTGAAGCAGCGGCTTGTATTGGTTGCGGTGCTTGTGTGGCAGCTTGTCCGAATGCCTCTGCGATGTTGTTCACTGCTGCGAAAGTGGTACACTTAGGTACGATGCCTCAGGGCGAAGTGGAACATACGCAGCGCGTACAATCTATGGTTGCTCAAATGGATACCGAAGGGTTTGGAATGTGTACCAACACGGGAGCTTGCGAGGCGGAATGTCCTAAGGAGATTTCGATTACGAATATTGCGGAGTTGAATCGGAGTTATTTTGGCTCTGTGTTTGGGTCGGAGAAAGAAGCTTAAAATTTTGCGTTCGTTAGAATGCTTTTGATAAAAAAAGTCTCAATCTGGTTTTCTAGGTTGGGATTTTTTTTTGGTTGTGAAAGATGCTTTATTTGACTTTCACTTTGATCAAAGTTAACAAAACATCAAACCCAGCCCAATGAAACGACAACTCATGGGGATTAATCCAATCTATTATACAAAAACATAAACACTGGCTTACTTTTTCTTTTGTTCTGTTCGATAGTAGCGGATATAATTAACAACCTCTTTTGCGGCAAGCAATTTTTGCTCCGCCAAATCAGGACGTATAATAGCTGTGGTCATTCCATTCTCAACAATAGAGACTTCCGGGTCAAAGGGGATGTATGAGTAAAAAGAGCTGATGATAACTTTATCCATTTCCAACATTTGATCAAAAGGGATAATCACTTTTAACACCATCTCTTTATGTTTTGGATCTGCATTGTACAAATTGACCAAATACCAGAAGGCCTGTTTTAATGCCATCTTTTTCAGTAAGGCTTGTGTGGTATTCCAAGTGTATTTTTCTGGATAGATGAAATTTCGATAGGTCGAATCTTTTAATATCATTCTGGATTCCTCGTTGTAAGTCATAGAATCTCCAACTACTTTGACGCCATGTTCATACAAGCCATCCATCCATTTTTGTGATGCCTCATTCATTTCAGGCGTTATTTCAAGATCGCTTGACCCGGCAGCTTGGCCAAACATAACAACACAAATACAACTGCACAATAGTATGGAAATAATTCGTTTCATGATTGTTTTTTAAAGTGGTGAATGAAGAAACATCAGCACCTTGTCGGCTTATCTAATGCTCTTCATTCACTATATAATTTAATTAGAGGTCTTTTGAATATTCAATATTCATCAACCCTAGTTCACCACCACTTAATTAATTAGAGGAAGCGTCCAAGCGTTCAGACAACACATCTATCTTTGACTCCAAAGTTTCAAATCGTGCTTCTGAATCCATAAACTTTTGTTCATACTTTTGTAAAATTCGGAAGTAATCGCCATTATGAACGCCAACTACCGTGTTCACCATTTTAGGTCCATCACCTGTTCGTGTTTCCCAAGAGCGACCGACAATCATTTTGGTATCTTCCACCTTGATGTCTTCCGGATGAACAGCGATTCCATAACCAGGAACGGTACTGTTAGCAATAATATAATCACCGCTTTGTACAGGTCCCATTACTTTGACTGGAATTTGCCCCATGAAGGCTACATTGTTACCCATATGTAATTTCCCTTCAGGTGGCATATTACCCAACACGATAGGGTGCTCGGATACAGCCATGATTTGTTCTGCTCCCTCAAGGTCCTTTGTAATTTTTCCACCTTTCACCGCTACAATATCACCTCTGCTGATTATTTCTTCCTGGTCAGCACGCTCCAACCACTCAGCATAATCACCATGACCTGAGCTATACTTTACTCCGATACTGTTGTAACTGTAGGCAATATTTGTAAATTCTTTTAATGCACCTACGACGGCTCCAAGTGGATCAAGTCCTACGGAACTTCCTAGAAAATTAACCAAATAAACACCATTGAAGAATTTGTCGCCCCAGTCTGTTACCCCAATGGCACTGATACTTCCCAACTCTCTGTCATCTTTGTCAACGAAGCTTATAAACTGATTTTCAAGAGTTAGTGAATTCTGCACATTAACGAAAGAGAGATTAGGAGGCGAAAAACTTGGCAAGTTGTCACATCCCAGGTCAGCAGGAATGGCAGGAATTACAAGATTCGGTAGCGCAGGAATTACAAGATTCGGTAGCGCAGGAAGTGCAAGTGCTGGCAACTCAGGAAGCAGCTCGAACTCAGAAAGAAGAGTAAAAGGTCCAATTCCAGTACTGCCTATATAGAGATCAATACCTATATATGGTAGAGTTACTCCAGGAAAATCCAAAGGTAAACTTAGACCATCATTTATTGGCGCAGTAAGGTCTAAAGGAAGATCTAAGCCATCATTTATTGGAGTAGATATATCAAAAGGAAGATTTAAGCCATTATTTATTGGAGTAGATATATCAAGAGGAAGACTTAAGCCATCATTTAATGGTTCAACTAATTCTTCTGTCAATTCACATATAGTACCTGCTACTACGGCTGCTGGAATAAAGTTAAGCAAATCTTTAAATTCAAATGCATCCCCTTCAACCCAGCCTCTGACTGTTTGAATCGATCCGTCAAAAAATTCGGCATACGGGTTGGTAACATTTAGATAATCACCACCATCCCAGGCAGGGTGTGTTTTACCTAATTTTATCTGGATTCCATCTCCACCAACTCCGCCATTTGTGTTTTCCACAGAAAGTGCAAATTCGCCATCGGGAATATTATTGGAGATTACGAGTTTATCGTTTAAAGTAGTGACACCATTTACATCTAGGTCATCGTTAAGCGTTGTAGCGCCATCTACGTCCAGAGCATCATTAAGGGTCGTTACTCCATCTACGTCAAGACTGTTATTCAATGTCGTAACACCGTCTACATCCAGCGCATTATTCAACGTCGTTACTCCGTCTACATCCAGCGCATTATTCAATGTCGTTACTCCGTCTACATCTAATGTATTATTCAAAGTGGTGTTGCCGTCTACGTCCAAATCATTATTCAACGTCGTAACACCGTCTACATCCAGCGCATTATTCAACGTCGTTACTCCGTCTACATCCAGCGCATTATTCAATGTCGTTACTCCGTCTACGTCAAGACTGTTATTCAATGTCGTCACTCCGTCTACGTCAAGACTGTTATTCAATGTCGTTACTCCGTCTACGTCAAGACTGTTATTCAATGTCGTTACTCCGTCTACGTCAAGCGCATTATTCAACGTCGTAACACCGTCTACATC
>JBLHRR010000191.1:0-8487 GCA_047626155.1 Saprospiraceae bacterium | reverse complement strand
AATTCCTCACTCAGAGAGCGCAACGGCCGCAGAGCGAGGCGCGAAAAAGAACGTATTGGTACGTTGGCTCTGCGTGATTATTCCACATCTCCCACAACTCATAACAATAGCATTTTGTCTCACGCAGAGTGCGCAGAGCTAGACGTAAACTCGCGTTAACTCTCTGTGATTTAAAACACGATCGGCAAACAATGCGCATCTCCCTCGCGTTATATTCCAATAAAAACCCATCACCTTCTTACCTCCACCCTCCTACTGCTACTACTTCTTAGCGCCTGTAAGTTCTTTCAACCTATTGACAAACCGTCCAATCCTGATTCTTCTACGACAGAAAATCCAACTACAAATACCCCAAACACTCCCCTACCTGGAAGCGCACAGTTCGACTATTGGATACATGAACCGCTACATCCTAAGAACAATACTGCGGTCACTTTCAAGTCCAGCATAAAAGAACCTTTGGAAATTAAAACAATAGATTTACATATTTACGAATATGAATTGTTTTTAAATGAGGAAAAACTTCCTTCTAAGAAAAAACGGAATAAAGGACAATGGGGCAGCGTAAAAATTTGGAATGGAAACGGGTTAAAAGAACAAACGATTTCTTTTAATTATAACAATGGTTTCACTAAAGCAAGTCAGGTGGAATACCTTTTCAAAGTTACGGACAATAATGGCAAAGTGACTGAACGAATAGCTGCCTTTGATGCAGCTACTTCGCCTTGGCCTAGGGACAAGATTCGGTGCTCCGTCATATATAGTGGGTAGATCAGGGCTGATCAATCCTAAATACGAAATCCACTAAATATGACCAAGAACCAGTTAATTTTTCGTTGTTACAAGGAGTATTTTGATTAAAAATTTACTTCAAATTCATCATGCTACTCAAATTGATTTTCTCAATCTCACTTAACTTATCCAGGTCAACTTCTTTTTCTTTTTGATACCAGCCTTTTTCGTTAAAGTAATTTTCTGACAATTCATCTTCACTAGCAAACCCATAGCAGGCATACAGCTCCTTTCGCATCAACTCCCGCTCACCTGGCTTGAGGCGCTCCAATTCTTCAACACTAAGGATACGAGACGAGACTTGCGGAAACACCCTGGCAATATCGTCCCGATCACTAGTCGCTAAAGAAACAAAAGATCCATCGGTCAGAATGTGAAAATATTTAGTGCCTGTCCTTTCCTTATTCCCTGCTCCGTAAATACCTTGTTGAGTAGCCTTTGAACGAACAGGCAAAACCTGCGGCCTGCCTTCCAGATGATTGGCTTGGATATTTGGAAAACCAGGACGAATCATAAAATCGCGATATTCGATTTCCAGTATATCTTCTTCGAGTAAGCTTATGGAGAGGTGCCCATCAAAAGAGATAGACTGCAACTCTAACAAATCTACTACATATCCTGTCTTGCTAAAGCTCCCCAAGAATATTTGATTCTTTTCTTCCTTTTCTGTGACAAATTCATACAGTAGCAGCCAGAAAGAATCCCGTGCCGCAATCGGCTCGATACTTACATCATGATTTTGAAAACGAGCCGTATTCGGAAAAAAACGATGAAGTAGTTCCTGCGCCTCTTTATCATCAGCGTCAATGAAGCGCTGATCAATTGCTTTAGATAACAAGCTTTCAAAAGCAGCTTCTTTAGCGGCTTCTTTGGCGGCTAAATCGCTTGCAGACAGTGCCTCAATCAAGGCAGTCTCTTCTGACGATTGATCGACGACAGCTTCTTTATCCGTAACCGTTTTACAATCAACCAGAAACAAAGCCAGTACTATAAACAAAAACCTACTCATATAGCTATTTTTAAACATATTTATAACTAAGATCTATAACCATACCAAGAGGGATGTTTCTCTACTTTTTTAACACAATGGCTGACGGAGGAATTAGTAAATAGCCCGCGAAGGACAATTTCACTCATGGCCTCTTCGTATTTCGATTTTCAAATCGTAGCTTCGTAGCGAATTTTGAATTAAAAAAAACATTACAACTAACATATTATGCTAAGAGCCATATCTCCTATCGACGGTCGTTACCATGCAAAAACGAAAGAATTGCAGAACTACTTTTCAGAATACGCCCTCATCAAATATCGCGTTTTCGTTGAGATACAATATTTCATTGCTTTGGTGCAACACCCGCTACCTCAACTACAAGATTTCGATCTAGAAATGGTCGATCAGTTGAATCAGATTTTTGAAAATTTCAATCAAGCAGATGCCGTTCACATTAAAGAAATAGAGAAAACCACCAACCACGATGTAAAGGCTGTAGAGTATTTTTTGAAAGAGCAATTTGACAAATTAGGAATCAGCCAATATAAAGAATTCATACATTTTGGATTGACTTCTCAGGATATTAACAATACTGCTACACCGCTGCTTTGTATGAATGCTGTTAAGGAGGTTTATCTTCCTATGCTGAAAGAAGTCATTGAGGCATTAGAAGATCGCGGGGCTGAATGGTCTGGCATCCCGATGCTGGCAAGAACGCATGGACAACCTGCTTCTCCGACCACACTCGGAAAAGAATTCCAGGTTTTCATCGAGCGATTAAAGCAACAAATGAAACTATTGAATCAGGTGCCTTTCACGGCAAAATTCGGTGGTGCCACTGGAAACTTCAACGCCCACGTGGTCACCTATCCAGAAATCAATTGGCCTGAATTCGGAGATTATTTTGTGAGCGAATACCTTGGCTTGGATCGATTGAAATACACGACACAAATTGCGCACTACGATAATCTCGCGGCGCTCTTTGATGGCATGTCGAGAATAAATACCATTTTCATTGATCTAGCGCGAGACATCTGGACTTACATTTCTATGGAGTACTTCCGTCAAAAAACGAAGAAGGGCGAGATCGGCTCTTCGGCCATGCCGCATAAAGTAAACCCAATTGATTTTGAAAACGCAGAAGGAAATCTCGGTTTGGCAAATGCTATTTTTGGCCACCTCTCTGCAAAGCTCCCCATCTCCAGATTGCAACGTGACCTGACCGACAGTACCGTACTTAGAAACGTAGGTGTACCTGTCGCGCATACACTGATTGCCTTCAAAGCCATCATGAAAGGCCTAGATAAATTATTACTCAACGAGCCCAAACTAACCGCCGACCTCAACGGAACCTGGATGGTCGTAGCAGAAGCTATTCAAAACATCTTACGTCGAGAAGGAGTCGATAAGCCGTATGAAAAACTATTGGATTTGACTCGTGGCAAAACACAGATTGGACAGAAAGAGATCCATGATTTTATTGATCGATTGGAAGTGAGTGATGAAGTAAAAGAAGAGTTACTCAGGATTACGCCGATGAATTATGTGGGGGTTTATTGAATTAACTTAAACTGTTAACTTTAACTTTAACTTCCCACTATCGTGAGATATAAGTGGTTACGATTTGTTGCTTTAATAGGGCGCTCTTTTTCAAATCAAAAATCGCTCAATTCCCTTAATTCGCGAACTGAGCGATTTTTGATTTTGATTTACATTTCAATTTAGATTCTTTAGATCTTCTCAACCTCAAGTCCCGTAATATGCGAAGGGAGCGTATTCATTTGAGGTAGAAATCGCATTAGTGCAAAATTACATCAGTGGGAAGTTAACGTTAATGTTAACCGTTAAAGTTACTTGTCAATCCAGCACCTGAACCCTCGCCAATCCTCCCGAAAAATCCCGTACATCGCCCCACTCCGCTCCCAGTGTAAGTTCACCAGTTTTGTCTATGAAGCCAACTCCATCTAGATGAGCCACGCGGGCGAAGCCTTCTTGAAAGTCCCAGATCAGACCGAAATGTGGTGGCGTGATCTCCTCGCCTGCGGTGTTGAGATAACCCCAGAGCCCGTCTCTTTGGTAACCTGCTAGGCCTTCTGAAAATCCATATAACATTTCATATTTAAAAGGGCCAAGTGGCGCTCCATCTTTTTTCAGAAAGCCAGATTTGCCCAGGATAGTGGCGCCCCAAAGTTCATTCCCAGCATACCAGAGGTCTTTATATTTCTCATCTATAACAAACTTCCCACGTTTATCAATCAGACCAAATTTGTCTTTAGCTTTAGCAACTGCTAGTTCCACATTAAAATCCTGAGCACTTAAAAATTGGCAAGGAATCACTAGTTTTCCTTTTCTATTTACGAAACCGTATTGTCCTTTCTTCTTCACCCTTGCCAGTCCTTCACTAAAGGAATAGACCGCATCATATTTTGGTTCTAACAATAATTTCCCGGAAGTGTCAATAAACCCATAGCCCCTCCCCTTTTTCACCTTTGCCGTTCCATTTTCAAAACGTTCTGCTTCGGAGAAAGAAAATGGAATCACCAGCTTTCCAGTTTTATCAACATAACCAAAGAGGCCTCCGGATTTCACACAAGCCAGCCCTTCGGAAAAATCTTTCCCATCTTCATATTTTGCTTCGATCTGCCAATTGCCTTTAGGATCAACAAAGCCGATACTGTCACTGTCGTACAATTGTACACGAGCCAGCCCTTCCGAAAAGGACCAAGCGGCCTTATACTGTGGCTTGATCACCTCCTTCCCTCTCTTATCAATAAAACCCCAATACCCCTTCTTCCGAACAACCGCATAGCCTTCTTTAAATTGCCGGCAGTCGTCATAAATCGCAGGAATCACGACTCGCCCTCCTTTATTGATATAGCCCCATTTGTAATATTCTTCCTCATAGTCATCGGCCTCTGGCGGTAGGACTATCGGCTCCTTGTCCTCCTTAGCTACAGCAGAACCACCCTCCTCTTGACAGGCAGTAAAAAGAAAAATTAAAAATGCCGCGAGAAGGTAGATCGGTTTATTCATATCTTTGTATATTAATTAGTTGCCAAGCCAAGATAGGGAATTGAGATTAACTAGGGAAATATACCCGTGCAAGGCAACTAAATTTCAGCTATACTCACCAAAGAATAGGACAGGATAAAGGAATAAAACAATCCTTCCCTCTACATCGTTCTTAGGACTCATTAAAAAACAAACATGAAATATTTACTACTATTCCTTCTTTCCATAAGCAGCCTCAGCGCCCAGGACCAATGGCAACGATTCGAATCCTCGGAAGGGAAGTTCCGTGTGCTCAGTCCCGGCGATATGGTTCATAAAGAACAAATCATGGAAACCGCCGTGGGGGATCTCCTTTTTACGACTTATCTCTACCAGCCGGAAGGCAAAAATCCGGACAACCTTTACTACGCCGTCAGCTTCGTGGACTATCCGGACAATAGTATTCATTCAGACTCTACCGAGTTCCTTGAGTCCTTTTTTCATTATACCATAGATGCTTCTGTTAAATCTGTGATGGGCGATTTGCGTTATGTGGATCCTATCAAGTTGGATGGTTTTCCTGGTCGTCTTTGGCGAGTGGATTATAAGAAAGGAACTGCTACGATTAAGACTCGGGCTTATATGGTTGGGAAGCGGTTTTATCAGTTGCAGGTGGTGATGCATCGGGATAAGAGTTTGAATCGGCAGCAGGATAAGTTTTTTGATTCTTTTGATTTTGTGGGGGTGGAGCTTGAGTAGGGGGAGCTATTTACCTAAGAGATATTGAGTCGCTACCTAAAAAAATGAGTTCAAAATTTAATTGTCAAACTAAGTTTAGGTGCTGGTTCATGTTTACAATCTACTAAGCAAATTCATAAAAAGATGACGATTAAGAACATTGGCAGTTTGTGCGTTTTAAAAGGAGCGGAAGAACTTGAAAAGAATGGAATTCTGTTAGGACTGTAAAGCCCCCAACCCTCCCCCAATTGAAAAATGCCCGCTACGCTCTCCAGCTAAAAATTGGTGAAAAATGAAATCGAATAAAACCATGTATAAAATATTAATCTTTTTCCTATTGATTATTGTAAACAGTCAAACGATAAAAAGCCAGTCAACTGACACGATTGAAGGAGCTTTAATAATGAATTTTACTGAGCTGCAAGGTTTTTATGGTCTTGAAGAATCAATAATCAAGATGTACAAAGACACCATTAATAAAATGGTCGAATTACACGGAGATTCAAAAGAGGTAAAAGCACTTATCAACGACTATACTTTCCTACAAGAAAACGGTCTCCTATATAAACCTTGTAAATTCATAAGGACAAAAGCTGGTGAAAAATTTCGAGTATATATTACCGAAGATGTCTTAGTTAAAATCAATAATACCAATTGGCTTAATAAAGCAAAAAAGGATAATGTAAATACTTATATAAAGCTGAGCGTAAAAAAACTCAAAGAAGGAACATTTTTCAGCGACAAGGTTCTAAAGATTGATCAAACCCTGTACTACTATGAAGAACTTGAAGAAGTTCTTGAAATCGAACCTAGATCTTATACTTACAAAGAAATCGAAGACTTATTCTTGAATTATGAATCTGTAAAATCAATTCCTAAGGCTGAAAATACATGTTTGTACCTTCGTATTTATTTCGAAGAAATTGAAAAAGGATGGAATCCATTTGATCTGTTCTTGGATCCAACATTAGGAGAAATCAAGACAGACACTTCTACACTCATTCAGTTTTTAATTCAAAAAAAAAATGATTGTGAAAAATAAAATCCGTGGTAAGATCTGGGCTTCACGCTCCTCTCTGAAATGCTCCACATTCTAACTGCCTCACCCCAATATCTCATCAACATTCCCCTTATAAAGCTTCCCTATCGGTATCCTAAAATCCAAAATCCCAATCCGATTCCCCTCTACAATTTCAATATGCTCTTTCGCAACAATAAAAGATTTATGAACCTGAAAAAACAAACCCTCCCCTAAGAGCTTCACAAATTCAGATATCTTTTCTCGCACCCGAATCTCCTCATCCATTGTAACGACTTTACAATAATTACCAACAGCCTCTATAAACAGAATACGATCTAACCTTACTTGAACGTGTTTTTTATTAGAACGAAGAAATATTGTTCCGCTGTTTTCATCCGACTTTTGAACGTTTGAAACTGGAGCGCTAGCTTTCTTAGTTTCAATCTTATTAATGGCCTTTATAAAGCGTTCAAAGCTAACCGGCTTGAGCAGGTAGTCTATTACATTCAATTCATAACCCTCCAAGGCATGTTCTTTATAAGCTGTAGTGACTATTACATTTGGTGCATTTGGCAATGAATTTAAGAAATCAAATCCTTTAAGTTTCGGCATGTTTAAATCCAGGAAAATTAAATCCACTTCATTCTCTTTCAAACAAGCTAAGGCTTCGATTGCATCATAACAATGCTTTACCAATTTCAAATTGGAGAGCAAATCACAATATCCTTTAATGATATCATGAGCGATATGTTCGTCATCAACAATAATATAGTTTATCATAATTTCGCTAAAGTTAATTGTGCGGTATAAACATTACTTTTGCAAAAGACCTCTAATTTGTATCGATTAGGATATACCAATTCCAATCGTCTTTTTAAATTCTTTAATCCAATCCCTTGCCCGTTTCCTTCCTGATTTTCAAAATTGTTTTTCACTTCAAAGAATAATTCTTGCTCATTTGCTTTTAGTCTAAGCTCGACATAAGCATTATCCCTAAGCGATTCGACACCATGTTTGAAAGCATTTTCTAATAAAATAATAAACAGCAATGGCATCACTTTAATATTTTCGTCGGCTACTTCTACTATAAAATCTACTTCTATTTTTTTGTGGTAACGCATTTTGTGCAGCTCCACAAAATTAGTTAGAAAATCTATTTCGTCTTTTAAAGTTACCCAATCTTTTTGCCCTTCGTAAATACTATACCGCATCATATCTGACAACTTCAAAATCAACTCTTTGGCTTTCTCAGAATCCTTATCAACCCAGCCGTATAAGTTGTTAAGCATGTTAAAGAAAAAATGAGGATTTACCTGAGCCTTCAAGTGCATCAACTCTGCTTTCGTCTTTTCTTTTTTTAGTTGAACAATCGATTTAATTTGCTTTACGACCCAATATACAAATCCGAAAATTCCGGCTAACATCAGCAATAGGTAGTATAGAATGACAAGGATCTCCAAATTCGAATTAAAGGTAAGAGTTACAGCGTTTTTTTCTGTAAAGATAACTTTATAAGAAACGATCAACATTGGAACCAATGCAGTAATCGCCACAAAGATCAGAACCCACTTATATTTTTCTTTCCATTTTATCATACTTAAAACTAATCATAAACCTTGGCTTTCGCTAACAATAGGGCCCAATGATAAAGAAGTGGGATGAACATAATAAAAAGCGGGATGAAATAACTTGGTAACAGCAGCTCCGTTTTCTGTTAGCACAAAGCATCCGTATACCCCAATAGTTTTCACGCAATCACGCTGATTTTATCTTTGTTAAAAAAAAATAAAAAACCGCATCTTACGCTATTTAAAACATGTATTGGCTACGATGTTTTCCTTGTTACTATTTGGAATTATAACGATTCTATTTCTCAATGGAAATGTTCATTATGGGGAAAACCCTGTAAGAAAGAATTGGCAAAATGAAGGACCTTATATATTTTTTGAAAATG
>JBLHRR010000190.1:0-8688 GCA_047626155.1 Saprospiraceae bacterium | reverse complement strand
AGTAACAACGAAAAATTAACTTCCCGATTTGGAAACGATTATGTAAATCAAAACGACCACAGGAAGAGTGGTTTACATAATCGTTTCCATGAAAAAAATCGGGAAGTTAATTTTAGTGTAACACTTAGGTTTAGGATCTGACAATAGGAAAGACGAGATATTGAGATGCATTCAGATGAGAGAGGCAAAATTAAAAAATTGTCCGATGCAACGCTTTCCCTCCTGTTGAAGTCTATTGATAAGAATGCTTTGATAGCCCTCCGATTGAAAACCTATTTAAGCAACCATAAAACATAGAATTCGTCAAAAAACCATTTTAAATAGTAACAATTATGTTAGCTATCTTATTCACTAATGTAGCCTTCGCTTCTTATATGATCTACTTAATCGCGGAGCGGAAGTGGAATTGTTATAAGACGAGCCGTTTTTGGCTGGCTGTATCTGGATTGTTGGCTTCTTTGTTCGTCGCTTATTATTACTTGTATTTGCCGCCGGTAGGAGGAGGGAGCACTGCGATGATTTATTTATAATTTATCTTTTCCACCAAAGAAATCGGGAAATTATTTTTTGTGTAATACTAAGAAACCGTCCTCGCCTCGACATCATCAAACAAAGCCTCTAACTCCTTTCTAGTTTCTTGAAGACTCTTAATCCCTTCTTTGATCAAAATAAAATGCCGCGTTGTTTTCTTGAATACGAAGCCACGTTGGCTACCGTGTATCGAAACAAACTGTACCATGTTTTGGAAAAAGGTCGTTTCGTAAAATGGTGATTGTGGATTACTAATGAAGAAGCAACGTAATTTATTACTTTTCAGCATCAACCTTTCAAAGCCCATAGACTTACAAACCCAACGTAAGCGTAAGCCGTCAAACAATTCTTTTACAGGTTTTGGGATGTCGCCAAATCGATCAGCTAATTTTTGTTCAAAAGCAATCAAGTCTTCTTCCTTTTTAATATGATCTAGTTCCGTGTATAAGTTCAGGCGTTCCTGAATGTTGGTGATGTAGTTATCGGGAATCAACATTTCTATATCGGCCTCCAAGGTTACATCGCGAACGTACTCGCGCTTCTTCTCAAGCTCTTCTTTGAAAACGTCTTTGAACTCCGTTTCCTTCAATTCCAAAATGGCTTCTTCCAAAATCTTCTGATAAGTCTCATAACCAATGTCGGAAATAAAACCACTCTGCTCCGCTCCTAACAATGATCCTGCACCACGGATATCAAGGTCGCGCATGGCGATATTGAAACCGCTGCCAAGCTCGGAGTTTTCCTCCAGGGTTTTTAGCCGCTTACGAGCATCTGCAGTCAGACTGGATAGGGAAGGAGTAAGCAAGTAGCAAAATGCCTTTCGATTACTTCGTCCAACACGACCTCTTAATTGATGCAAATCACTCATTCCAAAATGATGGGCATTGTTGATCATAATAGTATTGGCGTTGGAAATATCCATACCGGTTCCAACAATATTCGTACAAACGATGACATCGTATTTTCTTTCGATAAAATCAACCAGCGTTTTTTCCAACTGCTTGGATTCCATTTGGCCGTGAGCCATGGCAATATCCAAATCAGGACAGAGTCGCGAAATGTAAGCCATCATATCCGGCAAACTCTTCACTCGATTGTGAACAAAGAAAACCTGCCCTCCTCTAGTAATTTCGTAGTAGATCGATTCCTTGACCAACTCTGGGCTAAGCAACCTCACCTCGGTATGTATCGGCTGACGGTTCGGTGGCGGTGTATTTATAACAGATAAATCACGGGCGGACATCAGCGAAAACTGAAGGGTCCTCGGTATTGGCGTAGCGGTTAATGTTAAGGTGTCAACATTAATTTTTAGGTTACGCAGTTTTTCTTTTGCGGTTACCCCGAACTTTTGTTCTTCATCAATAATAAGAAGACCAAGATCATTGAAACCAATTTCTTTATTTAGTAAACCATGCGTACCGATAACGATATCTATTTCGCCCGATTTTAGCTTAGCATAAATTTCTTTTTTCTCCGCCGTTGATCGAAAGCGATTGATGTAGTCGACTGTTACACCGAGGCCATCCAGTCGACCTCTAAATGTTTTCGCATGTTGCAAGGCAAGGATTGTAGTTGGTACCAAAACTGCAACTTGTTTTCCACCAATGACGGCTTTGAAAGAAGCGCGAATGGCTACCTCTGTTTTTCCAAAACCAACATCACCACATACTAGGCGATCCATTGGATAAGGTTTCTGCATGTCTTCTTTGACTGCTTGCGTAGCTTTGTACTGATCGGGTGTATCTTCAAAAATGAAAGAAGCTTCTAACTCATTTTGCAAATAACCATCGGGTGGAAAAGCGAAACCCTCGGATGCTTTTCGTTTTGCATAAAGCTTGATAAGGTCTTTTGCAATGTCTTTGACCTTCTTCTTCGTTCTGTTTTTGACAATCTTCCAAGTGTCCGTCCCCAGCTTATTTAGCTTAGGAGGCGTTCCTTCTTTTCCGACGTATTTAGAAATTTTATGCAAGGCATTGATACTCACATAAAGCAGGTCATTGTTTTTATAAACTAAGCGCATCGACTCTTGAATGTGTCCGTTGATGTCCAGTTTTTCCAAACCAGAATAACGGCCAACACCATAGTCGATGTGTGTTACAAAATCACCAGGGCGCAGCTCTTTTAGCATCCGCAGATTAAGGGCTTGGTCTTTCGCAAAACCTTTTTTTAGTTTGAATCGGTGGAATCGTTCAAAGATTTGGTGATCAGTATAACAAGCTATTTGCAACTGGTGATCTATAAAGCCTTCGTTAATGGTCTGAGGAATGGGATGGAATTCTACCTCCGCTTTCAGGTCTTCAAAGATGGAGTAGAAACGCTCGATTTGTCTAGGGTTTTTAGCAAAAATATAATTGCGTAAACCGGCAGCCATATTTGCTCGTAGATTCTCTATCAGCATTTTGAAATTTTTATTGAAACTCGGCTGTGGCTTCGTTCCATAATCAATACGCTGATCGAGTTTTATTTTTTGTTGGCTGATGCTAAAAGAGAGTAGATTAAATGGTTCAATGTCTTCGATTACTTCATGCGGCATAATGAAGGCCCGACCCTGCATAAAAATAGCGAGTTCGTCCTCATCTATGGAAGAGACGGTTTTAGCAAAAGCATCAGCTTTAACAAAACACTCTGGTAATTTATCGAGTAGCACAGACAGATTTTCCACCCAAATCGTTGTATCTTTTGGTAAGACCTTAAAAAGCGATACCTTTTGGTTTTGCTTAAAGCGGGTATTGATATTGGGGATAATGGAAATGCTGGAAATCTTCTGCTTGGATAACTGTGTAGTCGGATCGAAGGTACGGATGCTTTCTACTTCATCATCAAAAAGCTCGACTCGGTAAGGCCATTCATTTCCATAAGAGAAGATGTCAAAGATACCTCCACGAATGGAAAACTGTCCGGGCTCGTAGACAAAATCGACACGTTGGAAGCCGTATTTTACTAGCAGGTCTATCAAAGTATCTGCGTCAAGTTTTTCCTTTATTTTTACCTCGATTTTGTTCTTTTCCAATTCTTCAGGGGCCACTACTTTTTCAAAAAGCGCCTCCGGGTAGGTGATGATAATTTCACCCAAACTGCTGGAGGAAATCAAACGATTGATCGTCTCCGTCCGTTGTAAGACATTGGAGTTGTTCAACTCTTCGAAGTACATCGGGCGTTTGAAGGAGTCCGGGAAGAAGTGAATGCTTTTTTTAGCAAAAAGTTCGGCGATATTATTTTGGATATAAGCCGCCTCTTCTTTACCATTGGCGATGAGTAAATAATGTGCGGGACGGGCAAGGTAGGTTCCGGCCAGGACAAAGGATATCTGTGCACCAACCATCCCATTGAGTTGTAAACGGGCCGGTGATGTTCCAGAGAGGGCTTCTACAATTTGTGTAGTACGAGCGTCGTCTCTGTATTTTTCTAACAGCTGCTGAAGGTTTTCCACGGCCGCGAAGATAAGGAATTTAATGAAGGAATGAAAGGAGCTTTCTTAAATTCCGTTTATTGACAGGAGGTCAGGAGGAACAATTATTTAAAAGAAATTGATATGAAAAAAATACTAGCAACAATCGGAATCATCGCACTTTGCGGTCTTGTTTTTTGGGGAACCAAAAATTACTACAGCTTGCAGATCAAAACTTCTGTAGAAGAAGAGTCAAGAGTATTGTTAGAAAAAATCGAAAAGGTCAGTAAACTGATCACGGTGGAAGGTCATTTTTCTGAAATATATAATTATGAGGAACATTGGGGTTATGATTTTAGCCCCTTTCGGAAAAAGGCTTTGATTCGGGTGAAAGCGAAGGTGTCTGTGGGCTACGATTTGACGAAGATGGATTTTAAGGCGGATACAAAAACGAAGACGATAATGATTAGCAATATGCCCGATCCGGAAATTATGTCGATTGACCATGACCTGGATTATTATGACATCACGGAGGGGTCGTTCAATTCATTTGAAGAAGCGGATTATAATAAGATGAATGCCAATGCGAAAGAGAAGATACGGAAGGAAGCGTTGAATAGTGGTTTGTTTTTGTCAGCGGAAGCAGAGTCTCATGAGTTGATGGAGATTGTGAAGTTTATGGTGGAAGGAGCGGGTTGGGAATTGAAGTATTTGCCTAGAGTGGGTGTGGAAGACATACGTTAGTAGTCTAAAGATATGTCATACTAAAGGAGGAACAAAAGCTATGTGTAAGTACGTTTGTTACGTCTATTGTCTATACTAGTACTTAAGGTTTATACCCCGCCAATTCCTCCAAGTGACTAATCAACATAGTAGACTCTTCTGAGCTATTCAACCAACAGGCAGTAATGACTAAAGCCAATACACAAGAACAATTGAAACCCAGTAATAAATGTATGCGTAGGTATTGCGGATCGTAATTGCGTAAAGAAAAATAGTGGCTGATTTTTTCAAAAATGTTACTTTTGGTAGTGTTTGTATTATTGTTGTTATACATTGCTAGGGTAGGGGAGAGCGTAAGCCAGGTTTTATTTTTTTTCTCTTCTAGAAAGTGTGTTGTGTTTACGTTGTTATTTTTAGTCATGGTTCTTTCTAGTCCTATGACAACAGTCTGTAGAAAAGGATCGTTTTCGATGGCTTGCGCTATCCGCATATCAGTAGCCCCTGCTTTTTTGTTGAGCAGATATTTCTCCAATTCCTTTATAGTGTATTCAGGTCTTTCCATAATATAAAAATTTACCAGTTAGTATCGAAGCCAATGCTTTTAAGGTGACGCTGCAATTTTATCTTAGCACGGTGGTAGATGCTGTGCAGTTGTTGTTCGTTAGGCATGTCATCCTGAGCAGCGATTTCTTTGTAACTGTAGCCTTTAACAACGCGTTGAAAAACGAGTTTGCTTTCTACCTGATTGAGAATGTTTTTTATGATGGACCAAACCTGCTGTTCGGACTCTTCTTGTTCAAGTTTGTTGCTGGGGCGAACACTTGGACTCTTTTGAAGCAATTGATCTGTGTCGGTTTTTATCTTGATTTTTAGTTTTTTGTCGATACATATCCGAGCCTGACTAATGGCTGTTTGCTTTAAATAAGCTAAAGGGAATTCAATAGGACTATTTGTTTTTCTTTCTAGAATAGCTAGAAAAGTGTTTTGTACCAAATCTTCAATTTCAGAATCATCAATAGGAATATTGCGTTTTTCAAAGTAACCCAGCAGAAAGAGGTAGAGGAATGAAAAGTATTCATCGTACCAAATTTGGAAATCCTGATATGGGTTGTTTTGTTTTTGCAAATTAGTTCTTCTTCATGGTTCTTCGTTAAGAGAAAAGATTGGAAAGATAATCATTTTAAAGTATAAAGGTTCAGCCTTTGGTTTTTGTAATATAAACTACTTTTCATCTGCGGACCTGGAACCATTAATTCGCCTGAAGCCATTATAAGCTGCTCGATGCAATACATTTGTATGGTCTTCCTCTTCCAAGAAATCGAAATAGACAGCCGTGTTTGTATTGTTGATTTTTTCTAGTTTTTGCGCAAGCTCTTTCGCAACTCTTTCCATAACCTCCCCTTCTTTACCAACGCCGACGTAAACAGACTTGGCATTTACCGTTTTTAAATCATAATCGAGTAAAGACTCTTTATCCCACCAAAGACTCGGGCTAACAATGATGTAATTCGTAAAGAGATCTGATTTTTTAAATAAAACCTCAGTCGCCAATAAACCACCAAGCGATTGGCCTAACAAAGTACTTACGCCATTTGTTGGATATCGTTTTTCAATCAATGGCTTTAGTTCCTTTTCCAGAAACTGAATAAAAGCCTCAGAACCTCCCGTAGTTGGAAAATCCTTTTTATCTTTTTTGACCGTAGTCGGATAAGTGAAATCTCGCTTTCTATCTATGTTTGAAATGCCGACGATAATAGCATCTGGCATTGTTCGGGCCCAAGGGAAATTTAAGAAATTAACAAGCCCAGCGATATGAATGAAGTCTTCATCCGCAGATCCATCTAACAAGTAGATTACCGGGTAACGTTGAGCAGAGTCTGGATGAAAAGCAGGAGGCAGATAAATATTAAGCATTCTGGACTCCTTTAAAACCTCAGAATGAAAACTAAAGCTTTCGCCAATAATGAATGGTGTCGTTTTGACTGTATCAGCTTCTTGAGCAAAGCTGATTTGGGAAATAGAGAGCAATAAGAGAATAAATAGATTCTTCATTTTAAACGATTTCTTTTTGATTATAAGTGAATCCATTTAACCTAGCCGCAACGGAGCAAACACCAAGCTGGGAGCTTGTCAAATCGGAGCACCACATTTTTTCGAGCGAAAGTGGATTAACGTTGCGAACCTTTGCACCGTTGCGGTAAAAGTAGTTGGCGGAACGCCAATTTGCTATGTTCAACCAAAACGTCTTTCCCTACAGTAGAGTCGGCAATCGCCACAAATCTTACCAATCCGATCATTTTTTTTACAAATTTTGTAATTTTTACAACCCAAAGCCACTCTACTATGGTAAGTCTGTCCAAATTAAAAGCTGCAATCCCCCTACACTTCATAAGAAAAGGAGGCTATTCTATCAGTTTGTACAGTAAAAAATCTACTTTTAGCATTGCTTATGTCCTTTAATGATTATGAATGAAAGCGAACCCCCACCTAAGTAGAATGATTGAAATAAATTTTACGCGATTAATTAAAACCAACTAATACATGAATTCAAATGCGATTAAGAATCAACCGGAGTTATTTGGACACCCGGTAGGTTTGTATGTTTTGTTCTTTACAGAGATGTGGGAGCGATTTTCTTATTATGGGATGCGGGCAATTCTTATCCTGTACATCACAGCTAAGACATTATCTGAAAACCCTGGATTGGGATGGACAGATGGAGAAGCTCTAAAACTTTACGGTTGGTATACGATGCTGGTTTATGTTGCTTCGATACCAGGAGGGATTATCGCAGACAAAATAATAGGTCAGAAGAAGGCTGTTCTTTGGGGAGGTATGATACTTGTTGCTGGGCACACGATACTGGCTGTTCAGCAAGATTGGGCTTTTTACACAGGGCTAGGACTTATCATAGCTGGTGTTGGAATGCTGAAACCAAATATTTCTACAATGGTTGGTGGTTTGTATCCTAAAGGAGATGAACGACGAGACAAAGGGTTTACAATTTTCTATATCGGAATTAATGTAGGGGCCTTTTTATCAAGTTTGATTGTTGGATTTGTAGGAGAAACGATTGGCTGGCATTACGGATTCGGACTTGCCGGAATTGGAATGTTATTAGGTCTTTTGGTTTATTTGTGGGGACAAAAGTACCTGGAAGGTGTTGGAGAATATATTGGCGATGTAAAGAGCCCTGATAATGCGATGAAAGACAAACCGCTTACTAGTATCGAAAAAGATCGAATGTTGGTTTTGTTTCTATCCTTCTTCTTAATCATTGTTTTCTGGGGTGCATTTGAGCAGGCAGGAGGTTTGATGAGCCTGTATACCAAATCGAATACAGACAGAAACGCTTCTCTGATGACGATGAACCTTCTTTTTATTCTTCCTATTCTGCTGATTTTAGCAAAGGGAGGAATGGCTATAGCCAAAAAAGCAGCTTCTGCTAAATACTGGTTCATACTTGCCGCAGTTGTAGCAGCAGTATTTCTTTTGTTAAAACAATACATTTTCACAACTGATCCATTCGAGATTCCTGCTTCCGTTTTTCAAGCGTTAAATGCAGGTTTTATCATATTATTCGGAACGACGGTTGCGGGATTCTGGTACAACTGGAAAATGAAAGGGCGCGAAGGTTCTTCCCTTTTCAAAATGGCTATTGGTCTAATCATCATGGGATGGGGCTTTATTTTTATGCGATTTGCTTCGCAGGAATTTAACGCGACCGGTTCTTCAGCGATGTATTGGTTGGTACTTGCTTATTTATTCCATACGATAGGGGAGCTTTGTGCTTCGCCTGTTGCGCTTTCTTTCATTACTAAATTAGCTCCGGTAAAGTATGCTTCATTTATGATGGGGGCTTATTTTGCGGCAACTGGTTTCGGAAATAAATTAGCGGCATGGATAGGAGGAGCAGCGGAAGGAGCGGGTGAATTAGCGATATTCACAGGCTTAGTTGGTTTCTGTACCGTTGTTGGTATTTTAGTGTTGGCTTTGCTAAAACCATTAAAACGGCTGACTCATGGAGCAGAAGACTTACAGCTGGA
>JBLHRR010000189.1:0-8813 GCA_047626155.1 Saprospiraceae bacterium | reverse complement strand
CCATCGTCTCTGTGCATTTGTGTTTTTTGAGATGCATGGCAAAGGAGTTGCGACGCACGTTTGGCTCCAAAGCCATATTCTTACTTTGGGTAGCCGTCCGCAATACCTTCATATCCTCAATCGATAAACCATAAATCACTTTCCCAATATCTTTTGCAGAAGCAGATTGGCAAAAGATATCCACCCACTCAGATACATTATCCTGAGCCTGCGCTTCTGCCGCGCCGATGTAGTTATCATAAAATTCTTGGAAGTCCGTGAGGAAAGGAGCATTTGGCGAAGCCGGTTGGAGCAACTCGGGCATCAAGAAGCTGTAACCTTCAAAGTCATCCATGATCGGACCGCAGGCAGTTGTAATTTTGCAAGGGAGACTGCAAAGGAGCAGAAGGAAAACCAGGGTTCCACTAGTCCGAAAATATTTGAAAAACTTGCTGTAATGTTTCATCTGTATAATGCTTAAGGGTGCTGGTATCCAATTGGTACAAAGAAATTGTATTTTCATTGTTATCAAAAACACCATCTAAAAATGTCGCGGCATCCAACAGCTCCTCTTCAGAAACCCATTCCAAACGAATGACATCCGCGCCATAAAGATAGTAACCTTTCAGATATGTGCTCTTCCCCACTTCATATTGATTTTCCGCCAAGGACACAAAGCGACTCGTATCTTCCAAATCTGTTCTATCCAGATTGTTGATCAGCTTGATCATCTTTCCATTTCGGAACAAAACGCCCCAGCGGAAAATGGGCAAAGCGATATCCAAGGGAAGGTCATAGTCGCTATTCTGATTCAGGTATCTTTTGGCGATGGATAGATCCAAAATGGAGTTCTTTGTTTCTATGTTTTCTAGGTCATCCATATTGTAGAACATAAGCATCCCTCTGTCAACAGGTGGGATGCCGGTTTGCTCTGGGTATTTTATTTGATGGAGTCGGATGGTTGCGCTGATTTTGCAAGCTTCTTGTTTGTGCTTGTTGAGGATTGCTCGGAAGTATTTCAGAAAGAGGAAATAGTTTTCTTTGGTGCTTGGTGTCCAATCGCAGTCGAATTGGATTTCTTTTATTTTGTTGTTGGAAACGGTTTGCCAAATGGTGTTTATTTTTTGGAAAATACGTTGCGCTAGTTTTTGTAGTCTTTCAGAAGATTGTCGTTTAAGTGTGCGATTTGTTATGAAAATGGTGGGAATGATTTGAACACTATCCGGCATGAGATTAGGGCATTGCAGGCTTGCGAGTGGTACTGCTTGTTTTTTAGCATCTAAATCGAGGTCGAAAAACTTAGTGTATATTTTTTTGACTTGCAGGCGGGATAGGGATTCTTGTTCGGGATTGCTGAGCTTTAGGTTTGTTTTCCAATGATAGAAAGCGGGGGTTGAGAAGGTGGATCTATTTTGGTGGCAGTTGGGGAGGATAAAGATTAAGAAGGTGCAGAATAGCCATTTGACGTTCTTGTGCGATGTGCTTTTCGATGTTCTGCTTTTGCCTTTTTTATTGGTCTCCACTGCTCGTTTTGTTTGAGTGTTTTATAAAGCTGTAAACTTAAACAGAAATCCCGAATTTTGATTACCTAAAGACAGGTTCAAAATCCGGGATGACTTATTTCGATTAACAATAAAAACTTAGCTTCGTGAGCTATTGAATTTAACTGGCTTTAATCAGTAGTTAAAAGCCATACAATGAACAGTTACGAAAAACTAATCATTAATGATCGCTATGTGGAGATAAGAAAGTCCAAAGAGTTTTATTTAGAAGAATGCCATTGAACTAACTATTACTGGTAGATGGTTTATAGTTTTTCGACTTTTCACCTCTCAATCTTCTTATACTCTTAATTCCAAAAACCAAGACTAAAGTCCATCCGCCAAATAAAACTAGAAATCCCAAAAGACTCGCTTCGGATGCGAACAACATACAAGCTATCATTGCAATTGCCAGGATACCGAGTGTCATTAAAAGAAGAACTCCTGCTATTTTTCCACTGTTGTCATTTCTACTATCTTTCTTTATTTTTTTGACAAATTTTCTAAACTTCTTTTTTAATAACTTACGTTGCTTTCTTTGTTCTATTTTATTTTTCCAGAAGCTTTTAAAGCTTCCACCAATCGGCTTTTCAGTAACTGTTGGTTTATGCTTATAAACAATTGTCTGAACGAAACCCGCAGGATCTTCTCCTGCACTCCAAGCAGCGTTGGCTTCTATGTTAGTATTGATTGTTATGGCTACAAGACAGGCTGTTACAATAGTTACATCCAATATTTTCTGTCGAACATAATTTGATTTCCAAAATTTATTCCGCGCTCTTCTTATGGGGTAAAGAAGGAGGGCAACCAGATATAAAACAATGCTACCGTAAATAAGTGATCGAGGAAGTAAGATGTCTTCGGCAAATAATAAAACTCCTAAGTTAAAAGCTAATACTGCCAAAAAAGTATGCAGCACGATCAGAATAGCGATGGTTTTTTTAGGGTTAAAAAGGGCCCAAAATGATATTTTTTTCATGTTGTTTAGTTTTTAGAATTCAAAAAATCTTATGCTAATGCTTGATTGGTTAGATGGTGGATTATTCCTCAATCACAGAGGCTGCCTATCGTATAATCTCCGTCATTTTAATACATCCCCCCACAAACATTTATCACCTGACCAGTAACATATCGGGATTGATCGGAAGATAAAAACAGAGCAACTTCAGCCACCTCATCTGATGTGCCAAAGCGTCGTAGTGCCATCATCTTCGTTAGTTCCGTCTCCTTGTATTTCCGAATATTTTCAGTCATTTCTGTTTCGATAACACCAGGAGCAATGGCGTTGCAACGGATATTTCGAGAACCCACTTCTTTGGCAATAGATTTTGTAAAACCGATCAAACCAGCCTTTGAAGCCGCATAATTAGCCTGCCCAGCATTACCATAAACACCAGAAGTTGAACTGATATTAACAATGGTTCCTGAGCGCTGGCGAATCATTGATTTTATAGCCAATTGAGTATGTAAAAAAGCAGCGGTTAGATTAACAGAGATAACCGAATCCCAATCCTCTTTAGGTATGAGGCCTACCAAGTTGTCTTTGATTATTCCTGTATTATTTATCAGAATATCAATTCTTCCAAATTCCAGCATAAAAGCATTCATAACAGTATCAACCTGTTCAGCAACAGAGCAATCGTATTGATAGGTTTTGCACTTTCCACCGTATGCCAATGCTTGAGCTTTGGTTTCGTTGGCTGCCACTAGATTGCTGTGATAGGAAAACCCTACATCTGCTCCTTGTTCACTTAGTTTTTTTACAATAGCAGCACCAATGCCACGAGAACCGCCGGAAACAAAAGCAATTTTATTTTTTAAAATTTTCATAGATTAAGTAGTCTGTGGTCACTTAAGTCAAACAATACCCTCCATCAATCAGGATATTTTGTCCGTACATCCAAGTAGCTCGAGTTAACAGAAAATGGATAACTTCTGCAACATCATCTGGGGTTCCCAGTCTGCCAGCCGGCGTGCGTTTTAAGGTCTCTTCCATTATTGATTCCAAGTCAGGAAAAGGAGGGACCGACTTCCCTTTTATCAACCCTGCCGTAACTCCATTCACTCGGATATTCCGCTCTGCTAGTTCAACGGCTAGGTACCGAACTACTGCTTCCAATGTTGATTTAGTAACGCCCAACGCTCCGTAATTTGGCGTGTATCTCCGACTGCCTGTGCTAGAGACTGCTACTATTTGTCCTCCATTCTGCATAAGTGGAATACAGCCTTGTGTACATTGCAAAAAAGACCTAGCATTGACGTTCATTGTTAAATCCCACTGGTTTGGTTTTACTTTACAAAGTGGTTTAAAGGCCGTCACTGCTGGACAATGCACAAAGAAATCGAGCTGACCTGTTTGTTCTTTAATCACTTTAAACATTGCCATTATTTCTTCCGTAAAAGCCATGTTATTTTTCAATAAAAAAACACGAGCTCCCATTGATTCCAGTTCTGTCTGGATAGCCATTGCAGCTTCATCATTTTCCAGATAATTGATAAAAAAAGTACTGACTGATTCTTTTGCAAGATATAGAGCTGCTGATTTTCCGATACCACGGGTACCTCCTGTAATCAAAATTGTTTTACCGCTATTATTGCTTTTCATTTTTTTGAGTTAATTTATAAACAACATATTTACAAATACTTTCTACTGTAAATAGATTCGGTATGTCTTTTTCGGTTACATCATTTTCAGTAGCCATTCTTTGCAAATTTTTCTTAATCTCTTCATTACTGAACTTTATTCCAAAGTGCTGCTCCACTCCAAACCTAATATCGAGGATATCAATTGATTCCGCCTCCAGTTCCACTAATAACTTAGAGTGTAAATGCACATCATCTTCTGGAATCATTAAAGACTTTGCGATAATGGTTCTGACTGCGTTTTCGATTTCTTTTGTTATTTCCATAATTTGATAAGGTTAGAATTTCCACAATAAACGGTTTCAGAGGGGGGGGGCATACAATCTCACATTCGTGGGAACAGTCTACCGAGATTTTCCGTTTTCAAATAGCTTCAATAATTAAGCAAGAATTTTGTCCTCCAAACCCAAATGAGTTAGACAATATGGCATTCAAGTTTGCATCACGTGCAGTATTGGGTACATAATCCAAATCACAATTAGGATCGGGATTTTCTAAATTAATAGTCGGTGGAATTACCTGATTTTGCATCGACAAAACGGAGGCTCCCAATTCTATTGCTCCTGCTCCCGCGACTAAATGCCCAATCATAGATTTGTTCGAACTAACCGGAACTTTGTAAGATTGATCTCCAAAAACTTTTTTTATGGCGAATGTTTCGATCCGATCATTCATCGTGGTGCTGGTGCCATGTGCATTGATGTAAGAAATATTTTCAGGATTCAATTGAGCTTCATTCAACGCCGCTTGCATGGCAGCAATGCTTCCGTGCCCATCATCGGGTTCATCCGTTAGCCGATAAGCATCACTGGCCGTACCATAGCCTGTGATTTCAGCCAAAGGGGTGCCTCCTCTTTTCTCGCAATGGCTAAGGTTTTCTAAAATAAAAAAGGCCGCTCCTTCTCCAAGTAAAAAACCATCCCGATCGCGATCAAAAGGTTTACTGGCTGATTTAAAGTTAGCGTTATTGGTAGATAACACACCTAATAAGCCAAATGATAACAAACTGTTGGGATCGGTCATTGAGTCACTTCCACCAGCGATCATTACGTCACTAAGTCCAAATTTTATTTTATGAAATGCTTCGCCAATTGCCTGGCTGGAAGATGTACAAGCCGTAGTGATCGTCTGACAATTAGCCTGTGCCTTATATCGAATAGATAAATGGGCAGAGATAGAATTAGGGATGGCTAATAAAGATAACAAGGGAGAAGTACTGTCAAACAATTCCTTCCAATAGATGCCTTCCTCTTCATAAGTCAAGGAACCGATATTATGACCTTGTACTTTAGAAACCATAGTCTTTGGCAAATCTCCTGAAATAAGACCAATGCCACCTGTTCCTACCGAAACACCAACTCTAGAATGATTGATAGAGGAGAATTCAATTCCTGATTGTTGAACGGCTTCTTCCGCTGCGATCAATGCCATTCGACCTGCTCTGGTCAATAGTTTTGAAGACTTTCTGGGAACAATAAACTCATTAAGTGCTTCATTGCCTTGTGGTGCATTCGCCCAAAAGCGGGTAGGCATAGTTGAGGCATCAAAAGTGTTGATCTCCTTTGCAGCAGAACACCCCTTATGTAATTGATCCCAAAATAAATCACGACCAATTCCGAAAGGCGATAGAATACCAATGCCTGTGATTACAACACGATTGGAGTTATTCATATGTTATTTATTTTTTGTATTTTTACTGTTACAATGATTTCACTATCTCCGTATCTCTCAGCAAGAATTTATAATAGTCTCTCAGCTTTTCCATTGTTTTTGAAATGTCCATTTTTTTGTCGTTAAGCGGAAGTACGCCAACCATAATTTTACCGGCGGTCATCACTTTATTATCTACTTCGATTTTAGCTTCAAATAGAGCAGAATCATCATGCTGAGATAAAATGGTTGCGGTGATTACCATTTGATCTCCCGGATGTATCAATTTTCTAAACTTCATTTTTTCTACCATCAACAAAATGGAGAAGGATTCATAATTCGAAGTAATTTCTATCAATGCACCACATGCCTGAGCGATGGCTTCTATTTGCAGGGCACCTGGCATGACTGGAAAACCAACAAAATGCTCTTCAAAAAAATCTTCGGAAATTGTAACATTTTTTATCGTTACAATCCGTTTTCCCATTTCAAGCTGACTTATTTTATCTATAAATTGATAGCGCATAATTTCTTGTGTTGGTTCTGTGAGTCAAGGTTTTTCTTTTTGAAGTTCGTAAAACAAAGATAAGGGGGCTTATTGAACAATGTGTCCGGATTTTCCGGAAAGTAAAAATAAAGCTCCGGAATATCCGGAACAACATGTTACTATTTTATTCAACTCACTAATACATCTCTATACTTTGCGGAAAATCGGAAGGCGGCAGGGTTCACACTGTCCAAAAGCAAAGACTTGCAGCAGCAAAAACAAAATAAGACTGTTTAAAATTTTCATAATTTCATGGTTTTATAAATTGAAAAAAAATAGAAGGCATAGCAATGCCAGGCAACATTGCTGTTGCAAAAAAAAAATACGTACTTGAAAAATTAATTTAAAGGGAGGAGGGGATTTAGTATTCCTACTTGGTAAAGAATAGGACGTTAATTCCTACTCTCTAACTATTTAAAGAAAGAAGTAGAAACTAACGTCATTTTTTTAATAAAAAATTTCGAAAAGAGTGGTATCTTGAGCAGGGCAGTAAACATTTTCTATAAAATTCGAGGCACCATTAACATTCCATTTCACAAAATGCTCCTTATTGCCTATTACTTTAACAATAATCATTTCATCCACTGTTTCTCCCCATGTATCAAGAACCCCTCCCCCTCCCCAGGAGCCATCTACACTAATCCCGTCATCCACGTTCACCGGCATCACATTCTTCACATGAAGTTTAAGCCAAGCAAAAGGATCCATCACAATATCAGCGACATTCTCTCGTCTAGAAACTAAACCTTGTTTAACATCTTTAGTGAAATAAGATTCTTTTTCCGCTACCATGTCCAATACAGGGTAACGACTAGCATCAAAACTGAATTCATAAAAGCCCGCAACGTCTGTGTAAACGGAGTCTATTCTAGACACATAGGTACCAGGGTTGGAGAAGTTACCATTTGAGACCCCACCGTATAACACTATTTTTGCATCGACAACTGGATCTGTTGTGCCTAGCGTTGTTACGTGGCCGGAGATAGCGGTTATCGGGTCGTCTTTATCGCAGCTTAAAAGACTCAGTAAGGCGCATAGAAGAAGGAATTGTAAGTTTTTCATGATTAAGGGTTTTAAACGTTACCAACAATGTACTTACGGATAAGTACTTTTTATATTTTTCTTTTAAACCTTAGATGATACCTGATTCAACTTTCAACAATTGGTTCTTAAATCTCACTATCGTGCTATAAAGATGTCAACTGCTGGATAGTTCCCTCTGATATGATGAAGCAAAGATAAAGGTAGTTTTGTTATGATGACTCCGGATTTTCCGGAAGATTAAAATACGATTCCGAGTTTTCCGGAAAAAGATTATACCTTTACCCTACCAAGTTTAAATCCGAGATACAACCATGACAAAAGAAACAGCACAACAACGCTTATTCAATCGAATACTATCCGAATCTGAAACAAAAGGAGTCGCAGTCAAAGAGCTATGTGGATTATTAAAGATTGCAAAGTCCGCTTTGTACGAAAGGTTGTCCGGCACAAAGCCTTTGTCCGTTATCGAGTTGACGGTATTGATGGAGCATTATCAAATTCCAGCACATCAATTGTTTAGTGAAAACCCACAGCATGTACTGTTTGATTATGTTCCTTTGGCTTATGCTGCGAAGAAAGATGAAAAGCCGATGGAGCGCATTTTATCTGAGTTGCAAAACCTGGCGAGGGATCCAATTGGTCAGGTACAATATATGGCTCCGGATATTCCCTTGTTTTATTATTTCCTATACAAAGAGTTGGCTTATTTCAAATTGTATTTGTACCAACATTACAAAACGACGATACCAATACACCGCTTGCCGAAAATTAGTTTTGCAGCCATAACCAAAGCAGAAGAAAAACGTTTTCTAAAGGTGGCCGAATTGTATGCGCATATTCCAAGTGAAGAAATTTGGACTAAAAAAGCCTTTGCAGTTACCCTCGATGAAATTCAATATTTTGTAAAGGCTGGTTTATTTCAATATCCAAAAGAAGCCTTGCTGCTCCTTGATAAGATGGATGAACTACTAGAGAAAATGTCGCTGATGGCCAGTAACAAAGATAAATCCATCATGACTAAAAGTCGAAAAGGAGGACAGTCGCTGACCCTTTTTTATAATGATTTCAACAAATTTAATCCAACAATAATAACACAGAAGGAAGGAGTGCAAGCGGTCTACGTTGCTTATGAATTACCGCATTATTTAAAAACGGAAAATCCTGCTTTTATATCCTATTCTCAAGATTGGTTTAAACGGATCAAGCATAAGTCGATTCCGGTATCTGAAAATGCGGATGTTGTTCAGGGGCAATTTTTTAAGGTTATTAAGCAAAGGATAAGAAGGGATCGGAGGGCTTTGGAGAAGCGGGTGGGGGATTAGAGTTGACGTAAAAACCAATAGATAAAAATCAATGGTTTTCCACGATAGTGGGAAAGTTAACGTTAAGGGTTAGGCTGTTCCTTCTGT
>JBLHRR010000188.1:0-8828 GCA_047626155.1 Saprospiraceae bacterium | reverse complement strand
ATTTAGATTTAGATTTTCATTGAAATTGAAAAAATCTTAATATCCCAGCCACTTCCCCAATACCGCCCCCAAGTCCATCATCAAAGCAATACCCATATGTACAATAATTCCGCCCCAAATTGACTTGGAATAATAAGCAAAAACGCCAAGTATATAGCCACCAAAGAAAGAAGAAATACACTCGCCAGCAGGTTTCCCAAAATGAAAAGTACAATAAAGCGCTGCCGCCGGAAGTATGGCCCGATGCCCAAGTAGGTGTACCATTCCAATTACTAGAAAGCCACGGAAGAGCCATTCTACCATCACAAACCCCATGAGGTAAACAGGTTCATAGGTCATAAAATAAGACCAATAAGATTCTTTGAAATAAGCCATCTTCAACTTCGGATAGGAAGCCAAAAAATCTGGCTGAGTAGAAGCGAAGCCAATCAGTGGAACCATTATTAAAAGCATGAGTGCATAGGGGCGCCAATTGAAATCTGGAGTGGTTAAGCCATACCAATTCGATTTTACTTTTTCTATCGTTTTATAAAATAGTACCAAACCAATGGTATGAATAATCACCGTTTTGGAAGCTAAAATAGTCTTGGTATAAAAGTAATGATCCGCTCTTGGCAATCCTTTCGGAATCCAATTGGTGCCCCACCAAAAGAAACTTTTAAAGGACAATAAGCCAATGAAGAAGAGACTGGAAATCCAGAAGGCCCGGGTTTTTAATTTTGGAATATCTCTTTTGAAAATCAAGTACAATGCAATCACGTAGTAGTAAGCGGCACCATAGTACAAAAAGGAATAAAAGAAATAGATGTTTTGTTTATAATAAGAATCCAGAATACTGTCCTCAAAATCGTATTTGTAATTAAAGAAGATGGCGACACTGAGCCCCAATATGGTTAGTAGATAAACCGGTGGATCAAAGTCGATTTTCCAAAAGTCTTTCAAATATTTGAGAATGGTCTTCATAGTATTGGCGCTTAGTAACAACGAAAAATTAAATCCCAATTTGGAAACGATTATGTAAATAATAACAACCAAAGAAATCAGGAAATTATTTTTTGTGTAATACTTACCTATTAGTTGAAGCGCCAAAGATAGAAAAAGGGCTTGGCTAGCTTGTGGAAAAAGGGTTTTTATTTTTGAACTAAAACCCTTCTAGCGACGGAAGCCTTTGCGGTTGTTAATCGAATCACATAAACTCCATTTGGATAACTAAGTGAAACTGGAACGGTAGTCATTCGATGATTGTAAATATTTTGTTGTAACAAAGATCCGTCAATGGCATAGACTTCAATTGTCAAATCTTTGTCCAATGCTTTTGCAAAAATAATATCTACCTTTCCATTACTAGGATTAGGACTTATCTGAAATGAATTACCTTCCAATTCATCAACGGCTACATCGACTTCGGTCGTGAAAGAAGAGGGTAGGGAAGTGTTAGCACCACATTCGTTTTCAGTAATAACGCGCCAGAAATAAGTACTGTTGTATTCCAGTGGGGTTGGTATTGTAAAGCTGATAGCGGTCGTGTTTTCGCTAGCTACTAAATTACTAAAAGAGTTATCTGAAGCGATCTCAATTTGATAGCTGTCCGCCTCAGGGGAAGCATCCCATTCTAAAGAAGGGCTAAGAATAATTCCAGTCGAATTGTCAACCGGGCTGTTTAAATTACCTGAGATTGGAGCGCCTTGAGCATTTAAAGTTACAGCTGTAGATGTATTGTTAGTTCCATCATCTGCTTGAAGCGATACAATATATGTTCCCGCATTTAGGACATTAGAAATAGTGACCGTTACTGTCTCTCCGGCTGTAGCAGGGTTGCTACTGAAGTCAACAGTGGAGCCAGCAGGATTCCCAAAGGCACTTAAATTGACGCCAGTTGGTTCGAAATCTTCACCCAAGGTTACCGTAAAGGTATAATCAATTCCGGTACAATTATCAAGAGCAGTTGCAGATGGGGTGAACGATTGATCGAGGAATCCAATAGTGCAAAAGTCTAATTGCCAGTTGTTTATACTTCCTCCGTCATTCCCCGCACCATCATTTACAGTAAGAACCCAATCACCAGTGGGGTTTTCATTATTGAAAAATGAAAGCGGATCTATCGATTGATAAACGCCTCCAATAGCTGGAGCATCTTCGCAGGTTACCTCAAAAACATCGGCATCGTTCATGGCCGTTTCATCAAAGGAAACTAAGAGGTTTTCGTTGTCACAACCGAATTGTGAATCAGGGACACCTGGCCTGTCGAACAATTGAACTACCGTACCGGAAGGAGAGGTTAAAGTTGCAGAAAGGTCGCCAACATAAGTGTGCGAAATGTTTAAGTCCAAGACTCGTAATTTTGATATAGTAGCATCAGCATTGAAGTTGACTGTGATCGTGGAGCTGTAGTCTACGTCCTCATCCTCGCTGATTTCAATCGGTAGGTCTGTGGCTTCCGAAAGAGCGCAGGTGACATCAGCTGTTGTAAAGCTCCAAGTGTCAGACCATGGGCCATCTCCACAAATATTGGTTGCTTGAACTCTCCAGTAGTAGGTAGTCAATACTTCCAAGCCACTGCTATTGAAAGTACTTCCATTTAAATTATTTGCGGAAGCTATTATATTTGTAAAAGTATTGTCGGTAGCTATTTGAGCAGAATAAGAACTACTGTTAGTATTTGGATTCCAAGAGACGATAGGGAAGGTGCTTGTCTCTGTAGCCATATTGTTGGGCTGTGCTAAGTCAACGGCAACTGAAATTGTTTCAAAAATATTCAAACTGAGGTTGTTGCTTGTTTCATTTAAGCCATCAGTAGCTTCGATGGTGAAAGGGTAGAGGCCTGTGGGAATGCCATTGGTATTAATGGTCAGACTTGCACTTGCTCCAGCTTCAACTGGATTCTGGCTGAAGGTCGCGGTGGCGCCCAGAGGCAAGTTGGGAACACTTAGGGTTACGGAATCAATAAAGTTGTCTGTTGTCATTATTTCAAATACCGCATCTGCGGAAGCACAAACCTCTTGGATGTTTGGACTAACTGTAACATTAATATTACAATCTCTGCCTGGCATATTCACAATACCTGTTTCGTTAGGGTCTAGCCAAAAACGTAGGGCCGTGTTCGGAGTGCCACCTCCAAACCAGGAGGTGTAAAACCAGCCGTAGTAATCCCAATCATCATTAGGATCGTTGTTGCTCGCATTGCCGCAAGAAGCTGCACCTCCATGTAGTTGCCCAACCACTTGTTTTTGATTATTGAACAAAGGAGAACCGGAAGAACCGGGCTCTGTAGTTCCAACATCCCAGCCAGGGATTCTGATGTGGCTAGCATTGTTTATAGTTGTTACCTGTCCATTTCCTCCAGCGGGTTGTGCAGGATCGAATTCAAAAGTGATTCTTTTTTCATCCGTATCAGGGTGATGGATGCAAATAATGGTGTCTTGTGGAATGACGAAATCTGCGGTAAATCCAGCGAAATAAGCATCGGCAGATTCTGAAACTGGATCGTCTAATTCAACTAAAGTCATATCGGATTCCTCCCAACTCGCTCGGTGAATAGCTCCAGTGTTAAAATCATTTAAAGAACCATTTCCATTACCACCGGAAGCGCCAGAACCTGGTTGGCGACAAACCGGACTTTCAAAATTCCAATAGGTTACCAAACTGGCCGCATTCCCAACACCGATGCCACAATGATCCGCAGTCATAAAAAACGGCGCGCAATCATTATTGACATTATTGATTAAAAAGCCTGTACAAAAGGTATTACCCCCAGTTGAAATGACCGCAACAGAACGTATGATGTCACGGTAGCCATCTATAATACCCCAACCATCTGCTTCGCTACATATAACATCAAGATTACAAGATCCTGAAAGGACACTCATTTGATGAAATCCTACGAAGTCATGATTGACTGATTTTAGTTGCAATTGCAAATTTGATTTCTCCTCAACAGGAACTTGAACTTCAATTACTACCTCTTGTCCATTTACTACGGGTGTCCAAAGCTGATCATGTTCCTCATTGTCAGAAGGCGTAAAAGGACCGAGTATTTCTGAGCGCTTTGGCTGATACAGAATAAGACTTCCTCCTCTGGGCATGTTATAATTAGAAAACCCAAAGTTCAATGATTTTGCGTTTTTTGAATAAATCCGAAGTCGCCAAACCGCATTGCCATTGCTAGCCGTTTCCCAAAGGCCATGACTGTTAGGATTGATGTCTACTTCCATGTGTTGGGCAAATCTGGGTGCAATTCCAGAGCCTCTTCTATCTAGTTCTGTTGCAAGCAATTGATCATTGTCCACTAGAGGCATGATATATTTCGGCACCTCACTAACTGGGCTAAGCCTACGGTCAATTGTATTATTTTTTTGTGCAAATAGTGATGAAGAGATAAACAGAATAAAAGAAAGGGCAGTTAGAAGATTTTTCATCTAAATGGGTTTAGTAGAGCTTTGAATAATAAAACTAAGTAACATTACGCATTTACAATAGTTTTGTTAGCATCAACAAATCTAATTGTTCACAACTAATTTCGTCAGATAAAACCATTGCCGACTAAAATGCGCAATAAATAGATGCCGTTTGTCAAATCTCCAACAAATAACTGCGTTTCGGACTGTTGATTTATTTGCCCTTCCTTAGCTTTAACTCCATCCAAAGTCCATAAGGCTAAGACTGAGTACTTCTTCTTCAGAACTATGAAATAATGTTTTAGCGAAAACGCTATTTGTAATCAAGTTGACTCAATATCGTTGATAATCTTCTGGAGTATCTACATCTGAAAACGCATCTTTGTTGTCCAATTCTACTTTTAATAAATGGGCTAGATTGCTATTAATTAGTGACTTACAACCATTTGGTTCATCATGATTTAATAAGCCCTCAAAGTAAGACCGACTAAAGAATACGGGGTTTCCCATTCGCTTTCCTATATGCGGTGCTACAATCAATTGTGGCTTTTTATCAATGTTCGCTTCAATGATTGCAGTGACTTTTTGTAGGTCTTCTATCTTTAACTCAGGCATGTCTGACTGACAAATAAGAACCCCTTTACTCGTTGGATCGATTACGGAAACACCTTGTTGAATAGAAGAAGTCATTCCTGTTTTATAGTCGGAATTATAAGTGAATTTGAAAGGACGATCGAAAAGGCGAAACTGAATTTTTGCTGCTTCAAAACCAGTGACCACTATAAGCTCTTTTGGATTAAGGGGAATCAGTTTGTCCGCACAATATTCCACTAAAGTCGTCCCACGAAAAAGGAGAAGTAATTTGTTTGGATGGCCCATTCTTGTGGATGAACCAGCGGCAAGGAGAATTATCGAGTAGTTTTTCATAGACTTAGTTATTGGTTATTACAATAGATTTCACTCTGACCAATTGGCTTGAAATGCAACCCCAGGCCTTTCCTTCATCTTCCGATAAGTATATGTTTCCATTGGTTGTCCCAAACGTAATTGCCCAATTTTCATCTTGTTTATCTATTTGAACTAAGCCTTTAGAAGCGCCGGCTAGTATGGTAAGTTTATCCATATTTTTCTCTCTCCGTTCATTTGGCACTGTTGAAAAATGCCATCCGTTTGTTTACTTAGTAATAGTTGCTTTCCTTTGCAGGAAGGAACATTTCTCCTTCTTCCCTAAAAGTAGAATAAAAATTGTAAAAAATGAAAGAAATATTTTCAACGATAAGAGAATGGTCTGTTCAAGATAAAACTTTTGCAGTTGCTACAGTTATAAAGACATGGGGTTCTTCTCCAAGACCTATTGGCTCCAGTATGCTCATTGCAGTTGATGCTTCAATGGTGGGTTCTGTAAGTGGAGGCTGTGTTGAAGGAGCTGTTGTGCGAGCTGCAATTACATTGTTAGAAAAAGGAGGTGGCCAGTTGCTGCAATTTGGTATAACAAATGAGGAGGCTTGGGCAGTGGGTTTAAGCTGCGGTGGAAAAATAGAAGTCTATGTCGAACGCTTTATGGCTTTTGATGAACGACCAGCCGAGAAACAAATATGGGAACAGCTTCAAGAAACAATAGAAAAGAATAAAGGGTGCATATTAGTAAGCAGATTGTTGGAAGGAGAAACTCAGCACTATCTAGTGGAAGGAAATGGTAATATTGTAGGGATGTCTTTGTCCGAAAATTTGAAAAATTCAGCTCTTCAATCTTATCAAGAAAGGAAAAACCAAGTAATAGAAGAAGAAGGGATCAATTATTTCATCCAAGTCTTTCCACCTAAAAGTCAACTCTTAGCCATCGGTGCAGCGCATATCACTGTCGATTTGGTAGATCTAGCACAACAGTTTGGTTTTGAGACGGCTGTAATTGATCCTAGAAGTACTTTTGGTAATAAAAAATGTTTACAAAACAACCAGACCAAATTATTGAAAAGTACCCTTCAGAAGTATTATCCGAATTCACATTAGATGCGTACACTTATGTAACAATACTTTCGCATGATCCCAAGATTGATGATAATGCCTTGCATGTTTTGTTAAAATCAAAGGCTGCATACATTGGCGCTTTAGGAAGTAGAAAAACACATGCTAAGCGAGTAGCACGGTTACAGGAAGCCGGATTTACACAAACAGAAATAGACAGAATTGATGCACCAATAGGTGTAGATATTAATGGAAAGACGACAAGGGAAATAGCTCTAAGTATTATGGCAGGAATTATAAAGGTGAAAAATGCGCATCGGTGATTTGAGCTAAACGCAATGGAGCTACGAAAGCGATACGTTTTTTTTTCGTTGCGCCTCCGTTGCGCCTTGGCGGTTATCAAAAAACTACTTCTCCAACTGAAAAGACCTCCAAATATAAAACCCCACTAATAACAAAATCCCGCCAACAAAAGCAAAAAGTAAAGTAGGATTCAAACCAGCCACATTTCCTAAAGCAACCTGAATTTTCCCGTGCATAAAATAGGCAAGGAAACCTAGGATTAACAACTTCAAATGACGGCATAATTTTATGGCGTTCTGGTATTGACGTTCCATATTTTCTTCCGTTATTTTGACAGCATAGTTTAGCTTTTCAGGAATTCGATTTACAATGGTAAGTATAATATAAGCGAGCAAGCCTAGACAAGGCAAGAACCAGATACTGTTTTTTCCACTCCAGGCATCTGGCTTGCCATTTGAGCCAAAGTGCGCAGGGGTCAAATCCGATAATTGGTCATAGTATTGGAAAGGGATAATAAACAAAAGGACTAAGCCCAAAAGGCTTAGTCCTTCCAACATTAAGTCTGTGGTATATAATGGTATTTTTATTTTAGGTCGTGCCATGGGGGGACTTGATTTATTGCTTGACGAAAGGCATGTTCTTTCGACCTTTATCCGTCTGAATATCAAGGAAGTAAATGCCGTTCGGGAAGTGTTCTGTAGCGATTGTGTGAATATTGTTATTAATATTTTTTTCGCTGAATATTGTTTGTCCCAAATTATTGAGAACTCTGACTTCCAACAAATAGGCTACATTTGATCGGATACTAAGTTGTGTTGTCGTCGGATTCGGCTGAAGACTTATTTTTATATCGTTGTTGATATTGTTGTTAGATGTCTCAATATCTACTCCATATTGATTGAAGAAGTTCCATATCTCAATACTGGCATTAATGTCCTGATTGGTTATGCCAATAGGAATAAAAGCTCCTGGCCAAGTATGTTCGCCACCAATAATTTTAAAGAAAATAACTTCTCTATCAGTATCACAATCGGTATAGCTGATTTTAACAGCAGAGGACATATCAGCGGCCGTGCTTTCTGCGATGTAAGTGGTATCAGGACTGTTGGCGCAGTCATTATGTTCTACCCAATAAGAAACCAAATTTTCAATACCCACACCAAAAACTGAACCCGCATAAGCAACCGTTGGATCAGCGGTTCCATGAATTTGCATAATCGGGAAGGTCGAAGTAGGCATACAAAGATCCAATTCTGAAGGAACAATACTTCCTGTCACTGAGGCAATAGCTTGAAAGCGGTCAGTTAGTTCACAAGCTAATTTATAACTCATGTAACCGCCATTTGACATTCCGGTAGCGTAAACTTTGTCGAGATTGATATCGTAGTTTTCGTAAAGCGTATCTATTAAAGCATTGATAAACCCAACATCATCTACTTCTGCTACAGCGAAGGGGAAATTAACATCCCAAAAGTTACCACCAGTAGGAGAAGGAGTTCCGTTTGGAAGGCAAAGAATAAAGTTTGCAGTGTCCGCAACTGGAGAAAACACTGAATAAATACCTTGCTCTAGATTATTAGAGCCAATGCCATGCAAATTAAAAACCAGTGGCAGTTGGTCTCCCGGCTCGTAGTTGGCAGGAAGGTAAACCTGATAATCCCGCTCTAGTCCATCATGCATCATGGTAGCATTGATTAGTTGCGCAAATATTTGGAAAGAACTGAGGACAAAAAGAATGGTAAAGAAATGTTTCATAAGGTTTGAATTAGGGTTTGAATTAAGTACTTAATTGTGTTATCAATAGTCACCCAAAAGTAAGGAAAATAAACGAATCGGATTTCAACCAAGGATACTAATTGAATTCTAAGCTTTATAGTATTTCACAAAAATTAACTTCCCAATCGGGAAGTTAATTTTTCGTTGTTACTTAGACTCCTTGTTTTAACTTTTTTGTTGTTACTTTGCGCTCCGTTTTAGTAAAGAACGAACCAAAATACTTATGAATTTACAAAAGCTAAACCAGTTTATATCGGAATATAAAGCTTCTTTAGACCAGAAGGAGCGAGTAGATTTTGGCCCGCATTGGGAGTCTCTTGGTTGCTTTCTAAAGAATTGGGATGTAGACAGGCCTGATTTTGCTGCGATGTACGATCGTTGTTTGCAAAA
>JBLHRR010000187.1:0-8864 GCA_047626155.1 Saprospiraceae bacterium | reverse complement strand
TCTTCCATCTTCCATTTATTCTAAACAAGTAGTCAGCAGTATTTGTCTCAAAGCAATTAGATTTTTTTTCCTTCTTTGACCAAATGATATAGCTCCACAATTTTTTTTTACTACCTTTGTATCTCTCATTGGGGTGCTGTTCTAAAAAGCGGCTGAGATTATACCCATCGAACCTGCCCGGATAATGCCAGGTAGGAAAATGAGGTCAGTAACACTACTGATCCCGTAGATGTTTATGCTTTAAACTACGTCAGCTCCAGTCGTAGAAATATTTTAATTGTTATTTCTTAACAACCTTTTGTAATGAAAAATTTATTATTTCTACTCTTGTTTTGCATGAGTACTAACCTGATTGCACAGTATCCAATTATGGGGAATGTTAGCGATCAGAACGGGAACTATTTGCCTGGGGCTACCATCTTGATTACCGAAACAGATTGGGGCGCTTTCTCCGACTCGGATGGCTTTTTTATCTTTTCCAATTTACCGAAAGGAACTTATGAACTCGAAGTTTCTTATGTCGGTTACTCCACCTGGAAGCAATCGATTGAGCTAACAGAGAAAGTCGTATTGGATGTTGTACTATTTGCAGAAAGCGTCAATATGCCTGGCGTAGATGTACTCAGTACTTGGGCGGATGATAAAACGCCGATGACTTTTACGAATATAGATAAAACAGAAATCGATAAGCTAAACCTCGGGCAGGATGTACCTTTTGTTTTGAAATGGACGCCATCGGTAGTGGTTAATTCTGATGCGGGTGCAGGAATAGGCTACACTGATATTCGTATTAGGGGAACAGATCCGACTCGGATCAACGTAACCATCAATGGTATTTCTTTGAACGACGCAGAATCACAAGGAACTTTTTGGGTAAACCTTCCTGACTTTTTAAGTTCTACTCAACAGGTGCAGATTCAACGTGGAGTGGGTACTTCTACAAATGGCGCAGGAGCTTTTGGTGCAACCATTAATTTGAATACCGCTAAAGTGGAGACCAAGCCCTATGTCAATTTGGGTGGAACCATTGGATCGTTCAATACCTGGAAGTCGAATGTACAATTTGGTACCGGTTTGTTGGGGAGTAAATTTACGGTAGATGGCCGGGCTTCCTATATTCATTCTGATGGCTACATAGATAGAGCAGAAGCCAATTTGCAATCGGGATTTCTATCTGCCGCTTACCTTGGAGATAAACAATCACTACGCCTTAATGTGTTCTCCGGTCATGAAATTACTTATCAGGCTTGGAATGGAGTGCCCGCTGATTTGATAGATGATAAAGACACGCGAACATTTAACGATGCCGGTGCAGAAAAAGCGGGAGAGCCTTATGATAATGAAGTTGATGATTATATGCAGACGCATGTGCAGTTACTTTATAACAAAGTATTGACGGATAAACTTGATTTGGACTTAGCAGCGCATTATACAAAAGGTCGTGGATTTTTCGAACAATATAAAGCAGGGGAGGACGTGAGTGATTATGGGTTAACCGTAACGGGTAATCTCGTTACGGACGACACGTTGTACAAAGTTTCTGACTTGGTTCGTCGCAGATGGTTGGATAATGATTTCTATGGAATGACCTATGCTTTGAAATATCAGGAGAAGCAATTTAATGTGACTTTTGGTGGCGCCATTAATAATTATGAAGGGAAACATTTTGGAGAAGTAATAGAAGCAACGCATATTTTGGAAAACGAAATAGGTACGCGTTACTATGATAATGATGCTTCGAAATTTGACTTTAATGCTTTTGTAAAAGTGAACTATGCCTTTACATCCAAATGGAATGCTTACTTCGATATGCAACACCGATTTGTTCGTTACGAATTTATAGGTATAGACGAAACAGGAGCAGACGTAACGCAAGATGCGAAGTTGAGTTTCTTTAACCCTAAAGCAGGTTTGTTATATCAGATGAATGACCAACAACAGTTTTACGTTTCTCATGCCATTGCTAATCGGGAACCCAATAGAAATGATTTTACCGAATCGATTTCATCGAAAAGACCAGAACCGGAGACTTTGTATAATACCGAATTAGGTTATCGAATGAAAAAAGCAAAAGCTCATTTTGGTGCCAACCTGTATCATATGTTTTATAAAAACCAGTTGGTGGTATCTGGTGAGTTGAACGATGTGGGAGGCGCTAAAAGAATCAATGTGCCTAACAGTTATCGTCTTGGCTTAGAATTGGATGGACAAGTGGCTCTGATCAAAAACTTAACATTGATGGGGAATGCGACCTTGAGCCAAAATAAAATCACCTCCTCCTTTACTGAGTTCTTGGACGAATATGAAGGAGATGATTTTGAATGGATCGGTCAACAAACAAGGGAAAGAAAAGATACAGATATCGCTTTGTCTCCTTCTATTATTGGAGCTTTAGGATTGAACTACGTAATTTTAAATGATCCTTCTAGTAAGCATTATTTGGAAGTGGGACTACAAAGTAAATACATCGGCGAGCAATTCATTGACAACTCCGGAGAGGAAAATAATAAGTTGGATGCTTACTTCTTTACGGATTTCCGATTGGGCTATAACCTAAAGCCGCGCTTCGCTAAAAAAGTTGCAGTTACGTTGTTAGTCAATAATATTTTCAATAGTCTTTACGAAAGTAAGGCCTGGTCTTATCGGTATGTCTATAATGGGGGAGAGCTATTAGATCAAGGTTATTACCCACAAGCTGGAATTAACTTTTTGCTGGGATTAGAGATTGGATTTTAAGAGGGAGTTGTTTCTAGTTGAATTAATGATCAGCTCAAAATAAACCCCTTCGGGATAAAGAATGATTAAGTTTACCAACAAAATTTAATGGCTCTATTATGCGGGCGGACGCCCTCTTTTAGGAGCGGGAGGTAAGCCTTGGCATTCCCTCGGCTCCCTGCTAACGAACCTAAAGCCTATTCTAGAAATAAAAAAAGGTGGTCACTATACAGCGACCACCTTTTTTTTATTTCTAGAAAGAGTCACGTTAGAATCCCCAGGTGAATCCAACACGGAAGTCGATAGGTAGATCAATTGAATCATCAGGCTCTAAAGTATTGTACAGTAGTACAATTTCATAGCCGAGGCCGCCGCCGCCGCCGCTATGATAACCACCTCCAATGTAAAAGTTGTTGGTGTTCTGTCTGAAAGTTACTAAGTCATTACCACTTTGAGCAGGAAAAGCCTGACTAAGAATGGCGTATTCAGCGTGTGCAAAAAGGCTTTGGAATATTTTGGCTCTTCCAAAGAAGCCCAGGCCGTAGGTGACTAAATCTACCCGCTGAACGGAATTTGAAACTTGGTTTGTTTTGTATAAAGTATAATCCAGAACAACTCGTGGACCAACAGAAAACCTGTCTGTAAGTTTATAACCGACCATAGGAGAAATGCCAATGGTAAAAACACTTTCGTTATTCCCCCCTGCAAAACCTAAGGTAAGCCCACTTCCATACCACAGCTTATCAATAAACTTTCCTCCGCTCTCATCAAAATAATCATCGTTATCAGCCTCTTCGACTTTCTCTACTTTCTTTTTCTTCTTTTTCTTTTTGCCGTATTGAGCATCCACATCTGTTACGCCTACAATAAACAAGCAGGCTAACATCAACATCGTAGTTTTCAGAATCTTTTTCATAGGAAAGTTATATTTAGTAAGATAAAATGGAGTATGCAACTCCAATATAATCAACAACTTATTACTCAAACGAATATTTGTCCGGAATAGTTGGTGGAATAACGCCCTAAAAATAGTGGATATTTTGGAATCTGGTATAAATGGACTGGAATAAGTTTGGGAATGAAGGAAAGGTAATCGCTACGACGCTACGAAAAAGCTACATTTTGATGCAAATTAAGAGCACTAATTAACTAATACCCCGAATTAACTAAACTTACTCCACCAGACGATTAAAAGAAGGTGCTTCTTCTTCCGGAATTAGGATTAGGTTCCTTTCCAGTAGAAAGTCAATCCAGGCTTTGTTTCTTTTGGCTGTAGAGAAGGTGTAAAAAGATTGGCTTTCGTTAAGCTTTTCGTGGAAGCCCAGGCGGGTAGCAAATGTAAGTTCCAGTAATTTGATGATGCCATAACCGTGGTAATCGCGTTTTCCACCACCTCCACCTACGAAAGGCGTGACGGAATCAAAGCGAAGTATGTTCGCAATTTTTTCATAATCCAGATTTCCTTTTTTGTCATAGAAATCTACACCAAACTTTTTGATGTAGTGGAAATACAATTCGTACTCCGTCATATTGTTAAGATTTCTACGAAAAGAAATATAGGCTTGTTTTTCATTCAAATTAAAAACGGGAATACCGAAGTCACGATATAAAAAAGCCCAGGGCTCTTTGCCTAAAGTAGCTGAGAGGCCTGCAAAATGTTTGGCAATGATTCCAATCTCTTCATAGGAAACAGTAGAAATAATGGTCTCTTGAATTTTAGCCTTAGCTGAGACATCTGCATTCAAATCAAAAGGAGCCAATAGTCTTTCCTCCAGAGGCTTACCAATATTTTGCAGTTGAGCCACGTGCAAAGTCGTAATCTGTTCCTCATACTCACTCATGTATTCACTTTCATCCAGGTACGTTTCAAGCGTCTGTTGAACGTAGGCAACCGTTACCAAGTCGGCGTCGCCACTGTTGAGGTAAGTGGAAAACCAGGCATGCCGAAACATATTGTTATAAAAAGAACCTTTTTTCTCCATCTCAAAAAGGTCAGCTCTTTGGATTAAGAACTTAAGAAGTGTAGCTGGATCGTTTAGTTCGAACAATTTTGGAATATCATCCAGTTCTTTGTAAGAGAATTCAAAAGTTTCAAAATATTGTAAATCTGTTGTTATAGAAAGCTTAGGCTCTATGTTTAAGGAACGAATGTTTTTTGTTGGTTTTACTTTTAGAAGCGATTTTAAAATAAATTCCTTGTAGGTACTGTCGTAATTTTGCGACTCCGTAATAAGGTTGATGTCGTCAATACTCAGCTCTTCTTGTTCCTCGAGGAAGGTCATCTTTTCTTCAAAGAAACTCTTTGGCCATTTCAAATAATTCGCCTGATCTGTTCCCCATTTTTCTAGCCAGGGTCGGATGTCATATATTTTATCCGTGGCCGTCATTGGGTAATCATAATTGAAGATTCTTTCCAGAATAGGAGTAACCTGATCGCCCAATGTTACCGTTTTTCCTCTTTTTTCAGCAATGACTCTATCATTGGCTGCCAACTCCATCAGATGCGGAACGCTCTTAAGAGTTGGGTGTAACCTCAGATAGAAAAAGAGTTTTCCTATAACGCCGTTCTCCGTTTCTTCCTGGATCATTTGAATAACTTGTTTCAAATCATCAAGGGTAGGAGGGGGCAATATTTTTATATCTCTCTTATCAAAGTACAAAGGTTCTGCGATGAAGTCAGAAAAGGCACTGGCTTCTTCACTGTCGTTAAAAGCGGCCAGTTGAGCAATTTGATTGAGGATTTGTTCATCTGTTTCTTCCTTCTGAATCGACTTTAATCGCTCTTTGAGACCTGCCTGATTGAGATCGAACTTGTTAAGATAGGTATTGCATACACCAATAACCCCAATGTTTTTATAGAGGTCAGCTTTTTTGAGGAACAAACGTAATTGCAGATTGTCCTTCAAAATTTCATTCCAGTGCTTGGAGTAATAAATATCCAGAATACGACCAACAGAGAAATTATTTTCCTCATTTTCTTGGTGGACGCAAGCCCAGTATTCTAGTGGCGTGATATCAGTGTTAGATATATTTTCAATAATCTTGTTTTCTAGGTTATAGCGTTCGGACTGGTCACTGGCTAGGCATAATTCTTTCAGTAATCCGCTCAGGTTTTTACTTGGCTCGTAGCTGATTTTATAACGTCTACAAAAGAGCGTCAACTCGGCCAATTGTTCCAGGTATTTGTACTTGAAAGGGGGAAGTGTTTGATTATAAGAGCGGAACATCTGCCGATATTTATTGGCCAATGCTATGATTTCACTGGGGTCACCTTCTGTCAATTGCTTAAAGGAAGCCATCGCCACAGAATCGTTTCGCGAATTCAATCGACGAAACAGCCGTTCATAATGCTGTGTTTTTTCCAGTGCCTGATGCTTATTCACAAACATGTCTCTACTGGCGTCCCACTCATAGTCATTGTACTTGGTGGCCCAATAGGTAAGGAAATTCAATTTGGTTTGTCGATCCGTTTCCCCCTGTTCAGCAGTAACCATAGTCCCGTTTTGGTTCTCAACGCCAAGGTTGAAATGCGTTAATTTTTGGATGTCCGTTACGGCAGATGTAAATTTGTAAGAAACGTCCGGATAGTGGTATTCATTTTTAAAACCTACCGCCGACATATAAAACAAAGCACGTGGGTGTGTTGTTTTTATTAAGTCGTTGATGGCATTATGTACCAGCCATTCGCGCCCGTTGGCAAAACAGAGTACTCGTCCGAAGTAATCGGCAATGTTTTTAAAAAAAGCAGGTCGGAAGTCAAAAAGCTTTTCGTAACCGTACATTCTGATGTTTTCCAAAGTGCCTAAGGAGTCAATGAAGTATTTATATTGTTGAAGAGCAGCACGCTTACTTGTTTCTTTCGGAAGTGAAATGTTAGAAATCATGGCAAGTTGAGAGAGTGCCACCTTAGCTTCTATCCTATTTTCCGTAAGGAGACCTAATATAGACTCTAGGCTTCTGATGTCTGATGTGTAAACTAGTGCTTCAGAAAGACTTTGATAGACGGCAGGAGACCATTGCTTATCAGAGGGCACACGAAGTTGATCAGCGAGATCAAGTAAGAAAAGGTCTGCTTCAGGAAGGTCTAGCTTTTTTAAAAAATTGATCTTTTTGATAAGCTTCCCCTCCATTTTATTTTGGATGGCCTCAATAATAGATTCCTCTGTTTTATGAAGGAGGCTCAGCGCTTTTTCAGCGCCGATGACATCGACCGATTCTATCTTTGTCTTTATTTTTCGTTCTTCTAAAGGACTGAGATAAAAATTGCCCGTTAATTCAGAAAACTGAAAATTAGGCTCATTATCATAATAAAAGTTAAGAAATTCTGCTTTGGATGGCGATTTGGAAAGATCCATTTCCTCAGCCGTAAACATGGTGTAGCGCTGCAAAACATCCAGGGCTTGTTCATTCCCTTCTTCTTTATTGAGTAAACTACCAAGATCACGCAGGCTTTTCTTCTGCCCAGAGCGGACACTATTTTCTAATTGACTGATCAAATCTCCGGCTAAGGCAGATGCTCGTTGTGCCCTTAGAGAAAAGGAGAAACAGAGTAGTAAGAGGATATGGTAACTTTTAATCAGTTTCATGTCAGTTAAAACCCTACCATTGGAGTGTTGTCCTTACCCATATATCTAATAATAGAGATGGTTGGGGAATGGGCAGATTCTTTAGTCTTTTTGATGCTTTTGATAAAAATAGGAAATAGTTTGGTGCAATGATATTATAGTATATCACTATACCTCAGAGGGTGAATACAAGAACTGCACCGAAATAGGAAAATTGTAAAGGTTCTAATAGCCGAGAAGAGCCATTCTTTGTCCTTAATTACTGATACGCTTTTTGCCAATACTACTCTCCCAGTCTCCTTAACGAGTGGCTGCCCCCCCCCCCCGAGGAGCAGGGTTGATCAGTTCTAATTGAAAAGGGGTGATTTTTAAAATCAAAATTAAAATGTGAATCAAAATCAAAACCTTCTACCGTGAATTCCATGTATAGGGCTTTTAATTTTGATTTTGGTTGAAATTTTGATCAATAAATTTTCTTCAAAATTCCCTAAAACAGAACTGATCAGCCCTGCCCCGAGGAGGTATCAATTGATAAAATTTTGTTTTGAAAAGTGTATACTATGTTAGTGTTAGCTACTAATCCTCCACTTGCAGGTCTTCTGTGTAGTAAAGCTGTTTCTGAATGCTGATATAATAGCGGTTGTAGAAGTAATCTATATTCCAATATTCAGCTCCACTATCTTCAAAATCTTTATTAATGATTAGCGCCGAGTCCGTGCCAAGGTCATCTTCGGCCATTCTCCAGGGGAGGCCGAGTTGCTCCTGGGTGAAAACCTGATCGTTGACCACTTCTACGAACTTGAGAGAAGTGCCATTATTCCCAACTGGCCCGAAGGTGGTTCCATTATCCGAAGAGACCAAAAACTCAAAATCATTGAAGCTCGTCAGGTAAACTTTGCCTTCCTTTTCAAAAACATCTTTGATCCAGCTGGTCGCTATTTTAGCAGCGGTTCCGCTAACAGGATCAATTCGCCAGGCCCCAAACTCTGTACAGAGGTAAAAATTACCATTGATGAATTTAGTATTAGAAACCAGTCGGGTATCGGCGGTAAGGTCAATGTCAATCCGTTTGTCAACCGTTATGCCGCTACTCTGCGTTCGTTGTGCGTTTAAGCCCAAGTCCATTAGGTACAAGCTGTGAATGCTGTTGGAACCATTGGTGTTATTAAGTGTAACTAGAAGATATTTGGATTCGTCCCCATTATAAGCACCCGTAACTCGTGCAAATTCTTCAAAGCTTAGATTTTTCCCCGGATCAATGTCATCTATATCCTTCCGGTAAATTTGTTGAACGGCTTGTTTGGTCAAATGCATTTCCATTAACGGCTTCTGAACAATACTGTCGGATAAGCCTGGTCTTGAGTAAGCCACCTGTGCCCTTACCAAACGAATGAAAGAATACTCGCCAAGTGCTGGCCGGAATCCAAAGAAGTTGAAGGGCAAGGTCAAATCACGTCGCTCTACTACTTCCCCATTGATGTTCAATCTAATGAATTCATCATCAGTTACCAACTTGAGTTCTGTCAAAGAGCTCCTCATATTTCTGATGGGAGTGTTGGTTTCAAAGTCCAACGGAAACCAAAG
>JBLHRR010000186.1:0-9005 GCA_047626155.1 Saprospiraceae bacterium | reverse complement strand
AGCTTTGACGGTAGGTTGTTCTCAGTTCCACCTTTTCCATTTCAAAATTCTCTTCTACAAAAACCTTGGCGGAAAAGAAATAGGGACTGTCATAATAATCTCTAAATAAGCGATGCTCTTCTTCTGTCGCAACCACCGGAGGCAACTGAAATAAATCGCCAAAGAAAACAACTTGTACGCCTCCGAAAGGCTGATTGATGTGCCGATTCAGCCGTAAAAAATAATCAATGTTATCCAGCATATCTGCTCGGACCATTGAAATTTCATCAATGATAAGTACTTGCAATTTCTCAAAGATCTTTCTATAGCGCCGACGTCGGATGTCCGATTTTTGCAGGGGCTTCCCTGGGAATCCAAAGAAGGAATGAATGGTTTGGCCTTTTACATTAAGTGCCGCCACTCCGGTAGGAGCCAGCACTACAGCCCGCTTCTGCGTTGTATCTCTGAACAGCTGAAGTAAGGTAGATTTTCCAGTACCGGCCCGCCCGGTAATGAACATAGACTGGTTGGTTTTTTCCAGAAGGTCTAAGGTGTATTGGTATTCTTTGCTGAGATGTATTGGTTCCTTTTCGATCATAGAAATGTCCTTGCTTATTTTTTTGATTTTGTAGAAAGGTAAAAGTAGGTAAAAATCTGTTAAGTCAATCTCGTGAAGTCCCCGACATTTTCACATTAAATTAACCTTAAATCTGTAAAAATGCTGCGAATATTCGTAATTTCGCATCCTGTTAGACTTAAACAAAACGCCTTCTTTGACAAATGACGTGGTTCTTCAAAAAGATTTTTCAAAAACGACTGTAGTGCAATGAAAGGAGCGTTGAAAGCCGATTTGAGGAAATATAAAACATGGAATCCGAATTACGAGGACGGACAGGTTCGTCAAAGAATCACAAAACATTACACTTTCTCTTTTTTTAACTCATTGATTAAATCCTACTTGAAATGAAAAAAACTTTACTTTTCTTCGCCCTTGCTTTATGTGCCAACCTACTCAGCGCCCAGTGCGATGACTTGTTCTTCTCAGAATATGTGGAAGGTTATTCCAACAATAAGGCATTAGAGATCTACAACCCGACTGGATCTGCTATTAACTTATCCGGTTATTCTTTGGTTCGTTTTAGTAACGGATCTACGACTGCCAATGACCAGAAGGTAATTCAGTTGCCAGATGCAATACTTCCTTCCAATGGAACTTATGTAATTGTGGTAGACCTGACAGACGTTGCTGATTTTGATACACAATTTGACAAGCCAGCATGGAATGGATACAACGTGATTGATACCATTTTCGATTCAGTTACAAACTTACCAGTTTTGGACGATGATGGAAACGTACTGCTCGGACCACAATACAATGATTCTGGTTCTGCTCTTTTCGGTACAGATTATAATGAACAATACGACTTGCAGTGTAAATCTAACGTATTCCTTTGCCCGGATTATGACACCAACAATACCATGTATTTCAATGGTAACGATGCAGTGGCTTTGATCACAGGTGCAGAAGTTGCTGCTGATGGTTCTAACTTGGTAGACGTGATTGGAGTGATTGGTGAAGATCCGACTGATGATGGAAACGATGCATGGCTTAGTGCAGATGGCGGTTGGTTGACAAAAGACAAAACCCTAGTTCGTAATGCGGACGTTGTAACAGGCCGAAATGCTTTGGCAGATGTTGTTGCTCAAGCTGGCGGGACTTTCATCGGAGCAGAGTGGACGATTTATCCTAAAAACTCTTTCCAATACTTAAGAGCGCACAACAGTACTTGTAACACGACTACAAAACCTGATGAAATATCTTGTAGTACTTTTGTTGGAACAAACGACTTTAATGCGGTATCATTCGCTATGTTTCCAAACCCAACAAGCGGTTTAGTAAAAATTGAAGCAGAAGAAAATATCAACGCTATTAGCGTGTTTAACTTCATGGGACAGAGAATGTATACTCAAGAGTTCAACAATACAAATACAGCTATAAATATTGACCTTAGCAATTTTGCTACAGGTATGTATTTAGTAGACATTTCTTTTGAAGGAAGCAAGCGCTCGATTCAGAAGTTGGTAATTGACTAATAAGGATATTTAAAAATGAAGCGTCATTTTTTGGCGTTTCATTTTTTTATTGAATGGGTTTGAGAATGATTAATTAATAATGGGGAGTTTACACTGAATTTCAAATGTGAACCCAATTTGCTAAATCTTTGAGATTTAGTAAATCTAACCTTATTCTGACCTTTCGGAGTAGACTCAATGTTCAAATCTACCATTTTCGGCTCGACTCATTGTCATCATTATTCCCATATTACTTTCCCTTATGAGGTTCCTCTCCTCAACCAAAAAAAATGCGTCACATGAAAAAATTGCTTTTTGCTTTTATTCTGCTTTCTTTTTTTACGCTGAATATTACAGCACAAAATTCTACCATTTCTGGAATTATAACCGATGCAGATACAGCTGAACCCTTGATCGGTGCAGCTGTATTTACAGAAGGATCCATCGGTACTATAACCGATTTTAATGGCGCTTACTCGCTTTCGTTAAAGAATGGAAAACAGCTACTGAAGGTTTCTTACGTAAGTTATGAATCGAAGGAAATTGAAATCGACCTTCAGGGAGATCAGGTTTTAGATATCAAATTGGATGGATCTAATCTACTTAATGAAGTCGTTGTCACCGCAGATATAGCTATAGAAAGAGAAACACCAGTGGCTTTTACCAACATATCTACTAAACAACTAGATGAGGAATTGGCCTCTCAGGACATCCCTATGATTTTGAATTCCACACCAGGTGCTTATGCAACTGAAGGTGGGGGAGGAGATGGAGATGCCCGAATCACAATCAGAGGTTTCAATCAACGTAATATTGCTGTTATGTTAGATGGGATTCCTGTAAATGATATGGAAAATGGTCGTGTCTTTTGGTCCAATTGGTTTGGGTTGGATTTGGTTACACAAACCATGCAGGTTCAGCGTGGCTTAGGTGCGTCAAAGCTTTCCATCCCTTCTATTGGTGGAACCATAAATATTTTGACAAAAGGTATTGATGCAAAGAAAGGTTTAAAATTCAAACAAGAAGTAGGAAGCAATGGATACACCAGATCTACAATTGGCCTTACCTCCGGTCGCTTGAAAAATGGTTTTGGAATATCAGCAGCTGCGTCTTATAAACAAGGGGATGGTTGGGTAGATGGTAATTTTACACGAGGCTTTTTTTACTATTTGCGAATAGATAAACAACTAGGAAACCACATGTTAAGCTTCTCTGGTTTTGGTGCGCCTCAGGAACATGGACAAAGACCATTTACTTATGAGGCGGGGTTGGTTGATACAACTTATGCTAAAGAGAATGGTGTTCCGGCTTCAGCTATAGCAGAGCTATCTTTATCTAATAAGGGACGACGTTATAATGAACACTGGGGTTACAAAGGTGGAGAATTGTACAATACCAGAAAGAATTTTTACCACAAGCCACAGTTCAGTTTGAGACATAGCTATCAAATCAATAGCAGAATGTTCTTGTCAAATGTAGCTTATCTATCCATTGGAAAAGGAGGAGGAACAGCTAGAGAAGGCGTAAGTATTCCATTTGGTGAGGATGATCAGTTGGATATAGATCAAGCGATTGCTGGTAATCAACCTACTGCTTTTAATCCAAATGGTTTATCTAATACGATTATTCGTGCCAGCAAAAATGAGCATTTCTGGTATGGACTTTTATCAACTTTAAATTATACCATTTCTCCTACTTTAACTTTTTCAGGAGGAGTTGATGCACGTTCATACCAAGGGGATCATTATCGGGAAGTTTATGATTTATTGGGAGGTCAGGGTTACACTATTGGTGGAAACTTTCAAGAAGGAGATCGTTTTGATTATGATTACACCGGGTATGTAAAATGGATAGGCGGATTTGCATTGTTAGAATATCAACCCAATGAAAAATTTACTTATTTTTTGAATGCCTCTAGAGCTTATTCATATTATAGCTTCTATGATAACTTTTCCAATTTTAAAATAGATGATATTCGAATTCCAACAGGGACCTACAAGTCCGGTGCAAATTTTAATATTAATGAGTCTAATTCTATTTTTGCCAATGTAGGTTACTTGGGGAAAGCACAGCGCTACAATAATGTTATAATTTCTAACCTCTCCAGTGATGCACGAGTTGCAAAGGATTTTGAGAATGAAATAATCAAAGCAGTAGAGTTAGGTTATAGTTACAAAAGCCATATATTTTCTGCAAACATTAATAGCTACTATACTGTTTGGAAAAATAAACCAGTCGACCGTTTGCCTACGGTTCCTCTTGATCCAAATGATCCTGATTCAGATAGAATACCTGTTAATATCAGCGGTATTGATGCGCTACATAAAGGAATCGAATTAGATTTTGCCTTCAAACCAATGAAGAAACTGTCTATAGAGGGTTTGGCATCCATTGGTGATTGGAAATGGACATCTGAAGAAACAGCGCTTATTGTTCTGCCAACGAATGTTGATACTTTTAGGTTTGATGCTAAAGGGGTACGTGTTGGTGACGCTGCTCAAGTGCAATATGGTGGATTGATAAGATATGAACCTATAAAATCATTATACTTCAAAATAAGAGCGACTCACTTTGCAAAGAACTTCGCTAACTTTCAACCCGAAGATTTAAAAGATGTTAATGCAGGAAGAGACTCTTGGGAAATGCCAGATTATACCCTCTTTTCTTTTCATGCTGGTTATAGTTTTAACGTTAAGGATGTTAGACTTAACCTAAGAGCCAACATCATAAACCTTTTCGATGCCAAGTACATCAGTGATGCAAGGAACAATGATGATTTTAATTCGCCTTCCTTCGCTGACTTCGATGCTAAATCAGCATCCGTTCACTATGGTCAAGGACGACGATTTAATGTATCGCTACAGATAACTTTATAAAAGTGTTTTCATCTACTAAAAGCAAAGTTCAAATAAAATAAAATAAACAACATGAATAAATTTATTCTTACTCTAATTACACTTCTATTGAGTATTCCATTGTTGGACGCTCAAATTGACATCTCCGTCGCCCGTACAATGGCCGAAGGCGAAATCGTCACCGTCGAAGGCATTGCAACTAACGGTGCCGAGCTCGGCATCATTCGTTATGTACAAGACGCTACGGCCGGTATTGCGGTTTATCCTGGTTCCGGTTCTACTGGTAACTTCCCAGATGATGTATCTCGTGGAGACTTGGTTCAAGTTACAGGACCGTTGAAATTTTTCAACGGTTTGTTGGAGATTGATCCGATAACAAGTTACAACGTAGTTTCTTCTAACAATACACTTCCAGCACCACAGGCGATCACGCCAAATGGTTTGGAGGACATTGAAGGAAGCATCGCACTAATTGAAGATGTAACTTTTGACCTTGGTGGAGGCGTTTTCTCTGTAGGACTTTACTCCTTTACCCAAAATGGAGGAGGAGAATCTGGAGATCTTTATATGCCTTCTGGTTCTTCTTTTATTGGGATGCCGATCACACAAGCGGCAGTAAATCTAACAGGTATCTCTTCTCAATTCAGCGGTAATCCCCAGTTACTATTGCGTGATGGTGCTGACGTGGATATCGTTGATGATTTTTACATCACGGTGCAACCAAAGGAAGCTAACCTTACGACTGATGGCTTTACGGTCACATGGTCAACCAACGTTGCGGCTTCTTCTAACTTGCGCTATGGTACAACTCCAGCGATGGTCAATGAAATCACAAACACAAATTCAACGGTCAATCATAGTATTGATATTGATGGTTTGGATGTTTCAGAGTTTTATTACGTTCAAGCTTTTTCTAACAATGGAATAACGACTGTAAATTCTGCGACTAAAATATTCAGTACGGCTTCTAATTCTTCTGGTCAGATTAAAGTATATTTCAACCACGGTGTAAACGAAGATTTCTCTAATGGAGCTTTGGCGACCGACGTCACTGGAGCAGCCATAGAAGCAGCGATCATTAGTCGAATCAACAATGCGACTACATCTATTGATTGTGCGATTTACAATATCAACAGAACGACAATCGTAGCGGCTTTAACGAATGCCCATAACAATGGAATCGTAGTTCGTTATATTCATGATGATGAAACAAACAACCTAGCTTTGCAAAACCCTTCTCCTCCTTTTTCTACTCTTTCTGGGAATCCAGGAAATCCACTAATGCACCATAAGTTCTTCGTTTTTGACGCAGAATCTGAAAACAGTTCCTATGTAATTATGGGTTCTACAAATATGACAGACAATAATATTGCGGATGATTTCAACAACCTCGTGATCATTCAGGACAAAGCAATTGCAAAAGCGTATACTTGGGAATTTAATGAAATGTGGGGATCAGAAGATCCAACGCCAGGTATTTTTAATGTAAAATTCGGAGAAGACAAAACAGATAATACACCACACCTTTTCAGTGTAAACGGTAAAATGGTAGAGTCTTATTTTTCTCCATCGGATAACACTGCTCTTGGAATTATTGATGCGGTAGAATCTGCAGATGTAGATTTGCAATTTGCCATATTGTCTTTTACTTACAATGAGCTAGGAGCTGCAGTTCTTGCGGAGCACAATGCAGGAACTTCAGTCCGTGGTATCATCAACAACCCAAATGACCAAGGGAGTGAGTTTCAATTCCTACTTGATAACGGTGTGAATGTATCAGAAGATAATGTACCACAGCAAACCCACCACAAATACTGTGTCATCGATGCTACTGCTCCAAGTTCTGACCCTATTGTTGTTACCGGTTCTCACAACTGGTCAGCAGGTGCAGATGTTAGAAATGATGAGAATACTTTAATTTTCCACAACGAAAATATCGCTAATATTTTCCTTCAGGAATTCGAAGCTCGTTGGTGTGAAGCTACTGGAGGAGCAAATTGTATCAACGTTGCTACAGAAGAACTTAACGAAATAGAAGGTTTCGAAGCGACCTTATTCCCTAGTCCAGCAACGGATTATAGTACCATCAAGATGAATCTCCAACAACGTGCTGACGTAACCATTAGCCTTTGGGATTTCAATGGTCGTATGTTACAATCTAGCTTACTTCCAAATGTACAAGGGGAGCAAACAGAGACTTTATTGTTAGCTGGATTAGCTACTGGGACTTATGTTGTCACCTTTAAAGTAGGTGATAATATTGCGGTGAAGCAATTGCAAGTTGTGAAGTAAATCAGTACTTGTTTAAGCAAGTGTTTTAAAACTTATAGAATTTACCATCGAAGAAGGATGGTAGAAATAAAAAGAGCACCTACAATAAACTGTAGGTGCTTTTTTTATTTCATTTTAAAATACCCACCAAAAGAAAGTCCCCAAACACGATTCATTCCTTCCGAACCGCCTTCAAGGTTAGTCTCCGGAAAATCGTCAATAGTTCTTAATCCTCTGGAATAGTAAACATAGGAAAATAGAGAGGCGGTTTCCGAAATGCTTCGTTCCACTCCTGCCTGAAGGCGCATACCAATATCAAGTTTTCTGCTGTAGTCATCCAGAGAAATGCCTGTTTTTCGCATGCTCTCCCGGAAACTGCCATCTGGATTCATGATCAGGTCTGTGACTTCAAAGCCGTAAGATGAACTTTGTAAAAGTGCTAAGTAAGTACCAACTTGAAAACTCAGTTGCATTTTTTCCTGAAGTGGAAGGTTCCGTTTAAATAGCAGTGGAAAGATGAGGTACTCAAAAGAGAAATGAGTAGAGGAGCTATTTTTTAAATTGTACTCCATGAGCTCGGGATCATAGAGTCCCTCTGCTTTGAGACCTAGTTTTTCATAAATCAATCCGGTCTCCAATCCGTAATCTTCTGAGAGATGAATGAGTAGTAATAAACCAAAACGGCCATTGGTTGCCTGCTGACGATCCAGTCTGGAGAGATCGACTCCTGTTGCTGGGAAGGCAATTCTATTGGCGGAAATGTCAGAGGAGCTTAATCCGATATGAAGACCGAAGGAAACTTTGGTGGGGTTTGTTTCGGCTACTGTTTTTTTCTTTAGCTGCTGTTGGCTGAATAGGAAGCAGGGGAGGAGTAACAGGAAAAGAGTGGTTCGGAAATAGTACATGTTTTATAATTTACTAGTTTGAATTTTTCTCTCGAAAACTCAAGCTAGTGAATTTATTAATCAATAAAATACAAATTTGTTCTTTTTCATTTTTCCCGACCAAATTTTTAATAGGGTTAAGTCTGGTAATAAAAAAAGAAGCCATAAGCAAACGCTTACTGGACTTTTGACGAAGTAAAAGGTCTCTGAAGCATAATTTTGAAAATACAAAACTGCTACCGATATTTGAAAATCACAACAAATCCAAATATTATGATAAAACAGTTCTGCAAATCAATATTGCAAATAGTAACTCGAAATAGCAAAGCCTTAGCCAGATGTAGTGGCAGTAAGTTTAAGTGCTTGTTACCACTATCAGATTGCTTTGTTAAGGATGAGTTAGTTACTATACTATCTCCGTTTTCCACGGTCAGATCGGTTGGCACGGTCGGGCGTTTACTAAACTTTTTTCAGTTTAGTAAACGTTCCCATACAAATATTCAACACTACTAAAACATTCAACACTACTATTACACGAAATTCACCCTAATATAAATCCGCTATCTAACAAGAAAAAATCAGCTACCATTTATAGCTTAGTATTACACAAAAAATAATCTAGGCCACAATACACTGCCATCATTTAGCTAAATCACTCTCCTGGAGTCGTTTAGCTTTAACTAAATGATGGCAGTGGCCTAAGTAAATTTTTTGTTGTTACTTAGCGCTCTAATTTTACTTTTGTAGATTTATTGTTATTTTCTTCGTACTTTTTTCTTAGCAAAAAAGTACCAAAAACCCAAGGCTTTATAAATTTGGCCTAAAAATCAGCAGCCTGCCCGCTCGCAGTCCAAGGTCGCCTTAAAAGGCTCTGGACTGCTCTTGAGCGACGCTTTGCTGCTTTTCTTAACGGCCAATTTTATAAGGCCAGAGGGAACAGGAA
>JBLHRR010000185.1:0-9166 GCA_047626155.1 Saprospiraceae bacterium | reverse complement strand
AACTAATTAACTAATTCACCATTCAACGAATAAACCAAGCATGGCAAGAAGAAAAAAGAAACAAAGAGTAGTAGAGAACGTCAGTCTAACGGGCATCGCCGATAAAGGAAAATCTGTCGGACGAAATGAAGAGGGAGAAGTCTTCTTTGTAGAGCATGGAGTACCTGGCGACGTAGTAGACGTTTTGGTATTGAGAAAAAAGAAAGGAGTATCTCAAGGTATTGTTAAAGAATTCCGGGAGAAATCGCCAGAGAGAACTGAACCCTTCTGTTCTCACTTCGAAATATGTGGCGGCTGTAAATGGCAAAACCTGACTTACGAAGCACAAATAAAATATAAGGAAGTACAAGTTAGAGATGCTTTACGTAGGATTGGAAAAGTAGATGTTAGTCTTTTTGAACCCATTCTAGGAGCTTCGGAAACGCAGTACTATAGAAATAAACTGGAGTTTACCTACTGCAATAAAAGGTGGTTGACTGCGGATGAAATTGGTACTGATATATCTAATGTAGAAGATGTGTTAGGTTTTCACAAGGCAGGTGCGTTTGATAAAATGATTGATATCAAACACTGCTATCTGGAAGGTGGAATTTCCAATGAATTGAGATTGGCGGCCAAGGCATTTGGAATAGAACAAGGCCTCAGCTTTTACGACCCGAGGAGTAATATAGGTTTTCTGAGGAATATCATTATCCGAGTGACGGAAGTAGGAGAGACTATGGTAATTGTAGTGGTGAATGAAGGAGACATGGAGAAGATCACGAACTACATGGAAGCCTTGAAAAATCGCTTTCCAGAAATTACTTCTTTACACTATTGTATCAACACAAAAGTAAATGATTTTATTCTGGACTTGGAGATTGTCTGTTATAGCGGCGAAGCTTTTATTACAGAGAATCTGGGCGATATCAATTTTCAAATCGGACCAAAATCTTTTTTTCAAACCAACACCAAACAAGCAGTTCGACTTTTTGATATCGTAAAAGACTTTGCGGGTCTCAGCGGTTCCGAAAATGTCTACGACCTTTATACCGGGATCGGAAGTATCGCCTTATATATTGCAGAGAATTGTAAGCAAATTGTTGGAATAGAAGAAATTGCAGCCGCTATAGAAGATGCCCGAGTCAATCAGGAACGAAATAATATCAGCAACGCCGTGTTCTATGCGGGTGATGTAAAAGATATTTTAACCGATGAGTTTTCCGAAAAGCATGGGCAACCAGATATCGTAATCACAGATCCACCAAGGGCAGGGATGCACCCTAAAGTTGTCGTCACCTTGTTAGAATTGGCCGCTCCTAAAATTGTCTACGTCAGCTGTAATCCAGCAACGCAGGCAAGAGATTTACTTTTATTAAAAGACAAATACGCCGTAACTAGAGTCCGACCGGTAGATATGTTTCCACATACACACCACGTAGAGAATGTGGCGCTCTTGGAATTATTGCCAGAAGAAGAATGGCGAGTTGCGGAAGTGAATTAATGTTGCGCTCGTTGCGCCGTTGTGGTAAAAAATATAATTGGCGGAACGCCAATTTCCTATGCTTCATCAAATAAAATCATTTAGTGCAAAGTATAATTATATCAAACAATACTCAAATGCAAGAACAAGAACAGCAATACCAACAACTCAAACAAGAACTCCAGCCTTTCATGACTATGATGGGCAACGCTAGTGAGACCATTGTGCTCGAAGAAGTCTCCTCCTATCCCATTTTTGTGTTACACAAAGAAGAAGTAGCATTGGGTATCCCCCTAAAAGAATATGAAGGAGTGGTGATGGATTGGGGCATTAATGCCTCCACTCTGGAAGAGTTCGTAGCCAAACAAATTATTCAAAATGATAAAGTAGAAGAATTCAAAAAGATCTATAAACCAGCCGACAGCCAACTGTGCCTTTTCCTCATAACAAAAGATGGCGCAACATTTGTATTTTTACCACGTAGCTAAGGAACAACAGTCATTTTTCATCAAAAACGTGACAATAGTTCTTCCCCCGAATATTTTCTAAAGAGCTAAAGCGGAGAATTACATGATTATAAAAGGGCAGACAAGTTCGGTTGATGTAGCTATTGATAGTATGTCTAACATCGAAACACATAATAAGATTTTATTGATCGAGGACAACCCTGGGGATGCTCGACTGGTAGAGCTATTGCTAATGGAATCTGATCTGGATAATTGTCAGATTAATAATAAAACAACGCTGGCAGATGGTCTAGCCGCTTTGCGCGAATCGGACGATTATGCAGCCATCTTGTTGGATCTTACCTTACCGGATAGTCGTGGTTTCGAAACGTTGGAGTTGTTGTTGGAACAGTTTCCTGATAATAATGTAATCGTCCTTACCGGTCTCGATGACAAACGCCTTGGAATCAATGCAGTAAAAGCTGGAGCGCAGGACTTCCTAATCAAGGGAGCTTTTGATGCAGATCAGTTGTCGAAGTCTTTGCGTTTTTCTGTTGAAAGAAGCCAGGTATTAAAACGTCTGGAAGAAACGCAACGAGTAGCTAGAATTGGAAACTGGGAATACAATTTCGAATTACAGCAATTTATTGCTTCTAATGAAATTTTCCGAATGTTCGGCATCAATGAACGAAAGGCAATTATTAGTAAGGCGGAGTTGACGGATATGAATTCTCCATTGCGAATTTTCGATTCGGTACATTTGGAAGCCGCCAACCATAAAGATTTAAAAAGAGACATACAGTTTAGAACTGCTGCTGGTGAAAACCGTTTTGCATTTGTACAATGTACGGTTAGCCGAAACACATCAAACCAATTGGTGTTGAGTGGTATCATTCAAGATATAACGGAGCGGAAGCTGGCAGAGAAAGAGATGGCGAAGAGTCAGGCCAGGTATCAGGAAATTTTCAATCGTTCTAAAGATGCGATCTACGTTTGTAATAACGAAGGAAAAATTATTGACTTCAACGACGCTACGACCGGTATTTTTGGATATACATCCCATGAATTACAAGGGATGTATATTCACGACAATTATAAGCCAACTACTAGAAAAGTTTCCTTCCTAGAAGCGCTACAAAAAAATGATGCTGTCCAGGATTACGAGATTGAAATAGAACAAAAGTCAGGCGAATATAAATCTTGCCTGATCACAGCCAACAAACTGGAGAAAGAAGACTTTCAGGGCTACACTTGTATTATCCGTGATATTACAGAACGAAAGCAAACGGAGGAGTTGATAAAAGCGCGTGACCTTGCTCAGCAATCTGCAAAGATGAAGGAGCAATTCATCGCCAGTATCAGCCACGAAATGCGGACACCAATGAACGCGGTATTGGGGATGAGTAACTTGGTGATCAAAACAGATTTAAATGATGAACAATTTAATTATATCAGTTCCATCAAACAATCCTCGGAAATCTTATTGGGTATCATCAATGATATTCTGGAGATTTCTACTTTAGAAAATGGAAAGATAGAATTTGAATATAAAGACTTTGATTTGTTCATGCTGCTGAAAAATTTATTTAATGTCATGCAGTATAAGTTCAAAGAAAAAGATATTTACTTCGAAACGGATGTAGAGGAAGGAATCGGTAAATACATAAAAGGGGATAAACTACGACTCAATCAAATCCTTTATAACTTAGTAGGGAACGGAGTGAAATTTACAGACTTTGGTCACGTGAAACTTCGAGTGAAAAATTTGAATGAAAACGATAGTACCATCCATTTGAAATTCGAAGTGGAAGATACCGGAATTGGTATTCCGGAAGATAAGTTGCATTCTGTTTTTGAGACTTTTACCAGAGTGCGATCTAAAGACAGAATTTATGAGGGGACGGGATTGGGGCTTTCCATTTCTAAGAACCTTGTAGAGCAACAAGGAGGGAAGATTCAGGTGGAAAGTGAACTTGGTATAGGGTCTACATTCTCCTTTGATCTCGTTTTTGAAAAAGGAGAGAAACCAAAAGACAGTGGAGAGAAACGGATAGAGGTTTCTAAAATTGTTTTGGAAAGAGAAATCAATCTACTCTTGGTAGAAGACCATAAGATGAATCAAATTGTAGCTACAAAAACGTTGCAGAAACAATGGGATAACATTAATATTACAATCGCAGGTAATGGCCAGATCGCTGTTGATTTGGTTGCTAAAAACGATTACGATATTATCCTTATGGATATTCAAATGCCAATCATGGATGGGGAGGAAGCAACCAAATACATAAGGACACAATTGCCTCCTGAAAAAGGTCGGATTCCTATCCTGGCGATGACCGCGCATGCGCACATTTCTAAAGATGAAAAATATAAAGAATTGGGGATGGATGACTTTGTCTTAAAGCCATTTGACCCACAACAACTTTTCAATAAAATTGCTAAATATGTTCAACAACAAAACAACACAGACAGATAACAACATATCAACAATGGTTAACCTAGACTACATGGACATGATGTCCGATGGCGATCCAGATATGAAAAAAGTTATGCTGGAAATGCTTTTGGAAGAAATTCCTCATGAGCTACAGAGGATGCGTGAAGTACACGCGGCTTCTGATTGGAACGGCCTTGCTTCAGTAGCTCACAAAATGAAATCAACACTTTCTTTTGTTGGTAATGATACGATGACTAAGGCCAATAAGGAATTGGAAAGCATTGGTAAATCGCAGGACGAAACAGGCAAAGTGGCTAGCTTAATTGATGTTCTGGAGAATACGTCAGTACCGGTTTTAGTAGAACTTAATTTTTTCTTTGAAGGACTATAAACCTTCTGACATTAACGTTCTGAAAACTGATACCACCTGAAAAGCTTAATTATAAGGCCCTACTCTTGCAAATTACCTATCCGGATATTTTTAGACACCTGGTTATTACTATGCATGTATTGCATGATAGACAAAAAGACATTGTGAGGGATTCAGTAGAACTGAATCCCTCACAAAACTCCTCATTCATAGACTAAATACGACTATTTTTATGAAAATCCTAATTTGCGAAGACGAAGAAATCATGTTGACAGCGCTGGAGTTTCGCTTACGAAAACATGGATATACCTCAGTATTAGCCGAAGATGGTAAACAGGCAATAGAGCTATTACAACAGGAAATGCCTGACCTCATCGTCGCAGATATTATGATGCCCTACGTCACTGGGCTACAGCTCATCGACCATGTTCGTACCAAGTTGCAAAGTCAGGTTCCCATTATAGTTATCTCTGCCTTAGATGATGACGATACAGTACTGGAGGCTTTCCGTCTGGGCGCAAATGATTTTATTGCAAAACCATTTAAACCCAATGAGTTGATTTTACGAATCAAACGCATTCAGCAGGAATTAGAAGTGGCGGATTTAGCTTAACCAATTATCATTTCATCTTAATCTATCTCTATTTCTGTTTCTTGTTGTAATAAAAGAGTAACTTCTGCTATATTTACAATGTAAGAAGCCTGATAGTCACGTTGCTACACGCAGATCAACAACAAACGAACCTATTCACAACTCCAAAACATGAAAGGAATTATCCTCGCCGGAGGACTCGGCACCCGGCTCTATCCGCTCACCCTTGCGGTGAGTAAACAAATGATGCCCGTCTACGATAAACCTATGATTTATTATCCGCTCTCTAGTTTGATGAGCGCAGGCATTCGGGAAATACTCATCATCTCTACGCCAACAGACCTACCAAATTTTCAAAAATTGCTTGGTGATGGTAGCGCCATCGGATGTTCTTTTACCTACAAGGTTCAGCATGATCCTAACGGATTGGCGCAAGCTTTCGTTCTAGGAGAAGAATTTATTGGAGACGATTCTGTTGCATTGATTTTGGGTGATAATATTTTTCATGGAAACGGACTGAAAGAATTATTACAAGCTTCTGCCAATCCCAAAGGAGGAGTTGTCTTTGCTTATCAGGTAGCTGACCCTGAGCGATATGGTGTAGTAGAGTTCGATGAAGATTTTAAGGCACTCTCTATCGAAGAAAAACCAGAAAAACCGAAATCGAATTACGCCGTTCCAGGCTTGTATTTCTATGACAATAGTGTAGTAGAGGTAGCTAAAAATTTAGAGCCAAGTCCTAGAGGTGAATATGAAATCACAGATGTCAATAAGCACTACCTCAAGATAGGCGCTCTTAAAGTCGGCGTACTCGGAAGGGGAGTGGCCTGGTTGGATACTGGAACCCACAAGTCACTGATTCAAGCGGGGCAGTTTATCGAAGTAATCGAAGACCGTCAAGGTTTGAAAATTGGATGTATCGAAGAAATCGCCTGGGAAATGGGTTTTATTGATGACAAACAATTGGAGCAGCTGGGGCAGAAATATATTAAGAGTGGTTATGGTGAATATTTGCTGAGGTTGTTGGAGAAGTAAGAAATTCATCTATGTTCAAAAAAATACGCCGACTCTTATTGCAGGCTCTCCTTCTCATTCTGGTCGTCCTTATTGGTGCTTTTACTTTAAATACAATTAAGTTTGGTTCCCGTCAAGTTCCTGTGGCTCCTGTTACCACAAAGGACATTTCTGACAGAGTGGTAAAACGCCTTTCCGAAGTTATTCAAATACCAACCGTTTCCTACGAAACGCACATTGATACTTCTGCCTTCGTTGATTTCAAAAACTACCTTCGCGAAAACTTCCCACTCGTCGATTCATTATTGCAAAAAGAATTTGTCAACAATTACAGCATTACTTATAAATGGCCTGGCACAAATCCAAAGCTCGATCCAATACTATTGTTAGGTCATATTGATGTAGTACCAGTAGAAGATGAAAGCTTGGCTCGTTGGACAGAACCACCTTATAGCGGAAAAATAAAAGATGGCTTCATCTGGGGCCGTGGAGCATTGGATGATAAAGTAAATATCCTAGGAGTATTAGAAGCTGTAAATATTCTGTTAGAAGAAGGCTATCAGCCAGAGCGCGGCATATATCTGGCCTTTGGTCACGACGAAGAAGTCAGTGGCCACAATGGAGCTAAAGCCATTGCCACAAAATTTGAAAATGAAGGTCTCCGCTTTGAATATGTACTGGATGAAGGCCTCGTAGTTTTAGAAAATGCATTACCTGGACTGAACAGGCCAGCAACACTGATTGGTATTGCAGAGAAAGGATACGCTAGCCTTATCGTAACTGCTGAGCTGGAGGAAGGTGGTCACTCTTCGATGCCGCCAAAAGAAACGGCCATTGGCTTATTGGCCAATACCTTGAAAAAATTAGAAGAGAATCCTTTTCCTGCAAAAATCAGCGGCCCTACTGAAATGCTTTTCGACCATGTAGGTCCAGAAATGTCTATGCCCAACAAGCTCGTTTTTGCCAATATCTGGTTTTTTGAAAATATCTTAATCAAACAACTCGGCAAACAAGCTTCCGCAAATGCAATAGTAAGAACAACGATGGCACCCACTATTTTGAAAGCGGGCCTTAAAGATAATGTAATGCCGACCACCGCAAGCGCTACCATTAACTTCCGCATCATTCCTGGGGAGACTGTGGAAACGGTGAAGCAACATTTACATCAGGTCATAAACGATGAACGCATAAAAGTAACGGTAGGCCAGGCTGCTTTTTCCAGCAATCCTTCGAAGGTGTCTTCTGTCGAATCTTTTGGTTTTAATGCCATTCAAAAAACAGCACAAGAGATTTTTCCGGAAGGAGTGATCGCACCTTCATTGGTTATCGCAGCTACCGATAGTCGCCATTATGAAAATGTAGCTAATGATACTTATCGCTTTATGCCGCTACAAACCACCATCCATGATCTGCATCGGATTCATGGCATTGATGAGCGAATAGCAGTAGAGGACTATAAGAAGCTAGTGCATTTTTATTATCAACTGATGAAGAACTCTTGTTATTAGTATAATGAATATCGGAGCCGTAGACACTTTTTTAGATCTATGTCATTTTCTCAATCTCTTTTATGGTTCTTGCATCTAGGCTCAGTTAGCTCCGCGCGCTCTGCGTGGTTATTAATTACGATTGGGTTTTATTTCTTGGTGTGACAAATGTGTGGGTAATCCGGCAGCAGAGCGAGATGGATATCAACCTCAGGCTCAAAGCACTTAGTTTGCGAACAATAGGAATTGAAGTTGCAGTTGCTTTTGAAGTTGCAAAGTTACTGGCCATGAGCCTTAACCGGACGTTCCACCAAAGGAGGCGGCAAAGCTTCCATCTTCAAAACTTCCTCTGCAAATTTATAAGTTGTTTGGCGAACGCTCTCCAAATCCTTCGACCAATATTTCGTACAAAGGCCATGAGCTTTTGTATTGGGTAGTGGCTCATCTCGTTTCAAATTATCCGGGGTGCCCAGTTGCTCAAACATTTCTCGCATGCGTGGTACAGAAACGACCATGTCCTGATGCGTTTCGTCTTTATAATAATAACCCATATAAAAAGGTTGTTTTATTTTTTGAAAAACGGACTTGGTCATGGTTGCATCTACTAATGATTTCAGGGTTACAATGGCTTTGAGCTTATATCGCGTTGTCCAGTACTGATCTACACCAGGACCGCCGCTGAAACCGTGTTCGTCACTCCCTGTCACCAATTGAGCAATTTGCTGGCCCCAAGGCTTGGTCAGTAAAAAAGAATTGGGATTGTAAAGATCTACATTTGGAGAATAATTGATGAGGGCATGAACGTCAGAATTGCCCGAAGCAATGTACATAGCCAGCGTGCTTCCAGTAGAACAAGACATTAGGATGACTTTTTCGCCCAGAGACTTTCCAACAGCTACCGCTTCTTTAGCTGTTTCTAACATGGACTCTACAGAAACGTTTGACATGGCGTTCATACCTTTTATACCGTGGCCACTCAATCTGGCTAAGTATAAATTGCAGCCATAACGAGAAGCAAACTCTCTGTGAATGGGGTCTCCCTCTCCATGACTTGCCGACCAGCCATGAATGTAAACGATACTATATGCTGTTTTTACTTTTTGTTCCGGATCAGCCCAAACGATTCGAGCTTGATTGTCCGGTTTTATTTCGAGATTGGCCTTTTCACTTTCGTTAATTTGCTTTTCCAAAGAGATTAAATCTGTGGGAACAACTGGCAAGCTAGTATTGATATCCAAGGCTTTTGGTTTCGGCCCCAGAAAGTAAACGATCACTAACAATACCAGTAAAACGCTGAGTCTTTTTAACCACTTCATATCTGTTTTTTTTAAATGTAATATTATTGTTGTAATTGTTGT
>JBLHRR010000184.1:0-9177 GCA_047626155.1 Saprospiraceae bacterium | reverse complement strand
GGTCCACTCATCGTTATGGTTAATTCCTTCAGTGCCTCTGCCTCCGAAATCTTAGCAGCAGCATTACAGGACTATGGACGTGCAGTTATTGTTGGATCAAACGCTACTTTCGGAAAGGGAACCGTTCAACGTTTTATAGATCTTGATCAAGGCTTCCGTGGCAACAGTGATATTACACCTTTAGGTGAAGTAAAATTAACCATCCAGAAATTCTATAGAGTAAACGGTGGTTCTACTCAGTTAAAAGGAGTGACTCCAGATATCGTTTTACCAGACAGATACCACTACTTCGAATTAGGAGAGAGAGAGCAAGATTACGCAATGGCTTGGACTGAAATTCCTGCGGTTTCTTATGATCAAGATGTAAGAAAATTAAAAGGCTTACGTAATTTAAAAACAGCAAGTTCGGATCGAGTAAAGTCAAGTGAAGAATTTCAAAAAGTATTGGAACAGGCTCGTTTTACAAAAGAAAGCTCTGAGAAAACAGAATACCCTCTAAGTTTAGAGAAATTCCGCGAACAGCGTAAAACGACAGAAGTAAGAGCAGAAAAATTCGAAGACATGTTTACAGAAATTAAAGGACTGAAAGTTCGCAATTTGGATGAGGACATTCCGAACATCAAAATTGACGAATCTAAAGAGGCCATGAACGATGAATGGTTGAAAGGCATTCGTAAAGACATCTACATCGAAGAAGCCCTACATGTCATGAATGACATGACGGCTTCAGATCGAACAGCAGGTAACAACTAACTTTAGCCTGCCAATGAATAACGAAAGCAGCTCTTTTGACGTAGTCAAAGGAGCTGCTTTCGTTTAGCCAGTTTGTTCGGTTTCGAGTGTTTGGTAGACCGCACTATTCTATTTAGAATAAACTCTAATAGTTGTTACCTTTGTGGCTTTGAATGGGGAGGAAGGAGTGAATGGGTGGAAGTGAATCTGGGAGGCCGGCGCTGTCCTCGGCCCCTAAAGGGGAGATTCGCCCGCTTTGTAGGCTCATTAAATTTTGTTGGAAAATTTTATCATTCTCAACCCCGAAGGAGGGGTGTTTTGAGATAATTGAACTAGAAATTTATAATCTGTCATCCCGAGCGAGCGAAGTAGGAGCGAGTCGAGGGATAGGAAGGCCCGCTATCCTTGTATTTCGAGCGAGCTACGAGCCGAGAAATCTACCTCCAATATCAGGAGATGAATCTTTTCGATTACGCTAGATTCACTTGCTCAGTGAACGTAAAGGCGAACCGAGATCAATAAACACGCAAAAACAAAAAAAAATTGGAATACCTAGTACTAGAAAAAGTAAGCAAACACTACGGCGAAAAAGTGTTATTCGATAACATCTCCCTGAAAATCAATCAAGGAGATCGCATCGCGCTGATAGCCCAAAACGGCTCCGGAAAAACAACACTCCTCAAAGTAATCGCCGGCCTCGAAGATGCGGAAGGAGAGAAGAACATGGTACAGCTCCACAAGTCCGTGAAGATCGGCTACCTGGAACAGGAACCGCATTTCAACCCGAATCACGATATACTTGAAGCCGTTTTCGATTCCGATAACAAAATGATTCAGGCGGTTCTCAATTACGAAAAATCATTGTTATTTCCCGAAAAGGTAGACGAAGCACAGGCTGCTATGATAGCGATGGATGACCTAAAAGCTTGGGACTTCGAAGCTAAGATACAAGAGATATTAGGGAAACTAAATATTAAAGACCTGGCCCAAAAAGTAGGCACACTTTCCGGAGGGCAAGTGAAACGATTGGCACTGGCTAAATTGATTATTGAGGAACCCGAGCTGATTATTTTAGATGAGCCTACCAATCACCTGGACTTGGAAATGATTGAATGGTTGGAGAAATATTTACAGCGAGCTAGTCTGACTTTATTTATGGTGACGCACGATCGTTACTTTTTGGAGCGAGTTTGTAATTCAATTGTTGAGTTAGATAGAGGTCTTATTCATCGCTACAGTGGGACTTATTCTGATTACTTAGAAAAGAAAGCTGCACGTAGTGATAATGAAGCGGTTGTATTGGATAAAAACAAGAAGCTATTCAGGAAGGAGTTGGACTGGATCAGGCGTCAACCAAAAGCAAGAGGAACGAAAGCAAAATCCAGAGTAAATACCTTTGATGATATTAAATCGGATGCCTCCAAAAGGCTCAATAACGACAAGGTACAAATAGACATCAAAGGAGCGCGATTGGGTTCCAAGATTGTAGAAATGTACAGCGTTAGTAAGAAGTTTGGCGACTTCGAAATCTTAAAGGATTTTAATTATAAGTTTACCAAAAAAGAACGAGTTGGCATCGTTGGGCCGAACGGGGTAGGGAAGTCTACCTTCCTGAAATTAATGACTAAGGAGATTCGTCCGGATCACGGAAAAGTAGTGTTGGGGGATACCGTCGTTTTCGGCCATTACACACAGGACGGGATCGACCTAACCGAAGATAAACGAGTGATAGACGTAATCCGTGACGTAGCGGAATATATTCCTTTAGATAAGGGGATGAAAATAACGGCCGCCGGATTACTAGAGCGTTTTTTATTCGATAGAAAACAACAGCAAGTCTACGCTTCTCAGTTGAGTGGGGGAGAGAAACGCCGTCTTTATCTGCTGACCATCTTAATGACAAACCCCAATTTCCTCATTCTCGATGAGCCGACAAACGATCTGGATATCCTGACATTAAACGTACTGGAAGAATTCCTTATGGACTTTCCGGGCTGTATGATTATCGTATCTCACGATCGTTACTTTATGGACAAAGTGGTAGATCACCTTTTTATTTTTGAAGGCAATGGTGTCATAAAAGATTACAATAGTAATTACTCTGATTACCGAGAAGCTAAGAGGTTGGAAGAGATAGAAAAACGACGATCAGGGAAAAGTGCCGGACCTAAAAATAATACAGTTACAGCGGTTGAAGTGAAAGAGGAAAAGCCAAAAATGTCTTACCTGGAGCGGAAAGAATACAATCGGTTAGAAAAAGAGATAGAAAAGCTAGAAGCTAGGAAGGGGGTCATCTCTGAGAAGTTTATGGATAGCAGCCTCTCTGGCGAAGACATCCAAAAGCTCTCCGTAGAATTAGGAGAGGTTGATAAATCCATTGAAAAAAAAGAAGAACGTTGGCTGGAGTTAAGCGAACTAGCCTAGCCAAAAGACTTCATCTGGCCGCCTTCGAGCGGCCAGATGAATTGTCTTTTATTAAAAATCAAACAGTTACAAGTGAATAAATCCCTCAGCAATTTCCTAAAGTTTTTCATCTTCCTCGGCGTAGGCCTTACCATACTCTATTTGCTTTATCAAAACCAAGATGCCGCCTATCGTGCACAATGTGTTGTAGATAATATACCCGCAGAAGAATGCAGCCTAATGCAAAAGTTAATTGATGACTTTACAAGTGCCAATTACTTTTGGATAGGCATGGTGTTAGTCGCTTTTATAATTAGTAATATCAGTAGAGCCATTCGCTGGAATATGTTAATTCACCCTTTAGGGTATACTCCAAAATTGATTAATTCTTTTTTAACAATCACTATAGGATATTTCGCTAATCTAGGATTACCTCGAATCGGCGAGGTCGTACGTGGAGGTATGATTTCACAATATGAAAAAATACCAGTAGAAAAAGCAATGGGGACTATTGTCACCGATCGAATTGTAGATGTAATTTCATTGTTGTCGGTTATTGGTTTAGCCTTTGTTTTGCAGTTTGATAAGTTATGGGGATTCCTTAGTACGGAGATGAGTAAGGGAAAGGGTGGCGGGTCCTTGTTAGGAAACCCTATCGTGCTCACTTTGTTAGCAGGGGGCTTCGTCGCTTTGTTATTACTCCTTGTTTTTCGAAAGAAAATAATGGAGTCTGCTTTTTTTCAAAAAATATTAAATGTCCTAAAAGGATTCGGAGAAGGCCTACAGACCATTCGGAAATTGGACCGCCCCGGCTGGTTTATTTTCCATAGTTGCAATATATGGTTGATGTATTTCTTTATGACCTACCTTTGCTTTTTTTCCTTTGCACCGACGGCTGGTTTAGGACCTATGGCAGGACTGGTGGTATTCGTTTTTGGTGCCTTCGGAATTGTAATCCCATCCCCCGGTGGAATGGGGACCTACCATCTTTTAGCGATGGCTGCCTTGTCTATGTATGGCATCAATGAAGCGGATTCATTCTCCTTCGCTAATATTCTTTTCTTCTCTGTTCAAATCGGTTGTAACGTATTATTAGGCTGTACGGCTTTATTGCTATTGCCAATCATAAATCGAAACTACGAACCGATAGTTCCAACGGAGCAGCATAAGACAACAGAAAAAGCATTGTCATGATCGCTCATTTCAAGTCTAAAATAAAAAGCCTTTCCGAAATAGAGCAACTTGCGCAGCTCTGGAAAGATGAAGGCCAACAACTGGTCTTCACCAATGGTTGCTTCGATATTCTCCATTATGGGCACATCCATTATTTAGCGGAAGCAAAAGCAGAAGGCGATAAGTTAGTGATTGGCCTCAACTCCTCCGCATCCGTCTCCCGCCTCAAAGGCCCACATCGCCCAATCAATGATGACAAAACCCGCTTATTCCTCTTAGCTGCGCTGGAATGCGTAGACGCTGTTGTCATTTTTGAAGAAGACACTCCCTTAGAATTGATCAAATTGGTACTTCCGGATGTCTTGGTAAAAGGAGGAGATTGGACCGTAGATCAGATTGTTGGCTCAAAAGAAGTCATAGAAAGTGGGGGAGAAGTCAAAAGCCTGGCATTCATGGAGGGGTACTCCACAACGAATATCGAAGCGAAGATTAAAAAAGGATAGCCATTTGCCTCTGTTTATAGGCTAAATGAGACTACGTTCTTGCTATTCCTCAAGCTACTTTTTCTACGCCTAAAATCACCTAATAAAAAAACAGTTTTTAACTTTTAATTCAAGTATAATATTTCTACCTTTGCGGTCGATTTAATCAGACGCTACCGAATACGCTTCATATGAAAGTATTTTATCAAATAATTCTATTCGTTTTTGTCAGCTTGCTGGCAACCAATCCTGCATTCGCAGAAGGAGACACAGATGGCAAGGCTTACGACCCTGCTAGACCTGCCTTTCATCACATTTCTGACGCTAATGTATATAGTATCGGCCCTATAAACCTCCGATTACCTTACATGTTATATGCGCCAGACCAGGGGTGGAGTGTTGGTATGTCTAACTCCTTTAATATAGTGAATAGCCATGGTGATGGTAGTAAAGCCATTGATGGCTATGTATTGGTAGAAGGACGAATTAAGCGAATTGCTCCAGGGCAGGGCTTTCCAACGGATCAGGTTGTAGACTTAGAAGTTATTGGCGGTCACGGTCACCATGATCATTCCCACGGAGACGATCATGCACATGATAATCATGCGGCTGATGCAGAAGTTGATGAACACGAAGTGCATTATTTTCACCACGACGAGAATGCAGAAGGTATTCCTTATGCATATTTCGATTATAAAGGCAAAAAAGTAAAGGTAGAAAATAGTAGTACTGCGGATGCTGGTGTATTTGGTGGAGGAATTACTTCGTTTTATGATTTTTCTATTACAAAGAATGTAATGTCCATGCTTTTGGTTTGCTTTTTTATGTGCTGGTTCTTTATAGGGATGGCTCGTAAATATAAACGAACTGAAGGTCAGGCACCTTCCGGGTTTCAATCTCTATTTGAAACAATCATCGTTTTTATTCAAGAAGAAGTAGCAAAGCCTTTCTTAGGAAAAGATTGGGCTAGACTCTTACCTTTCCTATTGACTTTATTCTTTTTTATCCTAGGACTAAATCTTTGGGGGCAGATTCCATTTTTTGGCGGTGCAAATGTAACAGGTAACCTTGCGGTAACAATGGTATTGGCTATCGTAGCATTTATTGTTACTACTATTAATGGTAACAAGACTTACTGGGAACATACGCTTTGGATGCCTGGCGTACCTGCTTTGTTGAAAGTTTTGATTTTAACACCAGTAGAAATACTTGGTTTATTTATAAAGCCTATTACCCTTGCTTTACGTTTGTTCGCAAACATTACAGCAGGTCACATGGTAATGGTAATCTTTGTTGCCTTGATTTTCCTTTTTGGAGAAGCGGGTAATAATTTAGGAGCAGGATATGCTACTGCTGTAGGTTCTATTCTCTTGACTTTATTTATGATGGCAATCGAGTTGTTGGTTGCTTTCATTCAAGCATTTGTGTTTACGATTTTGACGGCCTCTTATTTAGGAGCTGCCACAGAGGAAGCACATCACTAAGCAACAATGAAAAATTAACTTAGCCTGCTAAAAGCTTTAGTGTATAGTAGGTTAGATTGTTTTTTATATAAGACTAAGTTTTTAATTTATTTTTTATCATATAAATATTAATACAATGACTGGTTCAATTGCAGCAATCGGAATGGGTTTAGCCGTTATCGGCGCAGCTATCGGTATCGGTAGCATCGGTGCAAAAGCAATGGAAGCGATTGCACGACAGCCTGAGGCTGTTGGTGACATTCGTTCAAACATGATCTTGATGGCGGCCCTTGTAGAGGGTGCGGCTCTTATCGCGATCGTACTTTGTTTCCTTATTGCAGGTTAATAAACCTAAAGTAATTAGTTGGCTTCGCGACGGTTGGTCTGCGGAGCCAATTTCTCACAATCATTGATTTTCAAGTTCTATTTGTAAACAAGTTCTTAAGAAAGAAATATAGTATATTATGGAAATGATCTTCTTATCATCAGCTTTCAATCCAATTAAACCAGACATCGGGTTAATTTTTTGGACAACCATTATTTTCTTCATCTTCTGGATAATGATGTACAAGTTCGCTTTCGGACCTATCCGTGATGCTTTGACCAAAAGAGAATCCGACATTCAGGAGGCTTTGGATGCCGCAGCTAAGGCTAAAGAAGATATGAGTAACCTCAAATCAGAAAACGAAAAGATTTTGGCGGATGCCCGTGCAGAACGTAGCATGATTATGAAAGAGGCAAAAGAAGCCAGAGACTCCATGGTCGCTGAAGCTAAAGAAAAAGCTTCTGCTGAAGGAAAGCGTATCGTAGAGGAGGCACGTCAGGAAATTGAAAACCAGAAGACAGCTGCTATGCTCGAAATTAAAAACCAGGCTGGTAACATGGCTTTGCTAATCGCGGAGAAAATTATCAAGAAGCAGTTGGTTGGAGACGCAGAGCAAGAGAATTTCGCCAATGGTTTGGTGAAGGATATGAAATTGAACTAAAAAAATCAATAAATGATCTGGACGAGTAAAATCATTCTGATCATTTCAATAAAAACAAGCATATGTCTGTAATCAGAATAGCTTCGAGATATGCCAAGTCACTTATTGATCTGGCTAAGGAAAAAGGCAACCTCGACCGCGCGGTAGAAGACATTAAGTACTTCCAAGCGGTTTGTAAAGAAAACGGAGAATTTTACCGTTTACTGAAAAGTCCTATCATCAACGGTACTAAAAAAGCAAGCATCTTTACAGCTATCTTCGGAGAGCGTTTTGATGATATGACTAAAGCCTTTTTGGATATCGTTGTTCGAAAAGGAAGAGAGTCTTACCTTCCTGAAATCGCGGATGAGTTTATGGAGCAGTACCGTCAACTGAATAGCATTACTAATGTGAAGTTGACTACAGCAACCAAGCTTTCAGATGCAGCCGTGGAGGGAATCAAAAAGAAATTAGCAGCAAGTTCTGCCACTGCTGATAACATCGAGATTACAACAGCGATAAACGCGGACTTGATCGGTGGTTTTGTAATCGAATTCGAAGATAAGTTATTCGATAGTTCTGTCGCTCACCAGTTAGAGCAACTGCGTAAAGAGTTTGGTAAGAACGAAGGGATAAAAGCGTAAATTAGAAAATCAATGATGGCGTCTTTTGAGGGTGTCATTTTCAATAAGAACATTGTAACTTAAAATAAATAATCATGGTTGATGTAAAACCCGACGAGATTTCAGCAATCTTAAAAGAACAACTTTCCGGCTTTAAAACAGCTGCAGAACTGGAAGAAGTAGGTAGCGTACTCCAAGTGGGTGACGGTATCGCTCGTGTGTATGGTTTGACCAAAGCACAAGCCGGTGAACTCGTTGAATTTGAAACTGGTGTTCAAGCAATTGTATTGAACCTGGAAGAAGACAACGTTGGAGTTGTATTGTTAGGATCTGGTAAAGGTATCAAAGAAGGTTCTACCGTTCGTCGTACTGGCCGTATCGCTTCTATCGATGTAGGCGAGGAGTATGTTGGCCGTGTAGTAAACCCACTTGGTGAGCCAATTGATGGTAAAGGAGCTATCGGAGGTAAGAAGTACGAAATGCCATTGGAGCGTAAAGCGCCAGGTGTTATCTACAGAGAACCTGTTGCCGAGCCACTACAAACGGGTATCAAAGCGATTGACGCGATGATTCCAATTGGTAGAGGTCAGCGTGAGTTGATCATTGGTGACCGTCAGACTGGTAAGACTGCGATCGCAATCGATACCATCATCAACCAAAAAGAATTTTACGATAAAGGAGAGCCTGTATTTTGTATCTACGTTGCATCTGGTCAGAAAGCATCTACCGTAGCTAACGTTGCAAAAACACTTCAGGAAAACGGAGCAATGGCATATACTGTTATTGTTGCTTCTTCTGCAGCTGATCCTGCTCCACTTCAGTACTACGCTCCATTTGCGGGTGCTGCCATTGGAGAATTTTTCCGTGATACGGGACGTCCGGCATTGATTGTATTTGATGATTTGTCAAAGCAAGCAGTTGCTTACCGTGAAGTATCACTTTTGCTACGTCGTCCTCCAGGACGTGAGGCATATCCTGGTGATGTATTCTACCTTCACTCTCGTTTATTGGAACGTGCAGCAAAGATTATCAACGATGATAAGATTGCGAATGACATGAACGATTTGCCTGAATCTTTGAAAAAAGCAGGCCTCATAAAAGGTGGTGGTTCTTTAACGGCATTGCCGATTATCGAAACACAAGCGGGTGACGTATCTGCTTATATCCCAACCAACGTAATTTCGATTACAGATGGTCAGATTTTCTTGGAATCAAACCTTTTCAACGCTGGTATCCGTCCAGCCATTAACGTAGGTATCTCGGTATCTCGTGTAGGTGGTAACGCACAGATCAAAGCGATGAAGAAAGTATCTGGTACTTTGAAATTGGATCAGGC
>JBLHRR010000183.1:0-9540 GCA_047626155.1 Saprospiraceae bacterium | reverse complement strand
TAATCCAGCTACTATAAAAGGAGACAATCGTTTTGGCGTTCCATCTTCGGAAGTTATAAAGCGAGAAGAAAAGATTGAGTTGCCAGAACCCATTTATCTTTTGCTTCGTCTCGAAAAAACGGCTTGCCACGGGGACTGTCCCGTTTATGAATTGAAATTCTATTCCGATGGTCGAGCGATATGGCATGGCCAATTTTACTGCGATCGACTTGGTTATTACGAAGCTTATTTACCTAAGGTTTGGAGAGATCAATTAATGGCTCGTGCAGAAGGCATCCGATTCTTTTCTTTACTGGATCACTATCCCGCAGAGGGCCCTTACCTTTCTGACTTGCCAAATACCATTGTTTACCTTAATGATGGTGAAAAAGAAAAATCAATTACTCAGAATTATTTGACACCTAAAGCTTTGATTGGTTTTGAGGCAGAGGTACTGAAGGTTGTTGAGGGATTGGCTTGGGAGGCGGTTGGGACGGAGTAGGGAATAGTTAAGATGTCTAATGGCCTGTAAATTCAATATTTTATAACATTAAAAATACAAATGGTTAAATACTATACGATAATCCTATCGTGTATTATTTGAGGCAACAGGAATTAATAACGTAAAGTTGATCTCTTTTGAAATAGGAAATTCAGAAAACTTAGAGGACTTAGAATTAATTGGGCTAAGCTCAATTGATGAAGAGGGGGTAATTCATATTAATGGTATAAGACCCACTAGAAAGCGTCCTAGTAGAAAATTAATGTATTACTAAGACTTCATCCTCCTAATATATCTGCCGCGCATCCCCAACCGCATCCAAAATCCCAATCAATATCTCATTCAACTTCCCAATAGCCAAGGGTAAATCCCAGTTCTCTTTATTCCTCGGTTCCACCATGTTAGAAATAGCTCGAATCTGCAAAAAGTTGACGCCGCTCTGCAAACAAGCATAAGCAAAAGCAGCCCCTTCCATGCTTTCCACCTCTGGTTCGTATTTCTTAATAACCTTGTCAATGTTTTGTTGGGAACCTTTCACGGTATTCACAGTGACACCATAAGCTCTAGGCAAAAACTTGAAAGAAGAAGCATCCGGGTTTTTGAGCAAGCCCTTGGTAAAAGGAAATTCATCCTTCGGAATCAGGTCCATTTGATGAACATCAGTGAAATCGCCATTGGATTCCTCTACGCCTAAATCTCCGAAACGATCAGCAATCACATTTAAGACAGTACCGATGGGGAAATTCTCAACATAAGAACCAGCGATACCTGCGTTGATGTACAGGTCTGCTCTATCTGTTGCCAGTAAGGTAGCTAAATGAAAAGCGGTTTTCACCTGACCTACTCCAGTAATTAAGCATTGAATTTTCAAGGTGCCTTTGACGAAAGTATTGGCCTCCTTTTCCTCGAAATGTTCATCGAGCCATGCTCGGAGTGGAGCTATTTCAAAAGGAGTAGCCGAAACTATAACAACAGTCATACAATTCTAGTATTTGTATCTATCCAGTTTATGGCTTTTAGTTTATGGCAGTTTTAGCTTTAGCTTCCCTATAACGTGCGATAGTGGGAAGCTAAGCGTCAACTGCTAAAAGCCAACTGCTGAACAGTTATTTTAATCAGAAGATAATTGATAATTTAGTATTTATTCAAATGCATAAACTGCACTCAAGGCAGGCATCATTCCCAAATCCTGATGATAAGCAGACGCAACGTCTACGGAAAGGTTCTTCTTTTTATAACCAATACCGAAAGTGATTAGAGTAGGTTCGGTTGCTGCTCCAACACGCAGAAAGAAACTCTCCGTAACCAAATACTCAATTCCTGCTTTTACAGAAGTGGGATGGTCAATGTCTTTCTCTGCCTCCAGCGTAACCCACAATTTGTCGGAACTTTTGTAAGCCAGTCCTAAACTAAATACAGAAGGAATATCGTAGTCCTCACTTACGCTTACTTGCAAAGGACTAAAAACATGAGCGGACAATGCTAACCTCTTTGAGATATTGGATTGTAAGCCTAACTCAAAAGTGAAGGTAGCCTGACTGCCATATTCCGGAATTCGGGTGTTCAAAAAATCTATTTTAGCGCCTAAAGCGATTTTCTTAGAAAGGGGCCGTGCATAAGCCAATCCGATTTTTTGTTCCGTAAATTTATCAAACCCAAATTGTTGAATCTGCAAACCGAAAGTCCCGGACTTGGTAGGCAAAGCTACTCCAGCGTTAAGAATGGTCAGCTCAGCGATCAAAAAGCGTTGCTCTCCGAAAACGGCTACAGAGGCCTGATCCAATTCGGCAAGTCCCGCAGGATTGCTAAATAAGGAATAAATACCAGTGTGGGTGGTTCCCGTATTACCCATGGCAAGGCCCTTGGCACCAGCGGCAGCCGGCGTTCCATTTTGTGCATTTAGCGAAAGCGCCAAGATGAAAAAGAAAAGGAGTAGGGGACTTCGTTTTTGCATGAAGCAAATATAAAGAAGTTATGCCATTTCATAGACTTTATTCGGTTGTTAGTTGCTTAACGTATTTTTACCAAACGTACCGAATGTGTTTTATAATCACGCAGAGGCCGCAGAGAACGCAGAGCGAGATGCAATTTCAGGACCTAGATACGTATGAGCAATTTGTATTATTTGCGTATTAATTCACTATACGTTTTTGTATTCACACAGAGGCCATAGAGCGATCGCGAATTTTACACTTGGCTCTGCGGCCTTTGCGGCCTCTGCCTGAGTAAATACACTAAAAGGGAACATGGTCAGACTTCCTCTGCCCCGCAATTTAATTGTGTCCTATAAATTACGTACTTTTCCACTTTACAATTACATCAAACAATCAAATATGAATAGAAGAAACTTCCTTAAAACAAGCTCTTTAGCCGGAGCCAGCCTAACAGCTAAAGCAACCATCCCTACTTATCTCAGTCGAAAAGACGATCGGAAAATTAAGATCGGAATCATGGGACTCGGAGAACGCGGGCGCAGCTTGTTAAGCATCCTTCTAAAAAGAAAAGATTGCGAGGTGGTGGCACTAAATGATATAGACAATGCTGTTCTGCGCAAAGCAACAAAAATGATTGCCAAAGCTGGACAAAGCGCACCTGTGTTATTTGCCGATGGCGAAAAAGATTACCTACGGATGTTGGAAGACGAGAAGGTAGATGCAGTGATTGTTGCCACACCCTGGTTGTGGCACATCCCGATGGCAATGGCTGCAATGCGAGCCGGAAAGTACGTAGGTATGGAAGTTTGTGGCGCTACAAATATTCAGGAATGTTGGGATTTGGTGAATACTTATGAAGAGACAGGAGTGCCTTGTATGTTCATGGAAAACGTTTGTTATAGAAGAGACGTAATGGCGATCCTGAACATGGTTCGAGAAGGAATGTTCGGAGAGTTGGTGCATTTGGAAGGTGGCTATCAGCACGATCTGCGCCATGTGAAATTCAATGATGGAGTAACGCCTTATGGTACTGGTGTCAAATTCAATGAAGAAGGTTACAGCGAATCAAAATGGCGGACCAATCATTCCGTTCATCGAAATGGGGAGATGTATCCAACCCACGGAATTGGCCCGGTGGCACAAATGATTGACATCAATAGAGGGAATCGTTTTATGCAATTGACTTCTACTGCTAGTAAGGCCAGAGGTTTACATAATTATATCGTAGATCATCAGGATGGTGGCGAAAGTCATCCTAATGCCAAGGTTGAATTCAAATTAGGAGATGTTGTAACAACAGTATTGCAAACCGCCAATGGGGAGTCGGTTATTCTGAGTCATGATACTAATTTGCCAAGGCCTTATTCTTTAGGTTTCCGGGTACAAGGAACAAAAGGGATTTGGATGGACGTCAATAAATCCCTGTATCTGGAAGGAATTAGTAAAGACGCGCATCGTTGGGAACCGGCAGAACCGTATCTCAATAAATTCGATCACCCACTTTGGAAAAAGTATGAAGCTCAGGCTGCAGGTGCAGGGCACGGCGGAATGGATTTCTTTGTGGTGCATGATTTTGTGGAGGCGGTAAAGAATAAAACGGAGCCGCCGATTGATGTTTATGATGCAGCTACTTTTATGGCGATCACGCCCTTGTCGGAGGAGTCTATTGCGACTGGATCCGCGCCGGTTGGGTTTCCTGACTTTACGAAGGGGAAGTGGATGAAGAGAGGGTAGCGGAAGCGAGGGGGATAAATATTAAGAACTCTTGGAAGGTGAAATTTATTACTACAGGAATGGTTATTCTTTGTTCGATATTAATGGGAGGAGGCTAATTGAAGGGCAAATAATAAATAATGAAATTAGGAATTTAAATGAGCTAAATACTGGGATGTATTTCTTGACTATAGAGGGTTGTAACAATGTAGTTACTACTCATAAGGTGGTTAAGTTATTTTAAACTTTTTACTGGTAGTTCAAAATTTAAAAAAAAAACAAAAAATTGAAACAAAAAATATACGATCTATTTCATGAGAATAAAGTGATCATCAAATTTATTTATGGCCTAATAATAATAAATGTAGTTGCTTTAATTCTTGAATCTTATGAAGGCTTAAGGAATAATTATGGATATCTATTTCAATTAATTGAGGTATTCTCTGTTGTCGTTTTTACCATCGAATATCTTTTAAGGCTGTGGACCGCAAATCTAGGTAAGAAAAAAGAAAAAGGCAGGATGAAATTTGCCTTGTCACCTCTTGGGCTGATTGATTTGTTAGCAATATTGCCTTTTTATTTACCGATGATGTTTTCAATTGATTTAAGAGTAATAAGAATTCTAAGGACTTTCCGATTGTTACGAGTTTTCAAATTAGGTAGATTCTCTAATTCTTTAAAGACCATTAATCAAGTTCTAAAAGAAACAAAATCGGATTTAGTAGTTTCACTTTTTATAGCGCTTATTTTATTGGTTTTATCCTCTACTCTAATGTACTATGTTGAAAATGAAAGCCAACCTGCAAAGTTTGCTAGTATTGGCCATTCTTTTTGGTGGGCGATTGCTACGTTGACTACCGTTGGCTATGGTGATGTTTATCCAATTACAGCAATTGGGAAATTTTTAAGTGGAATTATTGCCCTTGTTGGGATAGGTATTATAGCTTTACCTACAGGGATTATTAGTTCGGCATTTATAGAAAAGTTGCAAATGAAAAAAGCAAAAGGAAATAAGGAAGACTGTGAATGCCCAAATTGTGGGACGAAATTTAAGCTCTGATTTTTTCCGGCTAGTATTATTTTTATTCTAAAATAAGATCAATATGGAAAATATGACTATTTTGTTTCTAGCCAAAAGCTATTGCTTCATATAAAGATTAGTACTGCAATTTAATGACTTTTTAATAAAACAGTATGTAACTATTCAGCACGAAGATGCTGAAAATTACTAAAAAAGAATTATTTTTTGAGATGCTACCAGAAAAGCTACATAATGCCATAAAGCAATTGCCTCTAGAATATCAAATTCTATTTGAGGCGGTAGTATCTTTCTATGATCATACAAATAGAAGTTCTAGAGTCTCGAGTAAAAGAGTTAGAAGATCAAATCTCAAAAAATAGTTCGAACAGTAGTAAGCCACGATCTACAGATGGATTTAATAAACCTGCTCCCAAAAGCCTTCGTGGTAAATCTGGATTAAAAGCAGGAGGTCAAAAAGGACATAAGGCGATATACTTTGAAAATGGTAACGGTTCCTGACGAAATTGAAATTCATAAAGTTGACTGGTGTAGCAATTGTTATAAAAGTATTTCAAATCAAAAAGCTGATGGTGTCCAACGACGTCAAGTTTTTGATTTATCTCCCATAAAAGTATTAGTAACCGAACATCAAGTCGAAATAAAGATATGCAAATGTGGCTGTGTTAATCGTGGTGTTTTTCCAAATGGTGTTAATCATTATGTACAGTACGGACCAAGGCTAAGAGGTATAACATCATATTTACAAAGCTACCAATTGCTTCCTTGCTTTCGAACAAAAGAATTAATAAAAGATTTATTTGGACACGATTTGAGTACAGGTACATTGCAAAATATTCAAAGTGAAGCATATACCCGTCTTGAATCTTTTGAAACAGATCTTAAAAAGTTATTAATTTTTTCGCCCGTCGCTGGATTTGATGAAACAGGGTTTTATGTAAATGGCAAACGATTTTGGTTGCATAGTACATCTACAGAATCGGCAGTTTATTATGGCGTTCACCAAATTAGAGGTCCCAAAGCAATGGATTCTTTCGGCATCTTGCCTGAATTTAAAGGGATTGCGATCCACGACTTTTGGAAAAGCTACTTTAAATATTCTTGTACTCATGGTTTATGCAATGCGCATTCCCTTAGAGATTTAATCTTTATCAAAGAACGTTTTAAGCAAGCTTGGCCAAATGATATGATTGACCTGCTCTTAAAAATGAAAGTGGCGAAAGAAAAAGCGATATTAAAAGGTAAATCTGCATTGTCTAAAGCAACACTTAATAATTATCGAAAACAATATAACAAGATCATAAAAGCCGGATTAAGTTTAAATCCTTTTAAACCGCCTGTTGAAAAAAAAGAGAGGCCGAGATGCTAAACCACCACCTCTTAATTTACTAATAAGGCTTAGAGATTACGCTGACGATTATTTGAGATTCATTTACAATTTTAAAGTTCCATTTGATAATAATTTTTCTGAACGAGATATCCGAATGATGAAAGTCAAACAAAAAATATCTGGTTGCTTCAGATAAATGCATGGAGCTAATTGTTTTGCGCGAATCAGAAGTTATATCGTTACTGCGCGAAAACAAAACGTCAATGTTTTTGAAGCTTTGACGTGGATGTTTATGGATGATTCCGTCGCCGAACAGCTAACTAGCTCTGAGTCGTACTGAACAGTTACAGTTCTTTTTTATAAAGCCTAAGGATAGATTCGATCATTTTAATTGATGAATTAAAACTTTAACCGCTCTGGTGTAAAAGCGTTTAAAAAACAACCCTTCTTTGAATTAAATTAATAGAGTACTACGGGCCACTAAAAACTATTGTAATTAGTGCGAGAGAATTATGATAATTTATTTTTATGTTTTCTCAAGTGAAAATATATGGAGAAGAACCTCTCCTTTTTTATGTTGTCAGGGTAAATAAAAATAATGAGAGTGCTAATGTTTACAAATGAAAACATCAAAAAAAATAACAGAGCGAATATCGATATTCGCTCTGTTATTTTTTACCAATCTATGTTAGAGAACTCCGCGGAGGATTTCCCTTGATCCTTTCAAAAAGATAGTTGTTGCTCTTACTCACAAATCCCAGGCCGCTCCCCAAGATCTGCAGCCGCAACCAACTGAGCTAATCGCTTCTCATAAAAATCCAACATCAATTTAGTAATATTCAGCTCAATATCAATCTTCCGATACTTTCCACCTTTTTCCGTTTTCGGATGTTCATAAGCGCCAATATGAATCGGCACGCCAATAAAGTCCAGCTGATTCTTCACCGTCCAGGCGCGAGCAATCCCTAGCTCCATATTACTTTTAAGGCTATTGGTGATTTCTTTTTTAGTCTCCGCTTCGGTAGGTTCCCCATCTACAAAATGGGTGAAGGCCATCCCCGCAGGAATGTCTAATGATTTTTTATAACGAGCTCCTCTGAAAGGATTGCCATCCGTATGGCCTTCAAGGTAAATGAAGAAATCTTCTTTACAACGCATATTTTTCTCACAATACTTTTGCAGAACTTCACCATCTACCCAAGTCGCTATTTTTTTGTAATACTCCGGGTCGCCCATTTTAGCTAAATCAATGTCTTGACAAAGATAAGTAGTGATGGTGTATTTAATACCGATATTACCCAAGGCTTCGTATCCAACAGTAGTTTCACATGGTAGCTTGTCTGAGTTTAAATCCAGTTGCATGACTTTAGAAGAAGCCGGGCCGAATCTTTCGCGCTCCGCATGGGTCTCTTTCCTAGCCACATCAACCAACTCCCAATAGCGACAGTCATAGATCTTTTGACGTAAGTGTTTGACGCTACAATTCAATGTATCCGTAAACTTAAGTGACTCTTCCTTTTGGAGAATGTCGATTTTATCGATGAAGCTTTGACCATTTGTGCAAGCATCCATATGCCCGGCGATGGCCCATGATTTTACTTGTAGCATATTGTTACAGTAAAAATCAGCAAGTTCATATTTCTCAGTTAAGGTATCTCTGTTTTCTACGAAAGTGGACCACAAGCTAGCTAGGTTTTCTTCGTCCTTTTTAGCGGACTCCAATTTGGTTTTCAAACCTTTGATCTTGGCAAGGGTGATGTCATCCAAATCAATTTTCTCTGCTTTCCAAATGGTGACTACCTGCTCCAGCTTTTCCCATCCGATGACACAGGCGTTGATGGTGCCATCCATGATGTACGATTTGATCTGTGCGTTTTTTTCGCAATACTCCTTGGTGAAATCCAATTCACTATCAAGCTCATTGTCAGGAATGAAATCTTTCCATGCTTTGTTTAGCGTAGCCACATCACCGTTGTATTTCTTAACTTCAGATTTCAACCAATCCAATTTTTCAGCGAGTGGGCCACTAAGTGTAACATCACTGTTAGATTGTAGCGTACTTATTTTTTCTAACATTTCAGTTCCGTTGTCACAAACATCAACAGCGGCTTTCAGTATATATGCTTTGATGGATGGCACTGGGTTACAAGCGATTTCTGGAAGTTCCGTATCGAAACCAGGAGAAACATCTGTATTCAGATATTCTTTCCAAGCTGGCCCAAGAGCATTGAGCCCGGCAAGTACTTTTTTCATGGTTCCGACTTCTGCTTCCAATCCATTCACATCACTAAGATTCAGAGATGTTTTTTCTACTAAGGTCATCACACGCTTATTGAAAAAACGTTTCGCTTCCGCTAAATCACCTTTACAATAATTGCCATAGGCCATCATATAAGCGTATTTGGCTAGTGTTCCTTTTTCGCAAACTTTTTGAGCATAGGACAGATCTTCCAATGCCTCAAAGTTGACGGTTTTGTTTTTCAAAAAGTTATTCCACAATTGATTCACCTCATGATATGCCTCAATATTGATATCCAGAATATCATGTCTTTCTGCAAAGCCAGGAATCTTGGTGTAAACATCTTCTCCAACTACCCTAATTTCCTCCATCTGTTTCTGCGCCCCACTGATGTTCCCAGAACAATAATAGGTATTGGTATACATCAGGCAGTATTTGGCATAATCCATCTTCTGATTTTTGGGCGGCTTGGTCATGTCGCTGATATTGGAAATTTTCTCTTTGGAGAGAAACTCTTTCCAGGTTTCCTCAAAGTTGGCAACTTGAGCAGAAGTAGTGAAGGCTGTGAAAGCGAATAGAAGGGTGAAAAGGTATTGTGTTGTTGATTTCATGAATTTTGATTTGTTACTTGATAATTCACTGATTTAGTTTTGTAAGTCAGTTATTCAACGATTAGAAATACAGGAATGATGTTTCTATAATTGTCAATTCTGCAAAAATAAGAAATACTTAACAGGATGGGGAATCAAAATTGAAATCAAAATTCCCTTGGCTTGCGAACTAAGCGCATTTAGATTTAGATTT
>JBLHRR010000182.1:0-9802 GCA_047626155.1 Saprospiraceae bacterium | reverse complement strand
CCTAAATCTTGGCGAAAGCCAAAGGTTCCATCTGTTTCATAAAGCTCCACGTGACAAGGTACTTCGATGTCGTCATCCCAAAGGGTGTAGATACCGTTATCGCCAAAGAAATTATCATCATCGGTGGAAACACAAAAAATCGGCATGGTATGATCGATGCCGTAAAGGTAAGTATGTGTCATGGTTCGACTAGGCTCCATTCCTGGCTTAAATGTCCGGGCACGTAAAACTGTTGTTTCATCAATGTCTAATGAGCTGGAGTAAGAGGAAGAAGAAGAAGTCGGTTCCGATCCATCAAGGGTATAACGAATGGTTCCACCGGGAGTAGTCGTTGTAAGTGTAATTGTAATATCACTGTTATAATGTCCGCCATTTTGAGAAGCTACTGGTATTGCGGCTACGCTTGTTCCGGCGTTATTGGTTTCATCGGGAGTTGGTTGAGCGAAGAAGGTCCATGGGCTGCCTCCGTCTGTTTCTCTTCCCTGAGATGTGTTTGCTGTTTGAGGGCCATAGATGTAGCTGTCTATTATGGTCGTACCGTCACCGGCAACTAATGCGATACTTTCTCCACCTGAGGATAATTTGAAATTGGTATGCAAAGCTCCCTGGCTGTCCTGATTGTCGCACCAAATAAGTAGATAGCCGTTTCCGGAAATAGTTGTTCCATTTGGAATCATCCATTTTGTGGTGTTGATCAAATCATCAGTAAAGAACATGCCTCCAATGTTGACGGAGCTGCTGGAGGAATTGTAGAGTTCAACCCAGTCGTCGTTTTCATCATATTCATCTACGTTGACATTGGAGTTGGAGGCTAGAAATTCATTGATGTAAATCTGCTGTGCGGTACTGCTGGTAATACTAAGGTTTACGAGCAGTAAGATTGCAATGAACTTGCTGATTGTTGTAAGTTTATTCATGGTTGATTTGAATTCTAATATGTTTGTTTTCATAATGGTTTTATCAGACTGAAATACAGCTTTGATGTCATCGACAGAGGCTAGTCTACCAAAGATCACTTTTTAAGGAGAATTTTTTAACAGGTTATTTGCTGAGCAGTTTCAGGTTGGGAAAGGTTTAGACCTTTTAAAGCTATTAAGCAGAATGGAAGACTTTGCATAAAAGCTTCCATAAAAGTAAAACTTATTTGTTTCAAAAGCGAGCGAACACTCTTTTTTTGATGGTCTGGGTTCTTACTATTTTATGGAAAATAGTTTAGGTGCTTTAATGGTTTTGTATTTTTATGAGTTATTCATCAACCGTATGTTGTGAGCGTTCTTTTTAAAAACAAAGCAAATAAATACATATAGTACCTGATAACTGCCAGTTCATATTGTATAATTAATTTCATATTCTGTTAAATCGTTCAAGTTGGCTAGGGCAGCCCAGTTGATAATTTACAATTAATATGATTTTTGTCATTAGAGGAATATATAGTGGAACCAAATAGTTTTATGTTTTAATTTGTTGATAATCAGTGAGGTAGGGCTGTTTTAAATTAATAGAAAAAGATCAAAAGTGTATTTATTTTGTAATAATCATCTTTTTCTAATCATTCTTTCTATTTTTGGCCTCTAAGAGAAAGAGGTTAAATCAGTTGGCTGATACTTTTAGTGCTTAGCTTTTACTATCTTTCTCCGAACATATTTCCTTTTTTAGGGTTACATGTGTGTAATTTTCGCCCAAAAGTAAATGGTAAAACTCAGTAGCACGATCAAAAAAAAAATCACAAAAAAAAAACCACAAGCAATGAGTGTTTTAGATTATGCCAGAGTATGCATTTATAGAGTCAATCAAAAAGGCTTAGAAATCTTCCTAATCAATACTGGAGCAGAGGAATGGCAGATTCCTGCAGGAAAGCTAAGTATTTCAACTTCGACTTTTGAACCTTCCAATATGATTGAATTAGAGGGAGATGGTGTCGTAGGGAAAGTATTGGCGATTGAAGGAGACTGGCATGAAATCCCATCCATTAGAAGAATGATTAAGGATGATGTGAAGATTCTAGCAAGCCACGTTATTCAAAAATTGCCGGAAGCGGAAGAAGGCGCTTATTTTGCTGTCAAAGAGGCTTTCAAAAAAGTGTTGCCTGCGGAGTATAATTCTTTGAAGGAGCTTAAGGATATTTTGATTGATCGGAATCAGGCGAAGTATATATAGAGAATTCCTTACATTTGCACTTTATTTACCAATAAATTCAGTGCCGTGGCAACTATAGAAAACCTAGCTATTCAACAAACTAATTTCAACCTACCTGGCCAAACGGCCTTTTACAAAGGAAAAGTCAGAGATGTTTATACGCTGGGTGACCTCTTAGTGATGGTCGCCTCTGATCGAATATCTTCTTTTGATCATGTTTTGCCAAAACCTATTCCTTATAAAGGACAGGTGCTGAATCAATTGGCGGCGCACTTCCTTGAAGCAACCAGTGATATTGTTCCAAACTGGCGAGTTGCTTCTCCTGATCCTAATGTCACTGCTGGGGTGGCTTGCGAGCCTTATCCTATTGAAATGGTGATTCGTGGATACATGGCGGGACATGCGGCACGGACGTATAAATCTGGCCTCAGAACTTTATGTGGAATGGATTTGCCGGAAGGGATGAAAGAAAATGATAAGTTTCCTATGCCGATTATCACTCCAGCGACTAAGGCTGAGGAAGGGCACGATGAAGATATTTCTAGAGAAGAGATTATTACGCAGGGCATTGTTAGTGAAGAAGACTATGCACAATTAGAACAATACACTTACGCACTTTTTCAACGAGGTACCGAGATGGCTGCAAAGCAGGGTTTGATCTTGGTGGATACGAAATATGAATTCGGAAAGAAGGATGGAAAAATTTATGTGATTGATGAAATTCATACGCCGGATAGCTCTCGTTATTTTTACACAAAAGGCTATGAAGAACGTCAGGCAGCAGGGGAGAAGCAAAAGCAATTGTCCAAGGAGTTTGTTAGAGAGTGGTTGATGGACAATGGCTTTCAGGGGCTGGAAGGCCAGGTGATGCCTGTGATGCCAGATGCGTTTGTGAAAAAGGTTTCGGATCGATATATTGAGTTATTTGAAATCATCACTGGGCAGGGTTTTGAGAGAGGGGAGACGGGGAAGATAGAGGAGCGCATAGAGTATGGGATTTTGAATTGGTTGAAGGCTAGATTATGAAATTGAAGAAACTCATAGTAAAGACATCATCAGAACGATTTTGGTGGGGAGTATATGGATTAATGTTTAAAAATGGATATGAGGATATTGATGTCTATGATGAGACCGGAGCCTTAATTGATCGCATTCACTTACGTGCAAAAGGTTACTTAAGGGCTGGGCTTCGTTTCTTAAAGGATGATGCAAAACAACTTGATTACGCAATAGCTATTGAAAAATATTTAGAAGATGATCAGTACTATTTTTGGTACTATTATGATGAAGTAGGAGACAACGATTTATTTGAGGTTGATTATAATGCACCTAGGAATAAGGATGGAGTCAGACCTAAATCAATAGAGATATGGAATCCCGAAGAGGGGATAGGAGCTTCAACAATAAAGGATTGTGTCAAAGAATTTGCAAGAAGGTTCTTGATGATAAATGACTGTGAAATTGAACTGGATTCAATAAGGACAATAGACGAGTCAATTGAGTCATTTAGAGTAAATCAAGAATTAAACTCGAAAGAAGCATCAATAAAAATAAACCTTAGTCCAGCATTGATTTACGAATTGTCAAAGCTTTGGAATAAGTCTGAAAATGAGGTAAAGGCTAGATTGAATGATTTGAATGAGTGAATCTAAAGGCCTAACGCGCGCCCCCACAATAAAGGGGGCCCTAACGCGTGCTATGAGTTTTGCGAGATGTAGCTAGCTTTAGATGCTGGGCACAAAGAAGACTTAATTTCACCGAGACCTAACTCCTCTTCTAGGGGTAAAAGAACCTACCCCACGTAATCCTCCAAATACCTAAAATGCTCACCCAATTCCCCATCTTTCGTAACAGTAGCTCTACGTATAATATCACTATTGCCTTTGTTTTTTAACTCCTGAAGAACACTTGTTATAAATTGTTCACCAAAACTGGTAGAAGCATCTCTAGGCAACTCGTTAGGTAAATTATCAATCGTCATCATGTCCACCACTGCTTTCTGGAAGGGGGAAACTTCATGCCCGGTATATGGATTAAACCCAAAAACAGGATCGGCTATAGTTGAAGCCCGTAATGTGGATGGAATGGAGCTCACTGGAGCAATGTCACAGGTAACATCTGCAATGACCTTTATATTGTAGTCACTTTGTTTCATGTCTTCTATGGAGAAAAAAGCAGGAGCTGCATTGTCCCAGTAAATACCATTGATCATGATGTCGCTGACCTTGGTGTAAGGAGCGAATGAACTTTGGTACTTCGCAGGATTGTCGAAAAAATCCTGAAGTTCGAATTCGCTTCCATCTTTGCGTGTGGCGTATTGATGGCAATCCAATTGTGTGAAAACGGGAATACGAAAATCTTTTGTTAGGAAATCATCAGCACTCACTTTGATGATGTCCATATCTTGAAGGACGGAAGCAGCGCCGTTGGCTACTCGCCCTCCACCAGTCAAAACAATTCTTATCGGAGGAAGACTGATATCTTTATAGGCTTCTTTAGCCGCAGCATAATCAAAGAAATCCTTCATTCTTTTCAGCTCATACAATCCGGTTTTTTGGCCATAAGTCCAAACTGCGTTGTGCGCACCGACCATACCTGCGAAAACCCCAAAAGCTATGAGCCGTTGTTTACGTTCGTTGGTTAGTACTTCGTAATCCAGGAGTTGTATGTTCTTTGTTAGAATACTTTGAAGGAGACCTCGGTTGTAAGACTGCTTTTTAATGGTATGTGAAAAGAAGAAATATATCTTGTCATTGAGTAGCAAGTCAGTAGGCACTTCTTTTACCCCCATTAAAACAGCGCAATCTGATAAATCTTCCTCCATAGGAATACCAACTGATCTATATTCCTTATCAGTGAAACATCTGTTAGGAGAAGGTTGAACTACAATTTTGATCGTTGGATTGCTGGCCATAATGGCCTGACATTGAGCAGGGTTGAGCGGTACCCTGGAGTCAGCAGGTACTTTACTTTCGCGGATAATTCCTAATTTCATAAAAGATTTAAAGTTGAGCTAAGTTTCTAAGTATTTACATCAAATAAGCACAAAAAGTTAAACGTTTTTTTTGTTTTCTACCGCCTCATTTTATGGAAGGAAATGGCCGCAGACCGGTTTGTCTAGTTTGTGTTTATTTATCAAGTTCCCAAAAACACCAAAAGTACAATAATTTAAGCTTAGTAATGTGTCGTTTTTCAATCAATTTCAGTCAAGGTTGTAACCATTTGACTAATAGGAAGTTAAGGGGTATTATAAATTTTTTTTAATGTGATTGTTGTGAAATTTGAATGGCACAGAAATTGTTAATAGCTAATTGTCCCTTCTAATAGAATTCCTCCCTTCTTTATATCTCCCTTCCTCTTAGTAGATTCCCTCTTTCAGTTTTGAATTTAGTTTTATACTTGTTTTATAACCATACACAACCATGAGAAAGAGTACCTTAACCTTAGTAGCATCTTTGCTATTTTTCAACCTTTTGTTAGCACACAACGGTGATCCAAAACCTGCTAGCAGTACTACAAAAATATCACCTGAAGTAACAACAGGATTAGGTGTTTCCTTAAAGGATATCTTCATTTCAGATTATGAGGGTGTTACCTTATTTGTTGATTTTCAGGCAGTTAAAGATGAAGTCGAAAGCTTGAATCTCCTTAAAGGTGACTTAGTCATATTAAAAGACGATGTCCATGCCCTACCGAGCAATACTATATATGAGCTTGATCTAGAGAAATTACAAGCGGGTAAATACCGAGTAGAATTAATAACAGTACAGGGCATTTCTATACAGAAAGATTTAGTAGTTCAATAGCCAGTCCGAAGCCAATGTTTTTGAAGACAGTGCGAATAAACATAGTTGAGTTCTAGTCAAATAGGCCAACTAAAATCGTCGACCAACCCTGTTCGGCGATTTTTTTATATATAAACTATTAAAGAAAAAATAATTTCAGAATCTATGCACACTCTGAAATTTCACAAACTACTCTCCCTGTGGTCGTTACGGTAATAAAATCGCAGAGCAGATTCTGAAGCCAGCCCGTTCCGGTCAGGCGAATTAATTATTTTTTGTTTCGTACCTATGTTGGATGAACTTTTTTGATGTTCTTTACGTCTTACAATTGGAGAGGATATAAAAAGTTATATCCAGAATCACTCATTAACAGGGGCTGTATGGAATCGACAGGAAAGCCCATCGGTTAGTAAGCATGTCGAAGCAAGGTTACTCACTTCGTTAAATATGGTAGCTAACAACTTTATAATTGGCAACTCTAAGTTCGCCATGGCTGCCTAATTCTAGGAATTAGACGCCTTTGGATCTGCGCTTGACTCCTGATATACAGCGTAGCATCCATCAAACAACCCTCGGGATAGTGAAGTAGCGTAGCTTGACTACTTTGCGAAATTAAGAGCTTAAGGTGTAAGTATAAGTGTGTCTCCAAACTTTTCTTACACTCGAAAATTTGATTGGAAACTAAACATGTAGAAGGCTCTCAGATACTTTGTCTGGACCCGGGTTCAACTCCCGGCAGCTCCACAATAAAATTTTAATAAACCCTTGTAGGTCAATGACTTGCAAGGGTTTATATTTTTTTTACGGGGTACAGAGGAAGGGACGGTTTGAAGGATTTGCAAACCACACAATAGGAACCATTACCATTCCCGTAAATTCACCCGCAGGTGAATTTCCAGCATTCCCAGTTGAGGAAGTTGATCCTACTGAAGCAGGGGATATTTTTGCGTCTTCCTTTTTGATCAAATACAAACAAACGGAGGACATTACTCAGGCTGCTGCATTTGCTCATGCTGCGGCATCTTTTATTGTGGAAGATTATGGAATAACAATTCCAGACTTGAAAGACATAGAAGAAAGATACGAAAGCTATCTGGCTAAATTTATTGTTTAATTACCCTTTTCTATTTCTTCATAGCTCAAGCCATTGCTGATTATGATCTCTTCTAGATTGTTTTTGTATGTTTCTTCGTTTATTATGAGAAGGTTGAATTGGCACATTTTCTAAGGATATTCTAACTTGGTTATTTATGAACTACTCGAAAGGAATGCAGTATAAGCATCCGTTGTAATTTCATTGTTTATATTTGTCATACTTCCAAAAGAAAGAACAGATTTGATTGAAAGCTGATGTGTCTTCTGGGGACCATCTACTTACGATATGAAATTTGTTATTTATGCAATTGTTCTCATTTGGATCGAATGCTTCAAGCGCCCATTCTGATCCGTCAAGACCTCTTCTATCATTTGTGATTGCCATAGTCCAGTAGCAATTATCTGAAATACTGCTCTTTAGTTCTTTCCAATCTTCTTCCGAAATGTACTTTGAATATTGAGTTACCAGAGAATCCCGTTGCCAGCCGTTTCTCCTGTCGAATAATTTGTAATGAAGCAAATATTTACCGTTATGGTTTTCGATTCTGAAAACTCGATTCGGGGCAATTCCACCTCTAAAGCTTCCAGTTCCATCGCAAAAAAATCTATATGATTCTTGGTTGCCAGATTGAAGTAAAGGTTCATCTTTTCTGTCTAAATAGGTTGTCCACATTTTATAATCATCAGCATTGATTACCTTTATAAAGCTATCATTCTCAATTCTTGTTTTTTGGCCATAGGTGCAATTGCAATTGCTTTCTTGTTTTTGACAGCCAGATAACAATACGAATACATATAGGATTAACGGGCTAAGCCAAAATGGATATTTTGTAAGTGATTTATTCAAAATTGTTTTTTGTTTCACAGATCTCTCTTAATCTCAATAAGTAAATTCTTTGAGGATAACATTTTTAGATTCTCCTGAAATGTTTATTATTACTTCATATAATTTATTCGGAAGTCTATCTTTGTTTAAGACCATGTTTAGCCAACGCAATCCTCAAAAGACAGACAACTTCCCAGTACTCCGACGCTCCCCATCCGACAACTCATAAACAAAAACTCCATCAGCAAATCTCGACAAATCCTCTTGTATCGCTCCAGCGCCAGAAGCAAGTGACAAAGTACAAACCAAAGTCCCCTGAATAGTATATACCTTTAGTTCCGTTTCCTGATCAAGATTGTTGTAGTTAATATAAAGCTGTTTATTGTGACTGTAAATATCAACCGGGATCTCATTGTTATTTTTTACACTAGTTAGAGGGCCAAGCGATGAATAGGTCAAACCATTAAAACTATTAGATCCATCTGAAGTTGTAAAGTCACCTGCGAAGTAGACGTTGTCTTGGAAAACCTCACAAGCTCTTACTGTTTTATCAAAATTAGCACCTCTGGCATTTGTAACATTGCCAGAAGTAAAACCAATATATACTAAACCCTCCGAATTGATTCCCAATATGGGTTGGTTAGAAATATTCCCGTAAGTGTAAATTACGCCATTTTTTTCTATGTAGCCATGTACTAGAGAAGTGGTAATGGTTGGGTCTAATCTATTTAATTGCAAATGATCCCAAAGTCCATTGTTAAAAACAGAAACAGCATATTCCTCGTCATCAAACCCTGCCACATACAGCCTTCCCTCAATATGTTCTACCTTTGCGACAGCAGGATAATCGCCAGTGAACCCTGCTTCCCAATTGGTGTTGTTCCAGTAAGCCATATAGTCTGTTGTAATTGTATTTATATTGTTAAAATTTACATTAGGAGCAGTTGTGCTAAATTCTCCCGCCACTAAAACCCTGCCGCTCACTTCCGTAATTGAGTGTACAGGAGCATTAACAGAAAAGGCATTTGGAATGGTATCATAGCTGTTGTTAGTATTGTTATAAAAAACAACCTCATTGTTCCATGTGTCCACATTAAAGGGTTTTCTTGCTAGAAAAGCCATCTGCTGACCATTCACCTTTTGAAAGTCACCACCTATATAGACTTGGTTTTGAATGTGTATATCAAAAACGATCCCTTCCATATCTCCCTGTTGTAATCCAGTCCAGGAGGAACCGTCCCAAACAGCGATATTCGTATAGTTTGTGTTGCTATTTAATACAAAATTTCCAGCGACATAAAGATGGCCACTATGCGTAACGTCCATAGCATGAATTTCGCCAGTAACACCATCTCCAAGCGTTTGCCAGTCGTTACCATCCCATGCAATTATACTGTTGGCGCTCACACCATCCACCGCTGTGAAATTTCCAGCCATATAAAGTAAGGCGCTATCTTTAGTCGTTTTCATTACGTTTATTTGACCCTCAATACCTCCGTTATTTCCAACCTGATGCCAATCTGTAGGAGGCGCTGGATAAGTAGGTTGAATCCAAGCTAGTTCAGGGACTGTAAAACCATTGTTATCCGTCCAGTCAATTATTGCCGGGTAACTTTTTACCAATTCTGCGATATAAGAAAAATTCTGTTCCTCCTTTATTTGATTAACCAATTTCGTTTGTCCATCGGCTTCCAATAAATAACCAACCGCACAGGCATTGTTCTGATGATCAACAAAATAGGGTTGACGTTTTTGATGCAATGTGTTTTTTGGAAAAATGGCCCTTTCTGCGTATTCCGCTAAAACAGCGAGATGCCGAGCTCTGTTTACTTGCTGACTCAATTCTAAGTGACTTGTATTTTTTGAACTTAAAACCTGATGAACCAACTGAAGGTGCAATTGGATTCTTTCTTCACCACTGCTAAAAGATAATTGATTTTCCGAAGTAGTGAGTTGGTTT
>JBLHRR010000181.1:0-9852 GCA_047626155.1 Saprospiraceae bacterium | reverse complement strand
CCGTCTTCCCGTCCACCTAATCAGGCGCTACCACCAGATTTGTCCAAAAACCTATTTTGATTTATTACACAAAAAATAACCCGTCTGACTGGAACCAGTCCGACTGTCGCAGATGGGCGGCCAGGCCTCAACATTTTTACACCCAATCGTTTATCTAGCTTTCACTCGTTGAAGTCGTTACAGCTAAATAAACGATTGCAAATGTTGAAGTTAATTTTTTGTCGTAGCAAGAGTAGAATCCGACGATTTTTTCTAAATTTTATCTTACTTTTCATTACCTTTAATATTAGACTTTAATGATCTTTACGTTTAAACAGCAGGTTCATATTAAAACTGCTAATCCGTCAAAGTAATGTTGTCTCCGTTCGAATTAATGTTTGACAATAATTATATGTCGTAGTGAATTCATTTGAGTTCTTATACAACCTTCATTCTTAAATTAAAAATCAATCTATCATGGGATTATTCGGTGATTTAAAAAAAATAGTGTTTGGTGCAAAAGCCATCTCTAAATCAGCAGCAGACAAAGCCATTGACGCTGGGACAGAAGCTGGTGGAAAATTAATGGATAGTGCTGGTGATACCTTGAGCGAAGCAACGGAAAAGGCGGCGGACTTAGGAGGTCAATTCATGGACAAAGCCAAAGATGTTGCAGGTGACCTTTCGGAAAAAGCAATGGAAGTTGGAGGAGATGTTTTTGATCGGGCCAAAGGATTTACAGAACGAACTTTTGATGCAGGTACTGATGCCAGCAATGACGAAATGGATTCTGTCAACGATGCCGCTGATACCGTTAGCAATACAAGCTCAGAAGACTTGAATGATGACGCTTCTTCTGTTGAAAAACTAGGAGGTAAAGTACTCGACGTGGGAGAAGACGTCTTTAACAAAGCAAAAAACATCACGGAAGATATAGGAGGTAAAGTATTGGATACGGCAGGTCCTGTGATCGACAAAGGAATGGATATCGCAGAAGATGTAAGTGGCAAAATTTTGGACAAGGCTGCTCCTTATCTAGAAAAAGGGAAGAGCTTGGCTGAAGACGTCGGTGGAAAAATTCTGGATAAAGCAGGTCCATTAGCAGAGCAAGGAAAAGACTTGGCGGAAAACGTAGGTGGCAAAGCCATGGAAGTCGGAGGCGATATGATGAATACTTTCAAGGGAGCAGCAGATAAAGCTGGAAATAAGTTTTCTGACTTTTACGATGCTGCCCAGAAAGATGCTGCTAAAAACACAGAAGGTAAAGACATGGTAGAACGAGCACAAGATGCCGTTCATAACCAAAGTGTTGATAACACTGTTGATAAAGCGAAGGAGATGGCAGATAAAATTGAAGCGGCTCGAAAAGCGGCGGATCAAAAATTCACTAGCGCTCCTATTGATACCAGTGATAGTTTACTGGATGGCACTGATGATTTCTTTTCTAAGGCGGATCGTTTTGCAAAAGGGGATTACCATAATACGGGGAAACTTGATAAACCTACTACGCCTCCCCCACCAGCTGCTCCAGAAGAACCAACTGCTCCAAAAATAGATCCTTCAAATGATTTGTTTGCGAATACGGAGGAGAAGATGAAAGAAGGAGACGGGGAAGGAGAAAAAGATAAAGACAGTTGAAAATCAAAATTAAAATGCCAATCAAAATCAAAACCTGCTAACGTAATTCCTATGTCTCGGGTTTTGATTTTGATTTTAATTGAAACTTTGATTAGCAAGGTAAGCCCTCTATCTACGCAAACTCTGGAGGAGTCAAACCCAAATTTACCCCAAGTCGCAACTCAAGGTAAAAAACAGCAACTCTTCCTACCTATTTATCCAAAAAAATCGTATCTTTGCACCGCTTTTTAAGAAGTTCATTACATATGAAATCGTTGAACCATTTTACGCTTCCCATCATGGGGCTAAAAATGGGCATGCATCAGTTTGATTTTCAATTAGATAAAGAATTTTTCGAACACTTTGACCAGGAGGTCATTCAGGATGGAAAATTTGATGTCAGGTTGTATTTCGATAAACGTCCAGATACGATTGTGCTAATCTTCGAGTTTGAAGGCGCTGTACAAACCAACTGCGACCGTTGCCTGGCTACTATTAATCTGCCAGTAAAAGGAAACAATCAGCTTTTGGTCAAATATGCGGAAGAAGAAAGTGAAGATGATGAAACTTGGTATATCCCCTCGGGGAAAAGCGAATTGAATGTCGCAAAGCCATTTTTTGAGTTTATTCTTTTAAATCTTCCTATTATTAAGACCTACGACTGTAAATCAGAAGAGCAGGCCCCTTGCGACGAAGAAATGCTTCGCCATATTCAATCATCAGATGAAAAAGAAGCTGATGAAGAAAGTAACGAAGACAATGATTTGTCGAATCCCTTTAGGGACGCATTAAAAAATTTTAAATAATTAAGCCGCTTTTGATTAAGCCAAACTATAATCAAAGGCATAAATAAATTTTATCATGGCACATCCTAAGAGTAAAATTTCTAAGCAGAGAAAAAGAAAACGTCGTACACATTATAATGCACCTATTCCACAGGTGTCTATCGACAAAACTACAGGTGAAGCACACCAATTCCACAGAGCTTACTGGCTTGACGGTAGTATGTACTATCGGGGACACGTAGTTATTGAAGCGTCAGAGGAATAGCAATTTTCTCTGGTTTGCGACAAGCAAAAAAATGCAAAAAAGCTCCCATAATCTTATGAGGGGCTTTTTGTGTTTCTTAGGAAACCACTATTGGAGGGCAATATGGGGCGGAAAAGAAATTTACTAAACCTTGAATATTTCGCAAATCCGGTGGACAACCTAGTTGATTTGCTGAAGCTGAGAAAGCTTTAATGCCTACTAGTGTAGAGGAATTTATCACCACAATTGAAAAATCACCAATGAAGAAAATCATCAATACCAGCAACGCCCCAGCTCCTGTAGGGCCTTATAACCAATCTGTATTTTTCAATGGCGTATTATATTGCTCTGGACAAATTGCACTAAACCCTTCTACTGGTGAACTCGTATTAGACAGTATCGAAGCAGAAACTCATCAGGTAATGAAAAACATGGGTGCCGTTTTAGCGGAAGCAGGATTGGGATATATAGACATTCTTAAATGTTCTGTGTTTGTCAGCGATATGAACTTGTATAGCAAAATCAATGCAGTCTATGCAGAATACTTCGATGAGGACACTGCCCCGGCGAGAGAGTTAGTCGAAGTAGCAAACCTTCCAAAGTTTGTCAATATTGAAATCTCTGCTATTGCAGGAAAATAAAGATCAGTAAGAATCATAATTTATTAGTGCTTATTCTAATACACTAAATAAAATGGTGCGGTCAGCCGGGTACCGAAAACCGGACAACTGATACCGAATAAACTTAGTAACATCAACATCATGAGCGAGAAGAAAAAAGTATTGTCCTGTATTCAACCAACAGGAAACATGCATTACGGTAACTATTTTGGCGCTGTTCAAAACTGGGTTAACCTTCAGGAAGACTACGAATGCAAATACGGCATCGTTGACTATCATGCGATGACTATGCCTTACAATCCTAAAAAGCTTAGAGAAAACACCTGGGAATTGATTTTCAATTTGCTAGCAGTTGGGGTAAAAGCAGAAAATCTTTTCATTCAATCTTTGATACCAGAACATACGGAACTGGGATGGATCTTCAGTTGCTTTTGTTCTTATGGACAAGTGAGTAGAATGACACAGTTTAAAGACAAATCTTCTGACTCTAAGGAAAAAGCTTCCGGCTTCATATCTGCGGGGCTTTTTGGCTATCCTGTTTTGCAGGCTGCCGATATTTTGATTTACCGTGCGGATTACGTTCCGGTTGGAAAAGATCAAGAGCAACACCTGGAGCTGTCGCGAAATATTGCAGAACGTTTTAACAATCAAGTTGGTAAAGAATACTTTGTACTTCCGGAAAGTCTGTATAGCGAAACGCCTAAGATTGCCTCTCCTGCAGCTCCGGAAAAAAAGATGAGTAAGAGTGCTGGTGAGAAACATTACATTTCTGTTTTTGAAGAGGAAGCACGGATTCGAAAGCAAATTCGTTCAGCAGTTACCGACACGGGAGAAACTCCGGAGGGAGAAATGAGTGCTGGTATTGCCAACCTTTTTAGCATGCTTCGTGCCAGTGGCCAACAAGAAGCGTACGACAGCATTATGGAGGATTACAACAATGGTAGTTTACAATATTCTACGCTGAAAGATGCTACCGCTAACGGGCTCGTAGAAATGAGTAATCGGTTTCGGGAACGGAAAGCAGAATTGATGGGCAACAAAAAAGACGTAAAGAATCAAATCAAAGCCTCTTCTGCCGAAATTAGAAAACGGGCGCAAGAAACCATCAGAGAAGTAAAGGAATTGACCGGACTAGGGAATGTAAAGTTTTAGATATAAAAAATTAACAACAATGAAAATCATATGCATCGGTCGTAATTATGTGGATCACGCCAAAGAACTGAACAACCCGGTTCCTAGTAAACCTTTGGTTTTTATGAAGCCGGCTTCTGCCCTACTCGTTAACAATAAACCGTTTTACTATCCGGAGTTTACAAAGGACTTGCATTATGAAGTAGAAGTTGTTTTGAAAATCGGTAAGAACGGCCGCCACGTGCAGCCTGAGTTTGCAAAAGATTATGTCAAAGAAATTGCCTTGGGCATTGACTTTACCGCAAGGGATATTCAAGCAGAATGCAAGGCCAAAGGCCATCCCTGGGAAATCGCAAAAGGCTTCGATGGTTCGGCGGTGCTGAGTCCTTTTATTCCAATAGATACTGTTGATCGAGATACCATTGAATTTAAGTTAGATAAAAATGGAGAAACCGTTCAGAACGGAAACACCAAAGATTTGATCTTTCAATTTGATCATCTGATTTCCTATGTTTCTCAATTCTTTAAATTGAACATGGGCGATTTAATTTATACCGGAACGCCTGCAGGAGTTGGTCCAGTGAAAATTGGCGATAAGCTGGAAGGCTACATTTTCCAAAAAGGAAGGGCAAAAGAAGAGACGGCCCCAATATTTGTCTGTGAAATCAGATAATATGTTTGCACATCGACCGCTTTAACTCCGCCAGCCTGCTTAAACAAAACTTAATTAGCTATAAAAATTGATTAGCTACAAAGTATTTTTAACTTTGCAGCCAAATTAACCGTATACCCATTATTCTAGTAAAAACAAACTGAATTATGCCATATTTATTTACATCAGAATCTGTTTCTGAAGGGCACCCAGATAAGGTTGCTGACCAAATTTCAGACGCTATCCTTGATGCTTTTTTAGCGCAGGATCCTAAGTCTAAAGTAGCTTGCGAAACATTAGTAACAACTGGACTAGCTGTTGTTTCTGGTGAAGTAAGATCTAATGCTTACGTAGATGTACAAAAAACAGTACGAGAAGTAATCAATAAAATTGGTTACACCAAATCAGAATACCAATTCGATGGGAACTCTTGCGGTGTCATGTCTGCTATCCACGAACAGTCTGCTGACATTGCACAGGGTGTTGATGTAGGTAGAAAAGAGGATGAGCAAGGTGCAGGTGACCAAGGGATGATGTTCGGCTATGCAACCAACGAGTCAAATAACTACATGCCATTGCCATTACAAATCTCCCACATGTTATTGGAAGAGTTGGCTGCGCTACGTCGCGGTGGAAAGCAAATGACATACCTAAGACCTGATTCTAAATCTCAGGTAACCATCGAATATAGTGATGACAACAAACCGGTGCGTATAGACACCATCGTATTGTCAACACAGCACGATGACTTCGCTCCGGAAAAGAAAATGTTAGCGGCTATTAAGAAAGACGTTAAGAATATTTTGATTCCACGAGTAGTCAAGAAGTTGCCTGCAAAGGTTCGTAAAATGTTTAGTGATAAAATCACACTTCACGTAAACCCAACTGGTAAATTTGTTATCGGTGGTCCTCACGGAGATACTGGTTTAACGGGTCGTAAAATTATTGTTGACACCTATGGTGGATTTGGTGCACACGGTGGAGGAGCTTTCTCTGGAAAGGATTCTTCTAAGGTGGATCGTTCTGCTGCTTATGCCACTCGTCACATGGCAAAGAACATTGTTGCTGCTGGATTAGCGGATCAATGCTTGGTCCAGGTGGCTTATGCCATTGGTGTAGCTAAGCCTGTTGGTTTGTACATCAATACTTACGGTACTGGAAAAGTAAACATGACGGATGGGGAAATGGCTCGAAAAATGGAAAAGCTTTTCGACATGCGTCCTGCTGCTATCGTAAAACGTTTTGGTTTACAAAATCCAATTTTCTCTGAAACTGCTGCTTATGGTCACATGGGGCGTAAGCCTGGTAAGAAGAAAGTAAAGATTGGCCAAAACGGAAATAGCAAAACAGTAACAGTAGAAACTTTCACCTGGGAAAAATTAGACATGGTGAAGGATATCAAAAAAGTGTTTAAGATGAAATAACTTTAACTGTTAACTTAGACTTAAACTTCCCACTAGCGCGTGCAATCGTACCGTTGAGAAGAACAAGAACTGGTTGAAGAGTTATAACTTTATAATAAAAAAAACGGCTGATGAAGTTTTCATCGTCCGTTTTTTTATGTCTTTTTCCAAATATCATACGGGGAATTGGTGGAACGCCAATCGAGTCCCGTTTGGTAGACAGCTCTGCTGTCAACCAAACGGCCTTACTCTTCAATCACATAAGGTACATTCTCAAACTTTCCTTCTGTCACATTCAACTCAAAAGATCCATCAGCGCTTTGTGCATAAATTGTCCCTTGAAAGGTACCGCTCACTTTAAAATTTTCGCAAGAGGCCACTGTCGTTACAATATCACCAAAGCCAGAACCGGAAGAGTTTTCTACTGAAGAGAAATAAGAAATCGCACTGTGGTCTCCATAACGAGTACCATCAACAACGGTCTGAAGTGCTTTCTCTTCATAATCTTCATGGCCGGAACCATAGTAGGTATACACACCCGGGCAGTCGCCTGATTCTGCATCATACATATTATAGATGTGCAAAGTGATAAGCTCTTCCCCCTCAGAGATACCTGAGATAATCAGCGTTTTAAAAAACACACCCGGCAACTCTTCACTTCGAATCATCACCTCTCTTGATACCGTTTTGGTTTCCCAAAATTGGCCATCAATTTTGCAGCTAAAGGAACTATTTGATAGTTCTTCCGGCTCCGTCGCTTCGCCTTTTCCACAGGAGGCCATTACTGATAGCAATAGCGCTACTATAAAAAACCATATGATTTTATTCATGTTAATTTACCTAGTATCTAAGCCTAAGATGGTTTATAGACAGCGGAGCTATCTATAAACCATCTTAGGCAAGACAATTAATCTAATGTTATATTATATCGGAATTGGGAGTGCGCGTTGTTAGCTTGCTTTTAGACAAAAGTGATACCGAATATCGGTTAACTAAAAGCATAAAAACAGATCGTCTAGAAACAGAGATATGGGAATGGCAATGAGGGAAGTCCACTAAATGGAGCTTTCAATGTCATGGAATTTTTGTCTGTAGAATTTGATATGTTTTATGAACGCCTTACAAAGATAGTAAACATATATTAAAATTCAAATTACATTTAAATGTATTAAAAGGGTTCTTGGTCATATTAAGTGGATTTGGAATAAGGTAGATCAGGGTAACGAGCCCTTTAAAATGGTCGGATGAGTCATTCATAGATCCATTAGGTCGAAATTTGGAGAATAGACATGGAGGAGTGAGTCAAGGAGGAAAGATCTTTGATATTTGGGGAAGACCTGAGCTATCCTTGGCTCCTGGAGTTAACGCGCTAGATCCTGTCCGCTGGTACTGACCCAAAAAATAGACTGAAAGAGGATATGACTGCTAACGGCGCTCAACTTATTGGCATGTCCCAACAGTATAAGGATTCAGCAAATGCTGCACGGGAGCTATCTAACAAAATTGGAGATCAAGAGTTAACCTTTACAGGACACTCTAAAGGAGGAGGTCAAGCGGCTTTAAATTCTATGGTAGCCACAAAGATGAATAAGAAAATGCGAGAGAAAAGGTCAGCGATTACATTTAATGCTGCAAACGTGACTGGCTATACAAAGTTCGCAAATAAAGCGTTATTTAGTAAAGCAAAAATAGATGCGTATATGCTGGCGACGGATCCTATAAGCATTTTGCAGCTTTTTTTAACAAATGGTAAAAAACATATTCTAAAGCCTACGAGTAAGAGATCGATTATAAATGGTCATAGTATGGATAACATGTCTGATGAAATGGATAAGAGAGCTAGTTTGCAGGGAGGAACACCTGCGAGCCAGTAGCGTAGATATCTCCTTCAAATAAAAATCATAGACAAAATTACTACAGAAACAGAAAAAATAAAAATGAATAATTACTTAAACATATTCCTTTTAATAGGACTAATTTTTTTCTTTTTTTATTCCTGTAATTATTACGACAGAGAAGTAATAGTAGACAAGTCAAAACTGTTGGGCAATGATTATCGGTTGTTTCAACAAACAGAAGCATGGGAACTTGCTAAAGCAGTAGCTGATCAAAATGTGAAGCAAATAAACAAATTGATACGTGAAGATAAAGAGCTGATTGATTTTCAAGAACCAGTTTTTGGCCAAACATTGCTAATGTTGACTATAGTAAATCAACAATTTAAATCATTTAAGACTCTTTTAGAAAACGGCGCGAATGTTAATTTATATGGTACTTACGATGGTTCCTCCGCTTTGATTGATGCATGTGGATATGATCATTATGATGTAAAATATCCGAAGCTATTATTTCAATATGGAGCTAATATCAACGATTTGGAAGTAGGTCCAAGGCAAAAAAGAAACGAAACGAGATATACGCCACTAATAGCAGCAAGCAGGGCTGGAAACATAAAGATTGTTAAATTTTTAGTTGAAAATGGGGCGGATGTGAACTTTCAAAATGAGTACAAACAAAGTGCCTTGTCTAAAGCTGCATTGACCGGTAAGTATGACGTCGTATACTATTTACTTAAAAATGGAGCGGATTTTAGGCGGCCTGTATTTTACAGAGAGGATAAGGATAAGAAAATATATTTGGAGGATATTCTAAATAGAAATACGAATCCAAGTGATCGGAAGTATAAGAAGAAAATAATTTCTTTTTTACGGGCGAATGAGTAAGATGAAGAGTTGTTTTAGCCTCGCCGGCACGGAGTCGAGTCTGCGGCCTGTTACGGTCGCTCGGTAAATGCTCTGGGATTTAACCGAATCTGGCCAGTATAACAGAAGAAGATTAGTGTAAGCCAATAAAAATAGTGCAAAGCATTGCCGGAGGGTGATTGCTTTGCACTTTTTATTTTGAGTAAGAAGGTCTGATGTTAAACTGTTGTTATAGATTTATTATTTGAAGAATAGCTAATACTGTCAAGCTATATAACAGACTGAATTTTTCTTTTAGCGATAAAAGCATCAATGACAGAGAAGGTGTGAAATTTATCATCTTCATCAAATTAAGAATCTTCTAAAATTCGTTTACGAGTGATTTTATCCATCTCGATATCGATCTTTCCGATCAAGTAATCCAAAGACACATCTAGTATATCAGCGATTTTTCGATCTATTTTCAATAGTAAGGTTGTACTTCATTGTGTTCATACCTGCCCAATACATTTTTGTGGATACCAAGTAGTTTAGCCAAGTCGGTCTGTGATATAGCTTGGTCTTTTCTAAGTTGTGCAACGATGCCTCCAAAGTAAGCCCCCAACCAACCCCACCTAGCCTCCCTTCACCTCCGCTTCAAATTTTTCCAAAATTTCAGGACCAATCCGATGCGGCAGCCATTCCACAGCTTCTTCCGTAATTTTATTAGCCGCCACCTT